>CAIWCC010000202.1 GCA_903911085.1 uncultured Bacteroidales bacterium | reverse complement strand
TAATTATTAATTTTTAATTAATCCTCACTGCTTCCAAAGCTTTCTCAATTGCTTTGGCAACTCCGTCGGCATTTTTACCACCAGCAGATGCAAAGAATGGTTGACCGCCACCGCCACCTTGAATTTCTTTGGCAGCTTCGCGAGCAATATTTACTGCATTAAGTCCTGTTTCTACTAAGGCATCGCTCATCATAACAGTGAGTGAAGGTTTGCCATCACACACACTTCCTGCTACAAAAAACAACTTTTCCTTTTCTATATTACGAATTTGGAATGCCAAAGTTTTTATCATATCGGCAGGTAAGTCGGTCTCCAAACTGATTACTTTAATGCCATTGATATTTGAAGCATCGCGCAACATTTCATCACGGAGACTCATTATTTTCTCGTGAACATATCCTTCAACTTGTTTCTTCAAATCGCTATTTTCTTCAATTGATTTGCGAATGGCAGACATTAAATCAGGTGTATTATTAAAGAAATCGCGTGCATCATTTAAGCTATCTTGTTGAAAATCTATCAATTTTTCAACTCCAATAGCTGAAATTGCTTCAATACGTCGAATGCCTGCTGCAATTGAAGATTCGGAAGTAATGCGTACCATACCAATTTCGCCAGTTGCTTGCACATGCGTACCACCACAAAGTTCGGTAGAAGTACCAAATTGAATTACACGTACCGATTCGCCATATTTTTCGCCAAATAAAGCCATTGCTCCTAAAGCTTGTGCTTCGGCTATTGGCGTATCGCGCATCTCGTTTAGTTTGTAATTTTCACGAATTTTTCGGTTCGCAATTTTTTCAACTGCACGAATTTCTTCTTTGGTAAGTTTTTGAAAATGCGAAAAGTCAAAGCGCAAAGTTTCGGGACTTACAAACGACCCTTTTTGCTCTACATGTGTACCAAGTACTTCGCGTAAAGCCTCATGCAGAAGGTGAGTAGCAGAGTGATTACAAGAAATTGCTTGACGGTTTTCAATATGTATGGTTGCCGTAAAAATGGCAGTTACATCATTTGGCAATGTCTTGGCAATATGCACTGCTAAGTTATTTTCTTTTTTTGTATCCAGAATTTCAATTTGCTCTTCCTCGGAAACCAACAATCCACTGTCGCCAACTTGACCACCCATTTCGGCATAAAATGGTGTGTTCGAAAGTACTAGTTGGTAAAATTCTTGGTTTTTTTGCTTTACTTTTCGGTATCGAAGAATGCTTGTTTCAGCCGAAGTAAAATCATAACCCACAAAAGTACTATCACCTTCGCGAACAGTTACCCAGTCGCCTGTTTCGGTGGCAGCAGCATTGCGGGCACGCTCTTTTTGTTTCAACATTTCGGCATTGAATTCATCAATATTTACTGTGAAATTATTCTCACGTAAAATCAATTCGGTCAAATCTAAAGGAAAACCAAAGGTGTCGTAAAGCGTAAAAGCAACTTTGCCAGTAACTTCCGTTTTACTTTCTTTTTTGGTCTCATCCATTACTTTGTCGAGCAATTTTATACCCGTTTCCAAAGTGCGTAAAAACGATTCTTCCTCTTCTTTAATAACTTTTCCAATCAACGATTTCTGAGCAATAAGTTCAGGATAAGCTTTACCCATATTGTCGCATAAAACGTTGATAAGCTTGTACATAAATGCTGAACGTTGGTTGAGGAAAGTATATCCGTAACGAACTGCGCGGCGAAGAATCCGGCGAATTACATAACCTGCTTTTGCATTTGAAGGCAATTGCCCGTCGGTAATTGAAAATGCAATAGTACGAATATGGTCGGCAATAACGCGCATGGCAATATCTACTTGCTCGTTTTTACCATATTCTGCTTGACAAATAATTCCAATTTCTTTAATGATAGGTGTAAATACATCGGTATCGTAGTTGGATTGTACGCCTTGAATGGCCATGCATAGACGCTCAAAGCCCATACCTGTGTCAATTACTTTGGCAGGCAAACCTTCGAGAGAACCATCTGCTTTACGATTATATTGCATAAATACATTGTTCCAAATCTCAATCACTTGTGGGTGACTTCCGTTTACTAATGTCAAACCATCAATTTTTGCTCGTTCTTCATTATCACGAATATCGATATGAATTTCCGAGCAAGGACCACAAGGACCAGTATCGCCCATTTCCCAGAAATTGTCTTTTTTATTACCATTTAAGATACGACTTTTTGGTAAAAATTGCTCCCAGATTGCAGCAGCTTCGTCGTCACGCTCTAAACCTTCGGGTGCATACCCCTCAAATACAGTAACATAAAGTCGGTCGGTATCTAATTTTAAAACATCAACCAAATATTCCCATGCCCATTCTATAGCTTCTTTTTTGAAATAATCGCCAAATGACCAATTACCAAGCATTTCGAACATTGTATGATGATAAGTATCATGTCCAACTTCTTCTAAATCATTGTGTTTACCACTAACGCGTAAACATTTTTGAGAATCGGCAATGCGGGAATACTTGATGGGGTCGTTGCCAAGAATAATATTTTTAAATTGATTCATACCCGCATTGGTAAACATCAAAGTGGGATCATCTTTAATTACCATGGGCGCCGATGGTACAATTTTGTGTTGTTTTCCTTCGAAAAAATCGAGGAAGGATTGACGAATTTCTTGTGAAGTCATTTTATAAATTGTTGAATTGATTTACTGTTCTGTTGTTGAGTATTTATTCTAAAAAACCAAAAAAATTGGCTCTTTTCTAAAATGCAGTTGATAGTTTGTATTTCCCCGAAAGTATTTTCATTACTCTATAAAAACTTTAATAGAACGCAGATTAACGCCGATTTAGCGGATTAAAAACGGATATGAAATTTACTTCGTAAATTGATTTTAGCTACTTTCATTGTTTATAAACATTCATAAACACTTTTCGTTTGTATTCTGCTTCTTTTCCAAAATTCAGGAGCAATCCAAGCTCAATATTCGTTGATTTCAAGTAATTAATCAATTGGCATTCGTGTTCTACTGAAATTTCTTTTGTGGATTTTAATTCTATTACAACAATACCGTTTACAATAATATCTGCAAAATACTCTCCAACTATTTCACGTTCATATAATACAGTAATTGGATGTTGACATTTCACTTCAAGTCCATTTTTTCGAAGTTCAATTGCCATTGCATTTTCATAAACTTTCTCTAAAAAACCATAGCCAAGTGTATTGTAAACTTTAAAATATGATTTGATTATTTTTTCAGTAATTTCTACGTGTAGAAGTTGCATTAAAATTAGTCTTTATATGTTAGTATTTAGTAGTATTAATCATTCCAACTTTGGAATTAAAATCCGTTTTTTTTATCCGCTAAATCGGCGTGAATCAGCGTTCTATTCTATATTAGTAAACAATATCGAATCCGAATATTATAGGGTCAATAATATCTTAGAATAGAGCCAAAGTTTTTAAAGAAATAATCTTTATTCTAATTGATAAAAAATGTCAATTCGATTAGTGCTTTTTTATGATTTTTACAGTTTAAAAAACCACTAACTTGTAACTTGTATCTATTCTAGGTTAATAATATCAAATAAAGACTGCAAAAGTAGCTCAAATTTATTATTTTTGCAGCAAATGTGGACAAATAAATGCGATTACTAGTTTATTTTCTTATTGAAAGGCATTTTTTCATGTAATTTTCCACTAAATTCTCTGCGAAGAGCCTTTTTTTTATGTGAATGCAAACCAACTTTTTTTATGGCTAAGAAAAAATTTCATTTCAATTACGAAACTTTAAGTTACGAACAAATTGAACATACTATTGCGCATTGGTTAAAACAAATTTTAATTCATGCTGTTTCTGGTATTTCATTGGGAGCAATATTTTTTTTCATATTTGTTTCAACAATTCAATCGCCTGAAGAAAAGCAACTCAGTCAAGAGCGAAACCACATCCAAGCACAATATAATGTACTTGAGCGACAAATGGATGGATTGCAAGAAGTGGTTACCGATTTGCAAGATAGAGATGATAATTTATATAGGGTTATTTTCCAGGCCGAGCCAATTCCTTTTTCGGTGCGCCGTGCCACAGCTACTAACAGTAATTATTACGAGCAATTATTGGAAATGACCAATTCGGAGGTTGTAGTTGCTACCACCAAAAAGCTTAACGAGCTTAAAAAACAACTTTACATTCAATCAAAATCGTATGATGAATTGGTTTTGCTAGCTAAAAACAAGGAAACTATGTTGCAAAATCTCCCTGCCATTCAACCCGTTCTAAATAAGGATTTAAAACACATGGCTTCTGGTTATGGCTGGCGCATGGATCCGGTTTATCATTCACGTCGCTTTCATGCTGGAATGGACTTTGCGGCACCTATTGGCACAGATATTTATGCAACAGGCAACGGAACCGTAATTGCAGCGGGATGGCAACAAGGTTATGGAAATTGCGTTCAAATAAGTCATGGATATGGTTATTTGACATTATATGGTCACATGAGTGTTGTCAAATCGCGAGTTGGACAAAAAGTAAAGCGTGGCGAAGTGATAGGATTAGTGGGGAATACGGGTAAATCTACAGGACCACATTTGCATTACGAAGTACATTATAAGGGAGAAGTGATGAATCCACAAAACTATTACTTCCTCGATTTGTCGCCTGCTGAATACGATCGCATGGTTCAAATGAGCAATAACTCTGGTGAAATGTTCGATTAAAACATAAGCTAGGCTAAGGAATAATATTTTTGAACGCAAATTTCGCTAATTTTCGCAAATTAGAATTGCTTATTTTGTTAATTGTTATTATAAGTATTTGCATATCGTAAATTGCTAATCATTGTCAATCTTAAACTTTCGAAAATGAAAAAAGAAGAAAATATAGAAACCAATACTAACTTAGTTCCTCTTCAAAGGCAAGGGGTTGTAAGTTATGGCTCAATTGGCATCTTCGACTCTGGATATGGTGGCTTAACTATTTTGGAAAAAATTCATACTGCACTACCTTATTACGATTATATATATTTGGGAGATAATGCCCGTACACCTTATGGAACACGCTCATTTGATGTGGTTTACAAATATACGTTGGAATGTGTAACCAAATTGTTCGAAATGGGTTGTGAGTTGGTAATTTTAGCATGTAATACTGCATCTGCCAAGGCTTTACGAAGCATTCAACAAGTAGACCTGCCATTAATGTATCCTAATAGACGGGTTTTAGGCGTTATTCGCCCCACAGTGGAAGCTGTTGGCGAACTTACCAAAACCAAACATATTGGCTTATTGGCAACTTCAGGTACTGTACAATCAAATTCATATCCGCTTGAAATTCAAAAACTTTATAATGATATTTTTATAACTTCAGAAGCATGCCCTATGTGGGTGCCATTGATAGAAAACAATGAACACAACTCGCAAGGAGCAGATTATTTTGTACAAAAAAATATTCTTAATCTACTGGCTACCGACCCTAAAATAGACACTATAATGCTTGGTTGTACGCATTATCCTTTACTTGAGAGAAAGATTAAAACATTTTTACCAAAAGACATTTGTCTTGTTTCGCAAGGTGAAATTGTTGCTAAAAGTTTGACCGATTACTTAATACGTCACCCCGAAATGGATGTGCGTTGCTCAAAAAATGGCACAATACGGTACCTAACAACCGAATCGGTTGAAAAATTCTCAGCATCTGCCTCTGTTTTTTTAAGTACCGATATTGTAGCTGAACACATTGATTTGGGCTGAAAATAATTTTTGAAGTTCACACCCAATAGTAACTTCCATGTTGTTGTTTTGTATAGAATAGAGTAGTTTTAAAATTGCAATATTATAGATTAATAATTAATTATCAATGATTTGTCGGGGTTGTACCCCAACATTTCTTAAATAAAAGAGTTGAGGGAACTAATCCTTAACATCACAAAAAGAAATAATAAATTTTGATTCTTTCGGACTTTCAACAATTATACGCTCATCATCCGCAAATTATTGCGCTCGAAAAATGGGCTAATTCACTTGAACCAAACGTAAAAATTACAGGTTTGAGTGGTTCTTCATCTGCATTGGTAGTGGCTTCTTTGTTCAAATCAAAACAAAATACGCAAATTTTGGTGATGAACGATGCTGATGAAGCGGCTTATCTTTACAACGATTTGAAGTTTATGCTTCCATTGGACGATGTATTTTTCTTCCCTTCTTCGTTTAAGCGTGCCATTAAACTCTCGCAATTGGATGCTGCCAACGAAATATTACGAACGGAAGTACTTAATAGATTGGCTAATAACTCAAAACCGTGTGTAGTAGTTACATATCCCGAATCGCTAATGCAAAAAGTGATTTCAATTCAGGGAATGCAATCCAAAATGCTAAAAATGCGAGTGGGCGAAAGTCTCAGCATCGATTTTATTGTGGAAATGCTTATGGAATATGGCTTCGAACGTGTAGATTTTGTGTACGAACCTGGGCAGTTTTCAGTGCGTGGTAGTATTGTCGATATTTTTTCGTTTGCATTTGAATTGCCTTATCGCTGCGATTTTTTTGGCGACGAAGTGGAAACCATTCGAATTTTTGATATTGAAACACAGCTTTCGCAAGAGCACAAAATGGAAATTGTAATTATTCCCGATTTACATAAAGATACCAAATCTCCGCATGTTTCATTTCTCGAATTTATTGGTACAAAATGTTGGTTAAGCTTTGCTAATTCGGCTTTTGTTCGCGAAAGAATAAATCAGTTTTACGATGAAGCATTGGTAAAAGCCAATGCTGGTGACCATAAAGTAGCCAATCTTCACAAAGCAATGATAACTGGAGATGAATTTATTGATCAACTCACTCTTTTTCGGAAAATGGAATGGTCGGAAAAAGCTAATTTTCAGCACAAAACCACTATTTCGTTTAATACTTCACCTCAACCGATTTTTCATAAAAACTTCGATTTAGTTGCCGATAATCTCAAAAAATGGATTTTTGATGGTTATAAAATTTACATTCTGAGTGATAGTACCAAACAAAACGACCGTATTGCTGCAATTTTTGCTGACAGAGGTGATATTATTAATTTTCAACCAGTTAATAATACGCTACACGAAGGTTTTATTGATCACGATTTATCAATTGTCTGTTATTCCGACCATCAAATATTTGATCGTTTTCATAAATTTCAGCTCAAAACAGACAAAACCAGATTAGGTAAAGTGGTAATGACACTCAAAGAGTTGAATCAATTTCAGCTGGGTGATTATATGGTTCATGTTGATCATGGAGTTGGCACTTTTGGCGGATTGGTGCGCACCAATGTGAATGGTAAAATGCAGGAAATGGTAAAGCTAGTTTACAAAGACGATGATATTATTTTTGTAAGCATTCATGCTTTGCACCGTATTTCCAAATATAAAGGCAAAGAGGGCGAAGCACCACGTATCAATAAATTAGGTTCTGGTGCTTGGGAGAGGTTAAAGGAACGCACCAAATCTAAGGTGAAAGATATTGCACGTGAGCTAATTAAGCTTTATGCAAAACGAAAAGCTGAGCAGGGTTTTCAATACTCACCCGACAGTTATTTACAACAAGAACTTGAAGCTTCATTTATTTACGAAGACACCCCCGACCAAGTAAAATCGACAGCTGATGTAAAAAAAGATATGGAATCGGTGCTGCCAATGGACAGATTGGTATGTGGAGATGTGGGTTTTGGAAAAACAGAAATTGCCATTCGTGCTGCCTTTAAAGCAGTAACAGATAGTAAACAAGTGGCTGTTCTAGTTCCAACAACAGTGTTGGCATTACAACATTATAATACATTTAATGACCGTTTAAAAGACTTTCCATGCACTATCGAATATCTAAGTAGAGCACGAACCACCAAACAAACCAATGAAGTGCTAGAACGATTGTCAAAAGGAGAAATTGATATTGTGATTGGTACGCATAAATTGGTAGGTAAAGGTGTAAAATTCAAAGATTTAGGTTTGTTAATTATTGATGAGGAGCAAAAATTTGGTGTTACAATAAAAGAAAAACTAAAGGAAATGAAGGTGAATGTGGATACGCTCACCATGACCGCAACTCCTATTCCACGAACTTTGCAGTTTTCGTTGATGGGAGCACGCGATTTGTCTATTATTAACACCCCACCGCCAAATCGTTATCCTGTGCAGACAGAAATTCATTTGTTCGATGAAGATGTGATACGAGAGGCTATTCAGTTGGAAATGAACCGAAACGGACAGGTTTTCTTTGTAAATAACCGTATTCAAAGTATCTATAAAATTGAGGAAATGATTAAGCGCCTTATCCCAACCTGCCGTGTGGCGGTGGGACATGGACAAATGCCTGCTGATAAATTGGAAGAAATTATTGTCGACTTTATTGATTATGAATATGATGTGTTGGTGGCAACTACCATTATCGAATCGGGAATTGATATTTCGAATGCTAATACAATAATTATTAACAGTGCTCAAAATTTTGGATTGAGCGATTTACACCAATTACGAGGTAGGGTAGGACGTAGTAACCGCAAGGCTTTCTGCTATTTACTTGCTCCCGAAATGAGTTTACTCACACCCGAAGCACGCCGACGACTTCAAGCCATTGAAACTTTTGCAGAGCTAGGAAGCGGATTTAATATTGCCATGCAAGATCTTGATATTCGGGGAGCTGGCAACATGCTAGGAGCGGAGCAGAGCGGTTTTATTGCCGACTTAGGTTACGAAACATATCAAAAAATTCTGAACGAAGCAGTCCATGAACTGAAGGATGAAGAATTTGCAGAACTTTATGCAGACGAACGTGCCGAAAGCGAAAGTTCTACAGTTTTTGTTACTGATTGTCAAATTGATTCCGACTTAGAAGTTTTGTTTTCTAACGATTATATAGAAAATGTTTCCGAGCGTATAAGTTTGTATCGCGAGTTGGACAGTATTCAGGATGAAGCAGCTTTGTTAGAATTCCAGAAGCGCGTAGAAGACAGATTTGGAAAGATTCCATCCGAAGGCAGAAGTTTGATGTTGGTAGTAAAATTACGTTGGTTAGCAATGCGTTTTGGAATAGAAAAACTAGTTTTGAAAAACGAACAAATGACAGCATTTCTGGTTTCAAACCCACAATCGCCTTATTATCAATCGGAATCATTTGGTAAATTGCTTCAATACATGACTACACACCCCCGAAAATGTCAATTGCGCGAACGCAATATGCGCCGTTCTGTAGTTTTTCTAGAAGTAAAAACTGTGGAAAAAGCTTGGGAAATAATGACTGAAATTAATGGGTAAAATATAATTCAATTATTGGCTAATAATGGTTATTACTTTTTTGCTTTTCGCAAAAAGTGTGACAGAAAAAAACAACAGCAGGTTGGATTGTGCGTAAGCCGACAAAAAGACCGTGCAAGCCCAGAGGTACGAGTAATGGTGCTAACTTATGTGGGAATGGGGATAAAGGGAAATTTAAAACCGATTGTTTCGATATTTATTCAATTTGTGCAATTATTATGCAATCATAGTGCAATAAGCATTGTTTTGAACTATTGACTATTGTGGTTTAAATACTTTTCAAGTTTTTTTTAGTAAAGTAGCTTTAAGTTCCGCTCCCATGAATAAATATTGGAGGTTAGACAATTCCTAATTATTCAATCTTTGTCGAAAAGTACTTTTCAAATCATCAATAACTAAGTTGAACTTTCCTTCAAATTTTTGATTTACAGAATCATACGAACCTATTAATCTTTCATATATCGGATTTCCAAAGATGTCTTTGACTTCAATTTCTCTTTTCGAGGCAAGATTTGACGCGAAAATATCTTTAATCTTCTTTAAAACAACAATTTGTTCATCTGTGAAATTGTAGGTATGAATATAGGAAAGGTAGTTTTTTTCAATCCTTTCCTTTGGTGTTGGAATTTTCTTTTTCCCTAAAGCATGTAATAAGAAATCCCATATTGAACCTTCGGGGTAGTCATACATTTTTTGCAGATGACCTTCATCCATAAACGTATTTGGTAAACTTAACCATTTTACTAATCTATCAGTTTCTTCATCTGTTGGTTGGTAGTTAGTATCTTGTGCTTTAGTTTTTAAATCAACAATTGTAGGTTCTTGACTTTTCAGCAATTCTTCTTCAAAAATACGCCTCGCTTCATGAATTGGTATATTGTCTTTAATTTTCAATGATTCACCATGTATTTCAACACGTTGAATCATGCTTGAAGGATCAGCATTATCAATTAGGAAGTATTCACCTTTTGGTGTTATTGTATTTCCTGTTTGTGGTCGATTTAAACCGGGTTTTACAATTTTCTTATTCTCCTTTAGTGTCCCTTTTCCATTGTCTTCCATGCGTTTACATAAACCTACAAAATCCAGCACAGTAAAACTAAACTTCCCTGTTTTGGGGTCAAGTCGAGTGCCTCGTCCAACCATCTGAATATATTTGCCAACCGACTTTGTGAGCGCAGCGAAACCAATATATCGCACACAAGGTATATCAACTCCAGTACTTAATATATCAACAGAAGTAACAACGTAGGGTTTTTGATACGGTTTTTTAAACCAAGCTTTTAATGTTTCATTCAGTTCATTATTCTCAGAGATTACAGCTTCAGCGTAATATGGTTTATCTGCATTATCATTTTCAAAAACTTTATTAATTGCTTTGGCTAATTCAATGCAATGTGGTTGACTAACTCCAAATAATATAACCTTTTCTCCCCATTGCGTATTCTTTTTCAACTCTTCGGCTATACGTAAACAATTTTCCTCCGAAATGTATTTTTTATTAAGTTGTTCTAATTTTAGTGTTTTTTCAGCACCTAAAGCAATTTCATATTTTTCTCGTGGGTCTAAAACATAATCGAACTTGATACCACTTTCTTCTGCTTCTGCAATTAGCGAAGATATAATTTCGATAGGTTTATAGGGTGCAAGAAAGCCTTCTGTAATACCTCTTTCCATATCGTATTGAAAATCAGGTTCGCCTGTTTCACAACCAAACAATTTATAGGTATCGATAATGGCTAAATCTTCTTCGGCAACTTCAGTTCCTTCTTTTACAGCTCCTATTCGTGGAGTTGCTGTTAATCCAACTCTCGGACAAAGGAAGTGGTCAAAAATAAGTTTTCGGTTTACATTAATACTTCTGTGGCATTCGTCTACAATGATTAAATCATAGAAGTTGGAGGGCAAATCGCTGTGAATTAACTCCAGAGTATCAATGACCACCACATGAATACTGGCATGTTTACGTGTTCTGAAATTGGATGTAGTAATCCAGCTGCTTGTATGTTCACGGCTAATTAATGCAAAACCATCATCAACGGCTTGTTTGGCTAACATCCTTCTATCAACTACAAATAAAATGCGTTTTGCCATTCCGCTTGATAACAAAGCTTTTACTAATGCAACAGCTGTTCTGGTTTTTCCAAGCCCGGTTGCCATGTGTATAAGCATTTTTTGCTTCCCTGCTTTGTAATTCTCAACAATAGTTCGAATGCATTGAAGTTGATAATATCTGTCTTTACCAATATTATTGTCAAAACCACCAGCAATAGTCGTATCAATAACAATTTCTTTATTCGAAGAAATTTTCTTTTGTTGTTCCGTTTTGAGTTTCATTTCTTCCAAACTCATAAAGCCTGTTACCTGCTTAAACTTGCCAGCATCTAATCCTCGCCATGTGTTGTCATAAAACAAAATACGCTGAGCACTACATGCATACAGGAATCGGGGTTTGAGCAAATGCGTAACAACGGTACGTAATTTCAGCAAGTCTTTGTTTTCTTTGTCCAGATTATTTTCAATTACGGCCAAAACTTCTCCATTTAAATCTTGTAAAACAATATCGGGACGAATGTTTTTAAGATTGCCGTAATCCTTTTTCAGATTTTCTGAAATATCATAAATCGGTTGATACAATAAAGTATCGCCCACTTTCCAACCATATTCATTTACAAGTCGTTGTATGATTGGAATATCGGTTGAAGTTGCTTCATTAATCTTCTTGCTCATCTTCTACCTCCATTTCAATTGGTTCAAGAAATTCAACTCCCCATACATCTGCTAAGGTTTGGTTGATTTTCTTTTGGGCTTCAGTTTTCATTTTGCGTAAGCCGTTCAAAACACTAATTTTGGAATCTAATTCAGTAACAATTTCTTTTAATGCAATTTGGTCAGGTAGTGGTATAGTTATTTTATTCAAATTGGCTTGATTTAACTTAGGCATAGTTGCCCCTGTTATATATGGCTCTAATGAAATTGAGTTTAAATAATACTCTACAAATTTTTGCTTATAGTAATCATCGAATTTTAAAATATGAACGTGATTATTTATCCAAGATTTGCCTGATACAGAAAAAGCTATTGGATAAATTCTCGCTTGTAAATTTGCACCATCTTCTGAAACAAGTAAAATATCATCATTGATAATATAGTCTTGAATATAATCGATTATGCCACTTGCTCCATAATATGGTATGTCACCTTTAATTCTTTCATTTTCTGAAACAGGTTTTCTTTTAGCATCCCAGTTGTCAGATATAGCGGTAAGCGGTTGAAATGGGTAATTAAGATCTAATAGATTAAATTGTATGTTTTTCAATACCAAATCTATTCCCTCGATAATCGCTTTCTGTTTTTCAATTTGAGTAACAATTTCTTTTTGCACATCAATATCAGGCAGTGGTATTTCCCATGCCTCCATGTCTTCAAATTTGAAGTTCATTCGCACCCCACCATTGGCTTTATCATTTACATATTCCAAAAAACCTTTACTTTTAAATAATGCATCTAAGTATCTGGGATTTAGTTCATCTTCTTTACATGCAAATACGGAATAAGCACCACTAATTATCTGATTATCAAAATCGAATGTGTTAAGTGCTATACTACCCACATTAATTCTATACGGGTTATAACAAAACTCTTTTTTTGCAACTACAAAATAGCTTTGATTGGTTTCTTCAGCCTGTAAATTTTCATTTAAAAAAATGCCTGTTTCGTTACTTACACCAAGTACTTTGTAATTAACTTCAGGTTTCTTATTGGGTTTTATTTTATTCTCATTCAATATCAAATAGTCTTTCAATTTTACCATTGGATATTTTGCTCCATTTTTCAGAATGTCCTTGATTACATTCAGTTCTTTATGTTCTATAATTATATCACTATCCAGATTACTTACATATTCACGCGCTATATCAGCTTCTAAAGCATTGGTTGGGTTTAATTTCAGCAAGTAAGGCAAAATGTTTTCGGGTTTACTATTCTGTAACTTTTTATAAACCTCCTCCAACGTACTTGCACTATTGGGTTGAATATGCTTTAATGCTTCTGCCCACTCTGCAAGTTGGCTGTTACTAATGGTGCTTTTGTAGTTTGCTAAATTGAAAGAAAAGCTATATGCCTTATCAATACGTTTGGCTATTTCGTTTTGAATACGATTCTCCAACAGATGGTCGAAAGTTTTTAATTCCATTGACTTATCGGCTTCCGTAGCTTTTTTCGCTTTTATTTTTTTGTCGAGTTCTGCTTCTTTTTTCTCACGGTCTATTTTACCTTTGGCTTCCATATCGACACGGGTTTCCGTGCGGATTTTCTCTTTAATGCGTGGGTCAAGCGTTTTTATCCATTCGGCAGGTATGCAAAATTGGTTTTTCGTTTCAAGTGGTTTTTTACCATGTTTCACGTATTCGTGCCACAAAGTTAAACACTCAACCAATTGATTTCCTTTTTGCTCCTTGCGATTTGTTCCCATACTATAACCATCGTTCGTAACTTTGTAAAACCAAGTCCAGTCAGTACTTCCACCTTTTTCAAATATAAGAATGGTTGTTTTTGGCCCTTGTCCACTTTTACTTACAAAAAGTCCTTGAGGTAATGATATAACTGCCTTTAGTTGTGCTTCATCTAGCAGCATTTTACGCAAAGCTTTTGCACTAAACTGATCCCAAGTGTTGAAACCCTCAGAGACAATTACCGCACATCTTCCACCTGACTTTAAATGCTCAAACATAAGTTTCACAAACAAAATAGTTGTTTCTGATTCTTTGGAATATTCACCCCAAACATCAGGGTAGCTTTCTTGGTCACGTTGTGCTCCAAAAGGAGGATTGGCTAAAATAACAGATTTACTTTCGTGGTCGATTACAGGTCTGTATTTTGCCAGCGAATCACCCTGTTCAATATTCGCCGGATTTAAACCTCTAACATAGAAGTTAATAGCTGCCATTTTGCGAATCATTCCCAAATACTCTACTCCGGTAACACCGCTCCGATAAAATTGGGTAGTTTGTTCAATGCTTGGGAAGTCAAGTTGATTGTATTTGAAATAATCATCAAACCAGCTGTTAAGTTCCGAATGTGATTTTTCTCCCGGCCATTCTCGTTCGGGGTCAACTCGACGCATTACAAATTCAAAAGCATCAAATAAAAAACCACCGGTTCCACAAGCAGGGTCAAAAATTAAATCATCGAAAGAGGGTTCTATAATTGCCGTCATAAACTGACGAATATGGTCGGGAGTTCGGAATAGACCAACATCCTTTGTACCACCTGTTTCGCTCAATGCCGATTCAATGGCATCGCCTAATAAGTCAGTTTTCAGTAATCTGGCTTCTTCAATATCGTTTGCAACAATACTGATTACTTCGCCCAAATTTCCGCTATTTACGTTGTTAGTGAAGTTGGAATTGCTGAAAACCTCTTCAATCAATACTAATTGGTCTTGCACTTTTTGTGGTAAATTTCCATCAAACACAAGTCTGGCACTTTGCAGAATACTTGAATAAAATGGAAAGAAATTTTCGTTTAGTTCTGATAGTATTTGGTCGTTTGAAACGGTTGGTAAGTATGAAAATAAACGATTTTCGTTTGATTCTTCATTTCCAGTTTTTGGATTTTTCCAGACATAGTCTGCTGAAAATAATTTGCGTAAAGGTTTAAACTCTTCGTCTTGTTTAATCTTTGTTTCGAAAATCCGAAGTAACAATAATTCGATGATATACTCAACTCGCTGAACAGGTGTGCCAGCAGGACGTAACTTGTTGTGTAGTTTTTTTAAAGCGTTGTTTGTCTTGTTGTCGGCATAAGGTACTGTTGATCTTCCCATTGATGGTTTTTTGGATTATGCATCCAGCCATTATTCGGATATAAAAAACAAAACTTCACGGCATAAAAAAAGCGTGAACTAAGTCTATCCGCTCCAAAGCCCCTGAGAAGGCCACTCACAAAGATAAATCAAAAGCTCACGCCGTTTGGCGCAAGCATTTGCTTACTGAATCTTAAGTGAGTTCGCTTTGGAAATTTCTCAGGTTTCTTGGAGCGCGAACAATAGCAGAATGCTATTTAATTAATATGTTGAAAAATATTTTATTCTATATGTTGTTTGTTTTTAAGTGTAGAGACGTGGCATGCCGTATCTCTATAAATTTGATTTGCAAAAGTACGCAAATCTTATGTTTTGACAATCATTTTATTAAAATAAAAAATACAAATTAAACATCAATTGATTAATGATTTAAAGATAGTTCTATGTGATAATAAAAATCATCCCGATGTATCTCTATCAATAGCAAAAAAAACGCAACAAAACACTCTAAATTATTGATCGATAGTTTAATACTATTTTTTTAAAATTATCAATCATATTTTTAATCATAATCAGATATATTCGTTTGTAATAACTTTATCTGATATTTCTTCTTTTTTTGAAATTGATTAAATCATATTTATTTATTTGTTCAACCTGATTTACGTATTAGAAAATCTTTATATTTAGGATTACCTACTAGTATTTCAAGAAAAAATTTTATAAATATAATTTAGTAAAAAATATTAACGGTGTGTGGTATAAATCACTCCATTCACTTAGCTTCTTCGTCTCTCATTATTGTCAAGTAATATATAATAACAGGTAATAAATTCTGTTATAATTATTTTATAACTATGATATAACTCTATTTTATAATAGTGCTTTATATGAGTTATATCATAGCTATATCATAGCTTTATATGAGTTATTAATAATAATTTGAGGATAAGATGGTAATACTGTGGATTAGTTCTGGCAGGTGAATTAGCACTATTTTTAAGACAAACTCATTACTGTAAATAAAAAGCCGTATACAAAATCAATTGTATACGGCTTTAAAGTTTATCAAAATAAGTTGGTAACTATCTAGAAATCTATTATATCAAGATTTATTGCACAACTGGTGTTTCTTCAGATGCTGGAATTACATCAATTATTTGTTCTGGTGCTAAATCTGTTGAATCCGACAAAGTAGAGTCGCGTGGTATATACGTATGACATGAATAACTACGACTGATAGGTTCTTTGGGTTTGGTTGGAAATTTACCCCTATATTGTTTTAATTGTTCATCTTTAAGCACTTTTTCCATAAACAGACCAAATATAGGCAATGCTGTGCGACTTCCTTCTCCAAGCTGACCAGTTCTAAAGTGAACACTTCTGTGTTCACCACCAACCCAAGCGCCACCAATTAATTTGGGAGTTACACCCACAAACCACGCATCCGAATGATTGGAAGAAGTACCAGTTTTTCCACCAAAATCGGTATTCCAACGAAACAAATCCCATTCCCATAAAGCTTGAGTAGTAGCTCCTGGCTCAGTCATACCACCTTTTAGCAACTCAGTAACTAACCAAGCAGCTTCATAAGGTATAACGCGTCTTTGTTCTGTTTTTGGTTGATATACAATGTTTCCATTTTTATCTTCAATACGACTAACAAGAATTGGATCGTGGTACATACCTTCGTTCACCACTGTTCCAAACGAATTTACAAGTTCCAACAGCGATACATCCGATGAGCCCAAACAAAGTGATGGTTGTTCTTCTAAAGGAGTTCTAATGCCCAATAAATGAGCATATTTCACAATTTCCTTAATTCCAACTTCTTGTGCTAATTGAACTGCTACTGAATTGATTGAACGACCAAATGCATGTTTTAAAGTTATAGTACGGCCCGAAAAACCACCACTAGCATTATGAGGATTCCATGATTTTGGTTTCCCTTTTTCAATATAATTCCAAGTAACTGATTTATCTGTCATCATATCACATGGTCCTTTGCCATTCATAATTGCTGCCGTGTACACAAATAATTTAAAGGTAGAACCTGGCTGACGCCTTGCTTGTGCCACTTTATCGTACTGCCAAAATTTAAAATCAATATCGCCCACCCAAGCACGTACATTGCCAGTTTCAGGTTCCATAGCCACAAAACTACTGTGCATAAAATGATTCATATATCTTATCGAGTCCATTACACTCAGTGTAGTATCCTTATAACCATGCTTATAGTCGAACACCTTGGTTCTGTGAGGTTCATTCAAATATTTATCAATCGAATCTTTATTGCCATCATATTTAAGTTTTAAATTGGCATAACGCTTGGTTTTTTTAGCTTTATCTTCAATAAAATTCACAATATCTACATGATTCTCGTCTTGCCACGGATTTTGACCACGCCAATGTTCAAAAAACCGACGTTGAATAGTTTTCATTTGTTTATTAACGGCTTCTTCTGCGTATTTTTGCATACGCGAATCAATGGTTACATATATTTTCAAGCCATCACCGTAAATATCGAATCCATTTTCTTTCTGCCATTCCTCTAAATACTTGGCTAAATAGGATCTGAAATGTAGCGCATTGCCATCGTAGGATTGTTCTACGCTGTAATTGAGTTCAATGGGAATCTTTTTTAATGAGTCACATTCACGTCGAGTAATCACTTTATGTTCATACAAAATATCGATAACAACATTGCGTCGTTCTTTTGAGCGTTTGGGATGGGCAATTGGGCTGTATGATGTTGTAGCTTTTAGTAACCCAACAAGCGTTGCCGATTGTTCATAATTCAATTTTGCGGGAGTGGTGTTGAAAAAAGTTTTTGCTGCAGTATGTATACCAAAAGCATTGCTTCCAAAATCAACCGTATTGAAATACATTGTTAGAATTTCCTGTTTACTGTAAAACATTTCAATTTTTACAGCTGTAGTCCATTCTTTAGTTTTCATTATAACAAGCTTTAATCCAGGAATATAACCAAATAGTCCAGTAGAATAAAGATTTCGAGTTTTGTACATGTTTTTCACCAATTGCTGAGTGATGGTACTTGCACCACGTCCTTTGCCTTTGGTCATATCTTTTATTGCTGCTATAACACCTTGAAAATCAATGCCAAAATGCTGATAAAAGCGTTCATCTTCGGTTGAAATCAAAGTCTTAATCAATTTTGGAGAAATATCTTCATATTTAACAGGCGTTCTGTTTTCATGAAAGTATTTTCCAAGAATTTTTCCATCGGCCGTAATAATTTCGGAAGCTTCACTTTGAGTTGGATTACTTATTTTGCTTAATCCAGGTGATTTACCAAACAACCACAGAAAGTTTATATCAACCAAAAAAAGGAAGAGTATCAATAAAATAATGCTTGAAACAATGACATTTGCAATTTTTCGATACCAAACTAATCCTTTGAACCGTACCAATCTGGCTTTTCTCCAATCAATAAATTTTCGCCACCAAATGATTATAAATTCTAGTATTATAGGCAGTTGACTTAATATTCTTTTCCACATAATTTTCATGATTTTTGTAAAATACAATAGTGATATTTTTAAATATCCAGCATTCTGTTAAGTTGATATTGGCGCATTGAAATAATCAAAACCATTGATTTATTTCTTTTTCCAAACTCTAAAACTGAGCACCCTACTTACAAATAGGGGTTTCAGACCAAGTTTCTATGTAATCCTGAACTCTTCAAACTCTCAAACTCTTCAAACTCTTCAAACTCTCTTACATTATTTGATTAATTTACCTCCTATGACTACTTTCTCTTACTTCTACTTCTCTTTCTTGTGTCAATCTTACTTTTACAGCATTGCTATGTGCCTGAAGTTCTTCACTTTCGGCCATAAGAATTATAGCATTACTCAAATTTGTTAGACCTTCTTGCGTAATTTGTTGAAAAGTAACTTTGCGTACAAAACTATCGAGATTAACACCGCTATACGCTTTTGCATAACCATTTGTAGGAAGTGTGTGATTGGTACCAGATGCGTAATCGCCAGCACTTTCAGGAGTATAATTGCCTAAAAACACTGACCCTGCATTAAAAATATTAGCAGCTACACCCAAATAGAAACGTGTAGAAATGATTAAATGTTCAGGAGCATATTCGTTGGTCATTGCCACAGCTTCTTCTAAAGTTTTGAGAACAATTATTTTACTGTTTTCTAATGCTTTTCGGGCCACATCTTTGCGTGGAAGTTGTTCTATTTGTAATTCAATTTGTTCTAAAACTGGCTCTACAATACTTTCGCAGACAGTTATTAATATTGATTGACTATCAACGCCATGCTCGGCTTGCGATAGTAAATCGGCAGCAACAAATGCAGGATTTGCCGATTCGTCAGCAATTACTTCCACTTCCGAAGGTCCAGCAGGCATATCAATAGCCACATCGCGCAATGAAACCAATTGTTTTGCAGCTGTTACATATTGATTTCCAGGCCCAAAAATTTTATAAACTTTTGGAACTGATTCTGTTCCGTAGGCCATTGCTGCAATTGCTTGTGCACCACCTACTTTAAAAATGCGATGAACTCCAGCTACTTTGGCAGCATACAATACTGCGGGATGAATTTTACCTTCAGAATTGGGCGGTGTACACAATATAATTTCCTTACATTCAGCTATTTGTGCAGGTATTCCCAACATTAATACAGTGGAAAATAACGGTGCTGTTCCGCCTGGAACATATAAACCAACTTTTTCGATAGCAATGGCTTTTTGCCAGCAATAAACACCTGGAGATGTCTGTATCTCAGGCAATTCACGTTGTTGCTCCGAATGAAATTTCCAGATATTACGGCGAGCCATTTCTATTGCTTGCTTTAAATGCATGGATACCGATTTTTCGGCCTCTAACATTTCTTCTTTTGTAACTTCTAAAGATTCAAGACTTACTTTGTCGAACGTTGCAGTAAATTCTTTTAATGCTGAGTCGCCTGATTTACGCACCTCGTCCAATATTTTCTGAACTTTTTCAAACAATAAACTACTATCGAATGTAGGGCGTGCTAGAAGTGCTTCCCATGTTTCTGGAGCGGGGTATTTAATAACTTGCATAATATAGCTATTTTATTTCTTAATATTTTGTTTGCGAATAGGGTAGGGGTTGAAATTTAATAGTTTAGCTATTGATATTTGCTACTTCTGAAAATTTGTCCCAATGGTTATACAATTCAGTCATTCCATCAAAAACTAAATTAGCACCGCTTTCCCAAAGCACTTTAGGTTCTAATGGCCCTGTATTTACTGCAATTGTAAATAAACCAGCTTTGGAAGCAGACTCAACACCTAATGGAGCATTTTCAATTACAACAACTTCCCAAGCTTGTAACCCCGACTTTTTCAAAGCCATCAAATATGGTTCTGGATTTGGTTTTCCAATACTTACGTCGAATGCAGTTACCATTTTTTCTTTCTCAAAAGTGTCTGGGAAATGTTCATCCAAACTTGCAAGTAAAGTGGGTTGCCCTGAACCTGTTACTACAAATATATTCAAATTCTGAGATTGATTTTTTCTTAATAATTCCAATGAATGCGGAATTCGTTTAGATTGTTTGCTTGCCTCAAATAGTTTTGACTTGGCACGATATATACTTTGTTTTTCATCTTCAGTAGCATTTCGCCCATGAACTTTATTAAAAACTCCATCAATTGTTGAGGAACCTGTTCGTCCCTCATTCATATATGCTTCATATTCAGTAAATGGTAGACCAAAGCTTTTAAGAGCTTCTACCCAAGCATAAGCGTGGGTTTTCATTGAATCGAAAAGCACACCATCCATATCGAAAAATATAGCTTTGGGGCTGAAAGTAGGATAATTACTTGTGTTTATAAAATTTTTTATTTCGGCAGAGAACATAAAGTTAAAATTTTTGTGCAAAGATACTTATTTTGAACATTAAAAACATCCTTTTTTTCAAACTTTGTGGTATTGTAATGATAAGTATTGTAAAAAAATGAATAATTTCAAAAAAAAGCAATTAAAACAACTTTGTTTTGAGTAAAAAATTAATTGAACTTAAATTATAACGTGATTCCGAGATACCTTATTTTGTTTTATTTAATATGAATTAAAAGAACTGTAATTCTGTCAAATAGTGATTTCAAATTAACTCTGTAAACAAGCTCGTTTCAAAAGTTTTTTGTACATTTGCACCTCAAAAAATAACAAAACTCTAAAACTGTACTTCATGGCAATTATTAAACCGTTTAAAGGTATTCGTCCCCCACAAAATTTAGTTGAAAAAGTGGCTTCTCGCCCTTATGATGTATTAAACTCAGACGAAGCACGCATCGAAGCTGATGGAAACCCATTATCGTTGTATCACATCATCAAACCCGAAATAGATTTTGAACAAGGAACTGATGAGCACGAGGAAAAAGTGTATAATAAAGCTGCTGAAAATTTTGCTAAATTTCGTGCCGAAGGTTGGTTAGTGCAAGACGATGTTGAAAAATATTATGTGTATGCACAAACCATGAATGGCAAAACACAATACGGACTGGTTGTTTGTGCTAGTGTAGATGATTATTTGAACGAAAACATTAAAAAACACGAACTTACTCGCCGCGATAAAGAAGAAGATAGAATGAAACATGTGCGAGTAAATAATGCTAATATCGAGCCAGTATTTTTTGCATATCCTCATAATAATGAATTAGATGCAATCGTAGCTGAAACAATTAAAGCAACACCTGTCTACAATTTTGTGGCAGAAGGTGACGGATTTGGACATCATTTTTGGGTGATTGACGATAATAAAACAAACATGCGCATTACTGAATTATTTGCCTCTATACCTTCACTTTACATTGCCGACGGACATCACCGCAGTGCAGCAGCCGCTTTGGTGGGTGTTGAAAAACGAAATCAGAATCCAAATCACCGTGGCGACGAAGAATATAATTATTTTATGGCAGTATGTTTCCCTGATAACCAATTGAATATCATCGACTACAACCGAGTGGTTAAGGATTTAAACAACCTTAGTGTTGATGAATTCCTTGCCAAATTATCAGTTAATTTTGAAGTTGAATTGAAAGGCTCAGAAATTTACAAACCTAATAAATTACATAATTTCGCAGTTTATTTGTCGGGAAATTGGTATTCATTAACTGCCAAAGTTGGAACATACAACGATAATGATCCTATTGGTGTACTGGATGTTACTATCTCTTCGAACTTAATATTAGATGATGTGTTGGGCATTAAAGACCTTCGCAGCGACAAACGTATCGATTTTGTGGGTGGAATACGTGGATTAGCCGAACTACAAAAGCGTGTGGATAGTGGTGAAATGAGAGTAGCTTTGGCACTTTATGCTGTTTCGATGCAACAATTAATTGACATTGCTGATAGTGGAAATATTATGCCCCCAAAAACTACTTGGTTTGAACCAAAATTACGTTCTGGATTGGTGATTCACGAATTGGTGTAAACTTAATTTTAAAAATTTGCTTTGCTAATAAAAAACTTTCTAATTAAGTATTTTAGCAAACGAATTGTCAATAATAAGATAGTTAAAATTACGGCCAAAACATTATCAGACATTCTTTCTGACACAATTTTTTAATGACTTATAATCAAACATTAGAATATCTATACGAGCGTCTCCCAGTTTTCCATCAAGTGGGTGGTGCGGCTTATAAACCTGGATTGGATAATACTATTCAATTGATGAACGCGCTTGATAATCCTCAAAATAAATACCGTACAATTCATGTTGCTGGTACAAATGGAAAAGGATCTGTTTCGCATTTATTAGCTGCTGTGCTGCAAAGTGCTGGTTATAAAGTAGGTTTGTACACATCACCACATTTGGTAGATTTTGGAGAACGAATTCGCGTAAATGGTCAAATGATTGAGCAGAAGTACGTAATTGATTTTGTAAGCCAGAATGAAAAGTTGTTTGAGTCAATTGAACCTTCATTTTTTGAAGCAACAATGGCAATGGCATTCAATTATTTTGCTTTTTGTGAAGTAGATGTTGCTGTTGTAGAAGTCGGTTTAGGCGGACGGTTAGACAGCACTAACATCATTCAACCAGTGTTGTCAATTATTACTAATATCAGTTTCGATCATATTGGTTTTTTGGGTGATACTTTACAAAAAATAGCATCTGAGAAGGCTGGAATTATAAAAACAAACACACCTATAGTTATTGGTGAATGTTTAGCTGAAACACTTACTGAATTTGAGAAGAAAGCAAATGAAGTTAACGCACCTATATCATTTGCTGAAGAATCTGTAATTGTTTTATTTAAAGGATTTAGTGCAGCAAAAACACTTGTTGAAATAAATGATAAATATATTCTAAAGGTAGGTTTATCTGGCAATTATCAACTTAAAAATATTGCAACCGCTTTTGAAAGTATTGAACAGTTGAAAAAGTTAAATTTTGCTATTTCAGATCAAAATATTGCATCTGGTTTTGAACATGTAATTGACATTACCGGATTGCAAGGAAGATGGCAAGAGCTTCAAAAGTCACCAATAGTGGTTTGCGATACTGGGCATAATGAAGCAGGAATTCGCTTTGTAGTAGATCAACTTAATGAACAGAAATTTGAAACTTTGCGCATTGTAATTGGTATGGTTAACGATAAAGATGTATCGTCGGTGCTAGCTTTACTTCCCAAAAACGCAAAGTATTATTTCACTCAAGCCAATATTCCACGAGCACTCTCGGCTGAAAAATTAATGAAATTAGCTAAAAGTTATGATTTAAAAGGTGATGTCTATTATTCTGTAAAAGAAGCTGTTGACACTGCAATAAATGATTCAATAAAAACTGATTTCGTTTTTGTTGGTGGTAGTAATTTTGTAGTTGGCGAAGCGTTGGAGTTTCTGAGAATTTAGAAATTGGATGTTTGATTGGTTTCAAAAAATTGAAAGAGTTTTTTCAAAATATCAATCAAAAATATTTTAGCAAAGTTAGTATCAATTGTAAGAGATTTTTAGAATCAAATTATGGCAAGTAAATTCAAGAAAAATGAAAATAACGAAATCTGAACTAATTTATATTGGTCAAGTAATTCTCACTTGGACATTTGTAAATATTGCAGTAAATATGTTAGGCTTGTGGTTTAGTAAATTATTAAATGCAGTTGAATTTACATATTTAGAAAGCATTACAAATGAATTTGTGAAACCAATTTTAATACAATCCTTTTTGTTTGGATTTTGCTTATTATTGGGTTATCAATTTTTGAAAGATAAGAAAAAAGCCATATATGTTTTCACTATATTACAAATAATTGTATTTCATATCATTTTATTTTTGAGCATTAAGATTCATCATGGGTTACATTTTGTCTCTACTTTTAATAATTTTGGATTACAATATCTTAGTAACTGTGGCCAATATTTAGTTGATGTTTTGTATGTATATTTTCCGATAGATGGCACATTTGACAATGGTAAGTTTTTGCCAGTCAATTTCTATTCATTTTATTTACATTGGATATTTTTAAATCTTGTTTATTACTTTGGTTTGACATGGAGTTCAGTAAAATTATTGAAATTGTTTACTGAGAAAAGTGTTGAATCTGTGGAAATTTGATTTTATTATTTTCAATTATAGCACAACAAAGGCTGAACTTTGAATAAAAGTTCAGCCTTTGTTAGTATCTTATCTATAAGAATAATCATTTTATTTTTTCCATTATATTCAAATATCAGCGAATTATTATAAAATATTTATCCAAGAATTATGGGTCTTTATTTGCGACAATTTGCGCAATTTGCGTTCAAATATTTTACAAATAGGACATTTAAAAATACGAAGTATTTTTCTAATCTGTTTTTTTTATTTGCTATAGTCAATGATTGCCACCCCAATGGCCTCCACCGCCACCTCTTTGACCATCACCTCTAGGTGGGTGATTATCCGGACCAAAACGATTATCAGGATTCATTTCAGCTGGATTACTTTTGGCACCAGCAAATTTATTGATTTTATATGTAAAACTCAAAACAAAGTAGGAGGTGAGCGTATTATAAGTACTGTATTGAATGTAGTTATCACCTATTGATTGTCGGATATTTTTTTGCTGACGAAGTAAGTCGAAGCATTTTAATGAAATAACACCTTTGCTTTTTAATATTGTTTTATCGAATGAAGCATTCCAAATCAATTGGTTTTGATCACTCGACGAATAACCTTGCATGGTAGTATAATTCAAATCCGAACCAATATTGAAAGTGTATGGTAAGTGCAAAACAAGGTTTCCACCGCCAGACCAATCATAAGTTTCAGATACTTTTGGATTCAAATTGTTGTTTGTGTTTGAATAACGAACGCTTCCTCGAGCACCAATTTCAACTAAATCGTGAGTAAAAGTCAATGAAATTTGTTCACTTGCATTGTATCTACCTGTACTACTTAATGTTCCTAGACTTAAATTATAAACATCAATAAGATCCACTTTAGTACCTTTTGACGAATAACCATATCGTTGATCGAACCCACCTGATGTACTAGTACTAAAGTGTAATCGTTTTTTGATAAGTGGAGTATTGAACATAACATTTCCACCCAAACTGAAAGGTAAGTTATCAGCATTTACGGTTTGATTATATTGTTTGCCAGTGTTATCATAAATACTATTTGAAACTAGTGCATCTTTTGTAAATTGACCTCTAAAATAAGTATTAAACGACGAAAATGTTTTGTCATTGAAAGCACTATACATTAATCGTAAACTTTGTGTAAATGAAGGTCTTAATTCGGCATTACCAACAGTTTCGTTCATTAAGTTAGTATTGTTTTTAACTGGTTGCATTTGACTAATGCTTGGTTGATCTGTTTGACCACGATAATCTAAGCGAGAAAATTTTTTCTTTCCGAAATTATATTGAAATCTTGCTGTAGGTGAAAAATTTACAACCTCTTTGCTTATTGGTGTTGTATTACCATTAGCATAAATTCTTGTGGTGTATGTCTGAGAAGGTTCACCTTTGAAACCCATCATAATATTATAACTTTTATCTACATAACGGTAATTCAATTCAAGTGATTCACTGTAAAAACGATTCTCAAAATTATTACTATAATCTTTATTGATCGAATCATTTTTTAATGCATCATATTGTGTTTTGTTTGAAGAATTATAAGTTTCGCTAAATGATAATGACGTTTCTAGAAAGTTTTTTAAGTTCCAAAGTGGCTCTACATAAGACATTCTTAAGCTGTAATTGTATTTTTCGGTGATATTTGTAGTTCTTTGTTTGATATGGATTGTATCGGCAGGAGTAAATTTATACGATTCGTTAAAACTTTCATTGTTATTTTGCGAAATGCCCGTCTGAAGATTTGTAGTGAAAGTTCTTCCTTTTTTTGAAGGAAATTTATGACTGAAAATAATGCCCAATCCACCATTAATTGAAGTTCCATTACCCGAATTATTTGTAGTTCCCCAACTTGTACTATCAGCTTCTGTTTTATAGAGATAGTCACGGTAACTAGTTGAATAACTTTGATTATAACTAATATTGGGTTGAAAAACAATGGTATTCAAACTATCAACTTTTAATTCCATTTCTAAACGAAGGTTGGCTGAATAATTTTCATTTGTAGAATTGGTCTTAGAATTATTGGTATAAGTTGAATCTTTTAGATAAGTTTGTTGGTTGGTAGAACTTTCTGTATCATTGAAGGTATGATTAATTGCCCCATCACCACCAATTTTAAGATTTGGATTGACAATGGTATTGTTGTTAACACCAATATTTTGAGTTGAATTAATACCACTGTTAATACCACCAAAACCGCCACCATTGCGACCACGGCTGCTTCGGCTTGTATTGGTATTGTTTGCTCCCCCAGTTAATGTTGTTTGAGCTTCACCATCAATAAAATTCAAAAAAAGATTATTATCGTAACGGAATTTTTTGTCTGTATCCATACCAGCACCACCAGTAATGTTTCCAAAAGTACCTTTTTTACGATTAGGTTTAAATGTTAGATTAATAATTCGTTCAGTATCGTTGTCTTCAAATCCAGTTAGTAAGGCCATATCGGATTTTTGGTCCAATACTTGAATTTTATCAATAAGCTCAGCAGGAATGTTTTTTGTTGCCATTTCGGTGTCATCGCCAAAGAATTTTTTTCCATTTACTCTAACTTTCTTTACCTCTTCGCCATTGACAGTAATTTTTCCATCAGTACTAACTTCAACACCAGGAAGTCGTTTTAGTAAATCTTCAACAACAGCGTTTTGAGTTGTTTTAAATGCATTGGCATTATATTCTAATGTGTCACCTTTGACTACCATTTGAGCTGCTGTACCTTTAATTTCAACTTCTCCAAGCATTTTTGCATTTTCTGAAAGTTGAATTGTTTTTAAAATTATGTCTTTATTTTCTACAGTGATGTTTTTATAATAATCAAAAAAACCAACATTAGAAATTAGCAAAATGTAATTTCCTGGTTTTACTTTGTTTAGTTTAAAACTTCCCTGTAAATCGGTTTTACAACCTTGCACCAAAGTTGAGTCAGTAAATCGAAGTAGTCGCACATTACCAAGTTCAATGGGTTGTCCATTTTTAGAGTCGAAAACTGTTGATTGAATACTACGTTGAGCAAAAGTACTGAGACATAGAAAAAACAATAGCGAAATGGAAAGAAAGAAGTGTTTCATAAGTTAATCTTGAATTAAAACTTATCCAGTTATGTGTAAATAAATAAAAATTTAATTAATTGAAAAATAAACTAATATCGAACTTGATTGAAATAATATCAAACACATTTTTTAATTATTACTTTCAGGTTTATTTGACGATAATATGTGCTAATGGTTTAATTTGCTGGGGCTAAATATTCAAAGTAAATTTTCTATTATTGCTATAATTAAAAACGCCTTCAAGTTTTACTTGAAAGCGTTGAATTTATTTATTGATATTTAGCACTTTATATGCGTTTGATATTTGCACCTAAAGCATTTAATCTTTTATCTATATCTTGATAACCTCTATCAATTTGGTCAATATTATGTATGGTACTAGTTCCTTCGGCACAAAGTGCAGCTATTAGTAGCGCAATACCAGCACGAATATCAGGGGAACTCATGGTTGAAGCACGCAAGTAAAGTTGAGTTCCTTGCCCAATAACAGTGGCGCGGTGTGGGTCGCAAAGAATAATTTGTGCACCCATATCAATAAGTTTATCGACAAAAAATAATCGGCTTTCAAACATTTTTTGATGAATAAGTACACTACCTTTGGCTTTGGTAGCTACTACTAATAACACACTTAGCAAATCTGGTGTTAATCCT
The DNA here is from genome assembly GCA_903911085.1 of uncultured Bacteroidales bacterium. Taxonomy (GTDB): domain Bacteria; phylum Bacteroidota; class Bacteroidia; order Bacteroidales; family Paludibacteraceae; genus Paludibacter. Next base: position 9,348 of record CAIWCC010000202.1, on the reverse strand, counting down.
GGCCAAGGAGCATCGGCAATGGTCATAATTGAACCATCTATGAACGATTCTATTGTGTATGAATCTTGTTGTGGTATGAAAATGTCATCTCCGCGTTGCTCAAGCTTTATACCTAATCGTCTAAAGCTGTCAGGAATAATACCTAATTCACTGTAAGCTACATCTTTGATTGTTATTTCAGAAGCAGTCATTGCTGCCATGCCAATAAAACTGCCAATTTCAATCATATCTGGTAAAATCCGATGTTGGCAGCCAAACAATGATTTTACACCTTCAATGATTAATAAATTTGAACCAACGCCAGAGATATTTGCACCCATTGCGTTCAGCATTTTACAAAGTTGTTGCAAATATGGTTCACAAGCTGCGTTATAAATTGTTGTTTTACCCTCAGCTAATACAGCGGCCATAACTATATTGGCTGTACCAGTTACCGAAGCTTCGTCCAATAACATATAGCAACCAGTAAGCTTTTTTGCTTCAATTTCGTATCGTTTAGAATTGGGGTCGTACTTAAATTCTGCTCCAAGTTTTTGAATACCAACAAAATGTGTGTCCAATCGTCGACGACCTATTTTATCACCACCTGGTTTTGGAATAATTGCTTTGCCATATCGAGCTACCAACGGACCAACAATCATTACCGACCCTCGAAGGGAAGCGCTTTTATTATAAAAATCTTCTGTTTGAAGATAATTCATATTTACGTTTTCGGCTTTGAAAGTGTAGGTATTTTCATCAATACGTTGAACTTGCACACCCATGTCAGCCAATAAACTTATTAAGTTGTTGACATCAATTATATCAGGGATATTGCTGATAGTTATAGTTTCAGAGCTAAGTAGCACAGCACAAATAACTTGCAATGCCTCGTTTTTTGCACCTTGAGGCGTGATAGAGCCAGAAAGACGTCGACCACCTTCGATTTGAAATGATGCCATAATGGTTTGTTTCGGATTTCGTGTTTTGCGTTTCGAATTAAAAAGAAACTGGATTATTTATAAATATCAAATTGGAAGTTCTCAATTTCCAAAATCTAGTTTATTTCTTTTTTTTTTGGTTGCTATTGTATTTTCTTTGTGAATCTTTGTGTTGATTTTTTGTGTTTCTTTGTGGTATTGCTATTACAAGCAAATCACAAAAGAACCCACTAAATACACTAAGTTTAAAGATTGAAGAAACTAAAAATAAATAATCAAATATCATTCTAAACAGAATAATACGATGATAAATTGAATTAATAGCACTTCAAAAAAAAGAAATAACCAAAATTATATTTAATGAAAAGAGAATTGCAAATTAATTAGAAATTAATTTTTGGGGCTTGGTTTATTAATTCTAGGATTACCTTTTTGCTCTCTTTTTTTGTTTCGTCGGTTAAATAAAACGTCTTTCGATTCAACTAATTTTAGAAAATCTTCTGTAATATCTAATTTTCCTTTGGAAAGTTCACGTAAATCATCAAAGATCTTACGATCGTCAACTACTTCTTTATTCCAAGTAAGAAAGCATTTTTTCATTTGATTGGCAATCAACCTGATAAGTTCATTTTTTTCATCACCATCAGGATATTCAGCCACTTTTTCAATCATTTCTTCAAGTGTGCGACCATAATGTTGGTAACGAATTCTTGATTTCTTATAAGGTATTGATTCGGGGCGTGTGTATAAATTTTCTTCCAAAAGAATTTCGTAAGGAAAATCGATATCTAATTTAAAATCGGACATAATGGCAACGTGATCCCAAAGTTTATGTTTAAAATCGTTTACATCGCGTAAGTAAGGGAATAGATTTCCCATTATATTGATAATAGTTTGAACACAGCGGGTACGTTCTTCACGGTTTTCGATGGTTTGAGCAAAAGCCACCATTTGTTGTATATTTCGCCCATATTCGGGCATAATCAATTTACCTTCTAAGGTTGGATATTCCATTTTGTTTTTTTTCTAAAATGTTGATGAAATGCAAAAGTAACATTTTTTTTTCAGAAAATAGCTTTATTTGTAAAAGAAGTTGCTTTCAAACCCCTCAATCCTGATACCTATCGGGACTTCAAACTTCTTTTACTTCACTTCTTTTACCAAAAAAATAAGGGTAGGGAAGTGGTCGCTGTAACCGTTTGTCCATGCGCCACCAGCATGTGTTCGCCAAGGTGAACCTTTGTATTTACCTTCTTGTTGAATAAGGAAGCTACGATTAAATACTTCAGCTTTCCAAAGTTTGAGTTTTTTGCGTTCGCCATTAGCCAATTCGTTTGAAACAATAATTTGATCGAATAAGTTCCATTGATCGTTATAAGCCAATGAGCCAACGCCCATATCCAATGTTTTCCACAAAGTATTGTACAATCCACCTGCTTTCACATCTGTTATTTCTTTTTTTGCACCTAAAATTTTTGCACAACTTTCATTAAATGGATCATCATTTAAATCGCCCATAATTATTATTTTTGCTTTAGGGTCAACTTTGAAAAGCGAATCGGAAATGGAGCGAGTTAGTCCAGCAGCAGCATTGCGCTTGGCTTGCGATTCTTTTTCACCACCAGTTCGCGAAGGCCAGTGATTGACAATTACGTGAACTTTTTCTCCTTGTAAATATCCACTAACCATAAGTTGGTCACGTGTCAGAAACTTAGGGTCAGCCATGTGCAAACGATATGATTTACTATTAGTTACAACGAATAATTTGGGATTATAAATTAAACCAACATCCACACCTCTAAGGTCGGGGCTATTGTAATGTACAATTTCGTATCCGCGTTTTACTAAATCGGGCTGTTTAATCAAATCTTCTAATACACCTCTATTTTCAACTTCAGAAACTCCAATAATTGCAACTCCCATTGGTGAATAATCAAGTCCAATTTGCGAAATGGCATAAGACATGTGTTGTAATTTAGCAGTATATTTTTGAGTATTCCATTTTATTGGTCCGTTTGGCGTGTATTCTTCATCGTTGACATTTTCGTTATTTATTGTGTCAAAAAGGTTTTCTTGATTATAAAATGCTACACAACTAACTTGAACTTTTACTTTGCTGTTTGGGGTATTGGAAGTACTTTTTTGGGCAGTTGCTGTGCATATAAATAATGCCAAAGCAATGGTATGCGAAATTTTTCTTATCATAATGACTATTGTTTTTTTTACAATTAATTTTGTTTTTGAAATAGACAACAAAAGTGAGAAAAAAAAGTGAAAGAAAAAAATAACGCTAGCAAAATATACATTTTTGAACTAAATTAGAAATTACAAAATATGATTGACGTTAAAACCATTATTAGTTGAATTTACACCTTAGTGTTTGATTATTAGTATGTTTAGAGAGAATAGGCATGGTTGCTAAATATAAAACAATACTTTAGGATATAATTCAAAACTATTAAATTTTTGTTACAAAGTCAACTATTATAACTAATGTTTTCTTAGTGAGGATTTTTCCTAAGATTTGTATTTCAGTAGATTATATTGTCTAATCGTGATTTTATTTTTTTATCATTTTTTTATTGATGTTATAAATGAAGGTACAACAGAAAAATTACCTGTATAAATATTCGATAATTAAAAAAAAGGTTGTAAATTGCACGCCTTTTTGAGCGAAATCTTCGTTGAAAAAATAGTTGTTATAATTTCAGAATAAATAATTAAGAATCAATTGTATGAGAAAACTATCGCTGATACTTTTTGTATCGTTGCTGACATCCGTTTCGCTTTTGGCGCAAACCTCAGCGAAAGGTGTTATAAAAGATGCCGGCTCCGGAAATCCGCTTTCGGGAGTAAAAATTACTTTACTGCAACAAAACATCTCAACGCAGACCAATGCAAAAGGTGAATTCACGCTCAGCTATTTACAGGCTGGTGATGAAGAATTAAGCATTATGCGAGATGGTTATTACGATCAAATTAAATTGGTGAATTTAAAAAATGGAGTAATAAATGACTTTGGTGTTATTAATTTAAAAGTTGACGTTCAAGATGAAGTCAAACAAGAAATTGTACTTGAACTAAGTGAAACCGAATTAAATGAAGACGAAGGTAGAGCTTCGCAAAATGTTTCAGCAGCATTATCTTCTAAAGGTGATGTTTATACTTCGCAAACAAGTTTTTCGTTTAGTCCAATGCGTTTTAGGGTGCGTGGTTACGAAAACGATTATGAATCAACATACATTAACGGTGTTCATTTTAATGGTTTAGAGCGTGGTGGATTTAATTATTCGATGCTTGGTGGTTTGAATGATGCCATGCGTAACAAAGACATTACAAGTGGTTTGGCTGCCAATTCCTATAGCTTTGGTAATTTGGGAAATAACACCAACATTAACACTAATGCGAGTAATTACGCTGCTGGAAGTAAGTTAAGTTTGGCTTACACCAACCGCGCCTATAAGGAACGTGTTCAGTACACTTATGGTACAGGTTTAATGCCAAATGGATGGGCTTTTGCAGTGTCGGTGGTGGCACGTTATGCCAAAGAAGGTATAATTGATGGTACTTTCTATAATTCGGCTGGTTACTTTCTTTCTGCCGAAAAAGTGTTTAACAAACAACATAGTTTGTCATTAATAACCTTTGGCGCACCTACTCAACGTGCTCAAGGAGGTGGAGTTACACAAGAAGTGTACGATTTAGCTGGTTCAATTTATTACAATCCATATTGGGGTTATCAAGATGGTGAAAAGCGGAATTCCAGAATAGTGAAGAGTTACGACCCAACCGCTATTCTGAACCATGATTTTAAAATTGACAAAAATCAACGATTACGTACTGGTATTGCTTTTCATTATAGTATGTACAGTAACTCAGCACTCAATTTCTATAATGCACCCGATCCTCGACCTGATTATTATCGCAATTTGCCTAGTTTTATTAATAATTTTCCAACAGGTTCAACAATTCCAACAACAACCAAAGACATTGTTACCGATTTATGGAAAACTGACCCAAATGTGTCGCAAGTAAATTGGGCAGCATTGTATCAATCTAATTATCGAAATAATGAAGTAAATCCAAATGGAACAGCAACTTATGCTTTAGAACGTCGCCATAACGATTTAATGGAAACAACATTAAACTCCACTTATAGCAATCAATTGTCTAAATTTCTGAAACTTACAGCTGGTGTTGAAGCTAAGTATGCCAAAGGTATGCACTATAAAACAATGGACGATTTATTGGGCGGAAAGCAATGGATTGATATTGATCAATTTGCAGAACAAGATAATCCAACTGACATTAGAGTAGTTCAGAATGACTTAAATAATCCCAATGCTATTATTAAAGTTGGAGATAAATTTGGATATAATTACGATATAAATATTATTCACGCATCTGCCTTTGCTCAAAATGAATGGATATTGCCACAGTTCGATATTTTTTATGCAGCCAATGTTACTTTTACTCAATTTAGCCGTTATGGTTATATGGATAATGGACGTGCACTAGCAACAACTTATACTTTGGGTGGGACAAAAGAAAAAGAACTATCTTTAGGTCAAGGTTCAATTTGGTATTTTACCGATCCTTCCTTAAAATTTGGAACTACTTACAAAGTTGATGGTCGCAACCGGATAACAGTTAATGCTATAGCCCAAACCAGAGCACCGCTACCGAGTAATTCCTATATATCACAACGTATTAAAGATACAAAAATTAAATATTTACAAAGCGAGAAACTGCTATCGTACGACTTAAGTTATGCGTTTTCATTTCCATCAGTGCGTGGTAGAATTAGCGGATACCGCACACATGTGTTAGGAAGTTCAGATTTGATAGGTTATTACGATGACGAAAAAAGAACTTTTGTAAATCATATCCTTATGAAATCCGATAAGATTTATCAAGGGATAGAAGCTGGTGTTTCGGTAAAACTCAATAGTAGTTTTACATTAGCTGCCGCAGGAACTTATGCCGATTATCATTACACCAATAATGCAATTGGGATTAAAAGTCCAGAAAACGGTTCATTTAAGGATGAACCTGATACTGTAATGACTAAAGGTTTGAAAGTGGCAAATGGTCCTCAATTGGCTGCCAATGTGAAATTGAGTTATTTTAATTCTAAGATGTGGTTTGCAGATGTTACATTGAATTATTTTGATAATAATTATTTGGATTTTGCACCAAACCGTTTTTCAAAAGCAAATATTGCTTTATATAAAACGGACGCTGCAATTGCCGCTTTAGGAACTCAAGAAAAACTCAAAGGTGGCTATATGCTAGATGCTTCATTAGGTAAATTGATTTATTTGAAAAATCGTAAATCATTGAATTTTAATTTAAGTGTAAGCAATATATTGAATAACACCAAAATGGTTACTGGCGGATACCAACAAGCACGTTTGCCTTTGGATACTACACCTCCTTCTACAGCTGTTTTTGTTGATACCAACAACTTGAATAAATTCCCATCAAAATACTATTATGCCTGGGGATTCAATTTGTTCTTCAATATTGGATACAAGTTTTAATTAGAACATAGATGTTAGACAAAAGACAAAAAAAATGAAAAATAAAAAGATAATTGGTGCATTTATTGCACTTACAGCAATACTTACAAGTTGCAATCAAACAGAATTTGATGCCCCGAAAATGGAAAACCAAGCAAAATGGACACCTACTCACACTATTTCAGATTTTATAAAAACCTATGCAAGTGTGAGTGGTGATATTTTTCCAGTAAGACCAAATAGTGGAACTGCCAATCTTTACAGTGTAGATACAATTCCAATGAATGGCGATTCAATTGTAATTTCTGGACGAGTAGTTTCAGAGGATATTGAGGGAAATATTTATAAAAACATGGTTATACAAGACCCAATAACAGGCGATGCACTCAAAATATCGGCTGATGCAGGAAGTTTATCGGGCATTTTTCCTATTGGACAGATAATTTCTATAAAATGTAATGGTTTGGCAATAGGTAAGTATGCTGAATTATACCAACTTGGCGTTGTGTATTATAATGTTGATCCTAAATCAGAAAAAACAGGATATGAACCAGGTCGTATTCCATATTCATATTTTGCAACAGTTGTTCAAGCCGTTGGATTGCCAGAACCAAACAAAATTCGTGTTGATACTATGACTATTGCTCAGGTATTATCTTCTACCAAAACTATTCATTCTAAATTGATTTGTATCAAGAATGCATATTTTACTGGAAAAGAAAAAGGAGCAACAATTCCATTGGAAGCAAATAAAATTTTTGCACCATCAACATCAGGAGTTGGTTATCCACAATCGCGCGATATTACAGACGGTACAGGTACAATTGCTATTGCGACAAGTGAATATTCTCAGTTTGCCAAAAAGAAATTGCCCGCTGATACATATAAGGGAGATATTACAGCAATTGTGGGTTGGTACCACGACAAAGCGTCTTATGCTGGAAGCTGGCAACTTACTTTACGTTCATTAAACGATTTAGGAAAAGGCTTTGAAGCCTATCGTGCTGCTAATTAATTCTATCAAAAATAAAAAACAAATTTTTAAAATTAAAATGATTATGAGTACAAAAAGATTTTTTAGAATGATGCTCTTTGCACTTGCTTTGGCAACAACAGCATGTACTAATGCAACTGATCCTGAACCAGAGCCAACAAATGGTAGTTCACTTTTTTCTGAAACATTTGAAACCAGTTTAGGTAAATTTACCACTCAAAGTGTAACGGGTGATCAAGCGTGGGCTTTTGATATCAATAAATATGCATTGGTTAGTGGTTATTTAAGTGCAGATAAAACAAACCATGCCAACGAAGATTGGTTAATATCACCAGAAATTGATTTATCAAGTGTAACTGCTGCAAAACTAACTTTTGACCATGCAGCACGTTATTTTGCAGATTTAAAAAATGAAGCTACTGTTTGGGTATCTACAAACTATGTCTCAGGTTTACCAGCTACTGCTATTTGGACTCGATTATCAACTAAAACATTCACTGACCCAGGTAGTTGGACTTTAGCAAGTTCTGGAGAGATAAGTTTAACAGCTTATGCTGGAAAAAAAATTAAAATTGCTTTCAAATACATTTCAACTGATACAAAAGCTGGAACATGGGAAATAAAGAATTTTTTAGTTCAACAAGGTGAAGCTACTGTTGATCCTGCAGATTTAGTTACGGGTAATGGAACTGAAACAACTCCATATAATGTAGCAGGAGGTATTGCTAATCAAGGTGCATCGAAATGGGTTAAAGGATATATTGTTGGTTATGTAGTTTTTGGTACTCCTACAGCTTATGTATTCACTTCAGATACATGTACAGTTAGTAGTAATATGCTAATAGCAGGCTCTAAAACCGAAACTGATATAACTAGATGTATGGCAGTTCAACTACCTTCAGCAAGTGCCGCTGTTCAAGCAGGTTTAAATTTGAAGGTAAATAAAACTAATTTGGGTAAAGAGGTCACTCTATATGGTTCATTAATTGCTTACTTTGGAAAACCTGGTATGCAAGCAACATCTTATTATGCGCTTGAAGGTGGTACAACTGGTGGAACTAAACCAGTGGATACATCTAATGCAATTTTTGCTGAAACTTTTGCGGCTTCAAGTCAAGGTAGTTTTACTGTTGAAAATGTAGTGTTACCTGCTGGATTTACATCTGTTTGGTTGCCAACTGCTACTTATGGTATGGCTGCAACTGCATATAAAGTTTCGAACTTTGCTTCCGAAGGTTGGTTAATTTCTCCAGCTATCAATTTAGCAGGTAAGACAAATGTTACTCTTACTTTTGAACATGCCATTGGACCAGCTGCTCAATTAGGTATCGACAAATCGTTCTTTACTGTTTGGATTAGTAATAATTATACTTCTGGTGCTCCAAGTACCGGAACATGGACAAAACTTGAATTATCTGCTTTTAGTACTGCAGCATGGGGATATGTAACAGCTAATTTAGCAATTCCAGCTGGTAATTTAGCTGCCAATGCTAAGATTGCATTTAAATATATGAGTACTGCAAGTGCATCTGCAACCTGGGAAATTAAGAATGTAGTTGTAAAATAACATTCATATTTCCAAACTAAACAAATCAAAAGCGGCTATCTCCTTAAAAAGAGTTAGCCGCTTTAGTTTTATTGTAGGGTGAATATATCATTTGATAGCAAATGAACTGGCATTATGCCTGCTGTTCGTTTAATAATACGTTGATTTATATTGTTGTCCAGTCAAAACAAAAGAAAAAATAATGTCGCTCCTAAGGAGCTCTGGTAATACTTGTAACTTATTGACTACCATAGTGTCGCTTCTCCGAAGCTATTTATAAAAAGTCCCATCGGGACGAAATTATGGTAGAAAATATGCAAAAACAAAATCTAAGCCCCATCGGGGCGAAATTATCTCAAAGCATTA
>CAIWCC010000201.1 GCA_903911085.1 uncultured Bacteroidales bacterium | reverse complement strand
TACTAAGTGCACTGAGTTACACTAAAAATATTAGCTAAAAAAAGAACACTAAGAAAAAACATAAATGTTTTTGTTTATATTGCAATTGTTTCTCTATAAAACATTTATGTTTTATACTTAGTGGTCTATATTTGATTTAAAATAAACTTAGTGAACCAACGGTCAGCGTAGCTAATCTATGTGGTCTATGTGGTCTTAGTGTTAAGCTTCTTATTTTTAATTGCGTAGCAATTTAATCTATATAAAGTCTAATAAATACGACATTATTTACTTCCATTTACTTAGCTTTCATTCGCAATTTTTGTCAATTACTCTTGATACCGAAAACACAAGAGTTCACAATAAAAATTATATCAGTCCTACAAAATTCCGCATATTTAAACGAGAACAATTTCTTCAATTGCTTTGTTATACGCTGAAATTCTAATATAAAATACTATGGCACGTACAAGCACCTATCTAAATTTTCCTCGCAATACGGAGGAAGTCTTTTATTTTTACAAATCGGTTTTTGGTACTGAATTTTCGAGTGGTGGAATTGCACGTATGGGCGATTTTCCAAATCCAGCACTTGCCGAAAGCGACAAAAACCTCATAATGCATATCGAGTTACCCATTTTGGGCGGTCATGTGCTTATGGGAACAGATGCACCCGAATCAATGGGATTCAATGTGCTAAAGGGCAACAACATACAATTAATGCTTGAGCCAGACACAAAAGAAGAAACAAAACTGCTTTTTGATAAATTATCAGATGGTGGTAAAGTGGAAATGGAACTTCAAGATATGTTTTGGGGAGCATATCATGGAAATTGTACCGATAAATTTGGAATTAGATGGATGTTTAATTGCATGACAAAATAATATGGAAAAAATCACAATTCACACAAGTATTAATGCTTCGTTGGAAGAAGTATGGAAGCGATTTACAACTCCTGCCGATATACAAAATTGGAATGCAGCTTCTGACGATTGGCACACAACTGCTGCAAGTAATGAATTGCATGTTGGTGGCAAATTTAATTGGCGTATGGAAGCCAAAGATGGCAGTTTCGGCTTTGATTTTTGGGGTATTTACGATAATATTGAACCACATAAATTAATTGAATATACCTTGGGTGACAACCGCAAAGTGGCTGTTGAGTTTGAATACATAGGCATTGGAACACGGATAACTGAGACTTTCGAAGCTGAATCCGAAAATCCCATTGAAATGCAACGTTTTGGTTGGCAATGTATTTTGGACAATTTGAAAAAGTACGTTGAAGAAAATTGAAATAAGTAATAAATCAAATAACAGCTTGCCTTTGGTTAAAAAAAACTGTACTTTCGGATATATTGATTAGCTGAGCAAGCATTACACTGTAGGGTGGGATTTTTTTTAATCCCACCCAATGTACTTTTAGTATTTTCAATGCAAAAAGAAGCGATTTCTTAAGTACAGATTACAAATACTATTGATATACAATAAAATAGTTACATGTTTTTTGATTAATGTGCATAATATTTGAAAATAATCGTTCATTTTACTTGCATGTACATTTCCTATTGCAATCTAAAAATCCCGAAGGGATTTAATGTGAATAGCCACCAGTGAAACTGGTGGTAAATTACAACGAATAAATTTTGAACCCTGAATGGTGGGGTGTCAAAAATTAACTATATATCTTTAAAAACTTCGTCCCCAAAAGAGACAAATTAATAGAACGCCGATTTACGCCGATTTAGCGGATTAAAAAACTGATAAGAAAAAATGCAAGCATTTTTGATTTTTCTCTTAAAATCAATTGACAAAGTCAATTTTAAATCCGTCTTAAATAGGAAAATCCGTCTTATCCGCTTAATCAGCGTAAATCCGCGTTCAATTCTTTAATTCTTCAAGGTGAATTAGAATATCTTCAGCAATAAAAATGGAACGAAGATATTTTTCAATAAATTGCGAATTTTTCACAGTCCACCTGAATGGGTTCAATTACTGCATCATATATGTTGAACCCTTTCTGGGTTCTGTTATTTTTGTAAATCATCAACCCCGAATTTCATTCGGGGCTATTCAAATTTAACCACTTTGTGGTTATTCATAGTTTTTCAACTGACCATAATTATTACTTCACGCACAGCACTTTACCACAACCAGCATATTTCACTTCCACTGTTTGTCCCGCAAAACCCACCTTGCCAAACTCCACCGCCATACTCAATATTACACTCACTTCATCGGTTAACAGAGCTTGGTGCGCATCGGACATTTGTACAGTCATAGTATGTTCGGGCAAAATAGTTTCGGCGGAATGCCACTCGCCTGTTTGAATTGCTGTTGCACCGTGTATATCTGGAACCAGTGGCGAGTAGTCGTTAATATCCACATTGTACTGCATATCCGACACCGTACCCATTGCTACTATCAACCTGAAATATGGCAACCGCTGAATGTTCAGCAAATCGATTTCGGTATTAATGCGCGGCACAGTAACTGTAGATAGCAAACTCGTCCTGTCCAGTTGGAAATTCACTCCCACCCGTAATACGGTATTAAATGGATAGTTGCGATTAAAATTGAATCCACCCAATGCCAGTTTGCACTGCGAAAGTAGCACCGAACGTTGCCCCACATCACTTTTAGTATCTAGCTTTTGTATATTTTTGCCTAAACCGTTCAGTACTGCAGTAAGGTTATAATCCGCCAAACGGTGCAGCCCACCAAAAGCAAAACGCACCACTGATGCAAATTTTGTGCAACCGCTCCATTCCTTTTGTTGCTTTCGCAATCCTGCAAACTTGGGCGACTTAGCAATCTGCTCTTTCTTGGCACCACCTTTGGTCCGCATAATCACCTGATCACTACCTCGCACCGTATAAAATGAAACACCCTTGATGCTTCCAGTCATTTGAATAAATCCTTTTACTATTGCCATAATGTCATTTACTATTTTCTCATTTACTATTTACTATTTCGTTTCAACTGAAGCAGGAAATGAAATTACTATTGTTCTTTTATATCCTAATTTCTAGGAACCAAAGCTTGCATAATCCCCAAAAAACTCAAAAAGTCCAATTTCCATCTCTTCAAGGAGAGGGTGTCCAAAGGACGGGTGAGGTTAGGGTTAGAAGTTACTCCCACCGCACCTCATTCTATGTTCCAATACCATTGTTCTATGTTTCGTCTATATTTGATTAATGGTACAAAGATACACTAATTTTAGAATAAACATTTAATATACTTTGATATTATTTACTTATATAGATATATTTTTTGTAAGTATCTACTATGTTTAATGTATGTATTATGTGAGTAATATAGCTATATGAAATAAATAGGAACTATAGAGGAACACTATAGGAACATAGAACAAGGTGCGGTGATGGTGCACAATAACCGGGGCGCGACTTTGAGCGGTGATGGCCACAATAACTGGGGGCGCGACTTTGAGTCGCACTCCCAGTTATTGCTCCCAGTTATTGGAGCCGTTTCTTTTTAAAATTTCTTTGATTTAATTTATTTTTAAAATAGTTAGGCAAAAAAGATGCAGTGTTAAATAGTTTATGTATTTTTGAGGGCTGAAAAATTAGGAGTCTCAAAATGTGGTGAAAGCTAATAACTTTTTTCAAGTAACAACTTTGAAAAATAAAGATGAAGATAGAAAGCTGGTGATTTCTTACTTGAGCAACTGGGAAGGGATGCTGCCAAATATCAAAAATCAGGATTATGCTAGGGGGAAAAGCGGAGTGCTTAATAAAATTAGCAAATTATCAATTTTCTATAATTAGTTTGAAACACTTGTTATAATTAAAGATTAAAATAAAAAAAATAAAATATGAGCCGATTTGGAATAATACAACTTTCTGATTTACAGTACGGTAAAAATCACAGATTTGAAACACCTTCAAAGATTCATGAATCTTTAGCGAATGATATAACATTTCTTTCTGAAAAGTATCAATTTATTCCTATATATATCATTTTATCTGGAGATATTACTGAATCAGGTCATGCAAATGAATTCTTGGATGCTTCAAATTCAATTGAAAATCTATGTAAATCAATTTCACTCGATAAATCATCGGTACTAGCAGTTCCAGGAAATCATGATATTAATTGGCCATTATCGAAGATTGCGAATGAGGTGGGCGATAATACTTTGAAGTACAATAATTATAACAAATTTATTGATAAAACGTGTAATAAAAATTCTTATATCAGTACTAATGGTTTTATGAAACTTATTGATAATAGATTTGGCATTGAATTCCTTTTTATGAATAGTTGTGAATTAGAAGATTATGAAAATCATATTGGATTTATTGATAAAAAAAAATTAATTGATAGCTTGTTAAAAAAACACAAAGATAATACTGCTGGTTATACTAAAATTTGTATTACTCATCATAGAATTGAACGTACAGAGTCACATTCAAATTCCATAATCAATAATTCTTACGAAATAGAATCGATATTAATTGTAAATGGATATCATATTACTCTTTCAGGCCATATTCATGAATGTTGTTGTCATGAATGCATTCAAGATAACTTAAAAATAATACATTCTGGTGCAGGATCTACAGGCGTAAATGTTTCTCAAAGACAGGATGGGACACAAAATCAATATTCAATACACATACTTGATTCTTATAATAAGAAGATAGAAACATTATGGCGAGCATATAGTCCAAATAAAAAAACAAAATATGGTTTTGGTGGTTGGACTGATGATAATTCAGTTAATACTAATCCATCATTTCATGATCTGCCTCATTTGACGGAATTTGATTCTGTTACATCTAATATTCTTGAAGATCCAGCTTTAATTAAAAAATACAATATTCTGAGTAATCCATTTAATTATAGTAATGCTGAGAAAATTTCAACAAATAACATAATTGATCTTTTTGTTTCAAGTGAAGGTAGAAATAAAAGTGCAGTTCGACTTGCCGGGGATGCTATTATTAGGGGAAGTCGAGGATCTGGTAAGACCATGCTGCTTAGGTACTTAGAGATTTTTGGCAATTTAGTTTTTAATGATAATATTAAGGAAAAGAAAGTAAGTGATTCTTTCCCTGTTATGATTAATTTGTCAAATATTCATAATTCAGAATGGAAAAAAAATCCAAAATCTTTAATTGAATCTTCTGAAAGTTTGATTTATGATTCAATAATTTATGCACTTGAAAAAAAATCTTTGGAATTAAATTCTTTAGAATTTAAAAATGCAATACATCGATTAAAACAAAAACTATCAAATTTATCTAAGACGGAAGGCAGTATTATATGGAAACTTGGAGTTGCTATTAACGAAAATATGTTTAGCTATTTTAGGTATATATTATTATTAATTGATGAAGTGGCACCTGTATTTCCTAAAGAGTTTTTTAATGATAAAGAAAATGGATTTATTCGTTGGATGAATTCTATTAGAAGTAGTGGTCCCTATTTTACAAGAATTGCTGTTTATCCAAATGATTTATCAGACATATTGAATGAGGAGAGATTTGGAACAATTGTGAATCTTGATTATGACATCAAAAATTGTGATGATTATTTTGCATTTCGAGATTATTGTAAACAACTAGTAAATAAGTATTTAAAAATCGTCTCTATTAACAGTTTTTCTCCAACAAAAATTTCAGATATAATAAGTGTGTTAGATAATAATTCTGAGGATAGTTTGGAACAACTTATTTATGCATCTGATGGTTCTTCAAGACGGTTTATAAGTCTAATGGATAAATGTATAACTTCACCATATTATCAAAGGGGTGAAACATTTACTAAAGAACAGATTCTTAATATAATTAAGGATTTTTCAAGTAACCTACTTGCTAGTTATGATGTATCTGATAAAGAACTTGCGCAATCGATAGCTAAAGCTTGCCGAAAACAAGCAGCATATAGATTCAGAGTCCCAGGACTTTCATCTCTAATTACACCTTTATTTGCAAAAAATGAAGAGTTGAACATCGTCAAATTAACAGAAGTCGGAACAGGTAGACGTGGTACATCTTACGAATTTTCTTATCCATATTGTATTTTAATGGATATTCAGACACATTACTTTAAGGAAACGAGAAAGATTTGTAATTCAAGGGATTCAATAAATGGTGAATGGATAACACAAGTAACTACTATAAATAAAGATCAAATTGATTTTCTTAATAATGAACTTCGAATTGAAGGTATAGTAACTACAATTGATAAAGAATTAATTATCATAACATGTTTAAATAATGACGAGTATATATCTGAATCATTCGATCAATCATTTAAGATAGGAGATAAAGTTTCTTTTATCTATATTAAAGATATCGCATCTGATATAATTAAAACACATAATCAAATTAAATAGTCATTGCTGCTCAGTTAATAGAAAATTGTTCGGTCGGTTCTGTTCAGCAAATGATTATTCTTCTTTGAGTTATAAGCAAGGTTTTACCCTGTATATTAATACAAGGAAAACTTAGCCAACAAACAGGGAATCTTAAATTTGTATAATTACAATGATTAGAACAATACATTATTTAATACGTAATTTTATTTAAACATGATAAACATAACAGAGTTTCATACAAATATTGCAGGGAAAGTAAGAAATACAAAATTGCCTAAGAGTAAAGCGTTGTGGCCATTATTTGAAACTATTAGTAATTCAATTCATGCAATAGAAGAAAGGGGCAATATTAAAACAGGTCAAATTCAAATATTTATTATTCGAAATGGTAATGTAAATGCACTCAAGAGTATTAAAAATGCCGATAATTATCCAATAAATTCTTTTCATGTACATGATAATGGAATTGGATTTACAGATAAAAATTTAGAATCATTTCTTACGGCAGAATCAGATTATAAAATTGAAAAAGGTGCAAAAGGAATTGGTCGTTTTGTATCTCTGAAAGCATTTAAACAGGTTAAATATACAAGTTGTTATAAAAATGAAGCCTCGTTTAATAAACGAAACTTATTATTTAAGCCTATTGATAATGGTATTCAAGATTATTTTGAAGAACCTAGTACAGAAAATAAATCATGGACGACCGTAGAATTACAAGATTATAAAGAAGAATTTCAAAAGTTTTGTCCAAAAACTTTAGAAGATATTGCAGAGAAAATTGTTGAACATTTTCTAGTTTTTTTTCTTCAAGACAAATGTCCATATATTACGCTTTTTGATCAAAATGGTAATGAGTTACTAGTTCAAAATTATTATGGCAATACTTTTACAGCTTCAATTAAAGAACGTGATTTTATAGTAAGAGAAAATGATTTTAAATTGTATCTTTTGAAAGTATATAACACTAGAAAGACTCATCAAATTCATTATTGTGCGAATAGTAGAGAAGTGAAATTTGAATTATTAAACAGCTTCATGCCTGACCTTGGACGTAAAATAGATGATGAGGATGGTAATTCTTTTGTATATCACTCTTACATAACTAGTAAATTTTTAGATGACGCTGTAGATAATGAAAGAATCGATTTTAATATCCCAGAAGATGACATTGAATTTGAAGACGAGTCTGAAGATTTGACTCTAAAAACAATTAGAAAAAAAGCTTTAGAAAAAATAGAAGAATTATTGATTGACTATCTTAATTTGGTTAGAGATGAAAAATTTGTTGCATATCAGAACCATATTTTTGAATTATCACCACAGTATAAAACAATAATAAAGTATCATCCTGATTCAATAAGAAAATTACCCCCAAACTTAAGTGGAAATAGACTTGATATTGAGCTTTTTAAAGCACAAAATGATTTAGAAGCTGAAATAAAGCTATTGGGAGATGAAGTGTTAAACTCAAATGGAGATTTTCGTAATTCTGAACATTATCAAGTAAAATACACTGAATACATTGAAAAATTCAATGATATAGGAAAAGCCAATTTAGCAAAATATATTGTTCATAGGAAATCGGTAATTGAATTACTAGACAAGTTTCTTGGAATGGAAGATGATAAATTTCAAACAGAAGAAACAATTCATAACATTTTCTTCCCTATTAGAACTGAATCGGATGAAATTAATTATGATAAACAAAATCTGTGGCTAATAGATGAAAGACTGGCATATCATAATTATCTATCATCTGATAAATCGTTTAAAAATATCAGCCTGATAGAAAGCACTGATCTACAAAGACCTGATTTATTAATTTTCAATGATAGTTTTGCATTTGTCAATGATGATGCACCACACCAATCCTTTACAATAGTTGAGTTCAAGCGTCCTGAAAGAGATGGTTACAGCACTGAATCAAGCAAAAAAAATCCGGTTGATCAGGTTTTACAATATATAAGAACTATTCGAAATAATCAAGCAATTGATAGAAGGGGAAAAAGAATAGATTTCATAACAGATAATATTCCGTTTTATGCCTATATTATTCTTGATTTAAATGATAGTATCAAACAAGTGTTAGATGATAAAGATTTTAAGAAAACTCCAGATTTAATGGGCTATTTTCAATTTCATGAAAAATACAATACCTATATTGAGGTTATTTCTTATCAGAAATTACTAAAGGATGCAAAAATGAAAAATCGAATTCTTTTTGATAAGCTAGGATTACCAACAAATTAAAAGATTGGTCATAGTTGTATTGATTAATACTCAGTTGTTCGTAGCGTAGTCTTTAGTTCGTCGAAACGTATTTCTGCCAATAGCTTCACGAGAGCCATCGCGGTGGAATCATCTTGTGGGAAACAAGATAACGCATTGTATATTCAAGAAAGCAAAACTTTTCGTCTAGGTAGGTGAAGGTGAAAATTTCCTACAACCAACCGGATATACAATTTATTAGTTGCTAAAGGTGGTCATTACGTAGCAAGTGATAGTATGACTTTAAGTCATGCTATCACTGCAAACACGAAGCGAATTTCTTCCCGATAGCCATCGCGTAGGAATCAACATGTGGGAAACAAGGCTTCGCATTGCATATTCAAGAAAACAAAGGAAAGTAAGACTTTTCGACAAATAGTCAATTACTGGGAGTGCGACTCAAAGTCGCGCCCCCAGTAATTGACGCACCCCAGTAATTGAAATAAATAATACCATAATAACAAAACAACAATGAGTCTTTATAAACAGTTGCAACAAGTTAGAAGTGAGGAAGATGTGAAGGATGCTTACATCAAAGCATTGGGATTGAAAGGCTATTCGAAGAATTTGATTGATATACAGACCAAAGAAATTTGGTTTGAAGCTAAAGACAGCGGCAAGAATTCCACTTATGCAATGTTCACGCAATTAATGCATTACGTACAGGAAGCGTTGAATAAGGGTGACTATATACCACCATTTTTGGCGGTGATTGATACCCAAAAGGCAGCCATTATGAAAAGTGAGGATGTGATTCCATTCCTTGCCAAAAAAACCATTAAATGGGGTACTTCTGCCAGTAAATACACGCAAGATGCGCTTGATGCTGTATCAGCACACATAGGCACTCACTTTGTTTCGTTCCGCATGGAAACTCACGAAGAAGAGTTTATCAATACCATAAAAATTGCCATCAAGAATGGCGATATTATCCGTACCCAAATTACCCCCGACAACCTAAAACAAGTCTTTGACAAATGGGTGGGAATGATAGGACGAGAAATTAAGGGCGTGAGCGAGGAGGATTATGCGCTACTGTTTTTTGCCGACATCATGCACGATGGCACCGTAAGTACCCACGATAACCTACCGGCTGAGCTAATGCACAAAAATAACGCTCCGGTTTTTAGTCTGGGTGGCAAAATATACGAACTTGGCAACCGTGAAGGTTATCGCCAATTCTGGGCAATTTATCACCGACCACCAAAAGCAGAGTATCGCAATTACTTGCTAGAACGCCGCGACAGCCTGATTCCGCTGGACGAACGCAGCTTTAAAGGTGCTTTCTATACACCATTGGCAGTGGTAGACAAAGCTTATGATAAACTAGCCGAAACTCTGGGCGACAATTGGCAACGAGAATATATTGTGTGGGATATGTGCTGCGGTGTGGGCAACTTGGAAGTGAAACACAGTAACCCGCGCAACATATACATGAGCACGCTTGACAGTGCCGACATAGACGTGATGCGCGCCACCAAAACTTGCGTGTCTGCACAACGGTTTCAGTACGATTATTTGAATGATGACATTACTGACGATGGCAAAATTGATTATACACTTACCAACAAAATACCAGAAAGTCTGCGCAAAGCAATTGCCGATAAGAAAAAGATTTTGGTGCTGATTAATCCGCCGTATGCGGAAGCAGGGAGTGCAATGGGTAATGATGGTAAAGGCGATGTAGCAAAAACTAAAATTGCTACAACAGGAATGGCTGATTACGGAAAAGCTAGTAATGAGCTTTTTACACAGTTCGTATCACGTATTGCACAAGAAATACCTACTGCCATATTGGCTATGTTTAGTAAGTTAAAATATGTAAATGCACCTAACTTTGAGAAATTTAGACAAGAGTGGAGTGCTGAATACCTAGGGGGATTTGTAGTTCATAGTAAAGCTTTTGAAGGATTAAAAGGAAATTTCCCAATTGGATTTTTGGTTTGGAAAACAAGTCACCTTTCAAAGGCAAAAACTGTTATTTCTGAAGTTATGACTGAAGTATTGGATAAAAATGCTAATCCAATTGGAGAAAAATATTTTTATAATTTACCAAATGAAAGATTTTTAAATGTTTGGATTAAGAGACCTAAAGCAAATAAAACGATTTCTATACCCTTAAAAAATTGTGTATCTGTTTATGATAAAACAGTTCATCTTCAAAACTGGTCAGATAATGCTATTGGATATATGTGGTGCGATAGTAATGATTTTCAAAAAGCATCTACAATGACTGCTCTTTTTTCTTCTGTTTGGGGTCAAGGACACGGTTTTTATGTAAACAATGATAATCTTTGGCAAGCAGCTATAATTTATACAGTTCGTAGAGTTATTAAACAAACATGGCTTAACGACCGTGACCAATTCCTCCAACCAACTGAACCACTTACGAACGAGTTTAAATCGGACTGCTTGGTTTGGATGTTGTTTAATGGTAGTAACCTCACTGCCAGTGCCAATGATTTGGAATGGAACGGTAAAAAGTGGAGCATTGTGAATCATTTTATACCCTTCACCGAAGAAGAAGTGGGTGCGCCAGAGCGTTTTGAAAGTGATTTTATGGTGGAGTATATCCGAAATTTACCTCAGTTCGATAGTCAAAGTAGTGGGGGCGCGACTCAAAGTCGCACTCCCACTACTTTGACTCCCACTACTTTGACTCCCACTACTTTGACACCCGAAGCCAAAGCAGTTCTTGCCGAAGGTAAAAAACTGTGGCAAGCTTATTTTAGTCATACTGATGTGCGCACTGTGCGTGATGAATTGAAGTTGAACCGCTCGGATGTGGGTTGGTATCAAATCCGCAAAGCATTGCAAGCCCGTAATGCAGCCGGTGATGCGGTAAATGTAAACTTCAAACCTTTTGAAACTGCTTATAAAGCGTTGAGCGATAAGTTGCAACCAATGGTGTATAAGTTGGGATTTTTGAGGGTTTGATGTTTAACTTCAAGTAATAGCATGACTTGGAGTCATACTATTACTAAAAAAAACATACTATTACTAAAACATACACACTATTACTTAAAAAACTAACTACTATGATATTTGAAGCAGGCAATTTATATCACATTTACAATCAAGGGAATAACCGTCAAAAGATTTTCTTTTCAAATGATAATTATCTCTATTTCCTGACGAAATTTAAAGAACATATTTTACCACACGCCGACATACTTGCTTGGTGTTTGATGCCGAATCATTTTCATTTGATGGTGTATGTGCATTCGGTGGATGTTACGATAAGTGATAGCATGACTCCAAGTCATACTATCACTGGCGGCTCTGCACCTAAAATCAGAACTTTCAACGAATCAATAGGCTTATTGTTAAGGTCATACACACGAGCTGTCAACTTAAAAGAAAACAGAACTGGGTCATTATTTAAACCACATACCAAAGCCGAATGTATTACCAAAATGGAAGGAATTACACCTTCATTTTACAATACTTTGAGCGGTACGGTTATAAATCGGCAGATGATAGAAAAAGAATATCCTCAAGTCTGTTTTGATTATATTCATAATAACCCTGTTAAAGCAGGATTAGCGGAGCAGCAAGAAGAATGGATTTATTCATCCTACTGTGATTTAAAAGGATTAAGAAATGGAAAATTAATAAATAAACGAAGGATTGAAGAATTTGGAATTAAATTTTGATTACAGTGGGGCTGATTACAGTGGGGGCTGATTTTAGTGGGGGCGCGACTTTAAGTCGCACTCCCACTAAAATCCACTAAAATCCACTTAAATCCACTCCCACTAAAATAGCATAACTATGAGCATAGCCCAAAACCCTCTTTTTACTTCGTTGCGCAAGTCGTTTGCCAACGTAACTGCTTACACTTTAAACGGTCAGAATATAATTCGTGCAAAAGCATTCAACCCCAAAAACCCCAAAACGGTGGCTCAAAAAGCACACAGGGATAGTTTTAAGCTGATTGCAAATATCTTTCAAATGTTTGGGCAGTACACTGAGTTTGGGTTTGTGGAGCGCAAAAGTAACCTTACTGCTTACAACGTATTTATGGCTGCAAATTTGCCCAATGCAATTGATAAAACAGGTGCTGAGCCAGTAGTTGATTACAGCAAGTTGCTTATTGCCAAAGGTTCGCTTCCGTGTGTAGAAGTAACAAATTGTGAGTTAAATAACAATGTTATAACAGTAAACTATCTTACAAAAAATGGACTACCAAAAACATCAACCACTGATGAAATTGTATTATTGGTAGTATTAAAAAATGGAGCAATTTATGTTGCCCGTCAAATAAGAGGTGAAGGGATTTCAAGTTCGATTGAATTAACAAGCAGACACATTAACAAAATTGAAATACTTTGCGCCTATGTTTTTACGTTGAGTACCGATGGGAAAAAAGCTTCTAACTCGGTGTATGTTGAAATATAATAAAAACATTAGAGCAAAGACAAGACCTAGTTTGTCAATACTTTACTAAATTCGTAACTACTCAGCACCCCACTTGTTTTGTAATTATTTGATTTTCAGTTCGACTAGTCGAACTAAAAATCAAATGTAGGGTTTTATGTTCACTTTATCCCCCAGTTGCGCTTCGCTTACTGGGGGTTAATCACATTTAACCCCTACCGGGGTAAAGACTAATTCTATTATGGTTCAACCAAATGAACATTTAATTGATTAAATAATGAGGTGCTGAGTAGTTACCTAAATTCAAAGTGTAGGTTATAAATGACGTTTATTATAGCTTGGTATTGGTCTTTTGGTTCGGCAGTACGTCTTTCTTCCGAATGCTTCAAAATATCTATCAAGGAGTAATCGTCGGGTAGTAAGGAAGTCAATTGATACAGAACTAATCATTTGTGGCAAAAGGCACAATAATTAAGGTCATTGATACGCAGATAACTGTTCTTTTTAATTACCCCGAATTCGGGGTAATTAAAAGAAATTAGCAGTAAACCATTATTTAGTATTCTAGATTTTAATTCTACTTTACTAAAATATAATCTAACAAAGAATTTGAACCACATTAGGCACAATAGAAGAAAAAAAAGAAGAAAAAGAACACAATAGTAAAATACCTGTCGGTATTTTTAAGATTCAAATACTAAAATCATCATTTCTAATGCACCCTATTGTGCCTAATGTGGTTTAATCTTTAATTTGGTAAAGTAGATTTTAAGCATTATCTTTTTCTTTGGTTGCTTTTTTTAACTGCCAATGGTATGCCCAACTAGTTGTAAACATGTAAACAGCAGCTTGGATCCATAAACTAATATATTCAAATGACACATGTTGTAAATCGGCGCTCATGGTGTTGATTTTTATATACCCCTGTATGCCATGAGATGCAGGAAATATCCAAGCAAATGTTCGCCAGAAGCCATTTATATTTGATTGCGGCCATGTTATTCCACTTAAAAACAATAGTATTATTGACATAAACATAAATAATACCATACTTGTTTCACGATTTGGAATAAAAACAGAAACCGTCATAGAGAAAAAAATGCTAGCCAACAAAAACGGTATCATTAAATTAATAATGTCAACCGAATTACCAATGTGAGGCAAATTAAACAATTGAGGGATAATGCCAAGAACATAGAATATCCAAACCGAATAGATTAGAAAATATAAAATTGCTTTTCCACTGATAACTCGAAAAATTCTACCACGGTGTGCATTGCCACTTACCAACAGATGAAATCTATTTTCTTCGCGCGAAGTACCAGCAAGCATAGTAATACCAAAAAACAATGTTTGAAAAAGAATAAGAACCAGAATACCTGGCAATAAAAAACTTGCTAAACCACCACCTGCATTATAAAGCGATATATTTTGATAAGGCATTGGGTCGGCAATCATTGCGGCACTAGCACCAGTAATTCCAGCAGCGCTGAGCCTTTGTATCTGGATTTTTTTGCTCATATTGAGGATACAGTAACTACAACTTTGAAAAATGGTTCGGTAGTACATAAAACTACTAACATCGCAATACACAGAAACTGTAGCTTGTTCGTTATTACTTAATTTATAATTGATATTTTTGGGAATATAGATTATTCCATGAATATCGCTGTTTTCAAAAGCTTTCTGTGCTTCGGCTAATGATGAATAATTACTGTAAATTTTCAAGTTCTCTGTAGCATCAATATTTCGCGCAATTTGTCGTGAAAAAGAACTATGTGAGTTATCAACCACCCCGATAGGCACATCAACCAGCGTTTCATTCAAGTACAGAGTAGAATAAAGCAATGGGTAAATTAATGGTCCAATAATAAACATAATAACTACTCCACGGTCATGAAAGGTTGTTTTGAGTTCGTGTATAAAATTTTGCCAAATGCCTTTTACAATTGCCTTAAAATTAACGAGTAAAGAAGATTTATTTTTTTTATCGTTCATAACGACTTTATTATTTATTTAAGTATCTAAAAATCTATTTGTCCATTTCAACCCAAATAAGACTAACTACTTAGTGGGATAATTCATATTAATTGCTGCGCTTTTTAATCTTCTATATACAAACAATGGTAATAAATTAAAGCTTAGAAGTATAATAAATTTGGTCAGTGAATGTGATACATCTACACCATTTAATGCCTGATTTACATAGATTAAGAAGTAATGTCGCATTGGAAATGCCAAAGTAAGTTCCCTAATAAAATAAGGTAATTGTTCTACTGGGAAAGTTGCACCCGCAGCAGTGACACTGAGTGTTCCAAATATTCCCGCAACAGTTATTCCGTCGCGCAATACTGGTAGTAATCCTATAAAAAAAATACCCAATGCTTGTCCCGAAAGTACTAATAAGCAGGTTGCTAAAAACATCCAACCAATACTTGAGTTGAGAGGAAAATGCATAAATTTATAAAGCAACAGATTTCCTATTATACCAAGAATGATAAATATAAATGTATATGGGAGTAGTTTCCCTACCAACCCTGCAAACATCGAATTGTCAGCGTTTTCCAACCATTCTTTTGAAGTGCGTTCTTTGAGTTCCACACCTATACAAAAAGCAGTTAGCATCAATGTCATTAAATGTAACATTGTAGGCAATAGCACATTAAGCAGGTAAGTTCCATAGTTAATCCAAGGATTACCAATTGAATGCATATCAACGGCAATAGGTTGAACTATGCCAACAATTTGACTATCGGCTACACCTTTTGCACGGAGTACCTGTCGTTGAATACCACCAGCAGTAATTAAACACATATAACTAATATCTTTAGCCGACAACGATCCTGCAACCAGAAATGCATTATTGACATAAAATGTCATGTTAGGTCGCCTATTGGTGGCTAATTTTTTATAAAAGTCATGCTCGATAAAAACAAAAGCATAAATTTCCCCCCGCTGCATTTGCTCACGAGCCTCTTTGAAGGTGAAAATGTGCTCTACAATATTGACATGTTGCGTCGTTTGCAAATTGCGCACAAACTGTCTGGAAAAGGAAGAGTTATCTAAGTCAACCACAGCTATTGGCATTTTCTGGGGTTGCCCTTCATTCATAAAACTAAGAAAAAAAATGTAACAAAAGGCCATCACTCCTACTGACCCCAGTAGGTAGATTGGACGGCTAACCATTCGCTTCAGTTCCCGCTTCAGTGTCCTTTGTATTGCAAAAAATATATTGTTTGACATAATTTATCACAACTCCTTTAAGGGAGTAAATAATTTGATTTTTAAATTCTTCAACAATGAGGGAAATTGATTAAATGATCAATTATTCTCTTTCTTTTCTGTAGTTTATTTTAGAGCTTCTTCAAACAATGCAGTCATTCCAGGACGTAAATCCATTATTCGAGAACTTGGACGAGCGCGTACTTCAAAGGTTTTAACATCAAATTGTCCTGAAGTTTTGGTAGCTTTCCAAGTTGCGTACGAAGCCAATGCTTTGATATAACTTACTTTTAATGTCACAATTTGATTGTTTAATGCAGGCACTTTTACTTTTAGGCTACTTCCCATTTTCAAATTTCCCAACAAATCTTCACGCACATTGAACGTAAACCACATATCGTTCAAGTCCACAATACTCATAATAGGTGCGCCTGTTCCTACTAATTCTCCTCGTTTTGGAAATACTTCGGTCACTTCACCATCAATTGGCGAAATAAGCGTAATTTCTTTCATAAACGATTTAACCTCATTTACTGCTCCTTTTGCACGATCAACCAACGCCACAGCAGCTTCTTTGTCTTCGCTTTCTGCACCATTTAATGCCATATCATATTGCGATTTAGCTGCTTTTGTTGTTGAAATAGCAGCATCATATTGCGCTTGGGCTTCATCTCTTTTTTGAGCCGGCACTACACCTTTTTCAAATAATCGTTGCACACGGTCATACGACTTTTTTGCAATGTCGACACCTACTTGAGATTTCTGCCACATTTCGAAAGCACTAACTATCATTTCTTTTCTAGCACCTTTAATGGCCTTTTTGTTTTGAGCTTGAGCAGCATTTTCAGCAGCATTAGCCTGTTCTAACTTTGCCGATAATTCAGGACAATCCAAAACCACAACAGTATCACCAGCTTTCACTTGTGAGCCTTCCTCTGCATTAAACTGCTTGATACGTCCTGGTACTTTACCCGATATGCGCACTTCGGCAGCTTCGGCTTCACCTTGAATAATCATTGGCTCAGGCTTATTTACGAATAAACCGATTATAAATATCAAAACTATAACTATTACCAATGCAAGTAAACCTATTCTCAAATCTTCATTCTTTTTTTTCATTGTTCTATTTTTTTTAATTCAATATTTTTATCTATTAATTCTAAATAACCTCATTAACCTCTTAATTATTAATTATCAATTATCAATTACTTAAGCGTTCCTAATGACTTTTTCAAATATAAATTGCATAACTTTACATCGATATTGGCATCGATATATTCCGATTTTGCTGACAACCACGCAGTTTGAGCGCCTAGCAAATCGGTTGAAGTAATTACACCAGCTTCAAAGCCTTCAGAGGCATATCGTAAATTCTCTTGAGCTTGTTCAATATTTTGTTTCGTAGCTGCTTTTTTCTTTAAACTTTCGGCTACTTTATACGAACTTTGTTTTATTTGAAGCTGCATTTTTTCTTTGGTTTCTTCCAATTCGAGTGTTGCAATGCGACGTTGTGATTTAGCTGCTTTTAGTGTGTGAATCTTATCCCCAAAATGAAATAAAGGAATATTAGCAACAACACCGACTGTAAACATTCCACCAAATTTATTTTCATAGCCATTGTATACATTTGGATTAGAAACCATGTAATTGCCTGACAGTGCAATGTTTGGTAAAAAGCGAGAATACATTATTTTTTCATTAGACGTTGCCATTTTTTCTACCAATGTCAAAGCTTTAATTTCTGGTCGGTTTGCCAATGCTTGATCAATTGGGATTAGTTGAGTTATTATAGTTTCGGCTTCAAGTTCTTGATCGGCAAGAGTATAAGTGTCTTCCAACGGCATTCCACACAATTGGTTCAAAGCCATTATCGAAAGATTCAAACCATCTTCGGCTTTAGTTAAAGAGATATTTGCTTCATTCAATTTTACTCTAATTTTCAGCGCCTCACTTTTAGTTGCAACTCCTTCTTTAATCATAATATTTACGTTAGAATCAACTTTTGCAATTAAGTTTCTGTAATCTTTTGCCAATTCTACTTTGTTGGTAACCGAAACCACTCGCCAATATGCCTCATCAACTTCAAGCAACAATTCAGTTACTTTATTTTCGTGTTGAGCCTCAGCCAAGTTTTGACCGTATTTGGCTATATGATAAAGTTCAAGTATTTTGCCACCCATAAATATTGGTTGTACAAAACCAATTGTGCCAGCAAACAAATTTTTTATGTCATACTCCAACTCGCTTTTTGGCAATAAAGCATATCCCTTAATTTGTAGTTTTTCAGGATTTGTTTTAGGGTTAAACGGAGTTCCAGTTGCATCAAGTGGTGCTATCGGATTGCCAGCAGCATCTTTGAGCCAAGCATTATTCAGTTGGTCGGGAGTAAATGAAAAAGAACCATCTGCCAATTTTGTTCCTACTGGCAATAAGGCATCTTCGGCAAGTAACGAAATGTTTTTTTGATTCCTAGTGTAACCTCCATTTGCCGAAAAATTTGGTAAAAACTGTGTAAATGCAGCTTCTTTAAATTGTTTGGCAGCGTTAATGCTTTCCTGAGCCATTTGAAGGCTTTTGTTGTGCTTAATTGCCATTTGTCGGCACTCTTCCAATTGCAATACCTTTTGCGAAAATAGTGGCAAACACACCAAAAGCGTGAGAACCACTAAAACATTTTTTTTCATACTGTTTGTAATAATTATTTATATTGATTAAACAATAGTTGTGTATGCAACTGTTGTTATAAAAAAAATTAGCGAAGATTAGTCATTATTTTTTTTAATACAATTCGCACGGAATTCATTTCTTCATCTGTAATATTGTATAACGTTTTAGATGCAATACTTTTAACAATATCTGTAGCTTTATATTGTAATGCTAAGCCCTCTTGCGTTAAATGAATCAAGTTTATTCGTCTGTCGAAATGATCAGAAACACGCGTAACTAGATTATTTTTTTCAAGTTTATCAATCAAACGTGTCATGCTGGGTTTGTCTTTGGAAGTAAGAGTGCAAAGGGTTTGTTGAGTTACCTTATCTTTTTGCCACAGACAGGCCATTACCGACCATTGTTCTGTTGTAATATCAATTCCTTCACTTACAAATGCTCGTAAAAAAGTACGATTAATGGCATTGGAAATTTTCCCTGTCAAAATACTAAATACTTCGTCGGTGTGTAGTTCTGTCATAATGATCAAATTATAGTTGCATAAACAACGGTACAAAAGTACAACTATTTGATTGAACCATCATGCCAATTTAGTCTTATTAGGATTTAATTTTATTTATTAGTATATAAAATGATTTGTTTGGGTGATTTTGGGATAAAGTAAAAGTAATTTACAACCTCTGCTTTAAAACCGTAAAGTTTTGACAAGTAGCGTCTTGTATATGGTATTGGCTCCTTACTTTAAAGTGTTATTTATAGAAAATAGGTATTTCTATTCAGGGCAACCGTAGAGGTATTTGTTAAGCAATAACTCCAATTGCTCAGTATCAATTGGTTTCGTTAGAAAATCATTCATTCCAGCATTTATTGCTTTTTCTTTTTCTTCTTTCAAAGCACCAGCAGTAAGAGCTATTATCGGTAAATTTCTGGCACTTTCTGTTTCAATTTTGCGAATATTCTCAGTGGCTTCCATCCCATCCATTTCGGGCATTTGCACATCCATGAGTATTAAATCGACATGATGTTTCTTAACTATTTCGAGTGCCATAAGACCATTTGTAGCCTCCATAACCTCGATATTAGGAAATATGTTTGAAATTATTTTTTTTATCAAAAACATATTCATTTCTACGTCCTCAGCAATCAATATCACTTTTTTATCGAGAATTGTATTAAGCTCAATATCTTGGTCAACTAATTGATTTTTAAATGTTGACACATTATCAGTTTTTACATTTTTCTTATCGCAAATCAGCGCAAGCAATTCATCGGTTTTAATTGGCTTCATTAAATTGCAATATACATAATCAGTTGCAATTACTTTGTTGACTTTATCTTCATCGGAAGCATTATACATCAAAGCAATTTTAAGACTTTTTGAGCAAATATGAAGTTTTTCCCTGATATGAGCAGAAATTTCTAAACCATTCATATCTGGCATGTTATAGTTTGATATAAACAAATCGAAATTGCCAGTCTGAAGTTCCAATAATGCATCGAAAGAACTTTCGCAAAGAGTAAAATTCACACCCCAATTATCAAAATAGGAAGCAATATTTTTAAGATTAGTGGAATTGTTATCAAGAAGTAAAATATTTCTGTAAACAATTGATTGATTTTCACTTTTCTGAGTTACATATTCAGTATCTATGCTAAAATGGAAATTGCTACCTTTGCCCCATTCACTATCCAAAACAAGGACACTATTCATTTTTTCTGCCAACAAATTGGAAATAACCAACCCCAAACCAGTACCACCAAACTTTCGAGTTGTAGAACCATCGGCCTGAGAGAATGCTTTGAAAAGGCGTTGTTTTTGTTCAGATGTGATACCTATGCCTGTGTCATTAACGCAAAATTTGAATGTTCCTATATTCTCTTCTTTAATATTAAATTCTACTTTCAATTCAATTTCACCCTTTTCGGTAAACTTAATTGCATTGCTCAATAAATTAATCAGAATTTGCTTCAAGCGTATAGGATCAAACATTGCAAATCGAGGCAAGTCGGGCTGAATTGTCAATTGCAATTCCAAGCCTTTAATTGCAGCTGTGTATTTGACAATATCTATGGTTTGATTAAGTAGTTCAAAAATGTCAGTTTCTACAATATCTAATTCGAGTTTGCCTGCTTCAATTTTTGAAAAATCGAGGATGTCATTAATAATTTCGAGTAACGCTTTTCCAGCGTTATTTACATTTTGGGTATATTGTTTTTGCGAATTACTCAGATTGGTTTTGAGCAGCAATTCCGTAAAACCAAGAATTGCATTCATAGGAGTCCGAATTTCGTGACTCATATGTGCAAGAAAATCGCTTTTGGCTCTATTGGCTTGTTCTGCCTGTTGTTTGGCTTTGTCAATATCTAATGCCTTATCTTCCAGCTCTCTATTTAACGCAAGCACACCTTTATTGGTTTCCTCTAGCTCTTTGTTTATTGTTTCAATTTCTTGATTTCTCTCGTGTAGATTTTTGAGAAGATAAAGAAGTTCGCTATTTTGAGCATTGATGGTTTCAACCAAACTTGAATCACCACGTTTTATAGTTTCGGCGAAGGCTGTTTTGGTAAGTTCTAACATGCTTTCGCTTATGCCAACTGCAAATGGAGGCAGCCATTTGGCAATAGTTATTGTAGTACCTTTGCCCGAATGTGTTTCTATTTCAAAATCGTCCATCAATCTTTGCGAGCCACTCAAACCAACTCCCATTCCCTTTTTTGAAATAAATGAACCGTTTTTAATCTCGTCAAGCTGATCAATACCAGGTCCTTGATCTGAAAATACAACTACCACACCATCGCCACCAACAGTTCGTTTTGCTATATAAAAATCGATAGTTCCCCCATTAGCATGTTCAATCATATTCCGGCTCAACTCAGATACAGCTGTGCCTATACGAATGCTAGAAGTTTTATCAAACTTTACTTCTTGGGCAAGCATAGAACCTAAGTTTCGAGCACGAACAACGTCAGATTCAAGTCGTATATGAATAGTGCCAACTTTATGAAGTGTAGCTGATAATAAGAACGGTGGCATCATCATTTAGCCTTGAATAATTATTAATTAAAAAATCAGCGTTTATTTGCGGGTGTGTATTCCAGTTTATATCATCTACGTTCCAACGAGTATTTATTCCATCGCTAAAAAGACAAACCGTATCTCCCTTATTGAATGGAAACTCAAATATATGAGGTGTGCGAATGCTATGTCCAAGAATTCCACCAAATGAAATTAAACTTTTTTTCCCTGACAATGAAACAACAAATCCTTCGATATTACCCACGCCAACAAAATACAGTTTTGAGGTTTCAATGTTTATAAATACTAAACCGATAACCGCTCCACGCGTACCCCTTGCGGCTTGATGAATATATTTTATAAGTTCATCGAGCGGTAAATCGCTCTTAAGTAAAATTTGTTCTTTAATAATATTCGAAGCCAGATGAGCTTCCTTACCATGTCCTAGACCGTCAATTATGGCAGCAATAGTTTTGGTAGAGCTTAAATGGCTTATCAAATAAGTATCGCCATTGAGAATTTCTCCTGGTTTACAATGCGAAACTGCACCTGTAGTCAGATTTCGGTTAGTTCCTATCCAGCGGCTTTCGGGAACCCATTTCACAATTCTAATGCAGTGTTTGTAATTATTTAAAGCATTAAAATCTACACTAGTAAAAGCTTCACTAGTAATTGGATTTATTTCAAAAATATCTGAAAATCTCCGAATTGTGCCTAAACCAATTCCAAGCGAATGTTTGCCCGTAAAGCCATCAAGCATAGCTTTTTCTACGTCTGGAATACCATTTCCACTATCGCAACACCATATTTCTATTGCCTTTTTATTGTCATCGCTTTGCAATTGGCAAATAACTATTCTTCCTTTTCCACCACCATGTTTGAGTACATTGGTAACAAGCTCAGAAACTAAAATAGCCACTTCACCTGTTTTCACATCATCAAAGCCAAGTTGACCAGCCAAACTTACTGATTTTCGTCGACAAACACCCACATCAGCTTCACTATCAATTTCGAGAATTAAAGTTTGTTGACGAGTTATTTCCATTTCATTACCCTAATAGTAGTGCCTTTATTAACCTGCGAATAAATCTCAAATCTGTCAACGAGTCTTTTAGACCCTGGCAAGCCATAGCCCATTCCTCCGCCAGAGGTATAACCATCGGTCATTGCCAGTTCAATATTGGCTATTCCTGGTCCTTGGTCAATACAAGTTACAATCAGCGTATTTCTTTCATCCACAATTCCTTTCTCTACAAGCACTTCGCCCCCGCCGGCATATAAAAACATATTTCTAAAAAGTTCAGAAACAGCAGTGGTAATTCGTGTTTGATCTACAATACCCATGCCAGCCTCTTTTCCAAATTGACGCACAACTTGCCTTGCTTTGACAATGTCATGCTCGTTCTGGATAGGACACCGTTCGAGTAGAATCCAACTTTTATCTGATACTATTTCATTCATCGACTAGTTTTCTAAGCCTTATTTAATCTTTTTTCGAGCATTTCCATTCCTAGCTCCATATTTAGAGCTGTATCTACGCCAGGCATTTCGAGACCGAGTTCTACTAAAGTAATGGCCACAGCAGGCTGCATGCCAACAATAACAACAGCTGCATCCATTATGGCTGCCATCGATGCCATTCCAGAAAGCACTCTACCAATAAATGAGTCGACCATTTCAAGAGTCGAAATATCTATAAGTACACCTTTGGCTCCAGTGCGATAGATTTCTTCTAAAATTTGCGTTTGCAATTGCAAAGCTAATCTGTCGTGCATGTCTACTTGTATCGATACGATTAGGTAGTCACGAATTTTAATTATAGGTATTCTTTTTTCGTTGAAGTCCATAACTTATTAAAGTTGAATGTCGTCTATGTCAGTGAAATTGGTTTTTACTTTTCCGTCCACAAGTTGCTCATTTTTCTTCATTGCATAAATCATTGCTGATTGAAGAGTAGCTTTTGTGAGAATGTTTGAAAGATTAATTCCTAAATGTACAATGGTTTGAGCAATGGCGGGACTTATTCCACTGACAATACATTCGGCACCTAAAAGTCGCGCTGCAGTTACAGTTTTAAGTAGATGATTTGCAACCTGTGTGTCGACAGTTGGCACACCAGTAATGTCGAGAATGGCTGTTGTACAACCTGTAGAAACAATTTTTAGAAGCAAGTTTTCCATCATTATTTGTGTCCGCTGGCTATCAAGAGTTCCAATAACTGGAAGTATTAGAATATTGTCCCAAACTTTTGAGACAGGACTCGACAACTCCATCAAATCTTCTTGTTGCTGTAGTATCGTTTTTTGTTGGTCCTGAATTTTTCGAAGTTTATCTTCCATATCTTCCTTCATCTTGATACTTTTCTTCAACTCGTGAGTAAGGTCATCAATAAGCAGGTTGATAGCTTGTTCAACTCCAGTAAGATCATCTTCAATTTCAGATTCTATTCTAATATCGAGATCGCCAGCCGCTACCGAAGAAAGTACATCTTCAATATGTTCAATACGTACCTTGGCATTTTTAATTTCAGTGTTTGCTTCCATAATTTATTTTCTATTACTTTTTAACCATTCTATAGCTTCTTCATAAGTTTTGAAAAAGTCGCCATTTAACTTAACGATACCTGTTTTGATTAATATTTTCGCCATTATTCGGTTGTATGCCGAACCACCAACAAATGCTACTTCCGACAAATTTAATTTGCTCAATGCATTAGCTAGCGCTTCTCTTGTTTCTCTATTTTCTACGACATAAACATCACTAATGATTGATACTAATTGTCTGAATTTCTTACCTTCTAATATAACTTTAAGATTATTGTATAATGGCTCTACATCAATAAGTTTTAAGTCGGTATTAGAACTTAGAACAACCACTTCATTTTGTGCGTCAAACTTTAATTCATGTTCCATATTTATAGTGTTAAAATTGAATAAGTAATAAATATTTAAAGTTAGATAATGTATTGCTATTAACAACACATTAATTTATCTTTTGCTTTTTAACCATTGAATTGCATCTTCATAATTTTTAAAAAAGTCACCATTCAATTTTATCAAGCCAGTTTTAATTAACACGCGTGCTATCATTCTGTTGGCAGCACTCCCACCAACAAAAGCAATTTCTGTCATGTTTAATTTTGACAACTGCTCACTTGTTGCTTCGCGAGTTTCTCGGTTTTCAACATTATGCCCATTGCTCATCACAACCAGCATTTGGCGGATTTGCTTACCGCTTAATAATTCCGTGACTTTTAAAAATAATGGCTCTACATCTTTATAAAGAAAGTGATTAGTAAATGTGAGAACTACAACCTCGTTTTGTTCATCATACTTTAATTCATGTTCCATGTTTTTTTTAAATTTTGAAAATAAACAAATAAATAATGTAGTAATTTTTAAATAATGAAAGGGCAAAGATAGTAAAAATTAATTCATATACAACATTGGTTTTTTGATGGAAATTTATTTTTTTGATTTGACAACAACCTAATTTTCACATTTCAAATAAATGATTATTTATGCCATTTTATACACAATTTCCTTTACCCACTCAGCCCATTGCGCATGAGTTTTGGATTTGTCGAATGTTTGCCATGGAATTTTTTTTCCAATCCGAATAGAAAAATGATTTCCTTTTTGTTTGAACATTTCATCGGCTAAATACATCATTTCTATATTGAATTTAATGCCAAGAAATTTACGGATATTTGCTAAATTATAAAAAAAGTTCGAGTTCTTACCTTCGAAATAAATTGGAACCACATCTCTTTGATATTCTATGGCTTTGCTAATAAAATTCTTTTTCCATTCCAAATCAATAATTTTGCCCTTCACTTTTCGCGAACACATACCAGCAGGATAAGTAATTAAATGATTGTCGGATTCATAAAGTCGCTGCATCATTTCGGCGTGCCCTTTGCTTTGCGAACCAACTTTGTTAACAGGAACAAACATATCGCGCATTGGATGTAGATGCATCATTAAATCGTTGGAAAAAAAACGTACTTTGCCATCGTACTCTTTACCAATCAAATAGCCGGTGGTAATTCCATCCAGTCCGCCAAGTGGATGATTGCTGGCAAATATATAACGCCCATTTTTAGGTGGTAAATTTTCAATGCCGTCAATACTAGTAGTCACTTCCAAATATTTGAATGCTGCCTCGATGAATTCAAGATTTTTTAAATTTGGATTGTTTTTAAAAAATATATTAAACTCCTTTTCGTGAACAATTCTCCGCAAATAGTTAACTATAAAACTAGGAAATTTGGTTTTTGGAGCTTTACTTTTTAGCACCTGCTCCATGTCAATATTGATTATCTTTTCTGTGCTCATCTTTGTTTTATTACCATACTATTCACAAAAGTAGTATAAATACATAATATATTTTTTCAAACATATCTCGCCATTTTGTGCTTTTGAAAAACAATAGATAATTTAAGAAAAATCAATATTCTTCCCCCACTTTAATGCATTTTTGCGCAATTTTTGTAATAATATCTGTAATATACAGTCTAACAACAAGATGCGTAATAACATTCACATCTCCAATTGTTGATAAATTGTTTATAACTTAGTTTAAAACTACGAATTACATGTTTATTTATTGTTGATAAAATATTTGTGGGGAATTGTGGGGAATATGAAAAAAAATTCCTACTTTTACCGTTGCAAATTTACTAAGAAAAAAATATGTCAACATTTATAGGAAAACATGAAGCAAAAGCCGATGTAAAGGGGAGAATCTTTATTCCCTCTTCATATCGAAAATTGTTGCCTGAGAATGAAAAAGAACGCATTGTAATGAGAAAGGATGCCGAAAATGATTGCTTATTACTTTTTCCAGAGTCGGTTTGGAACAAAAAAGTAGAAAATCTGAAATCGAAACTAGATGAATGGAATCCTGTTGATCAGCTTTTGTTAATGCAATACGTATCCGATGCAGAATGGCTTGACCTCGATTCGCAAGGCAGGGTTTTGATTTCAAAGAAAAATTTACAAGTTATTGGTGTTGAAAATTCTGAGGTTTTATTTGTGGGATTGATTGATCACTTTGCAGTATGGAGCAAAACAAGGTACGAGCAAGTTAAAATGTCGGCAATAGATTTTTCTACTTTGTTGAAAGAAAGAATGATGAAACCTCAAAGCACGAAAGTGAATGGACTTGAATAATGAAAGATTGAACACAAATAGGAACAAATTTTTTAGATACTAAAAATTTGAAAAATTCTTATTATTTCAGACAAAAGCTGCCAAAAGAGGTGTAGAGGGTTGATATTCCTCGAAATAAAAACAGAAAATGAAAATAAAAAAAAACATACCAAAAAACATCGACGATATAACGGTTCAAGGGTCTGAAGTGTACCACACTCCAGCATTACTATCAGAAACAATTGATGGCCTGAACATTAACCCTGATGGCATTTATGTAGATGTTACTTTTGGTGGTGGTGGTCATTCGCGTGAGATACTAAAGAATTTGACAAAAAAAGGTAAATTGCTGGGGTTCGATCAGGACGAAGATGCTATAAAAAATGCATTGGACGACTCACGATTTATTTTTGTGCGTAGCAATTTTCAATACCTAACTAATTTTCTGCGCTATCATAACATAGAAAAAGTGGATGGAGTTTTAGCCGATTTAGGAGTTTCATCGCACCATTTTGATGAAGCTGAAAGAGGATTTTCTTTTAGATTTGATGGTGCTTTAGATATGCGAATGAATACTAAATCGCCTCTAACAGCTGCTGTAGTGCTAAATACTTATAGCGAAGAGCAATTGGCAGACATGTTTTATTTGTACGGTGAATTACACAATTCGCGTAAAATTGCTAAAACTATTGTTAATGCAAGAACCAAAACTCCATTTGATCAGATATTTCCATTTATTGAAGTTTTGAAACCATTTTTTGGTCGCGAAAAGGAAAAAAAAGATATGGCGAGAGTGTTTCAGGCGTTGCGCATAGAAGTGAACAAAGAAATGGATGTTTTGAAATCACTATTGGAACAATGTTTAACCATTTTGAAACCAGAAGGACGACTCGTAGTTTTAACTTATCATTCACTGGAAGATAGATTGGTAAAAAACTTCTTTCGTTCAGGAAATTTCGAAGGCAAACTTGAGAAAGATTTTTTTGGGAATATCATAACTCCCTTAAAAACAATAAATAACAAAGTAATTATTGCAAGTGAAGATGAAATTGCACGCAACCCTAGAGCAAGAAGTGCAAAATTAAGAATTGCGGAAATGAAGAAAAGTTTGTAGTTAGTAGTCAGCAGTTTGTAAGATATTATAATATGGCGTGGTTAAAAAAAATGGCAGATGCCATCAAAGGCAATGAGGATTTTTCGGATATAAAATCGAGTACAATTCGTGAAATTTTGAATGGCGATATTCTTTCGAAGAATTTTCTTCGGAAACAGTATTTTTTATTGATACTCATAGCATTAATTGCATTTTTATATGTTGGCAATAGATATTCATGCGAAACTCAATTGGCAAAAGAAATTTCACTAAAGAAACAAATATTAGATTTAAAATATGAATCGATGACTATTTCGGCTGATTTAATGCGAATTAGTCGTCAATCTAATGTTTTAAATTTAGTTAATTCGAGAGGTTTAGATTTAATACAAACCAATACTCCCCCAATAGTAATTGAGGATAGCGTGATTGAAAAATAAATGGCTGATAAACGTAAAGATATTGTTTTCCGATTTGGAATAGTATATGTAATTATATGCTTCGCTTTTGTGCTGGTAATATATAAAATTACTGTCATACAAACCATTGAACGCAGCAACTGGCTGGCATTGGCGGCACGCAGTATTAAGACGAACATTGTGGTAAAACCTAACAGAGGCAATATTTATGCATCCGATGGTCGATTGATGGCAAGTTCCATACCCACATATTATGTTTATATGGATACTCGTGTGCCAGCATTACACGAAAAAAATGGGATTTTATTCAAAAATAATATTGATTCCGTAGCAATTTATTTGTCAAGTTTTTTTAAAGATAAATCGGCTGCAGCATATAAATCGGCTCTCCAAAAAGCTTATGATAATAAAATTGGTGAGTTCAAATTATTTCCCAAAAGAATCACCTATTTAGATTTGAAGCGACTAAAAACGATACCATTATTTCGATTAGGAAGAAATAAAAGTGGTCTTATAACAAAGGAACTTTTACGGCGTGAAAGACCTTTTGGCTCATTAGCGGCTCGAACAATTGGTGATATTTATGCCGACGAATCGAAAGGTGGCAAAAATGGGCTTGAGTTATTTTTCAACAAACAACTTCTAGGAGTTCCTGGCGTTTCAATCCGTCAAAAAGTTGCGAATTCGTATATGGAAGCTGTTCAAGTTGAACCAATTGACGGTATGGACTTAAATACTACGATAGATATTGATATGCAAGATATTGCAGAAAAAGCTTTGGTTGATAGTATGCGTTCTTTTGATGCAGGTTCGGGTTATGCCATTTTGATGGAAGCAAAGTCGGGCGAGGTAAAGGCCATAGTGAACATGCAACAAAATGCAGACAAATCGTACTCAGAGAATAAAAATGGTGCTGTTTCCGATCAAGTTGAACCAGGATCAACATTTAAAGTAATGTCGATAATGGCCGCAATAGATGATGGGAGAGTAAAAATTACAGATAAAATAGAAACTGGTAATGGACTTTATGCCTACGGAAATAGAGTAATGAAAGATCATAATGCCAATAAAGGTGGTTGTGGTACGCTAACTGTAGCCGAGGCGATACACATATCATCAAATGTTGGGGTTTCAAGAGTAATTGTGAATGCTTACGGTCATAATCCATCAGAGTTTGTAGACAAACTTTATGAGATGAAATTAAATCAACCTATGAAGCTTGAAATTCCAGGAACAGCTGATCCAAAAATCAAGCATCCCAAAGATAAAACAAAAGAATGGTCTGTTACAACATTGCCATGGATGTCAATCGGATACGAAACTCAGATACCACCAATTTATACGCTAGCCTACTACAATGCAATTGCAAATAACGGGAAATTTATTCGTCCATTTTTTGTAAAATCAATAAGTCAGAATGGTCAAATTGTAAAATCATTTGAGGCAGAAACAATAAAAGAAGCCATTTGCAAACCACAAACTCTGAAAGATATAAAAGAAGTTTTGCTTGGAGTTTTGGAAGGAAAATGGGGAACGGCAAAAAACGTACGCTCCAATTATTTTCGAATTGCAGGAAAAACTGGTACCGCCCAAATTTCGAAAGGAAAATCTGGTTATAAAGCAGGAGGAACAAGTCATCAGGTTTCATTTTGCGGCTATTTTCCAGCAGACAATCCGCAATATACATTAATAGTTGTAATTCGCGAGCCTCGCAAGGGCTATCCTTCGGGCGGAAAAATGGCTGGTTCGGTTTTCAAAAGTATTGCCGAACAAGTTATGGCTTTAAAATCCGATTCAAGACCAGCCGATTTTGCAAATGACACTTTATACACCGAACCTATGACACCTTATTTTAAAGTGGGTTATTATAAAGCACTTAATACTGTATTTGCAAATTTACGATTGCCATTAGCTCAATGTTCGAACGATTGGGTGAAGTCATTTACCGAAAACAATAAAATTAAAATTGAACCGCTTTCAGTTCCTGGCAATTTAGTTCCCGACATGATAGGAATGGGTGCAAAAGATGCAGTATATTTAGCAGAACGACTTGGCCTGATTGTGCAGGTAGAGGGGCGTGGAAAAGTAATAAATCAAAATATTAAAGCTGGTGTATTTGCAAAAAAAGGAACTGTATTTAAATTGAATTTTGAATAGCAAACATAATAAATGGTGATTAATTTTTATTGGATAATAAAATAAATTTCTAAAAGAATTTTTTTATTATCCTAAACAAAGGAACAAAAACTAAAAAACAAATAAGATATGATTTTAGCTGATATTTTACAAAATGTTATTTTGCAAAAAACATTAGGTGATACTGAAATTGATATATCAAATATCCAATTCGATTCACGCAAAGTTATAGCAGGTAGCATATTTGTTGCTACACGTGGCACTTCATCTGATGGTCATCAATACATCACTACAGCTATTGAAAATGGAGCATTGGCAATTGTTTGTGAAGAATTACCAACCAACATTGATCCAAAAATAAGCTATATAAAAGTAGAAAACAGTTCGGATGCGTTAGGTAAAATGGCTTCGGCATGGTTCGGTTTTCCATCCTCAAAATTGATATTGGTTGGAGTAACTGGCACAAATGGAAAAACAACTATTGCTACATTATTGTATCAACTTTTCCGCCAACTAGGACACAAATCTGGCCTACTATCTACTGTTTGCAATTATGTAGATGAATTGGCGGTAGAAGCAACACATACCACACCGGATGCATTGGCACTTAATGAGTTATTGGCACAAATGGTGGATGCAGGTTGTGAATACGTATTTATGGAAGTTAGTTCACATTCAGTAGACCAAAGACGAATTGCAGGATTGGAATTTGATGGTGGTGTCTTTACAAATATTACACGCGATCATATTGATTATCACCTTACTTTCGAGAATTATTTGAAAGCAAAAAAACAATTTTTTGATGAATTGTCGTCAAATGCATTTGCGCTTACCAATTTAGATGATAAAAATGGAATGGTAATGCTTCAAAACTCAAAAGCGAGTAAGCATACATATTCTTTACGAACGATAGCGGATTTCAAAACCAAAATATTGGAACATGGTTTTGAAGGTATGTTACTAGATATGAACGGCAAAGAAGTAAATGTGTCGTTTATTGGTAAGTTTAATGCAAGCAATTTATCGGCAGTATTTGGAACAGCAATACTTCTTGAACAGGATGAACTAGAGGTTTTGCGTATTATTAGTTCGCTACAATCAGTTTCGGGTAGATTTGAAACTTTACATTCGCCAGCGGGATTTACAGCCATTGTTGACTACGCTCACACACCCGATGCATTGACAAATGTAATAAGTACGATTAATCAAATTTTGCAGGGAAATGGTAGACTTATTACAGTTGTCGGTTGTGGTGGAAATAGGGACAAAGGTAAACGCCCTATGATGGCACGCGAAGCAGTAAACGGTAGCTGGAAAGCAATTCTCACATCTGACAATCCACGATTTGAAGAGCCTCAAGATATTTTGAATGATATGTTAGCTGGATTGGACATGCTTGAAAAAGCCAAAAGCTTGACCATTGTTGATCGTCGTGAAGCAATTCGTACAGCTTGTGCATTGGCTCAACCTGGTGATGTAGTTCTAGTTGCGGGAAAAGGTCACGAAGACTATCAAATTATTCAAGGCGTCAAACATCATTTTGATGACAAAGAAGTGGTGAGAGAATGCTTTGGCAATGTATAACTAACAATTAACAATTAATAAAACTAGAAAATGCTTTACCATTTATTCCATTATTTAGACAAAATATTTGATATTCCCGGTGGTGGATTATTCAATTTTATTTCATTCCGAACAGGCCTTGCTTTTATTCTTGCACTTCTGCTTTCTACAATGTTTGGAAGACGAATTATTGATTATTTGCAAAAACAACAAATCGGTGAAACCATTCGCGATTTAGGACTTGAGGGTCAAATGAGTAAGAAAGGCACCCCAACAATGGGTGGTATTATTATTATAATTGCAATTTTAATTCCTACATTATTACTAGCCGACTTATCAAACATATATGTATTATTGCTGATTATCACTACAGTATGGATGGGTTTTATTGGCTTCCTGGACGACTATATAAAAGTATTCCGCAAAAACAAAGAAGGTTTAAAAGGACGTTTCAAAATTGTAGGTCAAGTTGGATTAGGACTAATTGTTGGGTTAACAATGTATTTAAGTCCCAATATTGTGATACGTGAAAATATTGAAGTTAGAGGCGATTCACAACGTGTAGAAAGCGTCAATTATTCTAAACACGATATAAAATCGACAAAATCGACAATTCCATTTGTTAAGAACAACAACTTAAATTATGCTGATATTTTTGCAAAAGCTGGTGAAAAAGCGCAAGACTATGGTTGGATTTTATTTGTTTTGGTTACAATATTTATTGTAACAGCAGTATCAAATGGTGCAAATTTAACCGATGGTTTAGATGGATTGGCAACAGGGTCTTCGGCTATTATGGGCGTTACATTAGGTATTTTGGCTTATGTGTCTGGTAACGTAAATTATGCAGGATATCTGAACATTATGTATCTGCCAGGCACTGGTGAAATGTTGGTTTTTGCAGGTGCATTTATTGGAGCAACTATTGGATTTTTGTGGTACAACTCTTATCCAGCTCAGGTATTTATGGGCGATACAGGAAGTTTGACACTTGGTGGAATTATAGCAGTTTTTGCAATTGTAACTCGTAAAGAATTATTGATTCCAATTTTGTGTGGGGTCTTTTTCGTCGAAAGTTTGTCGGTGATTTTGCAAGTTGGATTTTTTAAATTCACAAAAAAACGTTTTGGTGAAGGTAGACGAATTTTTAAAATGACTCCACTACATCATCATTTCCAAAAACAAGGAAATTCAGGAATTCAGGCTATTATACAACATCCATTACGAGCCTTGCCTGAATCTAAAATTGTAATTCGTTTTTGGATTGTGTGCATAATTCTTGCTGCCATTACAATTATTACTTTGAAAATTAGATAAAAAGAAAAACAATCCCTAACCCCTGAAGGGGAATTAGGCAAGTTCATTTGACTTGATTTTTTACCATAAAAAAAATAATAACTAACACAATTCCCTTTATGAATGTAAGGGTTCTTTTTATGAAACGAATAGTTATATTAGGTGCAGGAGAAAGTGGTGCTGGCGCTGCTGTATTAGCTCAAAAGCAAGGCTTTGATGTTTTTGTTTCAGACATGTCGGTAATAAAGACTGAATACAAAACACTGCTTGACAAATATGGTATTATTTGGGAAGAAGGTAAACATACAGAGGCGGAAATTTTAAATGCCGATGAAGTGATAAAAAGTCCAGGCATACCAGATAAAGCTCCAATAATCAAAAAGTTGATTGCACAAAAAACTCCAATAATATCAGAAATTGAGTTTGCAGGACGCTATACAAATGCAAAAATGATTTGTATTACTGGTAGCAATGGCAAAACTACCACCACAATGTTGGTATATCATATTCTACAAAAAGCAGGATTAAATGTAGGTTTGGCAGGCAATGTGGGTCAAAGTTTGGCATTACAGGTTGCAAATGAAAATTTCGACTATTATGTTGTGGAACTTAGTAGTTTTCAATTAGATGGCATGACTGAATTTAAAGCAGATATTGCAATTTTACTAAATATCACACCAGATCATTTAGATAGATATGATTATAATTTTCAGAATTATGTTAATTCAAAGTTTAGAATTACGCAGAATCAAACTGAAAATGACGCTTTTATATTTTGGGAAAACGACCCTACAATCAAATCAGAATTAGCCAAACGTAAGATACAATCGGTAATGTATCCATTTGCTGTAGAGCGAAATGAAAAAACAAAAGCTTTTATAGAACAAGACGAATTAATAATCAAAACACTTAAAACATTATTTTCTATGCCTACCACAGAATTAGCTTTGCGAGGATTACACAACACCTACAACTCAATGGCGGCAGGATTGGCAGCTACAATTATAAATGTAAGGAAAGAAAATATTCGACAATCTCTTCAGGATTTCCAAGGTGTTGAACATCGGTTGGAATATGTTGCAACTGTCAAGAATATTAAATTCATAAACGATTCGAAGGCTACAAATGTAAATTCGTGTTGGTATGCTTTGCAAAGTATGAATACCTCAGTAGTGTTAATCCTTGGTGGAGTAGATAAAGGAAATGATTATTCTGAAATTGAAGATTTGGTACTTGCAAATGTAAAAGGTCTAATTTTTATGGGCTTAGATAACAAAGCATTACATGCATTTTTTGATGGGAAAGTGAAAAATATTATAGATGTGACGTCGATGAACGATGCCGTAAATGCATCATACCAGATGGCATCAGATGGTGATACAGTACTACTTTCTCCATGCTGTGCAAGTTTCGATTTGTTTAATAATTACGAAGATAGAGGAAAACAATTTAAAAGTTGTGTAAGAAATTTGTAACAGTTGATAGCTGGTAGTTGATAGTAAGAATATTAAACGGACAAAGAAAATGGATAATCTT
Organism: uncultured Bacteroidales bacterium; assembly: GCA_903911085.1. GTDB lineage: Bacteria > Bacteroidota > Bacteroidia > Bacteroidales > Paludibacteraceae > Paludibacter. The sequence continues at coordinate 26,705 of CAIWCC010000201.1, read as the reverse complement.
CTCAAAAAGTATTTAAAAGGTGACCCAATTTTGTGGACTATGTTTTTTGCATTGTGCATAATATCAGCCATAGAAATGTACAGTGCATCAAGTACTTTGGCATATAGTACTGAAAATTACGCTGGACCAATGCTTCGTCACGTTGGATTTTTAATTGGTGGAATATTTATTGCTTTTTTTGTGCATTTAGTTCCGTACCGTTATATTAGAATGGCAGCTTATATAGTATTATTTTTGTCGGTAATATTATTGATATGGGTACTTTTTAGGGGCGTTAGCGAGAACGGTGCTTCGCGCTGGCTTGTAATTCTAGGTATAAAATTTCAACCATCTGAATTCGCCAAATTATCATTAATTATTGTTGCAGCAGATTTAATTTCACGCATAAAAGACTCTGAAAAAGATGAATGGAAATACTTTCGTAACACGCTGCTTATGACTGGTGTTATTTGTACGTTAATTCTGTTTGATAACTTTTCCACTGCATTTATACTTTTTGTTGTAGTGTTAATAATGATGTTCATTGGCAGGGTCTCATTAATCAAATTGGGTAGTTTAGTAGGAATTTTAGTGTTGGGAATTGTGTTTTGTTTTACACTTATCACCACAATACCCAAAGAGTCGATGCCAAAAGTTTTCGATAGAGCATACACTTGGGTTGGGCGTATTGACCGGTTTAAAACCGAGAAAAAAGACGAAAAAAGCAAATATTCTATTACAGATGACAATCTCCAAGTTCAACATGGACGTATTGCCATTGCACGTGGTGGCGTTTTGGGAGTTTTCCCAGGCAATAGTGTTGAACGAGATTTTTTGCCACAGGCATATTCCGATTTTATTTATGCAATAATTGTTGAAGAAATGGGTTTATTAGGTGGGATTTTAATAATACTTTTGTATTTAGTTTTGCTATTTCGAGCAGGACGAATTGCCACTAAATGTGCAACTGTTTTTCCCGCATTATTGGTGATTGGACTTTCTTTGATGATAGTCATTCAAGCATTTATTAGTATGTCGGTAGCTACTAGTTTAGGCCCCGTAACAGGACAACCATTACCATTGATTAGTCGTGGAGGTACTTCAATATTAATAACTTGTATTTATTTTGGGATAATTTTTGGTATTACACGTCAAATAAGAGAAGAAGTACAGCCAATAGAGGAAACGGAACCAGAGCCAGAAGTTGCAGAATTGCCTATAGTAGAATTGGATAGTTTGTAATAACATAATTTCAATTAATTATTTTACAAATAGCCCCATATTGTAGCCATTTATTTTATAATTTTTAATATGACAAAAACTACAAATAACGGAAATAAAACTCGAAGTGTCAGGTTTATAATAAGCGGTGGAGGAACTGGTGGACATATTTTTCCAGCTATTAGTATTGCCAATGCCATAAAAAAAAGACTTCCCGAAGCCGACATCCTATTTGTGGGTGCACTCGGCCGGATGGAAATGGAAAGAGTTCCAGCAGCAGGATATCCTATTGAGGGATTGCCTGTTAGTGGTTTCAATCGATCAAATTTGTTTCAAAACATTAAAGTTATATCAGATTTGATTCGTAGTTTAATTTTAGCTCGACGCATCATTCGCAAGTTTAAGCCAGATATAGCAATTGGAGTTGGTGGTTATGCTAGTGCGCCAACATTAAGAGCTGCAACGGCTTTTGGAGTTCCAACTCTAATTCAAGAACAAAACTCATATGCTGGGGTCACTAATAAATTATTGTCAAAAAAGGCGTCAAAAATATGTGTAGCTTATGAAGGAATGGACAAATTTTTTCCGAAAAATAAAATTATTCTAACAGGAAATCCAGTTCGTCAAGATTTGTTTCAGGTGAAACCAAAAACGAGAGAAGCTTATCAATTTTTTGGGTTCGACCCAACAAAAAAAACAATTCTTGTTGTAGGTGGAAGTTTGGGTGCACGAACAATAAATCAAAGTATAATTGCACATTTGGAGAAATTGCAAAATTCTGATATTCAAATAATTTGGCAAACAGGAAAATATTATATTGAAAGTGCAAAAAAAGCAGCTGAGCCTTTTGCTTCGGCTCAATTATTAGTTACTGATTTTGTATCACGTATGGATTTGGCATATTCTATTGCCGATTTGGTAATTTCACGCGCGGGTGCAAGTTCCATTTCAGAGTTATGTTTACTTGCTAAACCTGCAATTTTAGTACCATCGCCAAATGTAGCCGAAGATCACCAAACTCAAAATGCTTTGGCATTGGTTCGAAAAGATGCTTCCGTAATGATAAAAGATTTTGAGTCGAAAGATCAATTGGTTGTCAAAGCATTGGAACTAATAAACGACTCGAAAGCACTAGGTAAGTTGAGTGAAAATATATTCAAATTAGCCGAAAAAGACTCGGCAGATAGAATAGTGAATGAAATTTTCAAATTAATAAAATAAAATTCCAACAAAATTTTAAGAATATAGATTTTACATTAAAAAACAAATCTATAAATAAACAATATAAACTTCAACTAAGAGTGAAGTATTATTCAGCGATTACATAAAATTTATGAACAAGTTTACAAGATACTATTTTTTGGGAATAGGCGGAATTGGGATGAGTGCTTTGGCGCGCTACTATCGTATAAAAGGCTTTCAAGTAGCAGGTTACGACCGCACTGAAACCCCATTGACTAAAGACTTACAGGTTGAAAACATTGCTGTGTCTTTTAGTCAAAACATAGATCAAATACCACTCGATTTTAGAGATGTAAAAAAAACATTGGTTATCGTAACACCAGCTATTCCCGAAGATCATCCACAACTGATATATTTTAGGGAAAACAATTTCACGATACTGAAAAGAGCCGAATTACTTGGCAATATAACTCGTCAAAGCAAAGGAATTTGTATTGCTGGCACACATGGGAAAACTACAACTTCAACAATTGCGGCTCATTTGCTATATCAATCACAGGTTTCATGTAATGCATTTTTAGGTGGAATATCCAATAATTATAAAACCAATTTATTACTTTCCAATGAAAGTAATTTGGTAGTTATTGAAGCAGATGAGTACGATCGTTCGTTCCATCAACTATCACCATACATGGCAGTTATCACATCTGCAGATCCCGATCATTTAGACATTTACGAAACTCCAGATGCATTTCGTCAAAGTTTTGAACATTTCACATCTCTTATTAAAACTGGCGGGGTACTTATTATGCGAAAAGGCATTGACATAGTGCCGAGATTACAAAAAGGAGTAAAACTTTATACATATTCGATGGACGAAGGAGGAGACTTTCATGCAGAGAATATTCGCACATTAAAAGGTGAAATTCACTTCGACTTTGTAACTCCCAACGACCGAATAAACGATGTTCGACTTGGCGTTCCTGCACGAATAAATGTAGAGAACAGTGTTGCTGCTATGGCTTTGGCATGGCTCAATGGAGTTTCTACTGAAGAGTTACGCGCTGGCATTTCTTCATTCTCAGGAATTTATCGACGATTCAATGTAGTTTATAAATCGGAGAAAGTGGTGTATATGGACGACTATGCACATCATCCAAGTGAACTGAAAGCGAGCATTTCATCCATTCGGAACTTGTATCCAAATCGAAAAATAACTGGAATTTTTCAACCTCATTTATACACTCGTACAAGAGATTTTGCACCTGCATTTGCAGAAGCATTATCACAGTTGGACGAATTGATACTTTTGGACATTTATCCAGCTCGAGAATTACCTATTGAAGGTGTAAGTTCAGAGATAATTTTAAACGATGTTAAACTTGAAAACAAAATATTGTGTTCAACTGAAAATCTACTATCTTTGCTCAAGAATAGAGAATTAGATGTTTTAGTAACATTTGGTGCAGGCGATATTGACAAAATGGTACCAAAAATAAAGTCATTATTAAAAGAATTAGGAAAGAGTTAATTTTACAACTCTTAATTCAGTATTATATTTACAAAAGTCCGACCGTAAATATTAAAATATCATAATTACATCAAGGCATAAACTTTACCAATGAAACCTACTTTAAGATATATATTAATTTCCATTTTTACAGTAATTGTTTTAGGATATTTGATATATTCGTTAATGTATTTTTATGCCAATGAGGGTGAAAAGGTTTGTACAGGATTTGAAATTGGAATGATTGACAATGAGAAAATACAGCTAATAACTCAAAAAGACATTGCGCTGTTACTCGAAGAAAACAATCTTAATCCTATTGGAAAAACTATCAAAGACATCCGAAAGGAGGCAATAGAAGCAACATTACTCAAGAATCCAATGATAAAAAAAGCTGAATGTTTTCAAACACCTTCAGGATATATTTATGTAAAAGTTCTTCAGCGCACACCAAAATTTAGAGTAGTTGGATTGGGCAGTTATTATATGGATACCGACCGTAATTTAATGCCTGTTTCGACAAATAATTCAGCTTATGTGCCAGTCGTTTCTGGAAGAATTACAGTTTCAATGGCAAAAGGCAAAATGTTTGATTTTATTACATATTTAGAACAAAATCCATTTTGGAACGATCAGATTGAGCAAATATTTGTTCGCAATGACCAAAAAATTGAACTAGTACCACGAGTAGGAGATGCAATAATTGTATTAGGAAAATTAGATAATTATGCATCGAAACTTGAAAAATTACGCAAATTATATGTGAATGGTTTCAATGTAATTGGTTGGAATAGATATAAAATTATTGATTTACAATATAAAGATCAAGTGGTTTGTACTAAAATTGGACCAACCCCAAAAAAAAGAATTATTGAAATAGTAGAGAAAAAGGACAGTGTTATTGCAAGCAAATTATGATTACAAGGAAACAATTTATAGCATTCGATTTAGGCAGTTCAAAAATTTCGGCTATGGCAGCAGAAATGCTTGAAAATGGTGAGCTTAAAATTTTGTCGGCAGAGTCAAAAGCATCCGATGATGTGAAATGGGGTATTGTTGAACAACATACTGGTGCAGCTTTCAAGGTAAGTGAATTATTAAGGTACCTTCAAAACAGTGCAAAAATTCCAGACATTTCGATGGTTTCAGTAAGTGTTGGAGCAAAATCTATGAAGTTAAAATCCGATTCGGTAAGTCGATTTGTAGGAAAGCCCAACATTATTACCGAAAAACTATTAATAGACATGGCTCATGAGTGTGAGCGAAAAATTCAGAACGGAAATCTCGAAATTTTTGACACCATTCCAGTATCATATTTTGTTGATGGTAAACGAATGGACTCACCAGAAGGCAAAACAGCATCACAGATAATTGGGAATTATCATATTATAATAGGCAGTTCAAATATAAAATCACAGAGAGATCGTTGTTTCGAGAAAACTGGACTCGTAGTAGAACATACACCATTAGCGGTGGAAGCATTATCCACCGTTTTGCTCGAAGAACAAGAACGGGAAGTGGGTTGTGCATTAATCAATTTAGGCGCCACCACTACCACATTAGCAGTTTACCACGATGGTGCTTTGCAACATTTGCTAGTAGTGCCTCTAGGAGCAAAAAACATTACTAAAGATATTGAGGAATTGGGTGTTAGCGAAGCACATGCTGAGCGATTGAAATGTTTAAAAGGTGTGGCATTACAATCTTTAGTAAAAAATCCAATGTACGTACAAATTCCATCTATTCACGATGAAACTCCTGCTGTAAAAATATCTACCGATTTTTTAGCTACCATTATCGAAGCCCGTCTTGAAGAGATATTACAACCGATATTTGATGCTATAGATGCACTTCCTTACTCTCTAGATGCAGGAATTGTCATTTCGGGTGGAGGTTCAAAAATGAATCACTTAATTGATTTTATTGCCGAAAAAACAGGAATTTATGCTCGCTTTGGAAATCATTCCGACTGGCTATCGCACGACACTCCTGAAAAATTCCTTGATCCAATTTATGCACAATTAATTGGCACAATACTACTTACTGATGAGTATCGACAACAGCATCCGATTGAAGAAACAATTGTAGACCCTGTAAAAGGACCAAAAATACCAACAAAAGGTAGGGGGTTCGGCGAAAAAATCACTAATCGATTTTTGGATTTTTTTGGAGATGAAAATAAATTGAATTAACAAGTATTAATCTTAGAAGTTAGTATTCTCTGAATCAAAACAATCACAGTCTTTCAAGTAAATTCGGTCATTTTTATGACAAGAATTACAAATAATGAATTAAAAAATTATAAATAAAAAATATATGGGATATTTAGACGACAGTTTGCCTTTAGAATTGCCAGTAGTTGACGGTTCTATCATTAAAGTTATTGGCGTTGGTGGTGGTGGTGGTAATGCCGTTAATCACATGTATCGTCAAGGAATTACTGACGTGTCATTTGTGGTTTGTAATACCGACAATCAGGCATTAGTGAAATCGCCAGTACCAAATAAGATTCAACTTGGAGCAGTTACAACCGAAGGCCTTGGCGCTGGTGGAAAACCTGAAGTTGCCAAATGTGCTGCTGAAGAATCGATTGAACAAATAAGAAATATGCTGCAAGATAATACTAAAATGGTATTTATTACGGCTGGAATGGGTGGTGGTACTGGCACTGGAGCATCGCCTGTAGTAGCTAAAGTGGCACACGACTTAGGTATACTAACTGTTGGAATAGTTACCATTCCATTTGCTTTTGAAGGTAAAATGAAAATTACTCAAGCATTGGAAGGAGTTGCCGATTTAAGCAAACATGTTGATGCTATATTGGTGATTAACAACGAAAAACTTAAAGAAATTTATCCAGATTTAGAACTTTCAAATGCATTTGCCAAAGCTGATGATGTGCTGAGTAATGCTGCCAAAGCAATTGCCGAAATTATTACTATTGAAGGTTATATTAACACTGACTTTGCTGACGTTTACAGCACAATGAAAGATGGTAATGTAGCCATTATGAATACGGGGTATGCTTCTGGCGAAAATAGAATCACCAAAGCAATCGAAAATGCACTTAACTCACCACTTTTGAACACCAGCGATGTTAGTGGTGCTACAAAAATACTATTGAGTCTACATTGCTCAAAAAGTGATCAAATACGAATGGAAGAAGTGGATCAGGTACATGAATTTATGTCCAGAGTTGGTGATAATGTACAAGTTATTTGGGGAGCTACTTTTGATGAGGATTTGAAAGAAACCGTTAAAATCACAATTATTGCTACAGGTTTCGATGTTAGCGATATTCCAGGAATGCCTGCAAGTGCTTCGGCCAGAGTACAGAGTAATAAACCAATTCATAGTGCCGAATCAGCAAAAATTCATCAAGCAAATTTGGAAGATGTACAAGCAGAACTTGATCTATATGAATTAGAACCTCAAGAACAAAAAAAGCCAGACACCGAAAAAGCCATGGAGCAGTATTATGGAAAATCTGTGCAACCAGAACCAGAGCCAGAACCAGAACTTCCAACTTTCACTCTCGATGAATTAGACAATGAAACGACAATGAAAACCGTTGAAAATGTTCCTGCTTGGAAAAGAAAATTATTCAAAAGCTAGTGTAAAACGCCAGAAAAATAAGTGCACGGAATAGACTGAGATAAAAAAAACAAAATTAAAATCATTTCGTTTTACTCCTTATATTACGTGTACTAGAAATAATTTTAAAAGTGTTTTATAGACACTTGTAGAATATAACGGCTTATTCAACTCAATTCACAATAATAATTAAGATATAAATAAAATAATGGAAGATCTATATGACAAAGTAAGTGGCGATATAAAAACAGCCATGCTTGCCCGCGACAAAGTTGCTTTAGAAGCATTACGCGGAATAAAAAAGGAATTTATTGAAGCTAAAACAGTTAAAGGTGGCGATGGCACTATGTCAGACGAACTAGGCGTAAAAATCTTACAAAAAATGATCAAACAACGCAAAGAATCTGCGCAAATTTACATTGACCAAAATCGCCCGGAACTTGCTGAAAATGAACTTGCTGAAGCTGCTGTTATAGAAAAGTACCTACCTACACAAATGACCGATGCAGAGTTGGAAGCTGCTGTGGCTGGATTTATTGCTCAAGTTGGTGCTGTGGGACCGCAAGATATGGGTAAGGTAATGGGGTTGGCAAGCAAACAATTAGCAGGAAAAACTGAAGGACGTCTGATTTCTGAAAAAGTTAAAGCGCTATTATCAAAATAGTCTTGTGTTTCGCATTCTGCGTTTCAAGTTCAGAGTTTCGTCATAATCACAAAAATGAATCCCCATTTTGGGGCAGGGATAAGGGTAAGTAAAAGGATTCATTATTCATTACAATAAAATAAATATTTGTGTTTTACAAATATTTATTTTATTGTAAATTCCGTTAATTGTCTAACCAACAATAACTTTTAGTCAAAGAATTTATATTTATTTCTTTGAAAATTATCTTATCTGAATGTTACAAAAATCTCAAATTCCAAAATTGCAATTAGCAATAGCTATTTTTGCAATAATCCTACATATTTTCATTCTAAGTAGTTGTGAAAACAAAGAATCTTTTAAATATCCAAATTCTTTGACCAAAGCTATCGACCTTTTTTATGTCGAAAACCAAAATAAAAAAGTACTAGTCGAATTACAAAATACGCTTACAAATAATCCCGACACCAATACAAAATTATTGTGCTACATTATTGAAGCAGCTGCTATCTGTGAATCAGAAGATTACGATAACGCGTCATATCATTTGAATAAGATTGACACAATTCCTATTTTCAAAAACACAAATTTAAAATTTTGGTATAAAAGCACAAAAGGACTAATACTTTTCCGACAAAATAAACTGTTAGCATCTTATGCCATATTGGTAGAAACAGTCGACAACAAAAATTTTGAGACAAGAGCGATTGCTCTCAATCAAAGACTTTTAGCGAGGATTTGTTTTACTCTTGGAGAGAATAAAAAAGGAATAGAATGGTTACTAAAGTCTTCGGAAAACTTTAAGAAAACTGGATTGCTTAAAAGTATAGCCATTAATAATAAAATACTTGGACGATACTTTATGAATGATGGTAATTATCTCAACGCATTCAAAAACTATAAATCTGCTGAAAAGGAGATACTTGCAGCGAATGACATACAGGAACTATACTACATTTATATAAATTTGTCGGATTATTATATTAAAGTAAACAATTTTGAAAAGGCAAAATACTATGCTTGTTTAGTTCTTAACACCTATAAAAACTATAATGATCATCAAATAATGGCATTAGGTTACAATAAATTGGGTGAAATTGAATTTTGGCAAAAAAATTACAGTTTATCAAATACTTATTTTCAAAATACATTAAGTCTAGGTTCTGATTATAATTCAAGTTCAATTAGAAGAACAAATTCGAATTTAGGGCTCTGCCAAAACTATAAAGCTCTGAATCAACCACATGACGCGCTAAAATACGCCAAAACAGCTCAAGAGCTTGCATCCAAAAGTGGGGTAATATTGTTGCAATATGATGCAAATTTAAATTTAGCTAAATGTTATAACAGTATAGGAAACACTAAATTAGCTTATTTGTATCAAGATTCTGCCATTCAATATCGCGACAGCATTTTTAAGGAAGCTGCCTTAAGTACAAAAGCTTTTTATGATACTCAAAAAGATTTGATGAAAATAACTTCAGATATGGAGTCGTTAAAACAAAAAGAAAAGAAACAACGAACTGCATTTCTGATTTTTATTTTTCTACTTACACTAGTCATAGTATTTACATTGGTAGTTTACACATTGCAACACTCTAAAAACAGGGTGCTGAAAGAGTTAGTAAAAAAGAACCTAGAAATAATTGAAGACGATCGAAAGCTTTCTGCAAACTTACATCATCAAATACCACTCAAAAAAAACACACGGAAACCCGCTGAAAATGATAAATTAGAATCACTTTACAACAGTCTTATTTGCTTTTTAGAAACCGACAAACGATTCATTCAAAAGGACTTAACGATTGAAATAATCGCTAAGGAATTGAATACAAACCGTGATTATCTGTCAAAGTCCATTAATGAAAATCAAATAAAATTTAACGATTTAATCAATAAATATCGCGTGCAAGAAGCAATAAAAATAATGACTAATAATAGTCAGTTGAAACTTTCATTTGTTTCCGATATGGTTGGCTTTAACTCCAATTCGGTATTTATTGATGCATTTAAAAAGCAAACAGGAATGAATCCCGCCCAATTTAGAGCTTCAGCACGCTCGGTGGTAAAAGATGAGAAAATTGATTTTAACTAACGACTCAAGATTATTTGCTCTGAAATCAAATAAATAGACACGCAAATTACAAATAATGAATAGAATCTTCACTCAAATTATTTGCTGCACAATTTTGCTTTTAATGTGTAATGAAATTAATGCGCAAAAGGACTCAGTGAGACTTAAAGAAATTGTTGTAGTAGGATATAATACCGTTTTAAAGGAAAATTTCACAGGTTCTGCTACGCAAATTAAAACTGATTATACGAAAACTACGCCTGTACAAAGTTTTGAGCAGGCACTTTCGGGCAAAGCCGCTGGTGCAAACATTTCTTTACCAAATGGAGTGTTGAATAATACTCCAGTTATTCGTATACGTGGGGTAAATTCCATTTCGTTGAGCGCTTATCCGCTGATTGTTGTGAATGGAATTCCAATATTTACTGGCGATGTTTCCACAGGGGCTTACACAGCTAACAATCCATTGGCTGATATAAATCCTGCTGATATAGAATCGGTTGAAATCTTGAAAGATGCCGCTTCCACTGCTATTTTTGGTTCCAGAGCTGCCAATGGAGTTATTGCTATTACTACAAAAAAGGGATATGCCCAAAAAACATCCATTTCGTACAACTATATGATTGCCATGACGGATGCTGTGCGATTGCCAAAAGTTTTAAATTCCACGCAGTACGTGCAATTGAAAAATGAAGCTGTTTGGAATGCCAAAATATTAGCCGGAAACGAAAACAATTCGAACGTTGCATCGGCACTATTTTTTCCATCTTATAACCCCGATGGCACTGAAGTAAATACCAATTGGTACGATTATGTATACCGAACAGGAGTATCGCAAAACCATCATTTAAGTTTATTGGGCGGAAGTGCAACTACAAAATATTATTTTTCGGCAAATTATTCAAAACAGGCAGGTTTTTTAGTTGATAATAATTTTTCGCGCAAGGGTATTTATTTTAATATTGAACATGATGTAACTAATAATCTGCAACTTAAAGCAAATTTTTCGTACAACAACAGTTTCAACCAAGCCCAAAATACTGGATCGTTAAAAAACAGCACTTTTTTGTTGATAGGAGCTGCTCGTATGTCCATGGTACTTCCTCCCAATGTTTCAGCTTTTACGCCCGATGGAAACTATAACATTTCGGCTACCGGCCGAGTGAGCAATGGAAATAACTTAATTACAAATAGTTATTACAATCCATTGGCATTGTTTGCCAATAGTAATTATACATCTGCCAATGACCATGTTATCGGAAATTTATCGGCTAGCTATCACATTTTGAAAAACTTGGATTTATCAACTAATTATTCGTTGGACAGAATAAATACTGAAAATATAAGTTTTAACAGTGCTTCACTTGGCTCTACTGGCTACAATGTAAATGGTAGTGTTACAAATGCTTATGGGCTAAGAAATAGCTGGCTATGGTCAAATCAGCTGAATTACCACACCGAGTTTTACAAAAATCACATCCAATTTTTAGTAGGTCACGAACAGCAAAAGTTTTTAACATCTGTTTGGGGCGTGAATGCTACCAGCGCTGCCGATCCGTTTTTTGAGTATTATCAAGGAGGTTGGTCTATCCTTACATCATCCGATAATTATATGACAGAAAGAGGTTTAGTGTCGTATTTTGGTAGAATAAATTACGACTTCGACAACAAACTTTTGCTTACTGTTAACTTGCGCCGCGATGGAAATTCAGCATTAGCCGCTGGCAAAAAGTTTGGTAATTTTGGTGGTGCTTCTGCTGGTTGGATTATTAGCAATGAGTCTTTTTTCAAAAAAACGAGTCTTGGATCCTTTGTCGATTTGCTAAAAATTAGAGCTGGCTACGGTCTGGTAGGCAATGCAAATCTACCTTCCGATTATGGCTCTATGAATTTGTACAGTTCATCGGTATATGGTTCGGCAGCCACTTTGTCGATTGCGCAAGCTGGAAACGCAGACTTGGGTTGGGAAACCAGCAAACAAACGAATATTGGCTTTGATGCAAATTTATTTAATAGAAAATTGCAACTTGGGTTTTCGTATTTCAACAACAATATTGATGGGCTGATACTTAGCGCACCTCAATCACCGTCTAAAGGTATTCCAGGTAATATTATTCTTGCCAATGTAGGTTCTATGTACAATAGAGGAATTGAACTTGAGCTGAATGTCAATGTATTATCTACCAAATATTTTGAGTGGAAAACAGCAATTAATTATACGCATGTCAACAACAAAGTAACTGCACTTGCCGAAGGTAATGCAGATATTGTAGCTTACACACACATTTCCTCCGAATCGACCAATATTACCCGCGTCGGATATTCAGTAGGAAGTATATATGCAGCAAAAACCATGGGCGTGAATCCCGAAAACGGAAGGCGTATTTTCATAAATGCAAAAGGCGAACAAGTGCAGTATTCTGCAGCGGTGCCAGCAGGTCAGAGCAACTGGACTTATTTGGATGGAACAACGGCACCAGCAATTAATGCCGCCGATTATCAGATTGTTGGAAATGCCATCCCAGTTTGGTATGGTGGTTTCAACAACACTTTTAGCTACAAAAATGTGGATTTAAAAATTGATTTTACTTATAGTGGTGGTAATTATGTGATGAATGGTACACGCGGAACTTTGCTCGATATGCGTTACCATAATAATACAACTGAAGTTCTGAGCCGATGGACTGCCCCTGGACAGGTTACTAATATTCCTCGTGTTGTTTATGGCGATCAGATTTCGAACGGTGCCGCTTTCCCAATTTCGGAAAATGCACAAAAAGCAGATTTTGTACGACTAAATAATTTGTCGTTAGGTTATACGTTGTCCGAAAAAGTGGCTGCAAAACTCAAACTAGCGAGCATTCATTTTTTTGTACAAGGAACAAATCTTTTATTGCTAACAGCTTACAATGGAGTTGACCCCGAGACATCTTCCAATGGCAATTCGAACCTTACACCAGGTGTTGATAAAAACTCGGTTGGGCTTGGGCGAACGATTACTTTTGGGGTGAATATCAAGATGTAGGGTGAAATTGTGGAATGAAAAAATGTTAGAAAAAATAATGGAACAGCAATCATTAGCAAATTATAATCAGGCGATTCAGACGATAAAAAGTGCGATTTTGCAAAGCCGTTATCGTGCAGCAACTTTGGCAAACCGAGAAATGCTTTCGCTATATTTTGGTATAGGAAAGTTTATTTCTGAAAATAGCCGCAATCATTTTTGGGGTACTAATGCCATCGAAACCATCTCTGTGAGATTACTACAAGAATTACCCGGATTAAGAGGTTATTCACCTGTAAATCTTAAACGTATGAGACAGTTCTTTGAATCATGGAACAAATTAACTCAAAATCCTGATATTCATTTCATTGCAAATCGTCCAACACTGTCGGACGAAATACAATTAGATTTACTATTGGTAAAAAGTCCGACAGTGTCGGACGAATTAAAAGTAATCAATTGGAATGAATTTTAAATATCGGCTTTTCGCACCGTTATGAAATAATTACAAAAACGAATACCATTGAAGAGCGACTTTTTTATATAGAAAAATGTGCTAAAGAGTTCTGGAGCTATCGTACATTACAATATCATTTAAAGGACAAACTTTTTGCTAAACGTGGCGAATTAGGAAATAATTTTCAAACAACAATCTCAGATATTGATCTCAGACGTAAAGCCTTATTTTCATTTAAAGACGAATATCTTTTAGATTACATCAATATCGAATCGCCAGATGATGAATGGGATGAGCGTATATTAGAACATGAAATAGTAAACAATATAAAAAATTTCATTATGTCTCTCGGTAAAGATTTTTCATTTATTGGAAATCAACACCGTTTAATTATTGAAGAACAAGAATATTTTGTCGACTTACTTTTCTTTAATCGGCAATTGCAGTGCTTAGTTGCAATTGAACTGAAGAGAGGTACATTTAAACCAGAATACTTAGGAAAATTAAATTTTTATCTTTCGGCTCTCGATGATTTAGTTCGATTACATCACGAAAACCGTTCAATAGGAATTATTCTTTGTAAATCGCGAAAACAAAGTATTGTTGAATATGCTTTCAGAGATACGAGTAAGCCAATGGGGGTTTCTACTTATAAACTTGCCTCTGAGCTTCCAGAGCTATATAAAAACATATTACCGGATGTTGAAGATTTGAAAAAATTTCTTTAAAAGTACACACATGATAAATAGCACATTGAGAATAATCTTAATATCATTGGCATTTTTGCTGACCACATCGTGCAACGACTTATTGAACCTTACGCCCAAAACAGCAATAAATTCTGAAGTGGTTTTTGATACGCCTGAACGAATTCTTGGGCTGGTAAATGGCATGTACAAATCGCTGAAAAGTGCTGATTTTTACGGGCAGAAGTATCTATTGCTAATGGATGTACGTGGCGAAGAATTTATTAATGTAACTGCCAATCCAATAACTGGTTATATAAGTTGGAATAATACCACCACATCTGGTGATATGGATGTGAACAATCTTTGGGCTGCCGCTTATGCAACTATCAATAATGTAAATATACTGATTGATGGTCTTGAAAAAAACAACGGTGTAATCTCTGATTCGGTAAAAAATAATTATATAGCCGAAGCACATTTTGTTCGTGCCTTGTGTTATTACTCTTTGATTACCATTTATGCTCGACCTTACAATGAAAATATAGGCACTTCAAAAGGTATTCCCTTGCGATTAAATGCCGAGACATCGTCAGCAAATAATAACCTAGCTTGTAGCAAAGTAGCAGATGTTTACACGCAAATCATTTCTGATTTAGACAAATCAGAGCTTAATTTGCCCCTGAATTATAGCACAGCACTTCTCAACACCACGCGTGCACACCGCAACACAGCCATTGCACTGAAAACCAGGGTGTATTTGAGTATGGGCAATTATAGCAAAGTAATAGTTGAGGCTCAAAAAATTGTAGCACAATCATTAGCCCCGTTTTCGGCAACATCTGGCGTAAAACACAAACTTCAGGATTTGCCCACTGTATTTTCGGCAGATTATAGTACTACCGAATCCATTCTTTCGATGCCCATGACTGCTACCGATTCATATTCAGGACAGTCGTCATTAGGTTATGTGTACAATGCAAACTCGGAGTACTACCTTAATCCAGCGGGAATTTTGGACGATGCTACATGGAAAAGTACAGATACTCGCCGACAATTTTTACGCATTGCCAATGGCAAATATTACCTCACAAAATACGCTAAAGCAACACCTTACACCGATTTCATTCCCGTAATTCGTTATGCCGAAGTACTTTTAAATTATGCTGAAGCCGCAGCGCAAAGCAATGATTTAGCAACAGCCAAAGCACTTTTAAATGCAGTTCGTTTACGATCGGATGCAACATACATTTTCGACGAAACCCAAACTGCAACCAAAGATGCACTCATAAATTGCATATTGACTGAACGACGGATAGAATTATTAGGCGAAGGTTTTCGCTCAAACGATTTGCTTCGAAACCTTAAAACCTTACCCTCCAAAGGAAGCAGCTCCATGCAAGCAACTGCAATACCTCCTACTTCCGAAAACTACATTTATCCTTATCCGTCTAAGGAAATAAATACCAATAATTTGTTATTGAAATAATAAAAAAGTAATTGATATTACCACTTTCTACACAATCTTGTATTATGAATACTGAATAAATATAAAAGATTCACCATGATATGTGAATAAACACAATGAAACATTCAATTTACAAAAAAAAAAAACGTGCTAAGTATTATTCTGTTGAAAAAAAATTATCTTTGCAGTCAATTGTTCTTTTGTGAAATAAAGTACTACAAATACATATTCTTTAAAGAAAAAAATATGAATAAATGTATATAGACTTCATATCCTATTAGTAAGCAAAATTTCAACATAAAAAAAACTATTTGACAATATGAGTTTTTGGTGTAATACCATTGAAATCATTAAACAAAGTATAATTGGATAGTTCATTATCCAACACAAAAAATACAATAAACAATTTAAATTGAAAAAAAAGAATCGAATGAAAAACTTGTCACTTATTATAAATGCTGTTTTAACGGTCGCTGTTGTAATACTTTTTTGGTTAGTTTTGGGCAATAAATCTATGGACAATTCAAAAAACGTAATTTTGGGTACAAATACTGTCACAAAAGGAAAATTGCCGATTGCGTATGTTAATATCGACTCATTATTGTTGAATTACGAATTTGCAAAAGAAGCCAATGAGTCTTTAATAAAAAAACAAGAAGATTCACGTTTGACAATAAACACCAGAGCGCGCGAATTGCAGACTGAAATGGGAGAGTTTCAACGCAAGCTCGAAGCCAATGCTTTTTTAAGCAGAGAACGGGCTGAGCAAGAGCAACTTAGACTACAAAAAAGACAACGAGAATTGCAAGAAATGGACAGCAAGCTAAGCCAGCAATTAATGCAAGTACAACAAAAAATGAGCGAACAGTTGCGTGATACTATTAACAAATTCATAAAAGAATATAATAAGAATAGTAAGTACGAAATGATTATAAGTAACACTTCCAATGACAACGTGTTATATGCTGCAAAAGGATATGATATTACTGAACAAGTAACTAAATTGTTGAATGAAAGATGTGCTAAAAAATAGAAAAGTTCAATCAAATCACATTATAACTCAACGACCGACCGCATTTAATTTTGACGGTCGGTCGTTGAGTTAATAAAAGGTTTCTGCCGCCGATTAACATGCTTGTTGAGATATAAAAATCACGTCAAAAACTTACTGGCATAATTGTTGCCTTAAAAAAACTTATATCTAATTCAATAGTTAAATTTGTCTTTAGTGGGTGAATTAATTTTATTATCTTTGCCATTCACTAAAATTTGAATTTAATTGTTTTTGAAATCCTGGTAACCAATATATTGACTTTAATTATGGTTTGATATATTTCTCATTAACAATAAGACTAGAACAAGATATAATTCTAAAATACTCCTTACAATTATGGGTAAAATTATTTCACTGGCAAATCAAAAAGGGGGTGTAGGAAAAACTACTACAGCTATAAATTTAGCCGCATCATTAGCTTCAATAGGCAAAAAAGTATTGCTTGTTGATGCCGATCCTCAAGCCAATGCTTCTTCGGGCTTAGGCATTGACATTAGAACACTTGAATTTACAATATACGAATGCTTAATTGATGGTGTACCTTCAACTTTGGCTATTCATCCCACTGCGGTAGACAATTTGTTTGTACTTCCGTCTCATATAGATTTGGTAGGTGCTGAAATTGAAATGCTTAATATGGATAATCGGGAAAGAGTGATGCAAAATCTACTTTCTCCCTTAAAATCATTGTACGATTACATTTTGATAGATTGCTCTCCATCTTTAGGTTTAATAACTGTAAATGCACTTACAGCATGCGATTCGGTAATTATTCCTGTTCAATGTGAGTATTTTGCTCTCGAAGGAATCAGCAAATTGCTTAATACGATTAAAATTATAAAAAGTAAATTGAATCCAGCACTTGAGATTGAAGGATTTCTATTAACAATGTTTGATAATAGACTACGGTTGGCAAATCAAGTTTATGCCGAAGTTCGCAAACATTTTCAAGGAATGGTTTTCGATGCAGTCATTACTAGAAATGTTAGATTGAGCGAGGCTCCAAGTCATGGAAAGCCTGTATTACTTTATGATCCAGAGTCAAAAGGCTCAATGAATTATATGGATTTGGCGAAAGAATTAGTCAAAAAAAATAAATAAAAATAAGCAATTGTCTACAAAACTAACACGATAAACTTTATTTGTTATCTTATTTGTAGTAAATAAATAGTTGCATCAAATTATTATGGCAAAAAATTTAACTGGTTTAGGACGAGGTTTAGGTGCACTCATTGATACGGGTAACATTAGTACCAGCGGTTCATCATCTATTAGCGAAGTGGAAATGGATTTAATTTTTGCAAATCCTCATCAACCACGAACTCATTTTGATGAAGATGCATTAACCGAGTTGGCAACATCCATTCGTGAATTGGGCGTTATATCACCTATCACATTGCGTAAAAACGATGACAAGTCTTATTTAATTATTGCAGGGGAACGAAGATTTAGAGCTGCAAAATTAGTTGGTTTAAAGTCGATACCAGCATACGTTAAAACAGCTGCTGATGAGCAAGTAATGGAGATGGCGTTGATTGAAAATATTCAACGTGAGGATTTGAATGCAATTGAAATAGCGCTTACATTCTATCGATTGATGGAAGAATATAAACTAACTCAGGAACGGTTGAGCGAACGAGTTGGTAAAAAGCGTACTACGATTGCCAATTACCTTCGATTACTTCGTTTGCCCGCTGAAATACAGATGGGAATAAAGGATAAGAAAATTGATATGGGTCATGCACGTGCAATTTTAGGTATAAGTGACCCTGCAGTTCAATTACATTTGTACGAATCAATTATAAAAGGTGACTATACAGTTCGAAAAGTGGAAGAACTTGTGAGATTATACCTCGAAAATGGAAGTTTTGATAATAAAACAAAAACTATTGATAATCCAGTTAAAACGCTAAAGGAATTTGATGATTTAAAAATTCAGTTGAGTAAGGTTTTTGGAGTGAAAGTTCAATTTTCGTGCAATCCTGATGGAAAAGGAAAAATTTCCTTGCCATTTTCAAGCGATGAAGAGTTGGCACGTATTATGGAATTATTTGATAAAATCTGAGTTTTGTGAGTAAATTAATTAAATCAATAGTTCTTTTCAATTTCCTAATGTCATTAGGGCTTAGGGCTCAAGTTTTAGATACCATACCTAAAACAGTGGTTGATACAATGAAACATTTTGAAAAAACTATTACTAAAATACCTAATGTTCAAAATCCAGATACGTTAAAACCAAAAATATTTAAACCCAACCCTTCAAAAGTTCTATGGATGGGTGCTATTTTACCTGGATATGGACAAATTCTAAATAGAAAGTATTGGAAATTGCCCATAGTATATGGTGGTTTTTTGGGGTGTGCATATTTTATTAGTTGGAATTCTGATAAATACAATTCGTATAAAACTGCATACAGAGACATTATTGATAACGACCCAAATACAACAAGTTATAAAAATATAATACCTAAAGGATACACCTACGAGAGTTTTATTGCTAGTTATGGTGGAGAGGCAACCTTTTCAAATACATTAAAGACCAAACAGGATACCTATCGACGTTATCGCGATATGAGTATTTTGGTTTCAATAGTATATTATGGCATTACCTTGGTTGATGCTTTCGTAGATGCTCAATTGTATGATTTTGAAATTAGCCCCGATTTGTCTTTGCGCTGTCGCCCCACAGTTTTACCAAATAAATCAGGAATACCCGATGCTTTTGGAATGAAGTTCTGTTTAAGTTTAAAATAAATTATTGCGTCTAACAAAATACCTTGTAATGAATTCCAAAATACATTTATTGACATATATTTTTCTATTAATTAGTTCTTCATGGGGATTTTCTCAAGATGCTAAACCCATTTCAAATAATAAAAGCAAAGATTTACAACTTGATACAAATGCTGTATTGCCTGCCGAGTTTGACAATACCCTTGATTTTATGTTGCATTCATGGGTTATTCAACGTGCACACACTCAGAACTGCAAATCGAGCGATACATTCGAACCAGTTTCAGACTCTATTTGTAAACTCCGATTATCTAAAATGCCGTGTTTAATGGAGATGCCTTACAACCCTACTGTGCAGTCTTTTATCGATTTATATACAGTACGAAAAAGACTTCAACTTGAATATATGCTGGGTATGAGTGAGTATTATTTTCCAATTTTTGAACAGGTACTTGGTGCTAATAACTTGCCTCTTGAATTAAAGTATCTATCAATCATCGAATCAGCATTAAATACAACGATAGTTTCTCGCATGGGAGCAGCTGGTTTGTGGCAACTGATGATTGGAACGGGTAGAATGTATGGTTTGGAAATAAATAGTATAGTTGATGAAAGACTTTCTCCACAGAAAGCTACTAATGCAGCTTGTAGGTTTTTAAAGGATTTATATTCGATTTATGGTGATTGGAATTTAGTAATAGCATCTTACAATTGTGGTCCCGGCAATGTCAACAAGGCTATTAGAAAAGCAGGCGGAAAACGTGATTATTGGGCAATTTATCCTTTCTTACCACGAGAAACTAGAGGGTATGTACCAATTTTTATTGCTGCCAATTATTCTATGTATTATGCAAAGGAATATAATATTTGCCCTGCGATTGTAAAAATGGCCGTTATGACTGATACTGTTATGGTTAGTCAGCGCATACATTTAGAGCAGGTTGCATCAGTTTTAAACTTACCTATTGAAGAGGTAAGATTATTAAATCCTCAATATCGAAAAGATATTATACCAGGTAATATTAAACCATATTCGCTATGCTTACCACTTAACTATATGAGCACTTTTAATCAAAAATACGATGAAGTGCTAGCATATAAAGCCGATGAGTTAGTAAATAATCGTAGAAGTGAAATTGAAATTATTCAAGCTGCTCCAGCAGTTTCACCTGGTGGAAATGAGAAAGTTACATTTCACAAAGTAAAAAGTGGTCAAAATCTGGGATATGTTGCAGCAAAATATGGTGTCTCAGTTACCAAGCTAAAGAAATGGAATCATCTTAAAGGTACAACGATTAATGTTGGACAAAAGTTGAGAATTATCAAGTAACTTACTGTCTTTTAAAATCTTATTTGATTTGAACATTTAAAAAATACGTTTTATGGAAAAGCTTTATTATTCTATCTCAGAAGTAGCTGATATGTTTAGTGTAAATCTATCCAACTTAAGATATTGGGAAAAGGAGTTTAAACAACTCAAACCAAAACGTAATGCTAAAAGTACGCGATTTTACACACATGAAGACATTGACGTAATTAAGCAAATTATTTATTTAGTCAATGACCAAAAACTAACGCTCGAAGGTGCAAAACGTAGACTAAATCAGAAAAAAGATGCTGTTACTAAACAACAAGAGATTGTTGAACGTTTAAAAGGAATAAAAGCCGAACTCTTAGGAATTTCGAAAGAATTAAAGTAGTTCAATAATTTGAAACTGAAATAAATCATTGATTTATTACTGTCTCAATAAGCTTTTATCAATTTAATAAAACATTTGTTCAATATAAAATTAGAGACATGAATAAATATCGTCACTTACGTTTGATATTTGTAATAGCCAGTTTCAATATACTTACTATTACTGCTCAAAAATCTCCAAAAAACGTCATTTTCATGATAGGTGACGGAATGGGAATAGCCCAAATCTATTCGGGTATGGTGGCTAATGGAAACAAATTAGCCTTAGAGCAATGCAACTATAGTGGATTTTCAAAAACTTATTCATCCAATAGATTTACTACCGATTCTGGTGCAGGTGGCACTGCTTTGGCCTGTGGTGTAAAAACCAAAAATGGAATGATTGGAATGACTCCAGATTCGGTAGCAGCTCAATCTATTCTCGAACTTTCAAGTCAAAATAAACTTTCTACAGGCATTGTAGTGGCATGCGCCGTAACACATGCTACTCCCGCTTCATATATAGCTCACCAAGTAAACAGAGATATGTATGACGCTATTGCAACAGATTATCTTAAAACAGATATTGATGTGTTCATTGGTGGTGGACGTAAGTATTTTGAAGAGCGAGCTGATGCTCGAAATCTAACAGATGAGCTTAAAGCAAAAAACTATCAGGTAGTTTACAGTATTGAAGATGTAAAATCAACAAAATCAGGCAAATTGGCTGGTTTGCTATACGATGATCAAAACCCAAAAATGCCTGAACGCGGAACAATGCTTGCTGATGCAACTAATGCTGCTATTCAAATTTTGCATAATAACAAAAAAGGATTTTTTTTAATGGTCGAAGGTTCACAAATTGATTGGGCTGCACACGA
The DNA here is from genome assembly GCA_903911085.1 of uncultured Bacteroidales bacterium. Lineage (GTDB taxonomy): Bacteria > Bacteroidota > Bacteroidia > Bacteroidales > Paludibacteraceae > Paludibacter. The sequence goes on along the minus strand of CAIWCC010000201.1, from coordinate 4,541 downwards.
TAACAATTCAACTCAAGTGGTTAAAGAAGTACTTGATTTCGATCAAGCCATTGGAAGCGCCATCGATTTTGCCAAAAGCGATGGTAATACTTTGGTAATTATTACTGCCGATCATGAAACTGGCGGAATGACTATATTAGATGGTAAGTTTGGCTCGGACGAAATGAAATCAGTTTTCACTTCTAAAAATCATTCTGGAGTACCAGTACCTGTATTTGCTTTTGGACCAGGTGCTGAAAACTTCACTGGATTTATGGAAAATGTTAGTTTCAAAGCTAAAATTGAAAAGTTATTGAAACTAAAGAAATAAAGCAAATCAGAATTTTATTTTGTAACACTTTGAATTTGAGCGGATTTTTAGTGGCAAAAGGTTTGTTTGTGTTTACATATTCTAATAATATATTGCCATAAAAAACAGGATAAAATTTTGGTAACATATTGCTGCTTATTCTGTAAAAAACTCTTATATAAAAGTTGTTAGATGGGTAGGATAAACTCCGAAAAACGCACTGTAGAATTAATGATAAATCTTTATTGCCGTAAAAAACATGGCAATAGGGTTTTATGTGATATCTGCAGCGAATTGAGAGACTACGCTTTTCTGCGACTGTCAAAATGCCCATATGGTGACCAAAAACCTGCCTGTTCCGACTGTCAAACACATTGCTACCAAAAAGATATGCGCTCCAAAATACGGGAAACTATGCGCTATTCAGGGCCACGTATGCTAATCTACTATCCACACTACTTTATAACACATACATTTCGATCATTGTTTGGTTCTGCAAAAAAAATTCTTTGATTAATACATTTTGAAATTCTACCAATTTTAAGTTGATTTTCATTGTTTAAATCGTTTTACTATAGTTCTTAATTGAAAATAGCCTCTGATGAAAATTCATCAGAGGCTATTTTAATTATATGTAATTTCTAAAATAATTCGAGATTCTTAGAATTTTCCATTAAATGCTTTGAAACCTACAAAGGCTAAAGCCAAAAGCAACAAAATACTTGTTCCATCACCTACGGGTAGATTTATAATTTCACCTTCTTCAGGTGGTGGTCCACCTGCACCAGGATTAGAACCGCCAGCTTGACGTGTAGTTGTTGTAGGAACTATTACGCCACCATTTCCTGTAAGGTCTGTAATTGATGCAATAAAGCTATTGGTTTGTGAACCAACATTGTTGCTAGCTCCTCTACCTGTATTTCCAGCAAAGCCCATACCAGCTCCACCTCCTGCACCAACACCACCAGATTTAACATCTGTATTGTTCATTGCAGCCATAGCTGCGTAAGTGCCATTATTACTAAATCCAAATAAGTTGCTATATGCGCGAACATTAGTTTTTCTTTTTGCATTTGTTGTTGAAGTTGGCACATCAAAACCAGCAGTTTCGTATTGACCTACGTTTGAAGCACGACGTACATTATTTACGGCGTTGAAGTCAACTCCAGCAGCTGTTAAACTAACTTCTGCTATTCTACTTGTATATTGATTGTACGATGTTCTTAGCGGTGCCAGAAACAGAGCCAACAATAGACTCGCAATTGCAGTTATACTAATAACTACGATGATTATAAATCCTTTTCTCATGATTTCTATTTTTTAGCGGATAATTAAACGTTGTGTAATTTTTTCTAAATCTGTTTGTACTTTAGCTACAAAAGAACCAGCACCCATATTCAATGGAATAGTAGTAAGTCCATTGGCAGCAACTTTTACTGTTTTGATTGCGCTACCTGACATATTGTAAAGAACAAATGATCCTTCGATTGCGCTAGAGTTCTGAACATAAACTGCACCTTGTGTATTAAAGATTTTAATTTGCGAAGGAGTTGTATTCAATCCCGTAGCACCATTCTCAATAGTTACAATTTTAAATCTTTTTGTAGGTGTTGGAGTTGAAACCGCTGTAAACTCATATTCACTTCCACTTGCAGTAATGTCCACAGATTTGTTTTCTTGTAAATCAACTAAATAAGCAGCTGAATACTTTGCCTCCAAATTTTGATGAGTAAATGTCAATTTCAAATTTGTTTCACTTCCAGCCTGGAATCCTAAATAACTATCATTCATGCTGTTTACTGCATTAATTTGATAATAGCCATCTTCTTCCATACTAAATAACTGCGGAGTTAATGAAGAACCTAATAATTTTCTTCCATCTAAACCATTATCGAAAGAACGTGTGCTAGTTGGTTCAGAGAAAATCCACATTTGATCAGAATATTTTGAACCTACAACATCAATTCTTGTTCCTACAATTTCTGCTGCTGCTATACCGCGAACTCTTTGAGCTAAAGTGTTTGGTTTTGTTGAACTATATGGTATACTAATTGTACCACCACCTGCATTAACTTTAACTAAGAATCCTTGCATTGAAGGAATTTGTTCGTTTACACCAAGCACTCCAGCATAATTTCCATTTGCAACTGTATATTGACCAGCACCTGTTCCATTAGTATTAGAACTTGATTTAGCAGCCCATTCAGCTAAACTACCTGTATTATATAGATAAACATTGTTCTCTCCATTTGTAATTGTCAAGCTTGCAATATTTATTGCAGCTGTATAAGGATTACCTAAAATATGTTGACCTGACCAATTTGCGGGTAAAGTATATGCCAAAGCTTGATTATTATAATCAGAATGGTTCAATGTACCAGTAAATGTAACAATTCCTTCAGAAGGTTGAACAATTTCGTATCCAGAAACAGGATTTAATGTAGCTCCATTTGCTTGAACATTCCATAAACCAACGTTTGTTGGATGATTATTTGTCTCATCATATTTACGAACAATTGCACCTGTGTTATTAATTGTAGTAGCAGAGAAACTTGATACAGGTATTCCAAAATACTGCCAGTATTTCTTACCCAAGCCATCAATATGTGATTTAGTGTACATTTCAACAGTTCCTGTTGGTGTACCTGTTGTCCATTTCAATGAACCATTAGGTTGACCAGAAGCGGCTTTAATTACAATACCTGTTTGATCTGAAGAATTTGTCAATGTACTTACAACATTAAGCGATTGAGAAGCATTTATTGTTAAACTTTTTGTATTGTCAATATCCAAATTTGTTACACTATTTGAGTTTGTTAAAATGCAATTAGCACTAATTCTGGGACTATCATCAACGCTTGCATGTGTTGCATGACCAGTTGAACCAGGAACTTCTTTAACATTCCAATTAGCAGCTGTTTCCCAAGTACCGGCAGTTTCATATATTGGCGAGTTATTAAAACTCATTTCATCAGTAAAAATCGTACCAGATTCATTAGTAGCATAAGCTTTATAATATACTGTTTTTCCCCTCAAGTAGTTATAATCAGGATCATATAATAAATCTTCAAAATTAAATGTTCCATCTTGATTTAAGTAATCACTTCCAAGTACCATCGATTCGGCATCGGTATTTATAAAATTTTGCTTTAAACTATACAATACTCCTCTTTCACTAATTGTACCTCTTTTGGGTGCTATGGTTGCACTAATATTCGCTGTAATCAATTTAAAAGTTGCCGGATTTAATGTTATTTGTTCCAAATAGCATAGTTTTGGATTGCTTGGTAAATAATCAACCGCTGCAGCATTTTCGGATATTCCATAACGTTCCATGCCTGAATTATATTCGTAGTCAAATACCCTAAACCAATAAGTTGCTGTGGCACTAGGAACACTAACTGTAAATGTTGCTGGAGTTGCACCATTGGTAGTGTTAAAAATGACTTGTCTACCGCTTGTATAAGTGCCAACCAAAGGTGTAAAAGTTTGATCGTTTACCGGTAGTGGTGTAAAATCATTTACAGTGTTCATCATAAGTAACTGTGGATGAGTAGCTCCACCCTTAGTCCAACTAATAGTAATAGATGTTGATGTTCTTGCAACAATTCTAATATCGGATGATTGAACCTGAGGATATAAAAGAGCTTGAGCTGTTACATTCACACCATTAATAAAACTTTTAGTAGCAGAATTGATAGCTCCATTAGCTATTGATGTAAGATTTGTTTGATGCCATCGGATGTATAGGGTGGCTGAATTATTAGCCCCAGCAGGTAAAGTAAAAGTTTTTTGTGTAGATGTCGGACTTTGAGTATATGTTCCAGCATTTTGCCAAACACCAACTGCATTTGTTCTATATTGAAGTTCGAAATTCTTTGGTCCTGAAGTTGCCTCAGCTTTTACGTAAAATGCAACGCTAACATTATAATACCCAACTGTTGATAATACTGTTGATGACCAATTACTTAAAGCAGCGTTATCCCAACCAGAAGCTGCAGCAAATCCACCACTAAAAGGTTCAACTGTTGCATCTGTTGAGAATGTACCAGTATTAATTGAGGCTGGAAATGTTACAGTAGAATTATAATTGTCTGTCAAATCATATTTAACAATGGTTTGGCTAGAAACAACTCCACTTATCATCAGAGCAAAAAACGCTAAGAGCCATGGTTTTAATTTTTGAGTAATCTTTTTTTGTTTCATAAGGCGTAATTTTTAGTTGTTAATAATTTCTTTTTCATTTGTTTTT
>CAIWCC010000200.1 GCA_903911085.1 uncultured Bacteroidales bacterium | reverse complement strand
TGAAAAACCGCTTCCAACAATGCTTTGAGATAATTTCGCCCCGATGGGGCTTAGATTTTGTTTTTGTATATTTTCTACCATAATTTCGTCCCGATGGGACTTTTTATAAATAGCTTCGGAGAAGCGACATTATGGTAGTCAATAAGTTACAAGTATTAGCAGAGCTCCTTAGGAGCGACATTATTTTTTCTTTTGTTTTTACCGGACAACAATAAAAAAAAATATAAAAAGCTTTATTTCAGAACAATTTTCAATCAATAGTTTGTAGTAAAGAACCGAAGAGTTTAGCTAATAAAATAAGAGTTTATATTGGATAAATGTTTATTATGCTCAAAAATAGAGAATTAAGATTCACCACTAAGATACTAAGCGCACTTAGAAAAAGCATAAATGTTTTAAAGTTTTCAATTGTCACATTATAAAACATTTATGTTATATACTTAGTGCTCTATATTAGTTAAAATAATCCTCAGTGAACCTTAGTGTTACTCAATGGACTTAGTGTTAAGCCTCTTATATTTAATTTTATAGTAATCTATTCAATATAAATTCTATAATTCAAAAAGTATATTAGCAATTTTAATTACTAATAATCTTTTGTTCTAAAAAAAGAGTTTAATGATTTAAAATCAATTTCTAACATAAAAAAGAATGGCAAAGTTACTGTTTTTTTCTTATTTTTCGTAACTTTGCCAATCGAATAAAAAATCGGGCAATTCTACTATTTACAAAGCAATTATGTAACCCGACAATGTTAATTTGAAGACTAATTTAGTACCAAATAGTTTGAAATAACACCGAAAATTATTTCAGAAAAAAATAACACACAATTTTTATATGGCATCTGACGAAGAAATACTTGATACTGAAAACGAAGAATTTGAAAATGTTGGTGCAGAAAATGAGATAGTTGATGATTTAGAATCACCTGCACATTCGAGTTACAAAGTGCCCAAAATTAAAGATGATGCGGTTAAACATCATCTTTCGGGCATGTACCAAAGCTGGTTTTTAGATTATGCATCGTATGTAATTTTGGAACGTGCAGTACCAGATATTTATGACGGGCTGAAACCAGTTCAGCGACGTATTTTGCACTCAATGAAGCGTTTGGACGATGGACGTTATAATAAAGTTGCAAATATAGTTGGTCATACCATGCAGTTTCACCCACACGGCGATGCGTCAATTGGCGATGCATTGGTACAATTGGGACAAAAAGATTTGCTGATAGATTGTCAAGGAAACTGGGGTAACATACTCACTGGCGACGGCGCTGCGGCTCCTCGTTACATCGAAGCACGACTATCAAAATTTGCCCTTGAAACTGTTTTCAACCCCAAAACTACCGAATGGAAAGCGTCGTATGATGGTCGCAACAAAGAACCAATAGCCTTACCTGTAAAGTTTCCATTGTTGTTGGCACAAGGTGTTGAAGGTATTGCCGTTGGGTTGAATTCCAAGATATTACCACATAATTTTAACGAGCTATTGGATGCTTGTATAGCACATTTGCGCGATGAGCCGTTTGTACTTTATCCCGATTTTCAGACAGGTGGATCGATAGATGTAAGCAGATATAACGATGGCGAACGTGGCGGAGCAGTAAAAATACGAGCTAAGATTGGAAAAGTTGACAACAAAACTCTTGTAATTACCGAAATTCCTTTTGGTTCAAACACTTCAAAATTAATTGAATCCATTATTAGAGCCAGCGACAAAGGAAAGATAAAAATTCGCAAAGTAGATGACAACACGTCTGCCAATGTAGAAATTTTGGTTCATCTTATTCCTGGTTCGTCATCCGATAAAACGATTGATGCATTATATGCATTCACTGATTGTGAATTGAGTATATCGCCCAATTGCTGCGTTATTCACGATAATAAACCTCGATTTTGTGGTGTGAGCGAAATGTTACGCATTAGCTGTAATCACACTATGGAATTGTTGAAACTGGAACTCGAAATCCAGAAAGGAGAATTGCAAGAACAACTATTCTTTACTTCTCTCGAAAAAATATTTATCGAAAACCGAATCTACAAAGATAAGGGTTTTGAAGATAGCACATCGCAAGATGCTGTTATTGCGCACATTGACAAACGACTAGAACCATTTAAGCCCGACTTTATTCGCGAAATAACCCGCGAAGATTTTCTGAAATTGCTCGAAATAAAAATGATGCGAATCACCAAATTCGACACCGACAAAGCCAATGACACAATGTTGGCAATTCAGAAAAAAATCAAAGAGATAGACTATAATCTTGCAAATATTGTAGATTTTACAATTTTCTGGTACGAAAATTTGAAAGATAAATATGGAAAAGACCATCCACGTTTAACCGAAATTCGAAATTTTGAAACCATTGTAGCATCTAAAGTGGTGGAAGCCAATGAAAAATTATATGTCAACTACGACGAGGGTTTTATAGGAACAGCACTCCGCAAAGACGAATTTGTATGCAATTGCTCGGACATTGATGATGTGATTATATTTTTCAAAGATGGAAAATATAAGGTGGTGAAAGTGGCGGACAAGATATTTGTGGGTAAAAATATTTTACACCTCGATGTTTTCAAAAAAAATGATAAACGTACTGTTTATAATGCAGTTTATAGAGATGGGAAAATTGGTCCATATTATATCAAACGTTTTGCAGTGAATGGTATTACGCGCGACAAAGATTATGATGTAACACAGGGAACAACAGGCTCTAAAGTAATGTATTTTACTTCAAATCCAAATGCCGAAGCCGAAGTAATACGCGTTACATTGAAACCGAAACCAAGGCTTTTTAAATTGGTTTTCGAAAAAGATTTTAGCGATATTGCCATTAAAGGTCGGCAATCGATGGGTAATGTGTTAACTAAAAACGACGTACTAAAAATAGCCTTGAAACAAAAAGGAGGTTCAACATTGGGTGGCCGTCAAGTTTGGTTCGACCGCGATGTGCTGCGTTTGAATTATGATAGTCGTGGTGAATATTTAGGCGAATTCCAAAGCGAAGATACCATTTTAATTATTTCCAAAAAAGGAAATTTCTATACGAGTAATTTCGATTTGAATAATCATTACGAAAAAGATATTTTAGTAATTGAAAAATTTGATTCGAATAAAGTTTGGTCGGTAGCATTGTACGATGCAGAGCAAAAATTCTATTATTTGAAACGCTTCCAACTCGAAACGTCAGCAAAACCTCAGAATTTATTAGGCGAAAATTTGGAATCACGACTATTATTACTATCTGACAACGATTTTCCACGTTTTGAAGTAAAATTTGGTGGCAATGATTCATTCCGCGAAAGTTTGGTGGTAGATGGCGAAGAATTTATTGGTGTGAAAAGTTACAAAGCTAAAGGAAAGCGATTGACAACATTTGAAGTTGAAACAATTTCCGAACTTGAACCTTTGAGATTTAAGCCTGCAAGTGCACAACCATCCGAAAGCGAAAATGCCGATGAGGAAATAAGCGAGGAGGCTGATAATTCGGAGCTTGAAGATATTGTAGAAACATCAGATAATCAGGAAATTGAAACAGTAAGCACTGAAGTCAAAAACAATTCTACGATACCGGTTGATAAAGAGTCTGTTAAGCAAAAAAAAGATAAAGTTGTTCCAAATGAATCAACTTCGGCTGAAGGAGTTAATAATAAAAAGCAAAAAAATGATGATGTTTCAGAGCAATTAAGTTTATTCTAAATAACAATTTTACAAAAAGAATTAAGATGTCTGAAAGCAAAATATAGTTTTCGGGCATCTTTTTTATAAAAAAACTATCGTTAAAGTTCATTTTGATGAACCATCAAAATTCAGTACTTTTGCACAACAAATCCATTTACAACATTATATGAATATTCTACTACTAGGTTCGGGCGGTCGCGAACATGCAATGGCTTGGAAAATAGCACAAAGTCCAAAACTCAACAAACTTTTTATAGCACCTGGAAATCCAGGAACAGCTACAGTTGGTACCAATTTAGCAATTGCAGCCGATAACTTTCCAGCATTAAAAGTAGCTGTTTTGGAACAAAAAATCGATATTGTGGTTGTTGGTCCCGAAGATCCATTGGTAAAAGGGATTGTCGATTTTTTTGCTGCCGACGCTGAATTAAAAACTGTTCCAGTGGTTGGTCCCGATAAATTTGGTGCTCAACTTGAAGGCAGTAAAGATTTTTCAAAACAATTTATGTTTCGTCACAATATCCCTACAGCTGGATATCTGAGTGTTACCGCCGAAAATATTACCGAAGGAATAGAGTTCCTGAAAAGCCTAGAAGCTCCTTATGTGTTGAAAGCTGATGGATTAGCTGCCGGAAAAGGTGTGCTGATATTGAATGATTTGGATGAAACAATAATGGAACTAAAGGCAATGCTCGATGGCAAATTTGGTGCTGCTAGCAAAACAGTTGTTATCGAAGAATTTCTTGATGGCATTGAATGTTCAGTTTTTATTATTACCGATGGAAAAAATTATAAAATTCTGCCCGAAGCCAAAGATTATAAACGAATAGGCGAAGGTGATAAAGGACTCAATACAGGTGGTATGGGTGCCATATCGCCAGTTCCATTTGCTGATGCTGATTTTATGCGCAAAGTAGAGGAACGCATTATTAAACCTACTGTAGATGGACTAAACAGCGAAGGAATTGTTTATAAAGGTTTTATTTTCTTTGGACTGATTAAAGTTAAAGGAGAACCTGTAACTATCGAATATAACGCCAGAATGGGTGACCCCGAAACTGAAGTTGTGATGTTGCGTATAAAAAGTGATTTTTTGGATTTAATTGAAGGTGTTGCAAAAGGTAATTTGGACGAGAAAACCATAGAAATTGACCAACGCTCAGCCGTAACAGTAATGTTGGTTGCTGGCGGATACCCCGAGGAATATGCCAAAGGAGATGAAATTTACGGGCTCGAAACTGTTGATAAAAGCATAGTTTTCCATGCTGGAACTGCCTCAAAAGATGGAAAAATTGTCACCAATGGCGGTCGGGTAATGGCTATAAGTTCTTATGGCACAAATAAATCGGAAGCGTTGGGAGTTTCGTTTTCCAATGCACAAAAGATAGTTTACCAAGGTAAGTATTTTAGAAGTGATATTGGGTTTGATTTGTAGACGAACACTTTTGATTACAAATTGTAGAAATTTATACAAACTGTTCAATTTAAAATTTGGGTGATACCAAACTCAAGTTCGAAAATTTTTTATGGCAAAAATATTAGTTATTGACGACGAACGCAGCATCCGTAATACGCTGAAGGACATACTAGAATTTGAGAAACATCAAGTTACAACGGCCGAAAACGGAAAACAAGGATTAGAAATAGCTCAAAACGGAATCTTCGATTTGATTTTTTCGGACATAAAAATGCCCGAAATGGATGGTATCGAACTACTTGGTCATTTAATAGAAGCAAATGTTGAAGCACCAATAGTTATGATTTCTGGTCATGGAAATATTGAAACAGCTGTAGAATGTATAAAGAAAGGAGCATTCGATTTTATTGTTAAACCAATAGATTTGAACCGTTTACTAATAACAGTGCGCAATGCATTGGAACGAAATAACTTGGTAACAGAAACCAAAACGCTTAAAAAGAAAGTTGCAAAACGTCATCAAATGATTGGCGCTTCGGCAGCAATTGAAAAAGTGCGCATGATGATAGAACGAGTGGCACCAACAGATGCACGAGTTTTAATAACTGGCGATAATGGTACTGGAAAAGAAGTTGTAGCGCGACTATTATTTGAAAACAGTAATCGCACTGACGCGCCTTATGTAGAAGTAAATTGTGCCGCTATCCCATCCGAATTAATTGAAAGTGAACTTTTTGGACACGAAAAAGGAGCATTTACCTCGGCTATTAAACAACGTATTGGTAAGTTTGAACAAGCCGACGGAGGTACCATTTTTTTGGACGAAATTGGAGATATGAGTCTTTCGGCACAAACAAAAGTGCTTAGAGTATTGCAAGAAAGCGAGTTAACTCGTGTGGGAAGTGATAAAAGTATAAAAGTAAACGTTCGTGTGCTTGCCGCAACTAATAAAAATTTAAAGAAAGAAATTGAATTAGGTAATTTTCGGGAGGATTTATTTCATCGATTGAACGTGATACCAATCAATGTGCCAAGTTTGGACGACCGCAAAGACGATATTCCACTTTTAATCACCCATTTTTGTGAGTTAATATGCAGTGAACAAGGTATTCAAACCAAAATATTTGAAGATGCAGGAATAGAATTTCTTAAGGCACGCTCGTGGACTGGTAATATACGTGAACTGCGCAATGTGGTGGAACGATTGATTATTTTGGGTGGAACAAGTATTACTAAGGAAGATATTGAAATGTTTGCGTAAGAACTCTTTTTCAGCAGTTTAAGCAAATATTGTAAGTGGAAGTAAATAATGTCGTATTATTTTATAAAAAATAAAAAGAATGGAACGCGGATAAACGCTGATTGAGCGGATAAAAAAACGGATTTTAATTCCGATAAATCGGAATGATTTTCAATAGTTTAGGTATTATCAGTCATGTTTACATGACTTTAATCAGTTCTCAATCCGTTAAAATATTATCCGTATTTATCCGCTTAATCCGCCAAATCCGCGTTCTATTTTTTTTTATACTACATTATATTTTGTCCATTACTTAAGTTATTGCAAAAATTGAATAAAAAACGAATAAAATAAAAATATACACATGAATTTCATTGAAGAATTACAGTGGCGTGGCATGATTCATACTATGATGCCAGGTACCGAAGAACAACTCAAAAAGGAAATGACATCCGCTTATGTTGGCATTGACCCAACGGCAGATTCGCTTCATATTGGTCACTTGGTAGGCGTAATGATGCTTAAACATTTTCAACTTTCAGGCCATAAACCTATTGCTTTGATTGGTGGCGCTACAGGCATGATTGGCGATCCGTCGGGTAAATCTGCTGAACGAAATTTGCTTGATGAACAAACTTTGCGTCATAATCAGAATTGCTTGCAAGCACAACTAGCTAAGTTTCTCGACTTTACCAGCGATTCACCAAATGCAGCTGAGCTGGTGAATAATTATGATTGGATGAAAGACTATTCGTTTTTAGATTTTATCCGCGACATTGGTAAACACTTAACGGTGAACTATATGATGGCAAAGGAATCGGTAAAAAAACGTTTAAGTAGCGAATCGAGCGTTGGAATGTCGTTCACTGAGTTTTCATATCAATTGTTGCAAGGTTTCGATTTTTTACATTTATATCAAACAAAAAATTGCAAATTGCAAATGGGCGGTTCCGATCAATGGGGTAATATTACCACTGGTACCGAATTGATTCGTCGCAAAACCGGTGGAGAAGCCTTTGCACTTGTTTGTCCGCTTATAACAAAGGCAGACGGTGGCAAATTTGGTAAAACCGAGAGTGGCAATGTTTGGTTGGATCGTAGATATACATCACCATATAAGTTTTATCAGTTTTGGCTAAATGTGAGCGATGCTGATGCCGAAAAATACATTAAGATATTTACGGCTATCAACAAAACCGAAATTGAGGCACTTATAGCAGAACACACACAAGCACCCCATTTACGTACCCTTCAGAAGCGTTTGGCGCAAGAAGTGACAGTTATGGTTCATTCACTCGAAGATTACCAAGCAGCAATAGATGCATCGTCCATATTATTTGGAAACTCAACATCTGACGCTTTGCGAAAATTGGACGAAGATACACTATTAGCAGTTTTTGATGGCGTACCTCAATTTTCTATTTCTAAATCAGAATTAGAATTAGGTGTTAAAGCCATCGACTTATTGACCGATTCGGCACCTGTTTTTCCATCAAAAGGTGAAATGCGCAAGCTCGTTCAGTCGGGTGGAGTAAGTTTAAACAAAGAAAAACTTGAAAATCAAGATTTAATTATAAATTGTTCGAACTTGCTAAATAACAAATACTTATTAATTCAAAAAGGCAAAAAAAACTATTATTTACTGACGGCAGAGTAAATTTTTCTCTTAATATTGCAATATTAATTTTGCCCAAAAGAAAAAATAAAGTATCTTTGCACCGCTTTAGAAATAAAGCCCAACGATTGTCTCATGGTGTAATGGTAGCACTGCAGTTTTTGGTTCTGCCTGACAAGGTTCGAGTCCTTGTGAGACAACACAATAACCAAAGTAAAACCCTGATAATCAAATATAATTATCAGGGTTTTTTTATTATTGAAAAGAATAATGGTAAAATTTAGATTTTTTGAACCTCTTTATATGGGTTTGTAAAAAAAAATTGAGTACCAATAGAAATAGAATAACCATTTTTTTTGCAAATACAATACCAATATTGTCTCATGGTGTAATGGTAGCACTCCAGTTTCTTAATCTGTCAGTCTAGGTTCGAGCCCTAGTGAGACAACAAAATAAAACGCTAATAATCTTACATTTAGATTATTAGCGTTTTTTATTTGTTCCGTAAAACAGAATCTCGAAATACTCAATTAGCTTTTCCATTACTTTTGATAATTATGAAAGTAACGGCAGTAAAAAAACTATTATTTAAGAATAGAAATACTTAAAAATGATGGAAAAAGAAAGGTCTGCAGTGAATTCACACTACAGACCTTGAAGTAGGTATTATAATTTCGAGAATTTCTGTGTAGAAATCATACCATTATTCATTTTAGCCACTAGGAAATAATTTCCAGATGCCAAACCTGATAAATCAATGGTTTTTGATGTTCCGTTCACAATTTCAGTTTTAATGGATTGACCTATTAAGTTCCGAACGGTGATTTCACTAATGTTTGATTGAGCCGAAATTGTAAGATTATTTACAGCTGGATTAGGATAACAACGGATTTGTGTTGATCCAGCAACTTCATTTATACCTGTTGAAACTTTCCAGAAATAAAGATTATCCATGTAAAAAGAACCACTTGTTCCGCCAGAGAAAATAAATTGATCGACAGCTGTCATATCCACTCCAATTGTTGACAAAGGAATATCTATACTATTCCATTGATTTGGAATAAGAGTTCCAACAGAAGTGTCATTTTGTTTTAAAGTACCTCCCTTTGAAGTATTAATTGGCGAAATTTTAATAGAAGTTTCTGAAGTAGGATAAATATCAATATGTAGACCAGTCATTGAACTTGCATCAACAGCTGCTGCAAATTGTACACCTTTATAAGTAAACGCGTCATATTTTTTAGTTGCATTACCACTTACCAATACATCACTAATTGGGCCTCCTCCCCATCCTGGATCAAAATTTGCATTTATGTTTGTATATGCATCACTGAAAAGTGATATTACATTGCTAGCTGAAAGAGTAGGCGTTGCAGCAGCCACCATAGCAGCACTTGTTGTTACCGCAACTACAATAGGATTATTTGCTGCTGCATTTCCTGCTGCATCTTTACATACAACACTAAAATTATAGGCAGTTGCTGCATCTAAACCTGTTATAGTAAACAATTTCTCAGTAGCTGAAGTACCACTAGTATTTAAAACTGTAGTGCCATAGGTAATAGTATATTTCACATTTCCTGAATTATCTGTTGCATTTAATTTTAAAACAACATCTGATGAAGAAACGGCTCCTGCAGTTGCTGTGAATGCTGTTGGAATTTCGTTATCTGGAATAACTGCATCGGGCGTATAAACTATATTGTCGATATAAGTAGTACTACCAGCAGTTCTGCTTGCAGGAAAATCAGGGAAAATTACAATTTGGTCAATAACCCAACCTGCTCTAATTTGTGGCGTGAAATCAAAAGTCAATTCTTCCCATTCGTTAATCTTAGTATTTGATACTTTAAGTTCACCTTGCGAACCACCATCAGCAATAACTAACTTAATACCTACAGGACTGATTACATCTTTGTAAACCATCATCTTAATAATAGAACTACTAGCAGTAACTGTCATTGGGCCAAAATCACCATGCGCGCATTGAGCACCTGCCCAAGGTTGGTCGGTGGGATTTACTACAATTTTAGCTACATGTGCTGAAGTATTAATGCCTGTTGAGAAAGGATTTTCAACAACACTCCAAGTTGGTTTTGCTTCAAACGTTGACCATAACCAAGCATTACCAATAGTTTCAAACTCGATAGTAGATGTGGCAGTGGAAGCAGCAGTTGTTGATGCATTTACTACAATAGGATTGTTAGCTGCATTATTTCCAGCAACATCCTTACAAACAACACTAAAATCATAAGCAGTAGAAGGAGTTAAACCAGAAACTAAAAAGAGTTTTTCAACACCTGAGGTTCCAGTAGTATTTAATACTGTATTCCCATAGCTAATTGTATAGTTTAATGTACCTGAATTGTCGTTTGCATTAAGTTTCAAAATAACACTCGATGCAGAAATTGTTCCTGCAGTAGCTGTAAAAACAGTAGGTGCTTCAGTATCACTTGCAACATCATTTTTAGTGTAAACAATATTATCAATATAGGTAGTACTTCCTGCGGTTCTGCTTGCTGGAAAATCGGTAAATACAACAATTCCATTGTAAGTGAAATTTGGATCAATTTGGCCAGTAAAATCAAAAGTCAATTCCTCCCATTCGTTGATTTTGGTGTTCGAAACTTTTATTTCACCTTTTGAAGCATCGGTAGCAGTTACAAGCTTGATGCCAACTGGACTTATAACATCCTTGTAAACCATAATTTTAATGATATTACTGCTTGCATTAATAGTAAGTGGGCCAAAGTCGCTTTTGGCACATTGTACACCAGCCCAAGGCTGATCAGTTGGGTTTACAACAAGTTTGCCAACATGAGCTGAAGTATTTATTCCTGCTGATGAAGGATTTGCAACAATACTCCATGCCGGAGCAAACTCAAAAGTAGACCATGTCCAAGTATTACCAACGGTTTCAAAGTCGATAGTAGATTGGGCTGCAAAACCCATAAAAGTGGAAGTAACAATCGCTACCGCCAAAAGAAAAAATCTAGTAATTGTTTTCATTGTGTAAAATTTTAATTGTTAGTAAAGTAGATTCGATAATTAGTATTTAAATGATTAGAAATTTGTTTGAAAGCATTGCAAATATAGATGCATTTATAATGAAACCACAAATAATTTACTACGCAAAAATTCGATTTTGTTAGAAAATCACTACACAGAAATACGTCATTATCATTTTTATAACACTGTATATCTGATAGATACAAAATAATATGTTGTGTAACATATTTCATACATGAATTCAACCTTATAAAAAATGAAAAAATGTACGATTTAATGAAAGATATGAACCTTAATTTTGAGAAAAATCAATAAAAACTGAATAGGCTTAAATTAAAAAAATAGGAAGATTGAAAACGGAGGTTTATGTGTTGATTTAGTTTTTGGTAATTCATTTGGCAATAAAGTAAACTAATCTCAAGGTTACATTTTTCAGTAATACCATTAAGAAAATAAAATCAACACAAAAGTTCAATAAAAATAATTCTGTAGTACCACGAAAAATATTGGCACTTTTTTAGGGGAATATAGGGTTTGTTTTGGAAAGAATTAACTAATTATATATTTGAATACAAATTCCTCATGACCTTTTTAGGTTTACGCTCCACAGAAAATAATCCCCAATGTTTTTCTGGTTCAAGTGGCTCGGGTGAGCCTTTCCACGGTTCATCAAACGCTTCAAAAATGAATATTAAAACACCCTCTTTTTTGCTCCAATTCAAAAGATCGTTATAGTAAATTTCCTGAAAATCTTCGCCTACATTATTTGGATGAATGCCACGACCATTTGATTGTGTTGCCCATCCAGCCTCTGTAATCACAACAGGCTTTTCGGGATATTTTTCAGTAATACTATCATAATTCTGTTTTGTATACGCCATTGCTTCATGTATGTTTTTGTATTCCCAAACCGGATAGGTATGAATAGAAATAAAATCAACTTCTTCAACTAAGGGTTTCAGCTTGTCGTACCAAGGAACATAGTTTTCGCAAAAAGTAACAGGTTGCTTGGCGCATTTCTTTATCATTTTAACATAACTAATCACTTTATCTACTGGTACATAATGGTCGGTCCAATCTACAGTAGCTTCATTACCTGCCGAAAGAGAAAAGATAATGTTGGGATATTTATTAGCTAACTTAATCAGTTTCTTTATTTGTTTTAAGTTCTTGACCTTGTTCAATTTGAGCTCTTCTTCAGTGTATATTGTACCCCAAGGACAGCCAAAATTATTACGTTCGGCTCCAATGTATGCGCCAAGCATAACTTTGAAGTTCATATTTTCTGTTTCTATCACTTTCAATACCGTTTCGGCATGTATAGTACAATCGTACAGACGCAAATATGTCCAGTTTTTTTGCAATATCAATAAATCTTCATAAATCTCATTATAAGTAGGATAAATGCCTGTGTCAGGGCTTTGTCCTTCTCTATATCCAGAATAACAAATTGCGTTTCCATCGGGAAGATTTAGTTTTTTTAGTAAATTCATTTTTAAGAGTAAATTAAGTATTATGAGTCACCAATTTTCAATAAATTAATGTTTGAATAGCATGAGGTAAAATTAGTGATTTAGCACTTTTGCCATTTATTATTAAATTATATGTCAATGATTTATCCTCTCCATTCATAATCACAGTTACTATTTTTCCATCATTATTTATAAATGAAGTACTGAATAATTGACTTTTAGATGTTGCTGTGCTTATTCTTTTAGCGTTAGGGCGAATAAATTTTGAGAAATGTCCAATGTAGTAATAACTAGGTGTATATATCAAAGCACCAGTTTTAGTATCGGCATGTATTGGAGCAAAACAGAAATTGCCAACATGATTTGGACCACCATGTTCATCTAGAAGTATGTTCCAATCGGTCCAACCCACCGTACCTGCATTGAAATCGTTTATTATCGAGCGTCCATATCTTTCGGCATTACCCCAAAAATTAAATTTTTGCGGATTGAATACTTCAACACAACCCTCGGTAAAAAGGAGATTTTTTGACGGATATGCCTCGTGAACTTTAGCTACATTTATGTGCATTGGTTCGCCACCCGCCCATGTTTCGTACCAATGAAACCCAATGCCCCATGCGTATTTTGAAGCTTCGGCATCGTCAAATATCACATTTGCTCTTTGATTGATAAAATCGCGATTATGATCATATACAATTATCTTTTTTGTACCCAATGCGTTCTTTGCAAGGGTGGGACCTAAAAAGTTTTTCAGAAAATCTCTTTCTTCCTCGGCAGTATAAATACACGATTCCCAAGTTTGAGATGCCATTGGCTCATTTTGAATAGTTAAGCCCCAAATTGGAATTCCTTCTTGCTGATATGCATTTATAAATTTTACATAATAATTTGCCCACGACTGATAAAACTCTGGTAATAATTTACCTCCATGAAGCATGTTTTTATTATCTTTCATAAATGCCGGCGGACTCCATGGACTTGCATAAACTACTAATTTATTGTTAGCTGTTTTTATTGCTTTTTTGATAAATGGAATCCGAAACGACTTATCGTGTAGTATATTAAACGTTTTCAATAGTTTATCACCTTCAGCGATATACGTATAAGATTCGGAGCTAAAGTCGCAACTGTTGATGTGTGTCCGCACTAACGAATAGCCAATTCCTTTCGTTGCATCGAAATATGCGTTAAGAAGTTCATTTTGCTTTTCATTAGGCAATTTTGCAAATACTTCGGCGCTTGCATCGGTTATAGCACCTCCAATTCCAAGTATTGATTGAAATGATTTTTGAGGGTTTACAAAAATCGAAACATCAGCAACTGTTTCTTTATCCGAAAAAATGAGACTCTCAGTTTTTGTTAATCGCTGATTGGTGTTTTCAGCAGTAGAATAAACAGTTATGTCTTTTGATATTTTTTGACAAAACATATTACCAAATATTAGTAATGAAAATGTTGTTAAGAATAGTTTTCGCATAATGAGAGTTATTTAAAGAACTAGCGCAAATTTTAATTACATGATTAGCAAAAAATAAGCATTGAGGTTACTGTTTTTTCACAATTCTATTCACTACTATTTTTCCATTGTTTAATTTTGCAGTAATCAAATAATTACCAGTAGGCAAGTTGGAAATATTGATGTTATTAACATTGGCATTTATCTCAATTATTTTTAAAGTTTGACCTAATAAATTCTGGATAGTCACACTTTGAATAGGCGAATCAGATTTGAGATTAACAATATCTTTAGCGGGATTTGGATAGAAAAATCCTTTTTCGCTTATAATGTTTTTTAATTCGGAAGCACCACAATTGTTCCCAACAGTATATGACAATTGCTTTGTTACGCTCATTCCACCAACAAAAGCAAATTTACATGCTACTTTTAATATCGATCCAGCCGTTTTTCCAGATAAGGTAATTGAAAATTTATTACCACCTACATTTGTCATCTGAGTTTCGACAAAACCAGAAGTTTGATCCCATAGAAATGCCACAATTCCAGATTTACCATCGAGCATTTCAAAACTAATTGTTACGTTAGTTCCATTTGTAGCAAAGTTATAACTATAACCGGTGTCGAAAGTGCCTTGTGAGGCTAAATTTGACAATCCAGAACAGTCGGTATTGGCTCCAGTGGTAGCAGATACAGGAATTGAAGTGCTGGAGACATTACCCGACGCATCTTTGGCTGTAACCGTAAAATTATACGTTGTACTAGCTGATAAACCAGTGGCAATCACCGATTTTTGTAAGCCAGATGCCCCTTCGGTTGTCCAGGTTTTTCCGTTGGCCGAAACATTATAAATAACACTGCCACTATTGTCGGTTCCATTAACCAATATTTCGGCAGTAGTTCTGGTAACTGCTCCCAAAGTTGCGGATGTAAGAGTTGGTATTTGAGTATCTGAATAAGTTGTGGCACTGTAAAACTCCTCCCCAACATCACCTTTTTGGTAAATACGCACATAATCAATATACATTTTGGCTGCAGAACCATCTGAGGCAAGGGCGGTAATATTATTGATATCGTAAATGCCAGTATAAGAGCCACCAACGGCTAAATTATAGAGAATGTAAAACGGTTTGTGGAATTGATCATATATATTACTAAAATTGCCACCACCACCATTTGGAGTATTTGAACCGTTTTGAATACGCTGCGCATAAAAAGGTTTTACTGCAGGATATTTATCTTGGTCGAGGTACATTTTGATACTATCCGCATTCCAAATCAATGTATACAGGTGAAATTCCTCATCTTGAATAGAATAAGGAGCATTTATGCTCGTGTAATCCATTTGGTGAATATATGGAGAAATTGTTCCCCAATGCAGTGCACCACCAAAATTATAAGCTTGCGAATTACTCACTATTCCCCCACTATTTCCACATTCCATAACATCAATCTCGCCACAAGCCGGCCAACTATTATCGAAGTTGTTGATATTGAATGTGCGGTCGTTACCCATAAACCAAAATGCTGGCCAAAGACCGTTGGCGGTTTTGGGTAATTTCATGCGCGATTCAACTTTTCCATATTTAAAGTAAACTTTGCCTTGAGTGTTTACACGCCCTGAAGTGGCAGTACAAAGTTTGTTTTTGAGAGCCCAAGTGTAATTCTCTTTCTTTGCACTTAAAACCAAACATTTTAAACCTTGATAAGTTTCAATTGAAACATTTTTAGGTAAATAACACTGAAGCTCGCTATTTCCACCACCCCATCCGTCCTCTTCCAGTGTCCAAACCGAAGCTGTTGGAGAAGTACTATTTTCAAAATTGTCTTGCCATTTTAAATTCCAATTTTGGGAAAAAACACTAATGAGAAAAAACTGAAAGTATAAGAATAGAGTAATTTTTTTCATAAAATATATTTTTAAAATGTTTATTTTTGATTTTTTAATAAAACAGTTAAAGCATAATTGGTTTTCATACAACTACTTTCGTGGATGAGCTTACACAAAAGTAGTTGTATGTCAATTTATCAATTATGGTTTTTTATAAATAAATACCGCATCCATCTCTAATTTAGTTCCTACAGTACCTCCAGCAAGCATTGCAAAAATATTTGTTTCAACCATTCCTGTAGTATAGATCAATCCTTTGCCTTTGAAATATGACATTGGAATTTCAATTTCTTGCCATTGACCATTGCGAGTAAAATTTCCATAAGGCGAAGTACTTTCCATAGCAGCAGTACCAAAAACAATTGTAACCGCCGAAGCACCATAGCCCAATTTAAATGCATAACTATTGCTTGTAGTGCTCTTTATGGCAAAATGTAAATAATATTTTCCAGACGTGTCATCGGTTACAGCCTTGAGTTTATCCAATTCAGTGCCAGGTTTTACATTATAAGCTCCACCCGACCAACCAACTGATCCAACAACCCAACTTAACCAAGTATCAACATTACCATAAAAATTTGTTCCTGTGCAAGTACCAGTGTTGAAAGTGTTTGTAATACCGCCTTGCCAAATATATAAATTTTGAGTGGTATTATTCGGTCGGAAATCGGCAGCAATTTTTGAGCTTCCCAATATTCCAACTGTAGATGCATCAACATTTAACAGATAATAATTTGTGCCCAATAATGAATTTGCAACAGTAGTATATACTGTAACAGAGCATATTGCTGTCACTGTACCAATTGATGCTACTACCAATGCTGTACCATCCGAAATAGCTGTTATTTTTCCACTGCTATTAACTGTAGCCACTGTAGGATTGGAAGATGTCCACAATAAATTACTTGTTACAGCCGCAGATTGGGCAGGTAAAAATGTTGCTATTAATGTTTGTGTTGAATCAACTTTTAAACTTACACTACTAATGTTTAATGACAAAGATGTAATTGCAGCTGAGATTGTTACATCGCAAGTTGTGGTATATTGTCCAACAGTTGCAACAATTTGTGCGGATCCTTCCGAAACTCCAGTAACTGTACCGTCAACAACAGTTGCCACAGCTGAATTGGAAGATGACCATTTAATGTTGCCAATTGCACCAACTGGCTGAACTGTTGCAACAATATTAGCAGTTCCATTGACTGGTAATGCCAATGCTGTTTTGTCTATAGAAATCCCATTAAATACTACTTCATTGTTGCAAGAACAAAGAAAAAAGGAGATTATGCTTAGTGCAATAAATATAGTTTTTTTCATAATATTTTAATTCTAATTTTGTTACTAATCAATTCATATACAGGATTAAAATCCATTTTTGAAAGACACGGAAATTTATTTTACTTCATCATAAACTCTTACATAATCCACTAGCATTGTTTGTGGAAACGGAGTTTGGTCGGTTGGACCAGTTACATAATTACCACCTACTGCAAGATTTAACAGAATATAAAAGGGGTGATCATTAAAAACCCAATTGCCAGTTACGCTCGACGGTGTAAGCTCCTGATAAAGTGTGTTGTCTACAAAAAAATCAATATAATCTTTTCCCCATTCAATAGCAAACACATGGTAGTCAGTATCATATCTATCATTCAGCAAACCGAAACTTTTTGTAATGGAAGCACCGCCAGAATATCCTGGACCATGCACGGTTCCGTTGATAATATTGGGTTTAGAACCATTCATTTCCATAATGTCAATTTCTCCACATTGAGGCCAGCCAATAGTTTTCATATTAGCATCCAAACTGTCTTTATTTGCACCAAGAATCCAGAAAGCTGGCCATATTCCAGGGCCGTAAGGCAATTTAATTCGTGCTTCGAAACGTCCGTAAGTTTTTGTAAATAAACCTTTTGTTATAATACGACCAGAATAATAAGTTGGATTTGGTGTTGTAGGTACTTTGGTAGCAGTAATGGCTAAACTACCTTTTCCATTGGTAGAAACATTGGCAGTACTATTTGTATAAACCTCATATTCAGCGTTTCCCCAACCGCCACCACCAGTTTCAAAAACCCATTTTGTAGCATCTGGTGATACATTTGCTAAACCATTAAATTCATCGCTCCACACAAGTTGATAATTACGCTGTGGAAGTTTTTGAATATCGCTTGTTTCATTACATCCTATTAGCGAAATTAAAAAGATTGAACCTAGAAGTCCTGAAACCAATTTATGGCTATTAGTTTTAAATTTAGTATAATTCATAGCATTATTTTTTTATGAATGAGTAACATAGTATTTAATCAATTTTTCATTTATGTAAATAGATATTATCGACATAAACATTTAGATTAGAGGCATCTGGTGACGAAGCAAGAATTACCATACCCAGTTTAGTTTTACCAGTTAATCCAACAAAGCTTGATAAAGGAATGTCCAAACTGTTCCACTGGTTGGCCATCAAAGCTGTAGGATATGTGTAAACACCTTCCGAATCTGTTGCATAATCATGAATTTTCAGTACAAATTTATTGGTTGTAACATCTGGAGTCCAAACATCTATGTGTATATTAGTCATTGCAGTAGCATTAATTGGTACTGATTGAAATAATATACAAACCCAATTAAGATAACGATAGCGAATAACATCATCGGTTCCATTAATTTTAATGTCTATATTTACTGCTGTCGAACCACTGTAGTAAGGATTCCAAGTATCAACTTTACTATTTGTATATGCATTACTAAATAGTGAAATTACATTTGAACTTGCAACAGAAGGTATAGTTGCCGATATTGTTGGTAAAACTGGTGCACCTATTGAATTGATTAACAATGATCCTTTTACATAATTTTCGCCAAGTTTGGCAGTAATTAGAGTTGAACCTTTATTTATAATTGTATAAACACCTGGTTTATTTACAGCAGCAACAGTTGGATTGGACGAAGTTAACGTTAAATACGAACTTGGAAAATCAATGCTTTGATTTATTCCAGTAGGTAGATTGAAAGTGGCAGATAATGATGGAACTTGATATTCACCGGTTTCGATATTATTGTATATCATATCTTTACCCGAATAAATTGTTCCAACATTAGTATGAGTTATTGTACCCAAGTTCTCAAACTTAAGTTCATCAATCCAAAATGTAAAACCCTTCCCTCCATTTTTGGGGTCAGCCCAATAATAAAACATACCTTTTTCATTCTTAAGTTTCGATGCGTCTGGTATTGGAATATAATACTTTGTCCATGTAGTGGTAACAACCAAGTTGTTGAGAGTAACTTTATAAATTTCGCTCGACACACCTTTTAATTGTGACGAACCAAATCCAACTTTAGTAATAGTATCTACTTGCGACGCTTTGGCCCAAAAAGTAAGTACGTTATAACTCGATAAATCGCGAGCAATAGAAGTATGAAAAACTCCACCAGCAGCATTTCCATTTGGATCACCAAAATTGGGTACATCAAACTTCATTGAAGCCGTTCCGCTGTATTTTTCGGCATAATCCAAATTAAAATTAGTTACTTTTCCCCATGCTGCATAATCCAACCCAGCACTAAAACCATCGATAAAAACCTCTGGTGTAGTAGAATAGTTGGTAGCCAATGGAAGTTCATCTAGGTTTCTGTCGCAGCCAGCAATTAAAGTTACTATTGCTATCAGCACAGCTATTGAATAATTAAATTTACTGTTTTTCATAAGTATAATATTTTGTGGTTCGTTATTTTCCTATATTAAAATGTACATACGTTCTGAATTCCCATTCACTTCCATTTCCGTAACCAACAGCAGTAGGGTCGGCTACAGTTGCTCCAGAGCCATCAGTTTTTGTAGTAGGATTATATCTTGGTGAATATTGGTCAAGCGATCGCCAAGTGCATCGTAATCCGAGTCTTGTTTCTGGTACAATAAACCATTTTGGTTTTGCAACAGAGGTTGACAAATCTGCCATTAGTTGTAATGGATATGTCAAGTTAAAATCACGATGATAATCATAAGGCCCCCAATCATTTACTTTTACTGTTGAAATAAGTTTTACTTTTTGGTAAATCAATCTAATATCACCACCATAACGTTTAATTAATCTTTGATCGCTACCATTCGATTCGGCAGTTCCAACAAAAAGATTTGATATTAGACCAAAATTATGATTCACTTTACTTACAATTCGTGAATTCACTTCCCAAATATCACGTGCTGCAGGCGAGCCAGAAAATGCGAATCGAGTACGATTTGCCAACATACCAATCGAAGCATCTTGAGTTGTAGGATGATGGCGATAAACAAAATCGGCACTCATTGCAAAAGTGGCATTTTCCATTTCATCATTGTCCCAAGCCCACATCCATGTGGCAGGTGTTGGATCATAAGCAATTAAAAGTTCACCAGCAGTAGTTTGTCTGTTCGACCTAACTGCAAATGGGTCGTCAACAATGTTTCTAGGTCTTCCTGGGGCTGGAGCGTCACCTGGTACTGGACCAACAATTGGTTTTTGCCATAAGAAATTTGGAGCAATTTGAAAATCACCTATACCATAAGTTAGTCCTGTTAAGAAATTGTATTGGTTTCCACTTCCGCTATCTTTTAATCGCCAGCCAGTATATGTGGTTGTATAATCGGCACCACCCATAGCCACCAATCCTTGAATGGCGCCTTGTGCATACCAATTTATTGGGCCTGCAGAAAATGTAATTTTTGCTTTACCTCCCCAAGTGTCAGTTGAATTTATTTTATCTTGATAAATAGTGTAATTTCCAGCAGTACCATCAATAATTTGGAAAACATCGCCAATTCTTCTCGAACCAGCCCAAATGCCTCCAAATTCAAATCCTGCAGCACCTAATTTTGTTTTAACACCAAGTGTAGCTCTGCGAGTTTGTGGTGTTGGTATTGCAAACGAACTCACCGAAGCTGTTCTTTTATCCAAGTCTTCGTGATAAATTCCTGTAATATTAAAAGGACCTAATTTGTAGTTGTATTTTGCCAACACAGCTGGATTGGCACCCCACCAAAGTTCTGGACCAAAGGCAACCATTAAACCACTCAACGATTTTTTTCCTCCAACTTCAAAGCCAAATGGTGCTTCGCCATTGTAAATATCCATGTTTGCGCCGTAATGTGTTTCGGGATATAAGCCAAATAAATCGCCGTCGTAGCCCCAATGATTGTGGCCTGTACGATAAAAGCCCAGCAAATTAAACCACTTTGAATCCCATTTAATATCGGCTTGATAAACTTGAATTCTATTATTTGAAACCGATAGATTGTTTGTTGGGTCAGTAGTTTTTACATCACGTACAGCACCACGATTTTCATAAAATATCTCATCAATAGGATTTTCGGCAATGTTTCCGAGTATATTAAAGGTAACATTTGCTTGCACATTTTGAGTCGGTTTGGCTTCTACGCCAACATAAAACGATTCCATGCGGTCGAAACCAAGCCTACTTGGATAAGTCAATTTTGTAGGATCAGTATTTTTTTCTTTGGGCGTAGTAATCATATTTCCACCTGTGGTAAAGGTAGTTAGTTCAGCTCTAACGCCACTGATACGTACTTTTTCAGCCACTTCAGTAAACAATGATGCTTTATCGCCTCTAGCTTTCAACAGATTTTCTGTAATCAGGATACTTGAAAAATACTTGTTTAGCGAATCAACTTTTAGATTTTTTGCATATGGATTTAACTTATGAACTTGTTGTAAAGCATAATATGCTGCACGTGGATATAATTGATAATGACCAGTTTCATTGGTTTGACCTTTGGCACATATTCCATACCACTCCTCATTCATATTATTTTCACCTGGTACATAATCATTTTGATATCCACCATTTATCCATGAAGCATGAGTATCATGAACTTCTAAATTATTAGTCTGTCCATATTTCCACCAGCCGTCGCTAAACTGAAAAGTAAAACCACCGATACAATTATTTCCTTTGCCTAAACCAGCAGCATTTTCATAAATTTCTTTCCAATTATTGATTAAATAATAAGCTTGCGATTGCTGATCTTCGTCATTGGTAATAGTATTAAAAGCATCAGAACCAAACTCTGTAAACATAATTGGTTTGTTAATTGAAGCTTTGGCTTTTTGAAAAACGTCACCAAATGAAGCACCACGATAACAGTTAACGCCTAGAATATCAATATCTTTACATTCCTTAGAAATGATATCAAGGAAAAGCATATCACCATTGCAAATAGCCACTGGATGAGATTTATCTAGCGCTTTCATTGTCACAACTGCTTCATTAAACATTTTATACAAAGCTTTGGCACGATGTGTGGATTCTCTTTGCTCTAAAGGAATATTCTCTGTTTCGGCACCTGACCAAAAAAGTCCGTAATTATTCTCATTACCTAATAAATAAACCAACAATCCAGGCGTATTTTTATATTCTTCAACCATTTTAGTAACCTCTTTCAGTAGTAATTCACGAGTGCTTGCATCTGAATACTCGGTATTTACAACCCATTTACCATTAATGGTTAAGCCATATCGTCCGAAAGAATGATTAACAATTGTCCAAATTCCATATTTTTCGTAGATATATTTTATCCATTTTGGTTGAATGCCAGTGTAAGCACGAATGGTATTTACTCCCATGTTTTTAAGCATCGACATCTCAGCGTCAAGAGCACCTTTTATAAAGTCATCTGGCTGTTGCCATAAACTATAATTAAAGTTTGTGCCAATTGGAAAATAATCCCAATTCATACCATTTATCATAAAATTGTTGCCATTTACTAATAGCTTCATTCCTTCATTGTTATCCACAACCGAAACTTTATCTGCCTGAGCAAACGCAGATGTTATAGATAAATAAAATAGTAATGTTAATAATGATTTTTTCATATAATTGTAATTTTTAATGGTTAGTCATCATGTTTTTTCGTTACAAGTTTGTTTTGCAGGATATTGCGTATTTGAAACAATAAATAAAGTACTTAGTATTTCAGATTTTCATTTTTGTCCCAAATTCCCCAAAAAGCACCTACATCACCTTCGACGCCAACTTTCCATGATTCGTCGAATGACGTAAAGTAAAAAATGTCGATACCTTCTTCCTTTGACCATAATTGAGTATTCAGAAAGTATTTTAACGCATTTTCGTGCGACGGTTGAGCTCCTTTATAATCCTCGCCTTGACTTGGCCAGCCAGTTTCGGTAATAATTACATGTTTATCGCCTTTACCAGCAAGAACCGCTTGATAAAACATTTCTTTCATATACATCAAGGAATAATCGGCGTGACAACATTCCCAAAATGGATAACAATTGGCTAAAATTACATCACATGCTTCTGTAATTTTAGGGCGAGCCGCAAATTCATAATATGCATCAACGTACCCAACTGGAATGTTAGGAATGGCATTCTTGACACGGTTGATGGTGTCCAACAGCTCTTCTTCTGTCATATCCTCGCGGTATAAAACCTCGTTTCCAACGGCAGCAATATCTACATAACCTTCATTTGCCAATTTTATGAGCCCTTCTATTTCTTGCTCATTCATTTCTTGATCTTTGCCCAGCCAAGCACCAACCAATGTTTTAATTCCAAATTCTTTTGCTATTTTTGGAATTAACTCGTTGCCTTCGATGCACGAAAAAGAACGAACCCATTTTGTATATGGTTGAATTATTTTCATTCTTCTTCTAATTTGCTCTTCCGTTAGAATATCGCCAGGCATTTGTCCTTCTTCGTATGCACTGAAGCATAGACCATGCATTCCGTCATTCAATACTTTTTTGAAAATATCATTAAATTCCTCAACGGTTTTTGTAGAATAATCAATTCCTGATATTCCTGCCAATGACATTCTTTTTCCTTCTCTGACTGACATAATTCTTATTTTTTATTGTTAATTATTACAGATCACCTCTACGTTCAACTAATGTTTTACGTATTTCATTCGATTTTTGTTCGGTGATATCATATTTCCACATAACCAAGATTGCAAGAATACCTGTAATTGAAGGTATTAAAATGTCAGCTAATCTTAGTTTTGTAAGAGTATCCACAGTTTGAACTGTTGCATTTTGATCGAATCCAACCATATTCAGAACTATTCCACTTAGAAGCAAAGCCATAGCAGTGCCAAGTTTAACCATCCACCAGTAAACAGCACCAAATGTTGCTTCTTTTCTGGGCATTCCGTTTTCTAATTCATCCAAATCGCACACATCAGCTGTCATTGACATCATCAGTGTAAACAATCCGCCAATTCCGAATGAAATTAATGGGAGCGGCAGAAACATTAACCACGGATTTGAAGGACTAAATGCCCACCATTTTAATGAATATCCTACTATTGAAATAGCAGTTGATATTACAAATGCATTTTTCTTACCAACTTTGGTTGAAATAAAAGTAATAATAGGAATTACCAGAAATGCAGTACATACGGCACTTATTGTTCCAAACCACGCTGGCCACGTTCCTGCAGCAGTGGTATCGCCATTGAACAAATAGAAAATAATAATAAAGAAAGCAAATTGAGCAATTATTTGAAATCCATTAAATATCAAAAAGGTTGAGCCACAAAGTCTTAAAAACGATTTATTTGTAATGATTTGTTTCATACTTTTGAATAGAGCTTTCATATTGTTTATAAACTCTTTGGCAGATAGAGTGGCTCTGTTAGTTAAATGAGTTTGATCTATTTCTTTACAAAACAAAGCTGGCATAATTCCTAGTATTAAACATAATCCACCAACCCATAATGATAAACTTCGTGCACCTTCGGGACCACTTGCAAAAAGTTCTTTTTTGTAGATTAAAACCCAAAACCAAGGAGCAATCATCCAAGCAATTTGACCCATAAATTGAGAAATCGCCATTAATCTTGTTCTTTCATTGTAATCAGCTGTCATTTCGTAACCTAATCCAATAAGTGGAGCTGCAAAAATGGTATAACCAACATAAAAGAATAGTGACGTAAATAAAAAATAGAAAAAATTATACATCTCGCTATTTT
This sequence comes from uncultured Bacteroidales bacterium, assembly GCA_903911085.1. GTDB lineage: Bacteria > Bacteroidota > Bacteroidia > Bacteroidales > Paludibacteraceae > Paludibacter. The sequence goes on along the minus strand of CAIWCC010000200.1, from coordinate 16,588 downwards.
CGGGATATAACTGCCACATAATCATAAATACAAAACCAGTGATTATGGCTCCAAGGAAAATATATGGTTTGCGTCTTCCCCATTTAGATACCGTATTATCCGAGACAAAACCCATTATTGGGTCTAATACTGCATCCAGCACACGTGGCAAAGCAGCTAATAAGCCTGCCAAAGCTGGATTCATTTTTAATGATAATACTAATACAATCATAAAAACACCCAATGCGGCTGGAAATAATTGATTAGCTAAATGACCTGAACCAAAAGCAATTTTCTGTCCGAATGGCACTAAATCTTTGGCGGCTGTTTTGTGTTGTTCTTGTTTCATATATATTTGTTTTATTAGATTGTAAGTGAGAGCTTTATTTCATTTTAAACTTGAATTATAATTTTATGGGACTTAAACATCTTTATTTAATGAATAATAAAAATAAAGTGAACCTGTTTTAACACAATTTTATTATGAGGTCATCAGTCAAAAAAAAATTATAAGGAACATTATTAAAAGATGATGTTGCTGTTCAAAAAATTGGAAAATCCACTTTGCAAATATAGGGAGTTATTAATGAAAAGATTTTTTTTTTACTTCACAAAAATACACATATAGCTATTTAATGATACTCAAAAGTTCATTTATCAGCCTCTTATTATACTGATTATTAATGCTATATTTATAATCATGTTGTATAACATATTTCAGCCATACTTTCAACTGAAATAAAAGTGGTAAAATTGAACTTTTAGAAAAATAAAAATCAATAGAAAACTTACAAATCACAAGAATATGAGACAAAAAATGTTATTCGTTTCTATTATTTTCTACATGTCAGGATATGCCAATTTCCCTTTGGTAAGAAATTTCTTAAGAGAAAATTATAAATCAGGAACTCAAAATTGGTCAATTGTTCAAGACAATGAAAATTCAATGTATTTTGCAAATAATAATGGACTGTTGATATTTGATGGAAAAAAATGGACTACGGTACCTATAAAAAATAGAACTAGCGTAAGATCATTGCTATACAATAAAGATGAACGCGTATATGCCTCAACATTCAATGATTTCGGGTACTTCAAAAAACAAAATAATCAATTTATATATCATTCTCTGTCCGAAAAACTGAACATTAACACACAAGAGTCAAATGCTTTATTTTCAATTATCGACGGATATAAAACTATATACTTCTTAGGCGAAAAAAACATTTATCAATACGATGGTTCAAAAATTGATAAAATAGCATTTCATAGTAAAATTGATGCATCTGCTTATATTAATAATGTATTGTTTTTTTCAAGTGAGCAAAGTGGAGTTTTCATGCTGAACGGAAAACAGTTTTTGCGATTACCAGGTTCAGAAATTCTTATCAACAAAAAGGTTTGTTCCATACTTCCATTGGACAATGAAAATACGCTTTTTATAACCTATTTTGATGGCGTATATCTTTTTAATGGAATTACATTTGTTCCCTACAACACTGGCATTGATAATTTCTTAAAAGGAAATCAGATTTTTTGTGCAGCTAGAAAAAACAATAAGCTTGTTTTTGGCACCGTTCAAAAAGGCATTGCAATACTTGATTTATCCGATAAAAACGTAACATATATAAATACATTTACAGGATTACAAAATAATACGGTGCTAAGTATGACTTTTGATAATCAGGAAAATCTTTGGCTAGGATTAGATAAAGGCATTGATTATGTGATTCTAAATTCACCAATTCAAAATGTGCTCGGAATAAATAACCTCTATGGGGCAGGTTACACTTCTATTCTGAAAAATAACACATTGTATTTCGGTACAAATCAAGGACTTTATACAACTTCGTATCCTCTACAAAACAGCGCTTTACCAGTTCAATTGAACATCGTAAAAGGCATGGAAGGACAAGTTTGGAACTTAACCGAAATTGATAATACCCTTTTCTGCGGGAGCGATAAAGGTGCATTTATAATAAATTCGAATAACATCGAACGTTTACAAAACATACAAGGTACCTGGGCTTTCAAATCACTAAGTAAGCACCCCGATTTAATTTTAGGATGTTCATATCAAGGATTATTTATTCTAAAAAAAATCAATAAAAAGTGGCAATTCTCACATTTTATAAAAGGTAAATTCTCAGAATCGAGTCCAATGTTTGAAGAAGCACCAGACGGTTCTGTGTGGTTTAGTCATTGGCAAAAAGGTATATTTCACCTCCATTTCAACGAAAAAATGGATAGTATAACAAAAGTAAATTTATACGACATTAGAAAAGGATTTCCAAGCAACCGAAACAATACTTTATTTAGAGTTGCCAACGAAATTGTATTTTCGTCCGAACGTGGCTTTTATTACTATAATAGTAAAACGGATAAAATGGTACCTTATGAAAAATGGAATAAATTATTTACCACACCACCTTGTTACATTCGTTTGCACGAAAATAAAACAGGCGATATATGGTGTGTTTCGGGTAAATTTATAGGGTTGGCAAAAAAACAACAAAATAGTTCTTATATTATTGATTCACTATCATATAGGCTTTTGCAACCAAAAATCATTATCGGTTTTGAGCATTTTAACTTCATCGATAATAATAATTTGATAATAGGAACAGAAGATGGTTTTAGTTGGATTGACTCAAAACGAAAAGTTGATACAAAAAATACATTTAAGGTCTTTATGAATAATGTAATATTCACAAATGATAAAATATCATTTAATCCGACAGAATACAAATCCAGCAATTCCCAAAATAACCAAACATTTAAACATAATCATAATTCCTTGCGTTTTGAGCTTATTGCACCCGAATACCGCAACGAAGGGCTTGTTCAATACAGTTATATGCTCGAAAACTACGATGAAGCATGGTCCGATTACGCTTTCGACAACTCAAAAGAATATACTCAACTACCCAAAGGAAATTACATTCTTAAAGTTCGTGCACGCAACTTGCTCGAATCAAAAGATGCTATTTGTAATTACTACTTTACTGTACTCCCAGCTTGGTACGAAACTACGATGGCATATATCTCTTATGGAATTCTAATTTTGTTATTATTTGTTGCATTGATGATTTGGATAAACAATCGTTCAAAAAAAGGTGCGCGTGAAATGGAAATTCAAAAAGAAATAGAGATAAATGAACAGAAAAAGAAATTTGAGGCCGAAACCACCGAAAAAAAGAAAGAAATAAAAGAATTAAAAAATCAGCAGTTGCATTACGAATTAAGACATAAATCACAAGAATTGGCGAGTTCAACGATGAATGTTATACGGAAAAATGAAATGTTGCAAGATATCATGGATAATTTATCAAAGGTATCTGCCGAAATCAAAGCCAATCATGATGCAGATGCTGTACTTAGTCGACTCAACAAAATGGAACGAAGTATTAAAGAAAATATTGGAAACGATAATAACTGGAAACGCTTTGAAGAAAACTTTGATTTAGTGTACGAGAATTACCTAAAACGACTCGCCGAAAGTTACCCCGACTTAGCCGTTAGCGATAAAAAACTGTGTGCATATCTAAAAATGGATTTATCATCTAAAGACATTGCTCAATTAATGAATATGTCCATTAGAAGTGTAGAAATGAGTCGATATCGACTTCGCAAAAAAATGGGCATAGATAGAGAAGTGAATTTAGGTGAGTTTTTGCAGCGGTTTTGAAAATGATTTTAGCTATAATTAAAAATGTTTGAAGTTAATTTCGCAAATTACCGACATTAAAAATTTGATTATACTAATAAATAATGAACCACAACAAGATCACACGTTTTATAACGTGACTTGTTGTGGTTCAATGGTATTATTTAATTAGTACACTACTAATAAAAAGCAAATTACAAATCGGCACGCTTTTTACCAACGCCAGAATCAACTACCACGCTATGAGGTGGTTTCAACAATTGATCGGGGTCGTTAAGTATTTTATCAATCATCCGAATGGTGGTAGCATAATAAAAACCGTCGCAAATACGCTCATCAAGTACAAATTTCAACTTCATCGACTTGGTTTGTTTTACTTTACCATCTTTTTCGGTACTCGAATTTCTTTCCTTTTTTCCCATCGAAACAAACATGCTACAAGTACCTAATTCGTACAAATGATGATAAATAGGCTCAATTCCTATCGATCCACTATTTGTCAAAAACAGTGTAGTGTGAAAAGGACTTGCGTCGAACATCATCTTAGGTAAAATACCAATTTTATCTAATTGTAGTACAAAAAATATTACTGTTCTCAATAAAAAATCTGGAAGCAGATTCATTACTTTAGATATTGAATCAGAGGAGTTTTCTTCTCCTTCTTTTTTGTTTTTTTCAACTTCTAAACGTACCTTTTCTACCACATCGGCCAAGGTATCGGTAGGTAAAAAGTAGGGTTTAATAACCGTTTCTTCACCTTCGTCGGTCATCGAACGCTTAATTGCCAATGAAAAACTCACATGGTTACGGGCAAAAAGCTTATTCCACACCACAAAACGGTTGACGTGTGGTCGTTGCGAAATTAATCGAACCAGTGAAGCCATTACCACATGCATAATAGATACTCCAGGAATATTTTCTTTCTGTTCTCGAACAAAATTTTCAATTTTATCAATAGGAATATTTATTTCAAAAAAAACTTCCGATTCTACACGTTTTGGTTGTAAAAAAGATGAAACTGAAAACAATGCATCCACTTTTCGCAATCGCCAACCATCATATCTATCGCCCAAACTCCATTTGAAATAATTCAATTTATTCGCTTTATCCATAGACTTTACTTTTTGTGTTTTTTTCTTACTTATTACAATTGTGGGTCAAAGGTAATATTTTTTTTATATGTTTTTTCACAGTGTACGAAATTTCAAATTGCCGAAAGTCCATTTCTATTGTATCTCATTATGTTTTATGTTTTTAAGTCGCATCAATTCATTTTCTTGAATTTGTCCATTATCAATCATAAATCTAATGACATTCAATACTTTAGGCTCTTTGAAAGGCACTTTTTTTACCAATGCATTTACCGACAATTCCTCTTGTGTTAATAATTGTTGAATTTCAAGTCGAATAGTTTCAAAATCATCGGTTGATAGGTTTGATTCTCTTTTCTTTAGGCAAATATCGCACTTACCACAAGGGTTAGAATTCTTCTCGCCAAAGTATGCTAATAACATTTGATTTCTGCAAATGTTTTCTTCTTTGGCATAATCCAAAACACTTTTAACGCGCGAAATGTACCTATCACGACGGTCATCATAAGCTTCTTTGCCTAAAACTACGCGCTCTGTTTCCACCCGCTCATGAACATAAGTTAGATAAGGCGTTTTTTTTCGTGGAATATACTGAATAATATGATCTTTGGCTAAACCCACCAACTGCTCATATACTTTTTCACGCGTCCATTGTAGGCGTTGTGCCAAGGTTTCTTCGCTTATTGAGGCCAAATCGGCAAATAAACCTGTGTACGAACGTAATAAAATATGAATTAATTTGTCTTGCTCAGGTGTTTGTTTTGTTTTGTATAAATCGTCTTTGTTGACAATAAAAAGTACACGCGACGAACTATCTTGTTCTTCGGTAAGTTCGATATATCCAGCTTGTTGTAGTATTTTCAAACAACTATACGTGATAAGAATTGGTAATTTGAATTTGATACAAAAATCTGAAATGTCGAATGCAAAAACCTTGTCCAATCCTGAACCAACACCCATTTGGAGATAATTGCCCAAAGCTTCATACACTTTCCGCACCATTTCTTTACCCGGAAAAGTATCGGCAACTCGTTTTCGCATTTTCACCGCATCGCCATTGTTGTAAAGCAATACAGCATAAGCCTTTAGTTCATCGCGCCCAGCTCGTCCAGCTTCTTGAAAATATGCTTCCACCGAGTCGGGTAAATCCAAATGCACCACTGTGCGCACCTCAGCTTTGTCGATGCCCATACCAAAAGCATTGGTAGAAACAATTACTCGAGTTTCGCCATTTTTCCAACGGCTTTGTTTGGCATCCTTAGTTTCGTTTTTCAGACCAGCATGAAAATGCTCGGCCGAAATTCCATTTTGAACCAAAAACTCAGCAACTTCCTTTGTTTTCTTACGGTTGCGCACATAAACAACCGAAGTTCCTGGAACTTTTTCTAAAATTTTAAGCAGATTTTCATCCTTATTTTCAACCGTACGCACCACATAAGCCAAATTGGAACGATGAAAACTTTTTTGAAATAAATTTGGTGCACGAAAATGCAATTGTTTTTGAATATCGTCTACCACTTCGGGAGTAGCAGTGGCGGTAAGAGCCAGAATTGGCACTTCGGGCAACAACTCCCTAATATCTGCTATACGTAAGTACGACGGACGAAAATCGTAACCCCACTGTGAGATACAGTGCGACTCATCGACGGCAATCATGCAAACTTGTGTTTGCTCAATTTTTTGCATAAACAGAGGCGTTGCCAAGCGTTCGGGCGAAACATATAGAAATTTATAAGCTCCATGTACGCTATTATCCAATGTCAACATAATATCTTTTGACGACATGCCCGAAAAAATAGCAGCTGCCGAAATACCGCGTTTTTTTAGGTTATCCACTTGATCTTTCATTAGAGCTATCAAGGGCGTAACCACCACGCAAAGGCCTTCCATTGCCATTGTTGGCACCTGAAATGTAAGCGATTTTCCACCACCAGTAGGCATCAATCCAAGTGTATCACGTCCAGAAGCGATACTTTGAATAATGTCGCCCTGCAAAGCTCGGAACTGATCGTAGCCCCAGTATTGCTTTAGAATGGTGAGGTATTTTTGCATAGATTATTTTTTTCAGCAAAGTTAATGAAAATATAGAATAAGGGCTAGATAAATAAAAAAACTGGCGAAAAAAAATTTAATGGCAATCGGTTTATGTCTTCTGATGGTATAATTGATAATTCACTTTTGTTGTTCCTTCGCTGCATGTTCGCAGCATGACCGTACCATATTATCCATATAAATATAACTCATTTAATTATAACAATACAATATTCCTATGATATTCCATTGCATAAATAATATGGGACAAGGTAGGGATATATATGGGATATCTATGGGATATCCATATAATAATAGATAAGGAGATACGAACATGCCCCCTATATGGTACGAAGGAACACCATAATTGCAATATTAATAAGCGCAAAAATATCCAACTTATAAGCCAGACATACACATAAAATCTGACTTCGGGATAAGAATCAATCTGATGCTACATTTTTTAGTCTTTGGTTACTCATTTACTTGAAGTGGATACTGATATAAAATCTGTTAGGGCATGAAAATAGTAAAACAACCGAAACATAAACACATTACTGGCAAAGGATTTGACCAAATAAAAAGTCCGTTTGATAAATTAGAAATTAAATTAGTAAAATTTTGTTTATGTAAATAATAGTGTTTATCTTTGACACTTAAATTTATTAAAAAACACTAGCACGTAAGAATTTATTAAAAACTTAAAAAGAAATACTATTTGGAGATTAAGAATTTGTTATAACTTCTGGATTTTATTTTCTTTAGGCATTGAAATTAATTTTGTAAAATTGAATAATTATGAACAATCTTATTTTTAAATCCCGTGATGAACTTATTCAGATAAACCCTGAAGATATTGTTTACTTTCAGGCAGATGGTAATTATTCTAAAATGATGCTTACTTCCAGGAAAGTGCAACTGTTGACCATGAATCTGTCAAAAGTGCAATTGAAACTTGATGAACAATTAGGCTTACAATCAGATATGTTTGAAAGAGTGGGAAGAGATTTAATTATTCGCAAAGCTTTTATATATTCCATTCAAACACTACGGAAAAAGTTAATTCTATCAGTACCGAATAGCGATAAGTTCTTTGAGTTAGAGGTATCCAAAGAAGCACTGAAGAAACTAAAAGAAACGCAAGAGGGAACACCGATAAAAATTTTAAACGAAGTTCAATTACGTGATTTACAAACCCGCAAGATTTATCAACTTCATTTAGGGCATAACCGTTTTGGACGAAAAACGAACTCCATTGAATGTGAACATCCTATTGATAATGGCGATAGTAAAATTAGCCGGTTGCATTTTGATATTGAAGTATCTTGTCAAATTTCAGAGAGAAAATATGAGTTTAAGCTTTATGACCTAAATAGTGCAAACGGCACATTCCTTTCTTTAGAGCGAATTTCACCGGAAACGCCTCAACCAATAAATATCGGAGTCAAGATTAAAGCAGGAAATACTGATTTTCAATTGGAATTTGCGGATTTGGATAAAACAGAAATTTTCTGATAATCCATTTCATACAATAAAGCCTACTTTTCATACATTAACACTAAAAAGATTTTAATTGATTGTTATATTCTTTTAATTTTGCAATGTAATATTAATAAATATCCATAATGATATATATCCAATCCAAAACTGGCGGTCGCACTGAAAACCAAGACTTTTACGGCACAGCAAAAACTCCCTACGGTGAATTAATCGTTGTATGCGATGGTATGGGTGGTCATAATGGCGGAAGACATGCAGCTGAAAAAGCAGTGCAAATAATTCTAAATAGTCTTTTAATAAGCAGCAATAAAAAACCAGTTGAAGCATTAAATAAAGCTATTGAAAATGCGAACTCTTTTATTTGGAAAGAAAGCCAATCCTTCATATTAGGAAAAGGAATGGGCACTACGGTGGTGGCTTTGTTGCTTACACCTGACAAAGCCATTTGTGCTCATGTAGGCGATAGTAGAATATATCAACTCAAGGAAGGAAAAATACTTCATCGTACTTTTGACCACTCACACGTTTTCGAATTAGTAAAAGCAGGATTAATAAACGAAGAACAAGCCCGTCTGTCCGAAAAATCAAATATCATTACTCGTGGGTTAGGTATTCGTGCAACTGTTGATATTGAAATTACAGATAATTTATCGTATCAAAAAGGAGACCGCTTTCTGTTGTGTACGGATGGTATTTGGGGGGCTGTACCTGAAAATGAATTAGTGGAAATGGTTAGTCAGAAATCAGATATTGAAACAATTATCACTCAATTAGTAGATAAGATTGATGCGATTGGATTTGAAAACGGTGGACGGCACGACAATCTAACTGCTGCTTTGTTTGAAATAGAATCCAGCTCTATTATTCAAAATTCGGAAGTGAAACAATCGGGTTCAACAAAAAAAATACCAACATCACGAAGTAAACGATTGATTTATTTGTTGTTAATATTGCTTTTGGGTTCTATGGTTGTGGATCTATGTTTTGTAATGCAAAAGAAACCTGTAGTTAAAAAAATAGAAAAGAAAATGATTATCAAGCACATACATAAAGAAAAACAACAAACAGCCGATTCTTCAAATCAATCACACCCATCAAAAAATGAAAACAATCAAAATTGGAAGAAATCCTGATAATGATATTATTTTAGATGACAGTTCTAGAACCGTAAGCGGATATCATGCTGTGCTAAAAGTGTACGACAATGGCAATATTACCCTAAACGACAACAGCACCAACGGCACATACATAAATGGTGTAAAAGCCAATAAAGGTATTGAAGTGGCGGTGAAAAAAGGGGACGAAGTTCGATTTGGACCTCATTTTGTATTGAACTGGTCATTAGTAGATATTCCTGTGGCTAAGCACGATGCAACAGTAATTGAAAACGGTGAAGAGGTGAGTTATACCATTGGGACAGAGTCGGACAATCGAATAGTTATTTCAGATCCAGACAATCATGTAAGTCGCCATCATGCCATTTTGAAACTTAAACGTGATGGAAAATACTTTATCTACGACCAAAGCACCAATGGAATATACGTAAATGGAGTGAAAATCAAATCAAAAGTTGATTTTCCTGTTTCTACAACTGATTCTATTAGCTTGTCGAATTCCTATGAGTTGGACTGGAATAGAATACCAAACGTGTCAGTTCCTAAAGCTGCTCCTCATGTGCTAAATCCACCGAACGAATATAGAAGTAATTATTCTGCTACAACACAAAATAGCACTAAAATCTGGAGTTATCTTGTTTCTGCTGCAATCTTTGCAGGGATGATTTATTTCACATATTCCAAATTCAACAAACCAAGTAAAAATCAATTAAAAACGCAAACAGCACAATTAGATTCTGTTGTTGTATCTGTTCAATCAGATGCTAGAATGCAACCGAATACTGACATTCAAACTATCGTAAAGATTGACATTTCAACTTTATACGAACGGAATAAAGATGCTGTATTTATAATTTATACAAGCGACGGAACAAATAATAGTCAAGGAAGTGGATTTTTTATATCTTATTCTGGAGTGGGTATTAGTAATTACCACGTTTTTAAAGGTACAGGCAGAGGATTAGAATCAATTAAAACAGAAAATGGTACATTCAAAGTTGAATCAGTTTTAGCAAGTAGCGATGAGAATGATTATATTGTTTTTAAAGTAGCGGGTAATGGTACTACTTTTCCGTACCTAAATATTGCTTCTTCTTTGCCACGAGTAGGTGAAGATGTTTTTGCAATTGGCGCACCCGAAGGTTTAAAGCAAACACTTTCTAAAGGAATTGTATCAGCATTACGAACCGAAAGTGATTTGACATTGATACAAACCACTACTCAAATTACCCATGGAAGCAGTGGTGGTCCTCTTTTCAATATGCGAGGTGAGGTAATTGGTATTACTTCCGGTGGATTGGATGCTGCTGATTTGAATTTTGCCGTGAGTATTGTTGGAAGAGGATTTGATAGATATTAAATACACTAAATATGAAGAATGAAGAATTTGAAAGGAAATATCAAGAGATTATTAATGTATCACTTGATAAATTAGGACTCATACTTGAAGAAGTTGAAACATTAGATACAATCATTAAAGAAAATCAGATTCGACGATTTAAAAAAAAATGGTATAATGTTTTGTACAATGACTTGGTGTCTACTGAAATACTAAATTCCACAGAATTCAGAGAGGAATGCAAATATCTATTTAATAGAATGAATGATAAGAATAAGATTGAAGCAAAAATTGTTGAATTGACTAAAGAGGCAAAATCCGAACTTCGGAATTTAAAATAGCAGTATTATGACACAAGAAGAATTTCACAAGCGCTACCACTATAACCCCAACACCGACTGCTTGGGCGAAGGTGGATTTGGCAAGGTTTATAAAGCTTACGACACGCATCTCGACCATTATGTAGCCATAAAAATGGCGGAAGTAAAACCACATTTAGAAGAAGTGCGCTTGCGCAAAGAGGTGGAAGTGATTAGCAAATTGCCTACACATCCCAACATTGCACATTACGATGTATGCTACACTTTTTCCACTTTTGCTGGAGAATACGATTTTGGCGTGCTGCAATATTACGAGCAAGGCAACTTGCAACAATTGCTCACCGACAAGCAACTGACTTACGAACAGAAAGATAATCTACTTAAACAAATACTGGAAGGCATTGTGTTTCTGCACAGCCACGGCATTATTCACCGCGACCTAAAGCCACAGAATATCCTGATATCCTTGAACAGAAAAGGAGAATACATACCCAAAATTACCGACTTTGGCATCAGCAAAAAACTGGATGTGAACAAGAGTTCTGTATTTACCAATTCACTAGCAGGTGCAGGAACATTGTCTTTTGCTTCGCCAGAGCAGCTTTTGGGGAGTACCATACGCAAAAATACCGACCTGTGGAGCTTTGGCGTGATTACGTGCTGGATGTTTACAGGTAAACTGCCCTTTAACTCTGGCGCATTGGCCGTTACCAGCGAAGCAGGACGGATAGAATTATTTAAGCAAATTACCGCAGGTGATATAACCGTCATATTAACACAAATTCCTGCCGACTGGCGCAACTTGGTGAAGCAATGTTTGGTGGTGGATGTGGATAAAAGAATAAGTGGTGCTGGAAGTTGTTTGGAAATGGTGAGTGGAAAAGTAGAAGTGCCCATTGAAAATCACAAATCTGAAAATACAAGCAGAAACAACACTGTTACTTCTACGGCAACTACTGAAGCACCTCGCACCGCAACAAACCATAATTCTACACGGACAGAAAGTTCTCAACCTAAGCCAAGATTGACACAGGTTGAAGTTGATGAGTCTAAAAGTCATTTGGTGAGAAATATCTTTATTGGTGTGGCAGTAATTGCGGCTATATTATTCTTTGTTTTTCAATTAAATAATTCTGATGAATCTGTTGGAAATTCACAGCAATCTGCTGTAAACGAACAAGTAATCTCAATAAATGATGGTGTCATGATGCCGTCAGTTACTACTAATGAACCTAATGTAACCTCAAATTCAGTGAGTAAAAATCAAGAACAAAGTGTTTTAAATACTGAAACTGCTGTTACAGTAAATAAAAAAAACTACTCAACTGTAACTGACATTGATGGCAATGTTTATAAAACGGTTCAGATTGGCAATCAAGTTTGGATGGCTGAAAATCTAAAAGTAACTCATTATCGAAATGGAGATGCAATACCAGAAGTTACTAAAAATGATCAATGGGACAAACTCAAAACTGGCGCATTTTGTGTTTTTAATAATGATGCTGCAAACGGAAGAAAGTATGGAAAACTTTATAACTGGTATGCAGTATCTGACTATAGAGATATATCACCAATAGGTTGGCATATTCCAACATATCAGGAATGGGAAATATTAGTAAACTATTTAAGCGGAGAAGAATCGGCTGGTGGAAAATTGAAGGAAGCAGGAACAAGCCACTGGCAAAACCCCAATAAAGGAGCAAACAACTCATCTGGCTTCAAATTTCTTCCAGCCGGCTTCCGTCATAGTTATGGTAAGTTCAGCAATATTGGTTGCAACGGTTATTTGTGGAATGCAACCAAGAACGATGCAGACACTGCATGGGGTTATTGTTTAAACTATAATAATAGCAAAGTGAGTAATTACATCAGTTTTATGAGTAGTGGCTACTCTGTTCGTTGCATTATGGATTAATATATATGATTATTGTGGGCAAGGAACGAAGTCAAAACTAAAAAAATCACACTATGACAAAAAAGGTAAATGACAATAAAATAATTGAAGAAAGAATCAAAGGTTGTAAACTTTTATATACTGGGGATTTGTTCAATTTTATTGAAGAAACTAAACTAAGAAACGCATTAGAAAAATCATATAAAGAAGCAGTTTTTATTAAAAACATTATCAAAGAATTGAATATTAATTATTCAGATGCTCACCCTCTTAATGAAATTGTTATTTTACACTTTGCATCAATTTATGAAGCTATAATTGACTATATATTTGAGAGTTATTTCAACGAAAGTTTAAAAGAAATTCATAAAGAGGCAAAAAAGAAGAAGCGAAAAATCAGATTCAAAGACAAAATAACAAAAGCTATTGAATTGGAAATACTAACTTCAAACATAGGTGAGAAAATATTAAAGTTATATGAGTTTAGAAATAATATTCATATTTTACGTTCTGTCAAAAAAGAAGAAAAATTCACCAAAATGAAAAATAATGAGCTATGCAACAATGAATTACTAGTCGAATTTTGTAATAACATTGCAGCTAAAACTATATAATTGATTAAGCAAAAAATACCCGATGTTATTAATATGTAATTCTAAGTGACACGTTATCTGTAAAATTAATCAAATCACATAAAGCGAAAACAAAATGGAAAAAATGAACACCCTTATTAATGATTTATTCCCAAATTTAGAAATTAAATTATCAAAACCAATTACAGAAAACCGTAAAGTTATTTATACCTATATTGACATAATAGAAGGAATTGATTTTAAAATCTCATTTCAAGAAAACTCACTTAATACAGCAAGCATTTTGCTTGCATGTGAATATGAAGATGAACAGAAATTAATTGAGCTGACAGATGTTTTAGCTTATATGAAAGAACAAATTGCATTTATAGATAATGACGAAAGTATGAGAAAATTTCAAGAGGCTTTAAAAGAAGATGGAATTGAAATGTCACAAAATTTTACTATTGATTTAGTTGTTGGCAGAGGATCAAAAATTAAATCTATTGTGTGATTTATAAAAGGTATTTATTTTACTGTATATATATTCTCCCAACTATTTCATAATTAGAAAACTATTTCATATATTTGCAATTCGCGAATAGCAAATGAAAGAGAAAGAACATGAAAAATCATAATGGAATGCGCCCACAGGATGTGGTAATTTTGCTCAAGTTAAGCACGTTGAAGTCCGAAAAATGGCGGGTACAAGATATTGCAAACGGTTTACAAATTAGTGCTTCGGAAGTAAGCGAGAGCCTTCAGCGTAGCAAGCAGGCACGGCTGGTGTCCGATAATAAACGAACTCTTTACACTGCATCATTTTTAGAGTTTTTGATTTACGGGCTCAAGTATGTGTTTCCGGTAAGTCCGGGTTCAGTTGTCCGTGGCATTCCCACTGCACACTCAGCGCTACCACTGAATCAAACAATTGTAGCTTCCAGTACCGATAATTACGTATGGGCAAGCAGCAAAGGCACCATGAGAGGTCAGGCAATTGTTCCACTGTACAAAACAGTTCCAAATATAGCGTTAGAAGACCAAGCGTTATATGAGTTATTGGCACTGGTAGACGCTATTAGGGTTGGTAAAGCGCGTGAAGTAAAATTAGCCATTGAAGAATTAGAAAAAAGACTTAAAGGAGAATAAGCTATGTCAAACATAAATATGCTACACACAGTAGCTCAGGGACTTGATTATTTATTGCCTCATGTGGTTTTTGTCGGTGGCTCGGTAACTGAACTATATGCCACCGATTCAGCAGCCACCGAGGTTCGTCCCACTGATGATGTAGATTGTGTTATTGAGTTGGTTTCCTATTCAAAACTAAACGAGTTGGAAGAAAAACTTCGCAAGTTGAAATTCACAAATGATACGGAAAGTGATGTAATATGTCGTTGGAAGTATGCTGGTTTACTGGTGGATATAATGCCTGATGATGAGGACATTTTAGGATTTAGCAACGAGTGGTATAAAAAAGGGATGCCGCACACGCTAAATTATGCGTTTGCCGATGGTACAAACATACGATATTTTGAATCAGCTTATTTTTTAGCTTCAAAATTTGTTGCTCTAAATGATCGTGGAGGCAATGATTGGAGAGGGAGTACCGACTTCGAGGATATTATCTATGTGCTGGATAATCGGACTATTCTGTTGGAGGAGTTGAGAGCAGCAGACAAAGAAGTAAGAACATTTCTGAAATTAGAGTGTGAGAAATTAGTGTCAAAAAGTAATTTCGTGGAATTGATAGCTTGTTCGTTGCCTTCAAATTCAGGAGAAGAAAGAATAAATCATGTTATACAAATTATTCATCAAATCAGTAAAATGTAACACTTCATACAATAACCCCACTAACTCATACAACATCATACTGAAAGCTTGGATTATACTTTTCAAGCTTTTATTTTTGTAGTGAATTATGCAAATATACAAAACATGGGAATTGAAAATTACTCAAAAATAGTCTTGTTCTTCTTGCTGTTAATCTCATTCAACAGTTGTCACAAGCAAACTGACAATCTGAATCTGACTTATATTGATAATAACAAGTTTGGATTTGAATTACCCAACGAATTTTATGTATTACAGGACACTGACAGTGAAGCACGATTTGTAAAGAAACTAAATCCTGATATTATTTATTTGGCTCGGACTACCAGAGACAGTATAAATTATTTATTTTCAGTATCCAAATATTCGTACCATTCATCAAATCCTATGGAGTATGTGTTTTATTCTATGGTTAAGACAATTCCCACTAATTATGAAAAGGAACAATATAAACTTGTTGATTTTGGCGTAAAAAAAATAAATAATAAGTTGCTCAGAGTCAAGATTAGTAGCTACTTAGGTGAAATTTATAATATCAGGTTCTATTTTATGAAGGATGATTATTCAAAAGACCTATACGAAATTAAAACAGCCTGTTTAGGCAATGAAATAACCAAAACCTGTGATTTTATGGAAAAGGCAGCATTATCAGTTCATTTCCTCCGCTAGCACCCCGCTGGCGCGATTTCTGTGAACACTCGTAGTCACAGATCTGCGCTAGCGTGGGAAGGAAAGCTGCCGCTTTCCAAATTCAAATATAAAGTTTTCCTTCCAGCTGCGACATTGGGCAAAGAGCCATACGCCGAACTTGAACTACGCAGGATTACGCTACGGGGTAAAGGGTAATTTTATATGCACTGTTGGCATAAAAGACTTTAGAACCAAAAGTCAAAACAAGCCGCAGTTTATCACATATTTTTTACTCAATTCAATGTATAAGTTATTAATGACGTATATAAAATCCCAAATTATTCTACCAAGTTGTTGGCAAATTACAATCGTCGATTACCATTGCTTTTACCAACTTTACAGAAGTATTTAAACCATTTTCCTGCGCTTTTAAATCGCCTAATCCAGTAATCTCCTCTTTTTGATTGATTCCATAAGGCCAAAAATGTTGTGTATCTCCTTTTAGACTTCCACCTGTAAGACTTTTCAGTAAGTTCAAGCCGTTGGTTCCAGTCCAAGTTCCATGAATAATTTTTGATTGCCAAATAGTAGTTGTTCCCGACCCAAAAAAATGGGCC
>CAIWCC010000199.1 GCA_903911085.1 uncultured Bacteroidales bacterium | reverse complement strand
GTCTAGCACTAAAAATGCCTTCTTCCTTCCTGAAAGAAATACCCGTGGTTGGGTTTAAGATTCGGTTTCAAAACTATTAAATAATTCCAATTATGAGTCCACTGTAATAAGTCAGTGAACGATTTTATAGTTAATAATTAATTGTTTTTATTTCGCTTAATGTTGATATTTTTATCTCAATAATTTTTTAATTTAGCAAAAAATAGTGCATTAAATAGTTGCGCAAATCAATATAAATTCGTATATTTATCTCATTTACAACGAGATAAGTATGTATAAAGAAAGTGAAAAAGCAAGTATGATTGACGGTGATTCCAATATAGGAAATACGCTACATAAACGTTCTCTAAAGCGATATAATGCGCCTAAATATTGGCACAATCAATTTTCAGATAACGTTGTAAATCAAGTAGATGAGAGCATTTTCAGGCCTCTATTTGAAGAGAAAATGGGTGCTCCCAACATCCCTATTCGTCAATTAATAGGGATAAATATCTTAAAAGAAGCCTTTGGTATTAGCGACGAACAAATGTTTGATCAAGTTCAGTTTCATTTATTGGTGCGCAAAGCATTAGGAATAACCCACATGGATGACCCAGGTCCTTCGATTGAGGTCTATTACCTTTTTCGTCGCCACATTGTAGAGTATGAACTTGAAACAGGGAATGACTTGTACAAACAATGTTTTGAATCTATCACCAAATGCCAAGTAATGAAATTTAAGGTCGAAGGTAAAAGCATTCGTATGGATAGTAAACTAATTGGAAGCAACATAGCTTGGTATTCTCGGTTTCAGATTGTGCACGAAACAACCTTAATGGCTTGTGAACATTTATCTATTAAGCAATTGCATTGTTTGAAAAAACAAGACCGATTAACGCACGAAACTTTATTAAATGAACCAGCACAGCAATTGGTTTATACCTGCACCGCCGAATCTATTGAAAAGCGTTTAACGGACTTAGGATACCTAATATACGGGCTGTTGAACCATTTTTCAAATCAATTACCTCATTACGAATTACTTAGAAGAGTTTTTGACGAACAGTTTATTGTTGATAAAAATACAGTTAAGCCACGTAACAAAAAGGACATTAGCGCCAAGAGCGTACAAAATCCGCATGACCCCGATGCTACTTTTCGTTGCAAAGAGGAACAAAAGGTCAAAGGATACAGCACAAACCTCACAGAAACCTGTGATGAAAAAGGTTTAAACTTGATTACCAATGTTCAAACGGATAATGTGTCTGCCCCCGATAATGGATTCCTTGAGGAAGCAATCACTGACTCTCAAAAGAATGTATTGTCAGGTAAAATTAAAAATGTTCATGCAGATGGTGCTTATCACAGTTTAGAAAATCAGATATTCGCCACCAAAGAACAATTAGAACTGTATCTCACGGGTATGCAAGGCAAACCACCCAGATATACAATTACTGTGACAGAACAAGGATTAGAAGTAATTGACACACAAACAGGAGAAATCCTAATTGCTCATAAAACAAAAAAACAAAGCTGGGGAATCAAAACAGAAAAAGGATATCGCTATTTTACGCAAAAAGATATAGATGCGGCTGTTCTTCGAAAAGGATTAAAGGATATTCCTCCTGAAAAAAAGAAAATACGAAATAACGTGGAAGCCACTGTTTTTCAATACAGCTTTCATACTCGAAACAATAAAACACGATATCGAGGGCTTATCAAACATAAATT
This sequence comes from uncultured Bacteroidales bacterium, assembly GCA_903911085.1. Classification (GTDB taxonomy): domain Bacteria; phylum Bacteroidota; class Bacteroidia; order Bacteroidales; family Paludibacteraceae; genus Paludibacter. The sequence goes on along the minus strand of CAIWCC010000199.1, from coordinate 1,315 downwards.
GTTTGCCTTTGCCAGATGTTTGTGGATAAACCTTGTCCGAATTACAAATTATGAAATAAAAATATGTCAAGGAGCGCTTTAATTAGCGTTTTACGACCAATTATATTGTGTAAAATCAAAATAAAATATAAATTAACAATTAAAAGTCTGTATCAATTATTTAGGTTATTTTGATTTTGATTAATTTCAAATCCAAATACTTAATTTTTATAGAATTAGACTTTATACAGTACACTCATTAATGGGTATTTTATTTTCTTCTTAAATATTTTTCGTATGTGTCCAGCGTATTTTGAACATACCTTACCGTTTGTTTTCCACCAAACGATCCATATTTCACAACCGGATCGTTATAAAATTCGGGATCACTTTTTTTGAGCAAAAAATATTCCACTTGATTAAACCAAACGTACGGATCCTTTCCATATTTTTTGGCTAATGCCATGGCATCGATTATATGAGCCGGACCTGAATTATATCCGGCCAAAATAAATTTGATACGCTCGTCTTTATTCTCCACTTTTCGGAACGATAAATTCAAACTCTTGATATACTGTACTCCAGCCTCGATATTTTTTTCAGGATTCAAAATTGTACGTTTATCTAGTCCAAAATTAGCCGCCGTTCGTGGCATCAACTGCATAATTCCACATGCGCCAGCCCACGAAACTTCAGACGAATCGAAACGGGATTCATGAAAAGCCAAAGCAGCCAACAAATGCCAGTCCCAACCGATAAGTGGCGCGTATTTTTTAAACAAATGATCATAGGGAGAAATGGCACCTTTTGGAATTTTAACTTTCTTTATAGCAAAGTAGGGACTTTTTTCCCAATATTTATCAAAAAGTTTTGATTGAAGTTTATTTATTTCTGGCGATTCAATCCACTCATTAATAGACTTTTGCAGAAGTGGACTTTCCTTTCTTATCAACCAGCCGTTTCGCTGATTAAAACCAATTGGAATCCTGCAATCAAGGTTCTTGTAATAATATTTATGAAGTAATCCAACTTTTCGGTAAGCGATAGTGTAATCAATCTTTTTCTCGGCTACCATCTCAATTAAATCGTCATTTGTCAACGAATCTGCCGCAACAACAATTTTTATTGTACCGCCAATTTCCTCGTTCAATGCTTCAAGCCTTTGCTGGAAAACACTATTTGCGGTAACGTAAACTGTTTTTCCGGCCAGTTGGGTAACTGTGGAAATGGCTTTACTTCCAATTTTTTGAATTAAAACCTGATAAGATTCTGTCTGTGGCAGAATGTAGTTAAAATGTTTTTTAAGTTCCTTGGTTTCGATAAAATTGTAGGTTAC
>CAIWCC010000198.1 GCA_903911085.1 uncultured Bacteroidales bacterium | reverse complement strand
CTTGACAAGTACGGAAGCTGAAGCTAAATTCGCTTGGAGGCAGAAAAAGAAAAATACACAAACGAGACTGACTTTTGTCTCAAACCTTGGAGTTAATTTTGTCCAAATAATAGGGGGTCAAACCAAAATAAAATGGTATACTTTTGAATTGAAATACTGGTATACTTTTCAATTAATATATACAACAAAACCAAAGGCTTGACTTTAAAATTGCTTTAGAAAAAAAACGCATTGGTGATATTGAATCCGGGGCAATGAATAATCTGACTCCAAATCTTGTACAGTAGCGTACAATAAAATGAGGAAAGCTGGATGAAAATGGGAACATCATATTGGACACCCTACCCGATGGGGCTTAGATTTTGTTTTTGAATATTTTCTACCATAATTTCGTCCCCATGGGACTTTTTATAAATAGCTTCGGAGAAACGACATTATGGTAGTCAATGAATTAGAATTGCAAATAAGCCCCATCGTGGCGACATTATTTTATATTCTCTTTTTATCGGACACAAATAATTTTGAAGATAAATTTGAATTATCGAAAGCAATGGAATCTGTAATATTATTCCATGTTTTGAGCATATCCTCTCCATTTATCTAACAGTTGTTGCATATCGCTAGGCAAATCACTTTCGAAATGCATAAATTCACCTGTGCGTGGGTGAACAAATCCTAGTGTTTTAGCATGTAAAGCTTGTCGTGGACAAATGTCGAAGCAGTTTTTTACAAATTGTTTGTATTTGGCAGCGGTGGTTCCTTTCAAAATATCATGTCCACCATAACGCTCATCGTTAAATATTGTATGACCAATATGCTTTGTGTGAACTCGAATTTGATGCGTACGACCTGTTTCTAGCCTACATTCGAGCAAAGTAACATAAGCTATTCGTTCCAAAACTTTATAATGCGTTACAGCATGTTTGGCAATTGGATTTTCACCCTCTGGAAAAACGGTAAACAACATTCTATCACGTGGATCGCGAGCCAATGCACCAATAATTGTTCCTTCATCTTCTTTTACATTACCCCAAACTAATGCCTGATAACGACGCTGAGTTGTTTTGTCGAAAAATTGTTTTCCCAAATTTGATTTGGCATTTTCGGTTTTGGCAATAAGCAATAATCCCGAAGTATCTTTGTCGATACGATGAACTAAACCAATGCGAGAATCGTTTGGGTCGAACTCTGGATGATCTTTTAAATGCCAAGCAACTGCATTTAACAAAGTGCCGTCGAAATTACCAAAACCAGGATGAACCACCAAATTGGGTTGCTTGTTAACTAGTAATATATCATCATCTTCGTAGACAATATTGAGAGGAATATCTTGGGGAATAATTTCAAATTGTGAGGGTGGATATGCTAAAACAATGGTTATTATATCAAATGGTTTGGCCCTATAATTCGATTTGACAGGCTTACCATTAACCAAAATATTGCCAGCATCCGCAGCATCCTGAATTCTATTGCGTGAAGTATTGGACATGCAATTTACTAAATACTTATCAATGCGAACAATAGCTTGACCTTTATCCACCACGAAGCGAAAATGTTCAAAAAGCTCTTGCTCTTCACCTATTTCATCAATTTTATTTAATTCTATTTCGTCCAATAATTTTTCAGCCACTTTGAGTCTAAAGTCTTGTTATTAATGTTTATACTAATTCTACTTTATTTTAGCAAAGTAGAACTAATGGAAATGATTATATAATTAGAGAATTATGCAGTTTTTGTTAATCTCTTTAAAGTCATTGTGTTAAGTAATGGACAAAATATAATGTCGTATAAATAAAAAAGAATAGAACGCGGATTTGACGGATTTAGCGGATTAAAACTGATAATATTTAAACGGATTGAGAACTGATTAAAGTCATGTAAACATGACTGATAATAGCTAAGCTATTG
>CAIWCC010000197.1 GCA_903911085.1 uncultured Bacteroidales bacterium | reverse complement strand
TAATGGAAGAATGGCGAAAAGCTATTTCAAATATGGGTTGACATTTATTGCTACAACACTTTTAAATCCTAATAATCAATTAAATATAGATATTTTCAGTTTTTTGTCATGTACTTAGTATGATTTGATTATTTTCTCCGTGAATTTCTAATGTAATATAATAAAAGACATTAGAGCAAAGACAAGACGAAGTTAATCAATACTTTACCAAATTCAAAATTTAGGTTACAAATGACGTTTATTATATTAGGTCGAATTGGAGCAGAGTATAACGTCCAGCGGCATTTACAATGTTTTTGATTTTGCGTTTGTCGGTGTATTATTCGGGGTTGTCGGAAAAAACCAAGCTGACTGTTAGTTCCACGCAACAGTGCAAACTTTGCTCGGCTAATCAATTTATCGACGAGTACAAAGAGCTAAATTTTTAATTTGGTTATTTAAATCTGTATTATTTTCTTACCAGAAATAAGAAATTATATACAATCAAAAACTTTATTGAATTGATAGCACAAAAAAATAACCAAAATCAATGTAAAAAACGAATAAGAAAAATATTTGTATATCTTTGTTCCTTAATATACTAATCATTAATAATACACTAATGAGCAAGTCAAATCACAATTACATGTTAGCCAAAATGCTACTCTTTATGTTAGCAATATTTTTCTCTGCAACTATTACTGCACAAACCATCCTTGTGGAGACTGAAACATTTCAAAACAAAGGCGGGTGGGTACTCGATCAGCAGTTTATGCTTGAAATGGGTTCGCCCTATTTACTGGCTCACGGACTTGGTAAGCCGGTGGCTGATGCTTCAACAAATGTAAAACTACCATCCACTGGCAAGTACCGTGTGTGGGTAAGAACTAAAGATTGGGTGGCACAATGGAATGCAAAAGGTGAGCCCGGAAAGTTCCAAATAAGTATCAACAACCAAAAACTTGACACAATTTTTGGAACAAAATATGCCACTTGGAGTTGGCAAAATGGTGGAGTAATAAATATCACCAACAGCGATGTAACATTAAAACTAATTGACTTAACTGGCTTTGAAGGGCGTTGTGATGCAATTGTATTTACAAAAGACCCTGATTTTATTCCACCTTATGAAGCTACAACCTTAGCTACTTGGAGAAAAACCATGCTCGGAAACGCGACAGTTAAAAATGCTGGCAATTATGATTTGGTGGTTGTTGGAGGTGGTATTGCTGGTACTACAGCTGCTATAGGTGCTGCACGTTTGGGTTTGAAAGTGGCATTGGTACAAGACCGCGCAGTGGTAGGAGGAAATAACAGTTCGGAAGTGCGTGTTGGGTTGGGTGGAAGTATTAATGTTGCCCCATACAACAGAATAGGCAATATCGTTAAAGAGCTAACTTATGTACCAAATCCTAATATTGTTCCTGGAAGTGATAGTACATTCAACGATTCAAAAAGAATGGATATTTTGAAGGCTGAAAAGAACATTACATTGCTTATGAATTATCGTGCCGATGGCGTAACGGTTTCCAACCAAATGATAAAGTCAGTAATAGCCGAAAATACAATTACAGCAGAACGCATTGAGGTTTTTGGCACCTATTTTTCGGACTGTACGGGCGATGGAACAATTGGTTACTTGGCAGGTGCCGATTACGAAATGGACGTTACAAAGCACATGGGAAACACCAATATGTGGACTTTGAAACAGGAAACTACTCCGCAACCTTTTCCCACACTTACATGGGCACTCGATTTGAGTACAAAACCATTTCCGGGCAGACCTGGCATTTCTGGGTCATATAATACAAGCGGTATAAGTGCATTGGGTGGATGGTATTGGGAATCGGGCTTTAGCCACAACCCAATCACAGAAGTAGAATATATTCGCGATTATAATTTTAGAGCAATGTATGGTGCATGGGATTGTGTAAAAAATGTAGACAAAATTTACCCCAACTATAAATTAAATTGGGCAGCTTACATTACAGGTAAACGAGAATCGCGTATGTTATTGGGTGATGTTCAACTCAATATAGAGGTTTTATTGGCTAACACAATGTATCCGGATGGTTTCGTTGCCATAGGTTGGAACATGGATGTACATGTGCCACGACCAAACTTTCAAGCTTCATTTGAAGGCGAAGAATTCATTTCAATAGATATTCAAACATCTTTTAAAAGACCATTTTATGTTCCTTATCGCTGTTTATATTCACGCAACATCAACAATCTGTTTATGGCAGGACGTAATATTAGTGTTACACAAGCTGCTCTTGGAACAGTACGGGTTATGAGAACAACAGGTATGATGGGCGAAGTAGTGGGGCTTGCAGCAGGGCTTTGCAAAAAGCGCAATGTGATGCCACGTAAGTTATATGAAAATTATTTAACCGAATTAAAAACATATATTTCAGCGGGTATTCCTGCAGCGGGCGACACCATTATATTAACAAAACCAGTTGTGGGTGAACCCGATCCTAAGAACCCTCAAATCATTGTTGATAATACTGATTCTACTTGCACTTTCGACAATTCTTGGCCAATAAGTGTATATTCTTTAGGATATGTTGGCACTAATTATACCCAAGATGGAAGTCCTGCTGCCGACACAGCTAAATGGGCAAAATGGACGCCAAACATCCCTGCCACTGCACTTTATCGTGTTTATATGAATTGGACTGACGGTAGTAATAGACCTGCAAAAGCCCCAGTGGAAATACTTTGCGCCGACAGCACCGCTCACTTTACCATAAACCAACAAACCAATGGTAGTACATGGAATTTATTGGGAACATATCGTTTTAAGGCAGGCAGAGAAGGTTATGTAAAACTATCGGCCTCGGGTACAGGTGCAACTATTGCCGATGCGGTTTTGTTTGAAAACATAAGTGCTCCAACGGCAATAGCCAAAACCTACACTAATGAATCGAACATCAATGTATTTAACAGCAATACAAATACAATGGTAGCTCTCAATCTGGCTAAAAACTCACGGGTTTCAATTGCCATATACTCACTTTATGGCAGTGAAGTTCAATCAATTGTAAACGAACAAAATTTGACAGCAGATAGATATTTTTATAAAATAAAAAATGAAAAACTAAATAAAGGCATTTACATCATTCGATTGGTATTGGATGGGAAAGTGGCTGAATGTAAAAAAATAGTTGTCAATTAATAGTCCACTTTTTAAAAGTCATTAAATTTAGGATATTATTGTTTATCTCAATAGTGTTGAGTAGTAATATTAAAGCCAAGTTCAGCGGACTTCAACCAGTTCTAATTGATTATGTCATTGATGATTCGGTAATTAAAAATATTGTTGTCCGATAAAAACAAAAGAAAAAATAATGTCGCTCCTAAGGAGCTCTGGTAATACTTGTAACTTATTGACTACCATAATGTCGCTTCTCCGAAGCTATTTATAAAAAGTCCCATCGGGACGAAATTATGGTAGAAAATATGCAAAAACAAAATCTAAGCCCCATCGGGGCGAAATTATCTCAATGCATTATTGAAAGCGGTTTTTCAGATGAAAATTAAAAGTTTATCGGACAACAATAAATTAAAAATAAAGAAGGGAGTATAATATGCTTTACTCCCGCTTTTTTTCTTTCCTTTGTTTGCAATGAAAGTTATTTTTAAGAAATCACAATTGAACCAATAATCAAAATTGCCATTACAATTATCATTAAAATAAATGAAGTGACAGCTTTTGGATTCCCGAAATTAAGTCTATAGCCATTACCAGGACTTGCTTTGGGAACTAAAAAATTTGGGTCATTTCTATTTGAATAAGTTCCTCCATTCCAATACGTCAGTTTGTCACTAATAAAATCAATCAAATTCTTTTTCATAACTTAATACGAATTTTTTTTTGTGTGTAATTACTTTGGTTCGGTTCAAGCTTCTCCACGTTTTACATTGAGAAGTTATTTGCGTTACAAACGCTTCACAATTAACCCCTCGTTGCAGGGGGATTGTTGAGTAGAAATGAGCCCCAATTTCTTGATGCAAAAGAGTGTGCAAAAACCACACGGCGTTCTTTTTCTCAATCCTATTTTACCACATCAGGCTCAAAGAAACTCCACTGAACGGCAGGAACGGCTTTTCGGAGTTCTACCTCGCAGGTATTTATATTGCCTATCAATTGTTCAACCGTATCCACTTTTGCCATTTTTGCTTTCACGGCCACCATAATTTGTGGCCCAAGTTGTATGGTAATGAGGTTGAGAATTTCCTCCACTTCAGGACGGGTTTCCAGTAAATTTCTAATTTGAGCAGTGGTGGCAGCATCGGCACTTTGCCCTATCAACATGCTTTTTACTTTTATTGCCAGAAATATTGAAACCACAATAAGTAGAACTCCAATACCAATACTACCAATGGCATCGTACATAGGATTGCCGGTAATCATGGCCAACACAATAGAAACGAGTGCAAATGTCAATCCTAAAAGTGCTGCTGTATCTTCGCCCAAAACTATTATTAACTCACTTTGACTGCTATTTTTGAACCATGTCCAAAGGCTCACATCTCCCTTAAGTTTATTTATTTGACTAATGCAGCCAAATAAAGAAGCCCCTTCGAGCACCATGCTCACCGCCAAAACTGTAATAGCAAGCAGTGGACTTGTTAACTCTTCGTTCAAACTCAATTTATGAATGCCCTCGTAAATTGAGAACATTCCACCCATGCTGAAAAGAATGAGCGCCACGATAAAAGACCAGAAGAAGATTTCCTTTCCATGTCCCAAAGGATGTTTAACATCGGGCGTCTTCTTTGCTGAACTTAATCCCAAAAACAATAAACCTTGATTAAAACAGTCGGCATAAGAGTGAATAGACTCCGCCAGCATGGCGCCCGATCCAGTAATAACTGCAGCCACAGTTTTGGTAATGGCAATGCCGAGGTTGGCTAATAAGGCAAAAAGAATAGATTTAATTGATGCGTTTTGATGCGACATTTATAAATATTTTTAATTTGTTTTTTTTAATCCAAGTATCCCAAGGTATTCTGTATTAGAGGAATAATAGATCAAGTGAGTAGAAAATTAATATAGTTTTAAATTTTTGGCAACCTACAGTTTGTCATTTTGTTATAGGTTCTACACTAAATCGTGTGAGTTTGTTTGTTTGAAACAAACTTTTATAAATAAGAAAATGAAACCACAATAGGCACAATAGAAAATATTTTAATAATAAAAAAAAACACAATAGATAAATACCTATCGGTATGATTCATTATAAATGCTTTAAGCATTTATTCTATTGTTAACTATTGTGCCTATTGTGGTTAACTATTCTTAGATTTATTGTTTGCCTTGATATGGTTAAATATCAACCCACACGAAAAGTGGTAGAACCGAATTATATATACCCAATGGTTTTCTCTGTTTGGAACTATTTATCAACGACTCGGTATTCGAAGCTGACTATATACACAAGGTCAGATAGTTATATGAAGTAAACAAATTCTACCTACTTAACATCTTTCACTGTTCCAATCAGAACAACTCCATTTACAGCATCTTTGCCATATTGTTTAATAAGTTTTTTGTTAGTTTCAGTGGAACCTGGCTGTATTACTTTATACGACACTAAGTTGGCATAATTGAGCCAAGCTAAATCGAACGAAGATGGTAATCTCACACCATCCAGCATAATAACGGTTTTTTCATTTGGTTTCCATTCCTTTACTTCCGTAGTTGGTAATTCTAATTTGAAAATAACTGGCATTGTAACAATAATATCAACTTTTTTATCACATTGTGTTCCTGGAATCCAGTTAGGCAAAGTGTTGATAACGCGTAATGCTTCCTTGTCCAAAAAATAATCGAGTGTTTTTACTACCTTTGAATCAGTAACTTTACCAGTTTTGTCAACCTTAAATCTCACTATTACTTTGCCTTGTGTTTTTAATTGTTTTGCCACAAAAGGATATTGAATGCTATCGGCAATATAACTGAAAAGCTTGGCATTGCCACCTACAAATTCTGGTTTATTGGCATCTTCTTTACAATCGGTAGAATCTGTCATGGCATAATATATTTCATCTTTATTGCTGGTAATTAATATCACACCGTTTGCCGCATTTTTACCATATAAATTAATCAACCTTGTTTTCTCTTCTTTGGGAAATGGCTTTAATATTGTTGCCGAAATCAACTTACTTGGATTGAGAATATTTGTATTAAAATTGGACGGCATCGCTATGCTGTCAATCACTATTAGCGTTTTGTCGGTTATAGTCCAAGCATCTGCTTCGCTAACAACCGTATTTTTAAATACTATTGGCATAACCTTCAAAACAGCAACTTTCTGTCCATTTTGCTCACCGGGTGTCCAATTGGGAAGCAAATTTATTACTCGTAATGCTTCATTGTCAAGACTTTTTGAAACTCCTCTTAGCACTTTAGCAGTCTCAACTTTACCTGTTTTACTAATCACAAATTGAACTATGACACGACCTTGCTCGTTCTTTTTTTGAGCTTCGGCGGGATAAATCATATTTTGATTCAAAAACTGAATAACAGCTTTGTCACCACCTGGAAAGTCGGGCATTTTTTCTACTAAATTGTAAACAGAATCTTCTGAATTCGAAGTCAAATTACTTGTTTGCGCCGCTTCAACTTTAATATTTGAAAGTGCAAAAATCATTAGCAATGAGGCAATAAATGTGATTTTGGAAGGGTTAATTCTTGAGTAATGCATAAAATACGTTAGATTATATGATAGTAAATGATTATTGTGATTTTTATTTTTTCAATCGCAAAGATAATTCTTTTTACAACTTAATTTATCTAATGTGGTTAATTTTTAATAATGCTAAAGATGAATTATACAGAAATTATACTTTGAGACTAGATTTTAAGTAAAGGACAAAATATAATGTCGATAAATAAAAAAGAATAGAATGCGGATTTGACGGATCAAGAGGATAAATACGGATAATATTTTAAACGGATTGAGAACTGATTAAAGTCATGTAAACATGACTGATAATACCTAAAATATTGAAAATCATTAACTACGTTGATCTTCGATTCCGATTTATCGGAACCAACGGTCATCGACCAAAGAGAGATAATTAAAATCCGATTTTTTTATCCGCTTAATCAGCGTTTATCCGCGTTCCATTCATTTTCTTTTTAATATAATAAATACGACATTATTTACTTCGACTTACTTATATTAGACTATATATAAATTTGTGAGACTTAGTGTAACTTAGTGTCTAATCTTAAATCTTTATTTTAGAGAGCTATAAACGTTTAATCTAGATAAACTCCAAAGTAAAGTAAAATTCTTGAAATTTTTTTTCAACAAAAACGAAGTGGCAAGTTTTACAGTTTTTAGGTAAATATATATTACTTTATCGCTGTAAAAGTAGTATCTTTGCGGTCTGAAAATAAGGAAGAGAAGCGTTTAATTTTAAAACTTACAATACGCTTATTATCAGAAGTAAATACAATAATAAATTCTTAAAAACTACACTCCCAGTCCAGGAGCAATAGTTAATGCAAATAATCAAATCATTATCCAATTCACCAACATTTAATCTTGCAGCTGAGGAGTTTTTATTCTCTCAACGACAGGATGATTTTTTGTTTTTGTATGTTAATGAACCGAGTGTGATAATTGGTTGTAATCAAGCTATTTTGGCGGAAGTAAATATAGATTTTTGTAAAGAGAACGCCATAAAAATTAGTCGCCGAATGAGTGGAGGTGGCACTGTTTTTCACGATTTAGGCAATTTGAATTTTTGTTTTATTTCAAACAAAAAAACGGGTGAATCGGCATTAGGTTCAGAATTTCTTCAACCAATAATTTGGGCTTTAAATGAGTTATTTGTTGAAACAAAAATTGGGAAACGCAAAGATATTTGGTTGCCCGACGAACATAAAATTTCGGGCACTGCGTCGCATGTGGGCAAAACTCGTGAATTGCATCATGGTACATTGCTCTACGATAGCGACTTGAGTAATTTACAAAATGCTTTATCCGCAAAACCATTGGAGCATAAAACCAAGGCCATTGCTTCTGTTCCAAGCGAAGTTAAAAATATAAGAATTTGGCTGCAAGAAAAATATCAGAATACACTTGCTGCCAATCATTTTTTTGAACTATTGAAATTAAAACTTCAGCAGTTCTATTGCGTTGAAAATACGCTGCATTTTGCTGAAAATGAAATTTCAGAAATCAACAAAATTAAGCAAACTAAATATGATTCAATGGATTGGGTTATGAAGAAATAGCTGGTGGATTGTAGCTAGTATAAAAATGGTTTACAATTGAATAGTAAATGGCATTTGGTAAACAATTAAATAGTAAATTGTAAATAATTAAATAGTAAATAGTATAAGGTATATGGTAAACAATTAAATAGTAAATGGTAAATAATTAAATGGTAAATATATATTATGAGTGTAAAAAGAATTATTTTAAATGAAATGTCCTACTTTGGGGCAGGAAGTCGTGCAGTGTTGGCCGACGAAATTAAAAAACGTGGTTTTAAAAAAGTTTTTGTTGTAACAGACAATGATTTAGTGAAATTTGGAGTTGCAGGTCAAGTAACTTCAGTGCTTGAAAAAGCAGGAATTCCTTTCCAAATATTTTCGGATGTAAAACAAAATCCTACAGTAAAACAAGTAAAAGCTGGTGGCGTAGAATTTGCAAAATCGGGTGCAGATGTAATTGTTGCTATTGGTGGTGGGTCGCCAATCGATACAGCCAAAGCAATTGGTATTATTGCTACCAATCCTGAGTTTGCTGATGTGGTTTCGTTGGAAGGAGTAGCCGATACAAAAAATAAATGTATTCCTATTATTGCATTGCCTACTACTGCCGGTACAGCTGCCGAAGTAACTATAAATTACGTAATTACCGACGAAGAAAACGTAAAGAAAATGGTTTGTGTTGATCCAAACGACATTGCTATTCTTTCAATTGTGGATGCAGAATTGATGGTAAGTATGCCAAAAGGTTTAACAGCTGCTACTGGTATGGATGCATTAACTCATGCCATCGAAGGTTACATTACCAAAGGTGCATGGGAAATGTCGGATATGTTCGAATTAAAAGCTATCGAAATGATTGCTAAGCATTTGCCTGCAGTTGTAGAAAATCCTTCAAACATCGAAGCACGCGACGGAATGGCTGTTGCTCAATATATTGCAGGAATGGGATTCTCTAACGTTGGTTTAGGTTTGGTACATGGCATGGCTCACCCTCTTGGCGCATATTTCGATATACCTCACGGAGTGGCAAATGCACTTTTGTTACCAATTGTTATGCAATACAATATGGAATTTGCAATTGACAAATACAGCGATATTGCTAAAGCTATGGGAGTGAATATCGACGGATTATCAAAACAAGAGGCTGGTCAAGCTGCGGTGGACGCAGTAAAGGCATTGGCAGTAAAAGTTGGTATTCCTGAAAAATTACGCGACTTAAATGTAACTGAAGAGAGCCTCGAAGCTTTGGCTAATTCAGCATTCAACGATGTTTGTACTCCAGGCAATCCACGCGAAGTAACTTTGGCTGATGCTTTGGAATTATACAAAAAAGCATTTTAAAAAATAATAGCTTCGCTAAGGAACTATCTGTCAAATTTTTATAGTTAAATGGTGTAGTGTTTTGAAACTATCAAAACACGAATATTAACAAACTTCTATGTTAATTGCGGATAACCATTTTTTTAAACTATAAATAAGTTGGTAAAATCAATAAAAAAAGCTTGTACTTAGTGATGTACAAGCTTTTTTTATTCACTCTTATTTATATAAACATAAATAAGGGGTATCTTCGGTGCATTTTACTTTGAATTTCACACCTTTTTCAACTGTAAAACTTTCGAACTTATTAAAAGTTTTCCATTCGGTTTCGTTTGGTTGTTGAATGGTTAGTTGACCCGAAACTACTGTCATAATCTCTACTGTGTCAGTGCCAAAAGTATATTCACCTGCTGCCATAACACCTACTGTGGCTCTTCCTTCGGCCGATTCCAATCCGATAGAAACTACCGTTCCATCAAAATACTGATTTGTTTTGAACATATTGTATGATTTGTTTATAAATATGCAATTACGCTATTAAAATAAAATATTTATGCAAAGGTAAAATTATTTCCATTGTTTTGCAAATGAAAATGAAAAATGATTAGCTATCTCCATTATTTTGCAATTATTAATTATCTTTGTTGCTCGATTGTTGAACCTAAAAAATGATAGTCATTTAACAACAGTCATAAATCAAAAAGAAACGTTCAAATATCTATTTCAATATGAGACATTTAAATTTAATTCTGACACTACTTCTAATAAGTCAGCTGTCGTTTTCCAAAAGTCAAGTTGACACAGTTTCTGTTTTCTCACCCAAAATGAAAAAAGAGATAAAAAATGTAGTAATTGTGCCCGAAAACTATACGGTCAAAAAAAAATATCCGGTAGTTTATCTACTTCATGGTTACAGCGATAATTACGCAAAATGGGTTAAAACTGTACCTTCAATAAAAACTTTAGCCACCGAACACCAATTTATATTGGTTTGTCCCGATGGAGGTTATAGTAGTTGGTATTTCGATAGTCCTATTGATTCGGCATATCAGTACGAAACATATATTGCCAAAGATTTGGTTAATTTTGTTGATAGCCATTATTCCACCATTCCCGATAAATCGGCAAGAGCAATTACTGGTTTGAGCATGGGGGGGCATGGCGCGTTATACATTGCCATTCGCAATAAAAACTTATTTGCTCATGCGGGCAGTATGAGTGGTGGAGTGGATTTGAGAACTTCTACCAAAAAATTTGATATTGCCAAAAGAATTGGAAGTATTGATGCAAGGCCTGATGAATGGGACAATCGTTCGGTTGTAAATATGGTAAATTCACTAAAAAATAAAGAATTAGATATAATAGTAGACTGTGGTGTTTCCGATTTTTTCTATCAAATTAATGCTGCATTGCACCGTAGATTGATTGCTTTGGAAATTGACCACGACTATATTGAACGACCTGGTCAGCACAACTGGGAATATTGGACAAATTCAATTCAATATCAATTTCTGTTCTTTGATAAATGTTTTGATAAGGCGGTGAAGCAATAAATTATTGAAGTAACATGCTAATAAAAGCCTACAACGACCTTGTAAATTACCTTAGTTTCGCTACCAATTTGAGAAAATTGCGCACGCGAATTAATCAAAGTATTGATGCACCTGAAATTATTAGCGAGTTCCCCAATTCTCACCCACGTGGGTTTATACGAATTTTTAAAAACAGACGTACTACAATTGTTGAGACTTATTTGCGGATAACCAAAAGTTTGGAATCGGCAAAATATAGTGATAGAATTCATGCGTTAAGGCTTTTGAATGACCATATTATCTATTCTCAATCATTAAAAATGCCTTTAAATGCTGCTCGAGTTCAGCTGGCACTAATGAAAGAAGTTGCCATCAATCGCGACAATAAACGTGTACAACTAGAGCTATTGAGAGATTTTACGGTTTCCTCATTTGGTCATCCACGCGCCATTCGCAATTTTCTGAAAAAACTTGATATTATTGAAGTCCCTGAAATAGGTCAGGAACTGAAATACCTGAAAATGGGTTGGGATTTCCATGTTCACGACAATACCTCGTATGGTCGGAAAATGCCGATTCAACTTATTATCGATGCTTTTATAAAAGGAATTTCGGAATTGACAGTGGTGTACAATAATTTAGACCGCGAAGAAGCCGTTAAAGAGGTGCTCGAAGCTGGTAAAATTCTTGGTGTAAAAGTAAATATTGCGTTGGAATTTAGCGCATTAACCAATGGAATGCGATTTCATTATATGTATATTTTGCCTAATTTCACAAGTGAAAAGGCAAAGTTTAAAGCGTTTTTGAAACAACAAACAGTTGATTTTAAAGAATTTCTACACGAACTAGAGCTAAATGAAAACAAGCGACAAAAAACAGTAAATCAACTCATTGACAAATTCAACAATGAAAATCTTCCGCAAATAAACGAAGGTTACGAACCTGATTCAATTTATTATCTTCAACCACTTTCTAAGGAAAATGAGGAAAAAGCATTTGGGCATAAAATATATTCACGTCGTCAGTTGGGTGAATTTCTTTATCCTCAGCTTAAAAGTGTACTTCAAAAAAGAGCTTTGTATATTTCAGCTTTGAAAACAAAAACTGAAGTTGCCCACGAACAGTTCACAAAAGAAGAAATAAAGCAGATAAACAATCGTTTTCACGAAATCCGCTCTCAATATAGAGATTTGGATCCTGAAAAAATTCGATTGGCCTATTTTGTTGGTGAAGAAACTACCGAAATCGATAATGCCGTAAGCAATCTGGATGAAATATACACTCTTGCCAGAAAAGCAGGTGGCAATATTAAGTTTATTCAACCACTTGAACACGGTTTACAAGTTGCTATCGACAAAATTTTTGATAACTACAAAATGTTGGCATTCACCGAAATATATAATATTTATGGAACCGTTGACATAAAAGAGTCTGAATTTGTGGTATTTACAAATTTTATCAGAATACTAAATGAAGGCAATAAAAATCGAATCGTTGAATTTCTTGAGGCAAACGGATTGACTTTTGATTCACAAAAACTTGACAATGCAGCAGATTTTTTTCAACATAATACACTTATTCCTTCTATTGGAAGTGATGCTACTGGGCGTTCGACATTAGCTCCTGGAATGGGTTTCGTGCTCGAAAACAGCCTTCCAAAACACCAACGTAAATACTTTAAAAAGCGACACCATGTTTTACCCGACGATGTGTCGAGTATAATTTTTAATTTAGCACGAATTCCGAAAACTCCTTTGACTGGAAAAGAAAAACCTACGATTATTTGCCTTGGAAAAGTCAATTCCAATAAAAACAACTTGTTGGGCGACGAAAAAATTGAAAAACCCATCTCCCCTACTCGTGCATGGGAATATCTGAATCCAAACATAAAAAATACACTTTTTATTCTCATCGGTTTTGTGCCTGCATACTTCACAGTAGGGCCAGAATATGCTATTCTTTGGCTTGCCATAACTGGGTCGCGCAACATGTTTGTAGATCTTATTTCGGGCAATGGATTTTTGCCAAATGGCTGGCATACAAATGATATTAACTGGACAAACTTTGCTCACTCACTTTTTTGGACAGGTTTTTCGGTACCAATTCTTGGATTTATTAAAGCTCAATTTGATTTGGCTTGGACTGGGCCACACGAAGGCGCGCTTTTTGAAGGCAGCAAATTCTTTTGCATCAATATATCAAATGGTATTTATCTTTCTACACACAATTATTTGCGAGGTTTTGACAAGAAAACAGTTAGAGCTAACTTTTTCCGCAGTATATTAGCGTGGCCATTGGCTGCACTATTTTCTCCTTTGGGTAATTCAATTCAAATTCCAAGTATTGTGCAAGCCAAGTTTTGGTCCGATTTTGTGGCAGCCATTATCGAAGGCTCAGCCAAATATCAGAACATCTTTAAAATTAAAGATCAGATAATTAAAAAATTGATGCCTGTATTGATATGCGATGATGATGAAACCGAAAAGCTAGCCATGCTTGATATGATTTACTTTTTAAGGAATAATACGCGTGCGCAGAAGGCATTGAAAGCACAATTAATTCCACACGAATCTGTACTTAATAAGCTCAAAAACAAAAGCATAATCATCCCGCATACGCATCCTGTTCCCAACGATTCGTACTACGAATTACAAAAGCGAATGAATGCGCCCAATAGTTTTGACGATTTAATCAATTTTATCATAACTCATTATCGCAGAGAGGAAAGCTTGCTTTTAACTACTATGGTTGCTAAAAATTTTTTCAAGCTACAAAAATGGTTGAATAAGTTGGATATGGCAAAATCGACAAATTAGCGTCTCTATTACATATTTTTTGGAATGTAATAAATCAAGAATATTTTATTTGAAATTTTGACCAAAAGCTTTTGCAGTCATTTCTTCAACCTTTATGCGCCAAACCTTTACGTTGGCTAAAGCTGGTGTAGAATACTTGAATTTCCTGTCCGAAAATTTACTCATCATCGAATTCAAAGTTTCAGCTTTTTCATTCAAATCTTCGATAAAACTAACTTTTCCTTTACATAATACGCTTTTAGACAGCATACTATAACTACAAGCAACGTCGGGGTGTTGGTACACTAGTTTACGGTCGGAGCAAAATGTTACACATACTTTATTGTTATTTTCTACCAAATGTAAATGCTTTCCTTCGGGTGCCGAATGTAATATTATATCGCCATTACAATATCCAAAATTCATAGGTATGACGTATGGACTTCCATCCAATTCCACCATTCCTAAAAAACAGATATCACACTGATCTATAATACTTTCCATTTCAATTTTGTCGGTAATTATAGTTGTTCTCATTTTACTTTTTTTTGTTTACAAAATTAGCAGAAAATTATTAGAATAACAACTATCTGATTTGTCTAAAAATTGACTAAAAAAAAATCGCAATAAAAATCGGTAGAACACTTAAGTAGCTACCGATTTTTACTGCGATTGATTAGTTGTTATTAATTTGAAAAATACCTCCTCGAAAAATAATTAACGACGACCTGAATTGCTATCAGATGATCTGCCTCCTCTTGAAGGCGTGGCTTCATTATTGGTACTTCTGGTACTTTCGGTTGCTCTACGCTCAACTTGTCTTGTTTCGGTGCTTCTACTTGGTTGATTTACCACTGGAGCAGGTCTACTATTATTACTCTCGCGAGTCACATTTGAACTGCGCTCTACTTGCCTTGTTTCGGTGCTTCTACTTGGTTGATTTACCACTGGAGAAGGTCTACTGTTATTACTCTCGCGTGTCACATTTGTACTGCGCTCTACTTGTCTTGTTTCGGAGCTTCGAGTTGGTTGATTGACAACTGGAGATGGTCTGCTGGTATTACTTTCTGGTCTTTCAACGCTTCTACTTTCTCTGTTTGAAGGCATTTGATTTGTTTCTGTCCGAATTACTTCTGAACTTCTTGAAGGCGTTGTAGGACTTGATGTTCTACTATCAGAATTTCTTACATTTATGCTTCTGTTTGCATTTTGAGTTCCTTCGATTCTTGAACCTCTATCCATAGAATTTGTTGAACTTCTGCGATCGGATTCGCTGCTTGAGGAGCGTGTTTGCAAACCTCTATCACCTGAATTTCTACTTGAATCAAAGTCATATTTATTGCGCACATTTTCATTTCTTTTGCTGAAGTTACGGTCGGGATTTCTTACTCCATAATCGTTACGACTAACTGAATGATGCATACTTTCGTAGTTGGAATATCTCAATCTTTCGGTGTAATAATACCTATGGTTATGATTAATATGCGAATAAACATTTGACATATAGATATTTACTTCGTATGGATGACGATTTCTGTAGTAGCTTGGATAATATCCCCAG
Organism: uncultured Bacteroidales bacterium; assembly: GCA_903911085.1. GTDB lineage: Bacteria > Bacteroidota > Bacteroidia > Bacteroidales > Paludibacteraceae > Paludibacter. The sequence continues at coordinate 4,374 of CAIWCC010000197.1, read as the reverse complement.
TAATAGGGAGAATTCCAACGACTGTATCTATTTCCCCATAAATATGAATAAATATATGGAGTGTACATATAAACTGGTTCAACTATGTAATTTGGTCCGTACATATAAGGGTCGCCAATTACCTGAACGTATGTTCTTCTGTTTTCGCGTTTTTCAACTATTATTGTTGCTACATCTTGAAATTCATTTCTACCCAAAACTACCTGTATTACAACTAAATGAGCATTGTTTTCAGAAGTTTCAATAACACGTAAATAATCCACTTCTCCATCATTGTTCAAATCCAGATTGGAAATCTGACTATCATAATCGTTCAATCGCATTTCAAAATCTTCTAAATCTTTCGATTCACCAAAGATTGATGCCACAGCTTGTAAATCTAAATTATTGCTAATATCATTATTTACAGCTTCTACTTTAATTGTTTTCTGTGCCATACATTGAGTGGTTAAAAGTAAAACTGCCACTAATAGGCTTGCTGATGTTGCTTTCATAATCGTAAATTTTATTTGTGGATAAATATTTTAAATAATCGTTTTGCGGTATATTGTAATAATAATTTATCATATTCAATTATTGTGCCAATAAATATTTAGTAAATTTTACCAACATCGAAAAACTTATATAATGTTGTTATTCTGATAGATAATTAAATGTCCGGGACATAATAACTGAAAATAGCAAATAAATATCCAGCAAAGGTAGGTTAGGGCAACTGTACAATCAAACCATTTTTTGTTCATTTTTTCTTATCTTTGCCCTTTACTTTTGTCATTCAAGTATGAATAAGTTAGATCTGTTTCTTTTAATTCCAGTAGCTTTGGGATTTGTTTTTGGGCTTTATAAAGGTTTTGTCAAGGAAATTACATCATTAGCTTCCATTTTCTTTGGCATTTATGGGGCTAAACTTTTGTCACCTTTGGTTTCAAATATATTGATAGCGAAATTTGATTTTTCCACTAAAACTGCTCAACCACTTGCATATTTGTTAATTTTTATTGCCATACTGGTGATAATGCTCATGCTTGCCAAAATGCTCGATAAGGTATTCGATTCAATGTCATTAGGCGGTGTAAACAAACTATTTGGCGGAATATTTGGTGCTTTAAAAATTGCTTTAATTGTAAGTGTTTTATTAAACATATTTGATGCCATTGATAGTAAGTTCTCAATTCTGACCCTGGCTACAAAAGATAATTCTATAGGCTACAAACCACTTATGAAATTAGCTCCAAAACTGTGGGAAGAAACAAAAAAAGATACCAAGTCTCAAAGTGAAAATTCTAATGAAAAAAAATAAAACAGTAAATAACATTTTACTTTTCGATGAGGTTGTAGGACTTAAGGCAAATTTTTCCACTTTCATTCTAGAATGTGGATGCGACGAAGCTGGACGGGGTTGTTTGGCTGGTCCAGTAGTTGCGGCAGCAGTTATTTTACCCCAAGATTTTACATGTCCGCTATTAAACGATTCGAAACAACTTACAGAACATCAGCGTGATATGCTTCGCCCAATTATTGAGAAAGAAGCCCTAGCATGGGCTGTAGCGGAAGTTGATAATAATGAAATTGACGAAATTAATATCCTGAACGCTTCCATTTTGGCGATGCATAGAGCTATTGACAAACTTAAGATATACCCGGAGTTTATTATTGTAGATGGAAATAAGTTCAAAAAATACAAGGATATTTCGCATCAAACCATTGTAAAAGGCGATAGCAAATACCTTTCCATTGCAGCGGCATCAATTCTGGCCAAAACTCACAGAGATGAACTTATGCAAAAACTTCATGCTGAATTTCCACAGTTCGACTGGCAAAAAAATAAAGCATATCCAACTGCAAAACATCGTAATGCAATTCGCAACAATGGCACAACACCCTATCATAGAATGACATACAATTTATTGGGAGATAAAGTCAAAACAGTCAAAAAGAAAAAAATAAATACTGTTTCAAATTAAAGAAAAACATTCATTTACGTAACTATGAGGTTTAATTTATTGATGTTTCATTAATAGATACAAAACTTCAAAACTAAAAATGGAATAGTATTTGTGTACAATAAAAAACACCTATTTTCGTTATAAAAGATTAACTTATTAAAATATGATACTTTCAATTATCCTTCAAACCACTCCGATAGCTGACACAATCAATTCTGCTGTTAATTCAATTCCTGTTGTAGCTCAACCAGCCGCTGTTTCACTATGGGATATTATCCAAAAAGGAGGTCTAATAATGATTCCAATAGGTATACTTTTTGGCGCAGCCATTTATATTTTTATCGAAAGGTTTATCACCATACGCAATGCAACTTCAAGCGAGGGAAATTTCATGAATGATATTCAAGAAATGATTGAAACAGATAAAATTGAAAAAGCATTGGCACTTTGCAAAAAAAATGATTTGCCAATTGCTCGAATGGTGGAAAGAGGAATTAAACGCATTGGCAGACCTATTAAAGAAATTGAAGAATCAATTGAGATTGTAGGCAAATTTGAAGTTTATGAACTTGAAAAAGGACTTCCGATATTGGCTGTTATTGCTGGAATTGCACCTATGTTTGGATTTCTTGGTACAATTTTGGGAGTAATTAAAATATTCTTTGATATATCTCAAACAAGTGATGTAAGTATTGGTGCAGTATCTGCTGGACTTTACGTAAAAATGGTTTCGAGTGCTTCGGGCCTGATTGTAGGTATTTTAGCATATATTTTCTACAATTGGCTCAACATTAAAGTGGGCAAAGCTGTTAACAAGATGGAACGAAATGCAATGAACTTTCTCGACTTTTTGCAAGAACCAAACAAATGAATCTACGGTCAAAAAATAAACCAGTAGCAGAAGTATTTACATCTGCAATGAACGATATTATGTTCTTCCTTATGTTGTTTTTTATCATCATTTCTACTCTTTTGAATCCGAATGTGATAAAATTAAATCTGCCAAGTGCAAAAAACACACAATCTATTCACAAAAAAGAAATTTTACTTTCAGTAAATAGAGATTTACAATACTTTGTCAATAATAAACAAGTTCCCTTTGAACAACTCCAAACCGTTTTAGGTATAGAAACAAGCAAAGACAAAGAAACTTTTGTAGTCCTTCGTTGCGATAATTCCTTGGCAATTCAAGAACTTGTCAAAGTATTGGAAATTGGCAACAAGTTGAATGTAAAAATGATTTTGGCTACTAAAAAAGAATAGTCTGAATTTATGGTTTTATTATTTCCTTACTGTAAACCTTCATTAATGACAGTTTGAAGCTGATAAACAATGAATTATCCTAAAAAATTGAAAAGTAGCACAATAGCGGCAATTTCTACTTTATTAATACATTTATTGCTATTTGGACTACTGAATCGGAATTTTTCTGGAGAAGAATCGTCACAATTATCTAATACCGAATTAGATGATTTACAACTTTTAATGGAGGATATGGTACCTGAAGATATTCAAATAACACCCCCAGGAAAAGACCCACTAACTCAGCAAAAAGATAAAGCCTCAGAAAGTATTTCGAAAGAAAAAGGTCAAGTAAAAACTACTCCATCAAAACCAAATCCAGCACCAATAGATGAAGAGAGACAACCACTTATGGCTGAAGATACCATTATAAAAAAAATAGAAGTTGTTGAAAAACTGAAAATTGATACCCCAAAAACAGTTTTAAAAGACTCGGTAACTGCCGCTGAAATTCTAAATAAAACGCAACCAACCACAACTCGGAAGTATACTGTAAAACAGCAATCGCAAAAAGACAAAGATAAATATCAGTACTACCTCAAAAATTACAAAAATATTCGTAATTTCAGAAAAGTATATCCTTATGCTCTGAAAACTAAAGCATTAATTGATAGTCTAAACTACCAACTTAGTACTATGACAAGTGAATCGGAAAAGAAAACGTTGATAAAAGAGACTGAGAAAAAACTTTTTCAACAATATGAATCGGCAGTACGTACAATGTCTACTTCTCAAGGACGGCTTTTGCTCAAACTCATTGCCCGAGAAACCAATAAGACTGGATACGAGATAATTAAAGACTATAGAGGAGCATTACCTGCTACTTTTTGGTATGGTGTTGGAAAAATATTTGGCACTGATTTAAAATCTGAATTCAACAAAGAGAAAGAAGATTCGGTAATTGAAAATATAGTGAGTAAATACAAAAACGACGACCTATATTAAAATTAAACCCTTCTATTAAAACAAAGTATTTTTAGTACATGACAAAATTTTTAATTTTGATGTAATTGATTATAAATTAATTAATTAAACATGGGGCTTTGCCCCAAACCCCACTTACTATTTTTGCCTTGATGCAAAAAAGTAAGCAAAAAAACACCTCACCCGTCCTACGGACACCCTC
>CAIWCC010000196.1 GCA_903911085.1 uncultured Bacteroidales bacterium | reverse complement strand
TGTCGCTTCTACGAAGCTATTTATAAAAAGTCCCATCGGGACGAAATTATGGTAGAAAATATGCAAAAACAAAATCTAAGCCCCATCGGGGCGAAATTATCTCAAAGCATTGTTGGAAGCGGTTTTTCAGATGAAAATAAAAAGTTTATCGGACAACAATAAAATTTAATTTTTATAGATCTCAAAAATAAAGATTTAAGATTAAACACTAAGTTTAACTACACTGACCGTTGGTTTACTAAGAATATTTTTACAAATTAAGAACACTAAGTAAAAAACAATTATGTTTTAACTTAGTGTTCTCATAATAAATGATTCAAATAACCTTAGCGTGTCTTTGTGCCCTTAGTGACTTAGTGGTAAGTCTTTTATTTTAAATTACTTGTCTTTACTCTTGGTACTTGGCTCTTTAATCTTTAATCTTTAATCTTTAATCTTTAATCTTTAATCTTTAATCTTTAATCTTTAATCTTGGCTCTTTGTTCTTGGCATCTTGGCTCTTGGCTCTTTGTTCTTACCTCAATCCAGTTCCACCACTACAGGACAATGGTCGGAATGAATGGCATCGGCAAGTATTGCTGCCCCTTTTAATCTGCTGCGCAATGATTCACTCACCCAATGATAGTCGATACGCCAGCCAGCATTGCGGAATCGAGCGCCACCACGGTAGCTCCACCAACTATATTTCTCTGCACTTTGATCAAAAACTCTAAAAGAATCGACCATTCCAGTGGCTTCAAGTTGATCTAACCAAGCGCGCTCTTCTGGTAAAAAACCAGAAACACCATTTTGTCTTTCAGGGTGATTGATATCAATCGGTTTATGGCAAATATTGTAGTCGCCACAAACAACAATGTTGGGTCTTGATTTTCTTAAATTGGCAATATACTTGGCAAATTCGCTTAAAAACTCCATCTTAAAAGCTTGACGAATATCACCCGACGAACCCGACGGAATATAAACACAAACGACAGTCACATCGCCAAAATCGGCACGAATAACACGTCCTTCGCCATCGTAAAGCGGAAATTGCATACCAATTACAACTTTATCGGGAGTTTGCTTAGTTATTATAGCCACACCACTATAGCCTTTTTTTTCGGCGGAATGCAAGTATGATGTGTAACCCATTTCGGCAAAGATAAGAGTATCAATTTGCTCTGGTTGAGCTTTGGTTTCTTGCAAACATAAAACATCGGGATTTTCGGCTGCTAACCATTTTGTGAAATCCTTGGACAAAGCGGCACGTATCCCATTAACATTATAAGAAATAATTTTCATTGATTTGTTGCTTTTACTTTTTTAAATAATTCAGACGCAAAAACAAAATCGTTCAGCGCTTCATTATCAACGTGAAATATATCATCTTTGTTCCCTTGCCAAGCCATTTCTCCTTTTTCTATAAAAATAATATTCTCACCAATTTCCATTACTGAGTTCATATCGTGTGAGTTAATGATGGTAGTAATGTCAAATTCTTGAGTAATTTCATGAATTAATTGGTCAATTACTAAGGAAGTACGTGGATCCAGTCCTGAGTTTGGTTCATCGCAAAATAAGTATTTGGGTTGCAGAGCAATAGCTCTGGCAATGGCAACACGTTTTTGCATACCTCCACTAATTTCCGAAGGCGCTAAACCATACGCTTTTTCTTCCAAATTCACATGTTTCAAGCAAAAATAAGCTCGATCTATCATTTCTGGTTTTGAAAAATCCGAAAACATTTCCAGCGGATACATAACGTTTTCCAATACGCTCAATGAGTCGAATAGTGCAGAACCTTGAAAAAGCATTCCCACTTCGCGCCTCAACAATCGAATTTCTTTCATTTTCATATCAGGTAAATTTCGTCCGTCGTATTCTATTCGTCCGCTATCAATGCGATGTAGACCAATTATGCTTTTCATTAATACAGTTTTACCAGAGCCACTTTGTCCAATTATCATGTTTGTTTTTCCTGCTTCAAAAATCGCTGAAACATTTTTAAGAACATGATTCTCTTCAAAAGATTTATTTATATTTTTTACTTCAATCATTGTGTTTTAAGAGTTTGAAAGGTTTGAAAAGTTTGAAGTGTTATTAATTCAACATCAAATTCGTAATCAACAGATTAAAAAACAAAATCAAAATACTTCCATTTACCACAGCATTGGTACTTGCTTTACCTACGTCAAGAGCACCACCATAAGCATAATAACCATAAAAAGCTGCCACCGAAGAAATTACAAAAGCAAAAGCTACCGATTTAACAATTGAATAAAACACGTAATATGGAATAAATGCGTATTGAATACCAAGTAAATAATCGGCAGTGGTAATAACGTCTGTAAAAGCACCAACCAAATATCCACCAATTAATCCTACAGCCATACTAAATATTACCAAAAAAGGCATCATAACTACAAAAGCAGTAATCTTAGGTAAAATAAGATAATTAGCTGAATTTACTCCCATAATTTCCAAAGCATCAATTTGTTCGGTAATACGCATTGTGCCTATTTCGGAGGCGATATTTGAACCTACCTTTCCAGCCAATATTAGACACATAATTGTAGACGAAAATTCTAACAACAAAGTGTCACGAGTTACTAAACCCGTACTATAAGTGGGTAAAAGTGGGTTTTCTGTATTCAATTTAGTTTGAATAGTCATTATAGCTCCAATAAAAACAGAAATAATAATCACTATCGGTAATGATTCCAATCCAAGCTTTTCTAGTTCTTTTGGAAATTGACGAAAAAACATTCTTCCGCGATCGGGCAACACGAAAACCCTTTTCATTAACAAAAAATACTTCCCTGTATCGCTTAATAAGCCCATAATTTATGTAATTGATAATTAATAATTTAAAATTGATAATCGTTGGCGTCCAATAAAAATAGAATATAAAATAATGTCGCTTCTACTAAATATTAACAAATAGTCCCAGCGGGACGAAATTATGGTAGAAAATAGTCAAAAATAAAATCTAAGCCCTATCGGGGCGACATTATCTCAAAGTATTATTGGAAGCGGTTTTCAGATGTACCACTAAAAGTTTAACGGACATCAATGACATTAATTGATAATTAATTTGATTTAAAAACCAAGTCAAAATCTTTGTTTGAACTGCAAAAGTACGCTTTTTTTTTGAAAGCATTAAAAATGCATTTCTGAAAATTAAAAAATGAAATCATTTCACCAGTCAATTTCAGTTTTTCCTACTATTTTAAGATAATTATTTGCCATTGAAAAATGATTGTTCCCTATAAATCCACGGTAAGCCGATAGTGGTGAAGGATGAACCGATTTTAAAACCAAATGTTTTTTTTCATCAATAAAAGCCCCTTTTTTCTGTGCATACGAGCCCCAAAGCATGAAAACCAGATTTTCTTTTTCTGTTGCCAATTTATTTATTGCTGCATCAGTAAACGTTTCCCAACCGCGCCCTTGATGTGAACCTGCAACATGCGCCTGAACAGTCAATGTTGCATTTAAAAGCAAAACACCCTGTTTTGCCCAACGTATCAAATTACCACTTATGGGTTTTGATTTTTCTAAATCACGTTCTATCTCTTTAAATATATTAACCAATGAAGGTGGAAAAACAACTCCATCATTCACCGAAAAACACAAACCATGAGCTTGACCATCACCATGATAAGGATCCTGTCCAATAATCACTACTTTCGCATTATCGAATGGACATTGTTCAAAAGCATTAAAAATTAAATTTGCAGGTGGAAATGTTAGTTTTGTTTTATACTCATTCCGTACAAATTCCGTTAGCTTCACGAAATATTCTTTTTCAAATTCATTTTGCAAAACCAATTTCCATGAAGGCTCAATTTTTACTTCCATATTTTCTAGTTGGATATTTTTTTTAATTAATGAGTATCAATTAATGCAGACTTTAATTGCGTCATAGCTTTTATCAACACACTTCTAGGGCAAGCCACATTTAATCTCAAATGATATTCGCCTCCAGCTCCAAAAATGGTTCCTTTGTTTAAACCTAAACCAGCTTCATGTGCAAAAAACTTAAACAATTCATTGGTTTCCATACCCAATTTATGGCAATCCAACCAAACAAGAAATGAAGCCTCAGGTATCATCGGTATTATTTGAGGAATATTATTTGCTAAATAATCTACCACATAATTCACATTCTCTTGTACATAATTTAGCATCTGTTGACGCCAGCTTTCACCTTTTTCGTACGCTGCAACAGTTGCAACATAAGCTAATAAATTGCCACCACCCATTTCTGAAGCTTCTAAGAAATCAATGAATTTCTCTCTCAGAATTGCATTTGGAATAATAAACGACGAACTTATCAGGCCAGGCATATTGAAAACTTTGCTTGGTGCCATAAACGTCACTGTATTGGCAGAAGCAGTATCGGAAATGCTCGCATAAGGCGTATGTTTGAAATTCGAAAAAACCATATCGGCGTGAATTTCATCCGAAACAATTAATATATTATGTTTTGAGCAAATTTTATCGAGTTGAATAAGTGTTTCTTTGCTCCATACTCTTCCGCCCGGATTGTGTGGATTGCACAATATCAACATTTTAGTTTTGCTTGTAATTTTTGACTCTAAATCCACAAAATTCATTTCATACTTTCCAGCTTGCTCCGTCAATTGATTGTTAATCAAAACCCTATGATTTTTTTCAATTACATTGAAAAATGGATAATATACTGGCGATTGTACAATTATTTCATCTCCAGGTTCAGTAAAACATTGAACTGCAAACGATAATCCTGGAACAATGCCAGGCAAAAACCCAACCCACTCGCGCTTCAAGTCCCAATTGTGATGTTCGGCAACCCATTGAATTAACAATGAATAGAAGTTTTTGGGCGGCATACTGTATCCCAAAATTGGATGTTCCAAACGTTTTTGAATAGCATCAATAATAAAATCGGGAGTTCGAAAATCCATATCAGCTACCCACAAAGGCAATACATCTGTTGTTCCAAAAAGAGCCTTACAGCGCTCAATTTTAATTGCATCTGTATTATGACGATCAATTATTTCATCAAAATTATATTCCATATTTTAAATTTTAAAATGAAAAATTTATTTTAGAAGTCCTTCAATAGGTTTACCAATGCTAGCATTGGGCATTGAAATATTTAGAATGCGGGAGATTGTTGGTGCAATATCTATAGTTTGATACGATGTTGCAATTTTTTGGGCTTTAATCTGCCAACCATAAAAACAAACTGGCGTGTATGATAAAAATGCATTCGACTCACCAACGGAATTATTTTTATCGTCAATTTCTATCCAACCAGGCATTAAAGTTAACATAATATCGCCAGCACATTTTTTATTGGTAGAATTTCTAATTCGCTCAATTACATTGTTATCATTTATACCCAAATTAAGTAATTGACCCGAAGTGAATGCCGATTGTATACCTTCAAATTCGAGCATAAAATCAGCAATATTCTGTTGCATTTCGCGAATGTTGATTTTTTTCTCGTCAATTTTTTTCTTATTTAAATATATATTTTTTGCATAATAACCATCAATCCAACGCTCTTGACCGTAAATTGCCATCAAATATGTACTCAATAAAGCCATAGAACGATTGGCGTTGAAATAACCAGCAGGAATTTTATTCTCCCCCAATTCGGTTGGTGAGTGCAAAGCAGTTTGATTACCAAACATAAACAACAATGTTTTATCTAAACCGACTTTCAAATCAATTTTTTGAAGTAAAGTTTGAATTTCCTTATCTAAGCGCAAATACATATCTTCTTTTTCGGCCGATTGCAAAGCATAGGTTTTTTCATTTGGTGTACGCACTGTGAATTGTAACATAATCATATCTGGATACTTATCTGTTCCAAGCTGCTCTTCCGAAATAATTTTAAGACCCAAACTCGCTACTAAAGAATTTGCATTTGGAGTGCTTTTCAAAATAGCGTTTGGCGAATTCTTGTTTTTTTTATTCCTCGAATCATACAAAAAACCATACCTGCTCTCGTTATGTGCAGGACTTGTCAAATAAGTATTAATTGGATAAAGAGGTATCCAAGGATGTGAAGTAATTTCTTTAAATTCACCTTTAATATTCATTTCATCTGCCCAGCGCGAAAGCCCATCTCCATAATATCCCGTAGCTACCCACCTCATTGATTCATCATCAATCCATGCCACACTTTTAGCTGTATGACCACCCAATATAACCGCATCTTCGGCATTAATGGCCACCGCATAACCTTTTGATTTGTTAGGATTGGCAAGTATTACTTCATCCATTACGGTGCTCGAAAGCAAATTATGAGCCGAAACTGTAAGTTTCGTACCTATACCTATTTGAGAGATATCATTTATAATCGACTGTATATCTGATTTTTCTACATTGTAATAACAATTTCCAACAATCCCATTAAAATAGGAAGTTGAGCCTGTCATAACATTAGCAATATCCGAAGCATTACCTGCCGAAATAATATTATAGTGTACGTTTTCGCAACTAGCGCCTTGCTCAATAATTTTTTTCAGACCATTGATATCAAAATAATTCCAAAGTTTATCAATGTGTTTTTGCTGTAGACCATCTACCATAATGCCAACAACCAATCGAGGCGGCTCATGTACAGATGGTTGCGAAAAGGATGTTATATTACTGAATATTAGAAATAATGAAACACAAATTATGCGAAGGGAAATCCTCATATATAACACTTAATTGTAAATTATTTAAGTCATCTTGACTTTTGTCTGATTATATTTTGCTCCTAACGAGCACAAAAAGATATAAATTTATCTATTATTATACATTGTTGTCCGGTAAATATTTTATATAATTGCTATAAGTCTTTATACAACAAGACTTGCTATAATGTCGCCCCGAATGGGGCTTAGGTTTTGTGGTTTGAATTTTTCTACCATAATTTCGCTGCAATGCAGCTAAATCTTTAGTCCCATCGGGACGAAATTATGGTAGTCAATAAGTTACAAGTTTTACCAGAGCTCCTTAGGAGCGACACTATTTTTTCTTTTGTTTTTTACCGGACAACATTAATTATTATACCAAAATAAATAGTTGAAATTATTTATTGATATATCTATTAATTCATAAAGCTATTATTTACAGCATCTTAGAATTATTAATTATTAATTGTCAATTATCAATTGTCAATTACTTCCCAATGACCTCCAAGTCCTCTTGTCGAACCTACTCTCTTTATTAAATTTTTCTGCTTTAAATTTTTAATCTGCCATTCCACCCCTCTCCTTGTTAGTGAAAGGATATTCATAAGTTCGGTTTGAGTGATTTTTGGATTCTGTTTTATCATCTGTAGCATAGTTTCCACAGTTGTTTCCTTCTGTTTCCTTCTGTTTCTCATACCTAAACTCTGTCAAAAATCCATGTCCAAGATTTTTATATTCAAACTTCATGGTAGGATAATCCGCAATCGCTTTGCGAATTCGAATAAATCCACTACCATACTTTTCTATGTCATTAGTTAGATAAAACGCTTCGGCAATAAGTTTAAATACTTCTATCTACCTACTACCATCTTCTTACTATCTTCTTAATACTATCTTCTTAATACTATCTTCTTAATACTATCTTCTTAATACTATCTTCCGACTATTAATTATCAACTGTCAATTATCAACTATCAATTATCAACTATCAATTATCAACTATCAATTATCAACTGTCAATTATCAACTGTCAATTATCAACTGTCAATTATCAACTATCAATTGTCAACTATTCACTAAAGAGCTTATCTCTTCAAAGATGGCTATTGACTGCGTTCGTTGAAGACCTGATTTCTCTGCTACTGAAAACAAATCTTCTTTAGTAGGTGTGATACTGTCGTTAATAGAAGTAGTATGATACCCATTCATGCCATCACTTGCTAAAATATCAAATGCAGGCGCAAGATGCCATTCATTTTCGCGTAAAATAAAGGCAAAGTTTTTTGCATGATCATCCTTATTTTCAATCAAATAGTTGAACACCATTAAGCGATAAAGTTTCCAAAGCTCTTGTACATTGCGAGTAAGTTTCTGACAAAGCTGAAAAATATTCAAATAATCTAAACAAGGGATACGATAATCTGCATTTAACAAACCTGCAACGCTTACAACATGAAGTTTACCATGAGGAGTGCGGTCGAAACGTTCAACCCCAAAATATTTCCCTTCAAACAAACGTGTTTCGGGCATTTCAACACCACATTTCTGGGCTAAAAGCGAGTACTCATATTCTATTTGACCAATATTCTTAGGATCTGTAGCAGCTCTAAACTTAACAAGCCACTCCTTGTTATCATGTTTTGTAAATATTTTAGGTCGCGCTCCCCCTGGTGAACCACCTTGCTTGTATAAACTTTCAATGGAGTCACCCAAATAATTATCACTACTTAATATCTTATCTGTCTCGGCAGCAATTCTCTCAAAATCAATATACTCATCGTGGCTTATTACACTTTGATCTGGTCGAAACTCCAATGCACCACGTCCTGAAGAACCTACAAGAGACAAACGGTCGAGGATAGACATTCTTTTGGGGTCAATTCCCCTTTTTTGTAGATAACGATCCAATACCAACAATCCCCAACCATCAGGCAAACAATCGTCGAACACACCAAAATTACCATCAAATGGATTACGTTTCGCTAAAATCACCCCATTTTTTAAAGGAAGTTCAAAAGGAGAAATTGAGCTACCACTTAAAAGATAATTTGCATCGTACTCAAATGCACAAATACCTTCTTTCGTTTGAGCCAACCGACCCACACGACCATTCCCTATAAATATCTCTACAAGTTTTATTTTTTTCAAAATCACACTAATCATTAGTCACTAATCATTAACCATGTACAGACCTGGCATGCCGCGTCCTACCAAATATCTTCAAACACGAAACACGAAACGCGGAACACGAAACACAAAACACGAAACACAAAACGCGAAACACGGAACACGGAACACAAAACACGAAACACGAAACGCGAAACTCTTTCACTCCCTCTTCCCCCTTTTTCGGTCTGTACTTTCGGATGCCAACAAATCATCGAGACTTTGATATTGCTTTTGGGCAAACAATATAGAAAAATCAGCACTTAGATCCAAGGCAAATGAAAGCTTTACCAAATTTTGAAGCGATATTTCACCCGTACGTTCAAATTTACGGAAAGTCTCTATATTAACACCTGCCCTTGCAGCCAAACCGCTCTGTGTCAAATCTAGTTCTAATCTACGTAACTTCACCTTACTTGCTACCGACATACAAACATCCATTGCAGTCTCACCACCAATTTGTATTATATTACTATTTGAAACCATAAAAATGTATTTACTGTTACTATAACACCACTTACAAATATAATACAATTCTTTCAATTATCCACTATTAAACACAATTCATCGGAAGTTTATATCATTTTTAGCCTCTCCGAGAAAACCTAAAGAGTATTTACTCAATCCTCACCTTTTCCTAAGTAAAAAGAATCGTTGGAACAGTACTTACCAACTATCAATTATCAATCTTCTTACTATCTTCTTACTATCTTCTTACTACTTTCTGTCAATTATCAACTGTCAATTATCAACTATCAATTATCAACTGTCAATTATTGTATATATTAATTGAAAAGTATACCAGTATTTCAATTCAAAAGTATACCATTTTA
>CAIWCC010000195.1 GCA_903911085.1 uncultured Bacteroidales bacterium | reverse complement strand
CCTTGGAATCTTTTGTTATCATTATAACTGATTGGTAGTCAGCTGTAAAGATACGAAATATCAATGTCTTTTCCAAATAAAATAACAGTTATTTTGCTGTATATCAAATAATTATATCGCTATATAATTTTTGTCATGTACTAAAACAAAACAATTAGAAAATCTTCAGCTATATCAATTTCGGTTGAAATTATAATTTGAAATTCTGCCGAATATCTTTTCCTTGAGACGCTGACATGCCTTTCGGCAATGTCAGCGTCTCAAATATCAACAATGTAAAGTAGGAAGCATACATTCCGTTTTATCTAATTTATCACTCTAAATCATTGTTTAAAAATGAAATAATGAAAAATTTCTATTCAACACTAATTGTTGAGCCTGTATGAGTATTTTTTTTAATAATTTTCGGACTTCCTTGGCAGTTCACCTCACTAGCTCCATAAGCCTGGGCATCAATAGATTCTGTTGAATACACATTGGCATTACTAGCTCCAGCAACGTAAACGTCGACTTGCTTGGATATTAAATCTGTAGCATCAATTTCGCTTGCTCCAACAGCATTTAGTTTAAGATTATTACATGAACCCATAAGTGTTGCTTCAGATGCACCTTTTAACTCTACATTAAATAATCCAGATGTTTTCACATCCATATCCACTTTGCTTGCTCCGAATAAATGGATAGAAAGTTCTGGCAAAACTAACTGGGAATCGGTGGTTATTTTGCAAGCTCCCTTTGCTACAAGTTTCTTAATTGAATCGGAATTGATAGTTACTTTAATGGCTTTGTTTAGAAAGAACACATCAGAATAAATTTTTAAAACCCCATTTTCGACTTTTGTTGTAATTTTTGGAAGAAACTCAGATTTACTTGAAACAACAACTTGTTGAACAGAATCTTGCTTTAAAACCAATTCTATATTTCCAGAAACTTCCACAGAATGAAATGGTTCGCAATTTCTTACTTCATCTGTTAGAATTTGTTCATCATCACTCCAAACAATTGAAGTAGGGTGTCCATCCAATCTATTTAAATGAATAAAAGTGTTAGCACCCACACTATAGAACATAAATATACCTGCTAACCAAAGAATTAACACAACTAAAGAAGCAGTTTTGGAACTACTTTGACGACCAGAAACAAGTTTTATGGCCCAATAAACGAACATAAATATTGGACAACCAACCACAAGAATTAATGAAATAAAAATTAGAATTGCATTGTCGGGAGTTATCGCACCCCAATTTGAGATTAACCCAGGCGCAAAACTATTGATAAAAGTTGGTTCAAAAATCAAAAAAAACAACATAAATAATAACACTCCAACTACCAAAATACCTACCAATCCGAAAATTGCGCCAATAAATCCGAAAACTACTTTGAAAAACAGTTTTAAAAGCTCAAAAACCTTTTCGCCAACAGTACTTGCAGTTTGCTTAAATTTATCACTTTCAACATAGTTTTTAGCATTATTCAATTCTGTTTTTATACTTTCAACAGTTACATCTTCGCCTTGCATTTCGAGGCGTTGAGCAGCTGTAATAGCCTGTGGTGCAACAAACCATACAACAATATAAACTGGAATAATGAATCCCATTCCAATAATTACTGCAATTACTAGCAAAATTCGTACTAAGGTTACTTCCCAACCAAAATATGCTGCAATACCACCTGCAATACCACCTAATACAGCATTTTCGGGATCACGATAAAAGCGTCTTGTATTCTGTTGTTTCTTTTCTGATTTCGACGATTCGGGCTCTTCGTCCTCGCCAGTGTACTGACTTGGCTTGCCCATTATTTCGATAATTTCTTGTACGTCGATTAAATTAACAACATTTTTGCTTTTTTGCAATTTTTCGGTAAAAAGCTCTGCAATACGAGCTTCAATATCATTCATTATTTCTTTTCTCTCATCGTCGGATTGAAAATGTTCTGCTATCTCGTGAAGATACGTCTGGAGCATTTCGTAAGCGTCATCGTCGATATGAAAGACGATATTGTTCAAATTAACTGTTAATGTCTTTTTCATATAAATTATTTTATTTTAAAAGTTTTGTGTTTAAATAGTAGACGAGTAGATAGTAGACGAGTAGACGAGTAGACATGTAGAAAAGTTTACTTGTTTACTTGTTTACTTGTTTACTTGTTTACTTGTTTACTTGTTTACTCCCCTCCAGGATTTGTGGATTCCTCCTTTATTTTTTTTACCACATTATTTATTTCCTCCCAAGCACTTTCCAAATCATCAAGAAATGTGTGT
This sequence comes from uncultured Bacteroidales bacterium, assembly GCA_903911085.1. Classification (GTDB taxonomy): domain Bacteria; phylum Bacteroidota; class Bacteroidia; order Bacteroidales; family Paludibacteraceae; genus Paludibacter. Next base: position 11,510 of record CAIWCC010000195.1, on the reverse strand, counting down.
CCTTGAGCTGTCATTTCGTAGTATTTGCGAGGTGGTCCCTGAGTAGATTCTTCCCAACGATAATCCAACAGTTCGCCATTTTTGAGCCTAGTGAGTAAAGGATACAAAGTCCCTTCAACCACAATCAATTTTGCGTCTTTCAATTCGGAAATGATATCCGAAGTGTAAGCAGGTTTCTTTTTCAGAATAAGCAATATGCAATATTCCAAGTAACCTTTTCGCATTTGCGATTTAATATTATCTGCATTCATAGATTTTTGTGTTTTGCGTTTTGCATTTCGCGTTTCGTGTTTCGTGTTTCGCGTTTCGTGTTTTGCGTTTTTAATTCTTAGTTAGCAATAAATATACTACATGATTTTTATTCCAACATTACTACATTCCTTCATTTTTCATTTCATCAATTCAAGCATTTTCACTCTGAAAAAGTATTGGTATTTGGCTTGAATTTTTTCACCTAATACCTGAGTCAAATTGTTTTTGGCTTGATATAATTCGTATAATGAAGCTCTTCCAGCTTCATATTTTTGGTTGGCAAACCGATAAGCTTCACGACTAGCGGTTTCAGATTTTTGGGAAGCATCCCATCGTGCTTTTGCACCTAATGCATTATAGTAAGCTTGTTGGATTGTTTTTTTTAATTCTAATTTGGCATTATCTACACTTATTTTACTGCTTTTCACGCCCAATTCTGCCGAACGAACATTGTTTCGAACTTGATATTTATTAAAAATTGGAATAGATAAATTCAATCCTAAAGTTGCACTCATATTGTCATTCAATTGCTTGCCAAAACTATTATTTGGGATATTGCTCATATTATAATATCCTGTTCCATAATTTGCACCTAAACTCAAAGTTGGCATATAATTTCCTTTGGCGATCAACACATTATATTCACTGCTTTTAAGTCTATATTCTGCACCTTTTATTTCGGGACGATGGTTCAAAGCACTTGCAATTACTTCATTTGCCGATAGTAATTGTAGTTCGTTTTCCAATAAATTTTCGGGCGCTACCACATCCAAATCCTCAAAATGTTCCAATTCAAGATACTGTGCTAAATCGAGCAACGAAAGTTTCAAAGTATTTTCGGCTTGCAATCTACTCATTTCTTCCTTTGATTCTTGCGCATACAATTCAAGCATTTCCCCTTCGGCCAATTTTCCAGAAGCGACCAAAGCTTTTCGTTGTTCTATTTTGGCATGTGTCAACCCAAGTTGCTCATTAGCAATTTGTAACAATTCCTTATTTAATAAAATTTGCATAAAACCAAGTGCCACATTCATAGTAATATCTTGCTTTATTTTCTCTAAATCGGCTTCGGAAGCCAACATATCAGCTCTGCTGGCATCAATGTTATACTTCATTTTCATGCCATCAAATAGCGTCAATCCACTAGAAATGCCAAATGACGTTTTAGACGAGTTTGAACTTTGATAGACATTATCAGCAGCCAACGAACGTCCAAAATTCCAATTTTGACCAGCAGATGCATTCAAATCTGGTAATAAATTCTGGCGTGCTTGTTCGTAAGCAATGTCTTTACTTTTCTTTAAAAATGATTGTTGTTTTACATTCCTATTGTTTGCCAATGCGGTATCCACACATTGTTGGAGAGTCCACGGACGCTGCGCCATTATAAGTACTGGTGCCAACAATATTATTATGATTATATATTTTTTCATTTTCATTTCTGATTATTACTTATTTCTTTTCATCTTTTTTAACCTCTGGCTTTTTCTCAAGAATTTCAGCGCCACGAATTTTCTCTTTGTTTTTCAAGCCGCTTTTCACTTCAATTTTAATACCGTCGGACAATCCAATTTTAACAAGTTTTTTCACAAACTTTTGAGGTTCTTTTTTTGTCAATACGTAAACAAAAGCTGTATCGCCACCAAATTCAATGCAACTTTCGGGAATTGTAATTACTTTTTCCTGTTTAGTCATTACAATTTCGGCATTGGCACTATAACCTGCTCGTACAAAAACATCCGAGGGCACTTTCACCGCCGCTTTCATTTCAAACATTATTGCGCCATTTTCTTCTTTGCCTTTTGGTGACACATATTCGAGTGTAGCTGTAAGTTTTTGATCTTGCAATGCGCCGATAGTAATATCCATGGGCATTCCCACTTTAATTTTTCCAACTTCAGTTTCGTCAAGTTTTCCAACAAAAAGCATATCGCTCATATTTGCAACAGTTGCAATAGTTGTTCCATCGTTAAAATTATTGGATTGAATAACCGAATTTCCAACTTTTATGGGCACATCCAGAATTGTTCCAGTAATAGTTGAACGCACCAAAGTGTTGCTAATGGCTTTAGTGTTTGATGTAATTCCATCGCGGGTTAAGCTCAAATTGTCTTTTGCCGCTTTCAACTCTTCTTTTTCATTATTGAACTGCAATTCAGTTTTTTCAAACTCTTCTCGCGAAATAACCTTATCTGCAAATAATTTAGCATCGCGTTCGTAGTTTTTCTTTGTCTGATCGAATGAGATTTGTGCGCGCGAAACTCTCGATTCGGCACTATTGAGACTCATCATATCAGGAATTACTTTAATTTTGGCAATAACATCGCCTGCATTTACTTTATCGCCAGCTTCTTTATATACCTCAGCAATAATACCTGACATTTGAGGTTTAATCAAAATTTCATTACGAGGTTCCACTTTTCCAGTAGCCACAGTGCGTTTTTCAATATTACCGACTGCTACTTCTATTACGTCATATTTCTTAATTACTGGACGTGATTTTTGCCATAAAAACCAGAAAGTCCAAACTACTGCGCCAGCCAATAGAACCAGCATCACAATTTTAAAAATTTTCTTCATAATGTTCTTTTTTTTCAAGTCTAAAATGACCAGTTTGAGTTTTTTTGATATTTTTTTCGTATTAAAATGCTTAAATTTACTCTTCGCGAATTGCTTCAATAGGTTTTATATTCATTGCTCTATTTGCAGGAATAAAACCAGCTAAAGTACCTATTACCAACAGAATAAACAATGCTCCAAGTGCTACTGAAAAACTGATTTGTGGGTCTTTGAAAAACTGGTCGCCACCACTTAGCGCCATTCCTGCCAACGAAAGTAACCCAACGCCAAACATCAATCCACTAACACCAGCAATTAAAGTCAAAATTATACTTTCACTTAGAATTTGTTGTATTATGTTACGAGGTGTAGCTCCCAAAGCGCGCCTAATTCCAATTTCTTTTGTTCGTTCCTTAACTGTTACTAACATAATGTTACTTACTCCAATTCCTCCAGCCAATAAAGTTCCAAGACCAACAATCCAAATCAAGCTTGCAATGCCAATTCCTAAATATAGAAACATTGTAAACTGATCTTCGATATTCATTCCACCAACAGCTTTTTTATCGTCGGGCGAAATACTATGTCTGGCTTTTAAAACCTCTCTAATTTTGTCTTCAATTACTTTTACTTTAACACCTGGTTGTGCAGTAACTGCCAAAAAATGAACCACATTACCCTGATTAAATGCTTGCTGCATTGTACTAAATGGCAGAATAACCGTTTCTTCACTTCTACCGCCAATATTTATATCGGATGTATGTTGAGCTACTCCAATTACTTGAAAATAAATTCCATTTACCTGAATATTTTTTCCAATCGGGTCTTCGTTTTTTGGAAATAAAACTTCGAGTACACGCTCACCAATTACACACACTTTTCGGTTTTCGGCAATATCAATATCGTTAATATATCGACCTTTTAGCATTTTGCTTTCATCAATTTTATTATATGCAGGATAGTTTCCTTTTACTCCAAATGACCCAGCTTTATCATTGCGAGTTACATTGTTTGCTCCACCATTTCCAAAAAGTACTGGCGCTAAGTATTGAATCTCAGGTATTTTGTTTATCAAAACAGGAATATCATCATTAAGTAAATCCCATTTTCTTCCTTTTTTTAATCCTTTGTAAGGTTCAGCTGTCAACTCAGTCCACACGAAGCAAGAATTGGTAGCAAAACCTTCAATTTGCGAACTCATCCCTCGCTGAAGAGCTACACCAGCCCCCACCATCACTACCAACATAAACATTCCCCAAAAAACTCCAAATGCAGTAAGCACGCTTCTCGATTTATTATGAGTTATGGTTATCCATATTTCCTGCCACCTATCTAGGTCAAAAAAGACCCTAAATCCAGCAAATGGTGATTTGAAATTTGTATTTTTCATTATTAATTCTTAATTATTAATTTTTAATTCTCAATTTCATTCTTCCCTCATAGCCTCTATAGGCTTAATTCTCACTGCCCTACGCGCAGGCATGTAACCTGCAATAACTCCAGAAATAATCAATATCCCAGTTGATATTAACACATAAGAAAGTGGCACGGTTGGATCTTTAAAAACCGACATACCTGTATCAGATGGATTTTGAGCTGCCGATTGCATCATTACAAAATTTATTATTTCTGTTAATCCAACTCCTATAACCATTCCAATATATCCAAAAGTGGTGGTTATCAAAATGGCTTCGATAATTATTGAGCGAAGAATCGACGCTGGTGGTGCACCTATTGCTTTACGAATTCCAATTTCGCGAGTACGTTCCTTTACCGATACTAACATAATATTACTTACACCAACAATTCCAGCAATTAAAGTAAAAATACCAATGATAGAAACAAACAAAGTGATACCTGCAAAAATTTTCATTGTTTCAATATAATCGCCTTGCGAGTTCCACAACCAAAGTGCTTGTGTGTCTGATGGGTCGAAACGCAAACTTTGTGACATGTTTTTTTTAAGTTCATCATTAAATCCATCATTCGCTTCTTTGGTTTCTAAACCGTTAACTGTCATTGCTATACTTCGAAATTTACGGTCTGGATTATAAATCAGTTGAGCAGTTGTAAAAGGTATATACGCGCTTCCATCCCCCCAATGTTCTTTTTTGGAATTGACACCAACAACTTTAAACATCACAGCACCAACTTTAATATTTTTTCCAATTGCTGATTCTTTTTTAAACAATAGCTCTTCAATTTTTTTGTCAATTACAATCACTTTATTATTGTATTTCATATCCATATCGTTGATAAAACGACCACCATTTACCAAAAATTCTAAGTTGAAAATTTCACGATAATGCGGATTTACACCTTTTACTGTATACGAACCAAATTCACTTTTGTAAGTAATTGTAGATTGTTTTTCGATAATACCCGTTTGATTAGCCACGTCTGATAAATTTTTATCCACAGCGTCAATTTGCTTTTCGGAGAAATTGAGCGTTCGTCCGCTTTTCAAACCTTTATATGGAAGCGACGAAGTGCCCGACCACATTTGAACCGTATTAGTAGCCCTTTGATTGAAATTGGAACTCACTCCGTTTTTTAAACCATTGCCAGCACCCAACAAAATAATAAGTATAAAAATTCCCCACGACACAGACAATCCTGTAAGCATTGTGCGCAATTTATTATGCTGTAAAGTGGCAATAATTTCTTGTATGGTATTGATTGTAAACATATTAAACCGCATTAAATTTATAAACCATTAATCTTAAATTTTTTTTCAATTTTTTTCAAATACTCTTATTCATAATTCTTCTTGTCTTCATAACTTCTTTTCTTCATATCTTCTTATCTTCAATTCTTCATATCTTCATATCTTCAATTCCTAAATTCATTTTCTTTCAATTCTTTCAATCAATCCATCTTTTATATGTATTATTGAATTTGTTTCATCAGCCACCGATTGTTCATGCGTTACAATAATCGTTGTTAGTCCATTGGCATTCAATTCGCTTAACACTTTCATCATTTCCACAGTTGTAACACTATCAAGAGCCCCAGTTGGCTCATCGGCCAAAAGTATTTTGGGTTGGGAAATGATGGCTCTAGCTATCGCAACACGTTGTTTTTGACCACCCGACATTTCGTTTGGCATGTGATAAGCCCAATCTTTCAGACCCATCTGATCAAGATATTCCATGGCGATAAGATTGCGTTTTTTACGACTTATATTTTTGTAATACAACGGCAAAGCTACATTCTCAAGCGCATTTTTGAAGTTAATCAAATTAAATGATTGAAATACAAAACCAATTAACTCGTTGCGATAAAGTGCCGCTTGTTTTTCGGACAGTCCCTTTATTAATGTGTTATTCAAATAATATTCACCTGTATCATAATCATCCAATATGCCAAGAATATTTAGCAACGTTGATTTGCCAGAACCTGACGCACCCATTATAGACACATATTCACCTTTATCAATTTGTAAATCAATTCCTTTAAGTACATGCAACGATGCCTGTCCCATGTTATAAGTTTTGTTGATGTTTTTAAGTGTAATCATTATTTGTACGAATTTGAAAGTTCTGTTTTTATCATCGTTATTTCATCAATTACTATCTATTGACTTTAATCACGGTGCAAAAATATGATTTATAATAGTACCTTGCAATACATAGTACTATATTTTATTAGATATTTTGAAATAGAAACTTCTATTGTATTAATTTACAGACATTTAACCACCAAACAAATCAACCGCAATTAAGTTTATTTAGTTTTTGTAATTATTTATTAGCTATTAGAATATAAGGCATAAAACAAAATATACATAATCTATAAATATATAATACTGATAAATAAACAGTTACATAGAACCACGAAAAAACAAATTATACATCTGCTTTAATTTAGGTTTAATTTTAAGCCCCAAATTAGGCAGATGTTTATGCATTACTTTAATAACCCTTTAAATAATGATTAAACAAGGCTTAAAAGCCTAATAAATAAAGGATTTATATCAATAGACCAATAATGAGAACGCCCCCGAAATGGGGCTTTTTTTATGCCCAAAAATGAATATGACGGGATAACGCAAAAACAGCAAAAAACGCTATTGGGTGTACAGTTGGATGTACAAATGGATGTACAAAAAGCGGTAAATAAACGGTTCTAAATAACCGCTTAAGGACAAAAAACGGACGTTTTTCGGTTAAATATGGGTTTAAGTACCCCCTTAATACAGCATATAGGCATAAAAAAAGCGGTGTAAACCGCTGATAAATACTATTATAAGTACACGTAGGCGCGAGGTAGTGTGTGCCTGCCTATATTTTAGCTATTTGTATGGTTTAGGTTCTGCTGCAATATGAGAGCCGATCGGTTGTGGATTTATGGGGTATTCTCGTGCTTGGCTTGGCTCGCTGACTGAATTTATTAGCTCCTGGTTTTCCTTCTTTAAAAATGCGTTTTCTACTGCTAAAGCCTCATACCTATCCAAAATAAAGCCTATAGAAATGGCTTCAACTAATGGAAGATCCTTTTTTTCTTGCTTTTTTTCGTCAATAATGACTTCACGAAGCATAGATCCATTTCCAATAATTAGCCATTCTGGCGACATATCAGGACAATTTTCTAATATCTGGACTATTATCGATTCCCCCATATCTGCTTTTCTAAGGTACATTTTGCCCAAATAGCCATTAGAGATACCACATTTTTTTTCAAAATCTGATTTACTAATATTCTTATAATCAATATATTGATATGTTCTCTCTATTGCTTTCATAAAATAATTAGAAAATTGTCCGTAAAATGTTTGGTAATTAGAAAATAGTCCTCTATCTTTGCAAAGCATTTCAACAATGAAATAACGCGGCAAATGTATACAAAGTTTTTGATAAAAAAAAACAAGGTATTAAAGTATGATTAATATAGGTTAAATAAATAAACACACACAAAATGGAAAAAGAAAAAGAAAAAGAGATCTTAGTTGACTTTCGGATTAAAAAGGTTCTTCTTGAATTTGGAACTTACCCAACAATACGAAAGGCGCTAAGGGGAACGGCCAAAACGCCTCAACTAATTAAGATTAGAGAGGAAGCGATTAAAAACGGCGGTTTAATTAAGAATTAACAGTTAACAATTTAGAATATGAAAGATAAATTTTCGGCATTTTGGATGGTACTGCTTAGTGATCCGCTGAATGGGCGGATATGTAACTGGGCATTAGGAATTGGGGCAATACTATATTTTGGGAGTATAATTGTCAAAATATTAATACGATAAGATTATGAAAGAAGAAATGAAAATGAGTATACACCTTGGTTGCTCAGTAGAAGACCAGAGTACCCTTGTAAAATCATTGATAGGTAATGAACAGTTTCGGATCGAGTTATCGGAGTTGATATGTGAAAAGTTAGGTAAACTGGAGGGCGGTATTCAACCTTTTGACATTCGCATTTCAGCGAAGAACTTGAAATCTCGCAGCGAAGTTTCAATATACCAAGAAATTTCAGAAAATCCTTTTGAATTTTCGATTCGGGATCTATATTAAAATCGCCGTCGCACTCAAATGTTATTTTGCACTTAAATTCTTTTCTCATAATGATTGATTTTTTTAATGTTTGACGACGCAAAGATAATCAATTACCCGCATAAATAATTCTCGACTCGGATGGGAATGGCATTTACACCAGGAGCGAGACCTAAAAATGAACAAATTAATATCCATATTATGGAATACTACAATAATACTTTATGCATTGAAGCCGGTTGGTTGGTTGAGAATGATATTATCAAGGCCGATAATTACGGACGCCTTGCTCAGCGGAAGCAATTGAATGTGGTTCGAAGAGCTTGCTTGAATACGCCTGCATTGGTACAGTTCGACAGTATGCCGGAGCGATTTAAGACGGCTATTAAGGAGCGGATTGGCGGGGATCCTTATAAATTGGTAGTGGTGAATCAGGTGAGTGAGAAGATAGTGGCGAACGAGAAGGCAACCGAATTTTTTGAGACTTATAAGCTTAGTGACGGCCGTTTTCTTCCTGCTAATGTGAGACGTGAGTATTACGCTAACGCAATAGTACTGGATGCAATACACGCGCTGATCAATAATAAGAAAGCGAAGCGGAGCGCACTGGGACATAAGAGCGTGCGGATGTGGGATCAATATGCGGAGGCGGTGCAGGAGCTTGACCGATCGAAGTATCCTCACTCATTACCGGCTAACCCACGGAGCCTTGAGAATAAATATAAAGCGTACGTGAAGGATGGTGTGGAGGTGCTGATTCATAAGAATTATAATAACAAGAATTCAGCAAAGGTGAATGATGAGGTTAAGGAGGCTTTTATTATTGAACTACTGGCTGACCCTCGGAACTTGGATAATGCACAGGTGATGAGCTTGTACAATATGATAGCCGAAAACATGAAGTGGAAAAAGATAACGGGCGGAGCGGTGGCTGTGTGGCGTGAGAAATATGATACGCAGATTTATGCGGGACGACGCGGATCGGTGGCTTTTAGTAACCAAAAAACAATGCAGATTAAAAGGAGCGCCCCAACGGCTCCACTGTATTACTTGACAATGGACGGATGGGATGTGGAACTGATGTACCAAATGACGGAAACGAAGCCTAAGACTGGATACTCTACCACAACGTATCACCATAGACCTACAGTGGTAGTGATATTGGACGCTTTCAACAAATACATACTTGGATACGCGATTGGAACGCATGAAACACCGGAACTGATAACGGAGGCTTTGAGAGATGCAAGTAGACATACTACGGAACTATTTGGAACTATGCACAGAGCTCACCAACTACAGAGCGACCGATACGCGATAAAGAAATTGACACCATTTTATGAAGCCTTGGCGAAACTATCGGTACCCGCGAAAGCAAAGAATGCAAAGGCGAAAATTATTGAACCTTACTTTAGATCGCTAAATCATGATTATTGCCAAATGCAAAGGAACTGGAGCGGATGGGGAATAACGAGTGGTAAGGATAAACAGCCCAACATTGAGTATTTGAATAAGTACAAAAAGGATTTCCCAGACTGGGACGGTGTATGTGCCCAGGTGATGGAAATGATAGAAATGAAAAGGGATGAAAAGCGCGAGGAGTATTTGACCAAGTGGGCGGAAATGGAACAAGCGGATAAATTGGTATTTGAGCCTGAACGCTATTTGTTGACCTTCGGTCAAAAGACTGGATTTAGAAACCTGATGACAGGCAGTGGCCTTCATGTTACGATAAACGGTATTAAAAGGGATTACGACTGCTTTGATACTGCATTTAGAAATTACGCCTCGGTGCGGTGGGAAGTGCGCTATGATCCTTATGACCCAATACATATATTGGCGGTGAATGAGGACGAAAGTTTACAGTTCCTATTAGAAGAAAAGTATGTACAGCCAATGGCGCTGAAGGACAGAAAAGCTGGAGACAGCGGTCAGATACAGCGGGTGAAAGATTTTAACTATAGCCTTGAGAAACAAGTTACGGACTTTAGGGCTAGGCAAATAGAGGCGGTAGCAGTAACACTGATGCTTCCACAAATGCAGAATGAAACGCTTAAGAAGCTGATGCTTACGGATAGCAGGGGACAACATAAGAATCAGAGGAATGCACCACCCCGCCCGCAAGAGACGCGGCATGCCACGTCTCTACAAAAGAACGCTACTACGGTGGAGATAGAGAATGAAAATGAATTAGAAATGTACGATTTATACTAATTGTCGGAATCAGAACTTATAGAATTTAATAATTAAGAAAATAATATACACGGAAACATGAATAAGATTAAGAAGGAACAGATTGTAAATGCTTTATATGCTTATTGCGATAGATATGGCAGTCAGAATAAAGCGGCAAAGAGTATGAAGGACGTGAGCGCTGCAACTATAAGCCAGATGCTCAATGAAAATTGGGGGCTGATAAGGGACGAAATGTGGCGAAGCGTGGCTGCACAGATTGGAGTGAAGCTGAAGGATTGGGAACAAGTGGATACTGAAGACCATAGGCTTATTACTTCGATACTGGAGGACGCTAAGGAGAATAGTCTGGTGATGGCAATAGTTGGACAGGCCGGGAGCGGTAAGAGTTTTACGATTGACCATTTTAGAAATAGAAATAAGAACGTGTTTGCGCTGAAGTGTAACTCGTTTTGGAATAAGAAAACAATGCTTCAGGAGATACTCAAAGAGATGGGGATTGAATACAGGGGATTGACGGAAAGCGATATGATACAGGACGTGATACACAATATCATTCGACTTGAAAATCCGCTGTTGATTTTTGATGAGGCTGACAAGTTGAGCGACGGTTCTCTTTATTTATTCATAAGCCTATACAACGCGATAGAGGATGAATGCGGGATTGTGCTTTGCGCTACTAAACACCTTGAGAAAAGCCTATTGCGTGGGGTCTCATTGAATAAAAAAGGGTATAACGAGATATGGAGCAGGATTGGTAGAAAGTGCATTCAATTAAAAGGCGTAACAGCCGCCGACATTGTGGCTGTGTGCGAGAGTAATGGGATAACTGATCAAAGGAGTATTGAGCGAGTGATTAATGATTCGGAAAGTGACCTGAGACGTGTGAAGCGAAAAATACATGCGATAAAGAAAAGTAGGACTGTATATATTAATTGAAAAGTATACCAGTATTTCAATTCAAAAGTATACCATTTTATTTGATTAATCTAACCCTGAGAAGATTTTTTTGGGG
>CAIWCC010000194.1 GCA_903911085.1 uncultured Bacteroidales bacterium | reverse complement strand
ACTTCCAGTGCCTGCCTCGTTAAATTGACGCAAATATCCACCATTAAATGTTGGAAAAGCTGTCATTGTACGAATAGGAATACCAAAATACTGCCATTTATAATTTCCTGATACAATGGATGCTTTGGAATACATTTCTACAGTGGCTTGAACTGGTGAGTTATAAGCATTGTGGTATATAAGCGAACCATTGGCAGCCAAAGGATTAGACTTTATAATCAAACCCGATGTACCAGCATTGTTGCTAACTATAGTACTTACTGATACAGCTCTAGTGGTATCAATTGTCAATTTGCTACCTGTGGCAATATTTAGCGTGGTGGTGGTCAAAAGTGGAAGTTGAGTGGTTATACCGCCTGAATTGGTCACATTTAAGTGGTACATAGATGTGTTGCCATTGCCCGACATGGTTTTGGCACTTGTCCCCGACATTGTAACAGTCTCTGTTCCATTGTTGTATGTTCCATTGTTCACAAAATTTCCATCAACTATATTGATAATAGCAGCTCCCGAAACTTTTATATTTCCACCAGTTGTTATTTTAATGCCCTGAGAAAAAACAATATATGGCAAGAAAAGAACAATGCAAAAAACGATAAACAGCTGAAATTGTGTATATGAGTTCATAATCTATTATTTTATAAATAAAAACTATGCAGGTCAACTTATTTAGATAATACTTCACGACTACCAATAGTGTTAACTTCGTAGTGAATATCAAATGCAAGTAAAAAACATTCGTCATTATTTGTGTCGGAATTTCCTGCCCTATATAATCTACACATAATTATACTAGAAATTTTCTTATCAGTTTCTTCGATTCCGGTACCGATATTAGTAATTTGCTGTTTTTTGGCTACACCATCTGCTGCAACAGAAGTAGATATATTAGTAGTGGCTCCACTAAAAACACCATTAATATTTTGCCATTCAAAATCCATACCCCAAGTAACATTTCCTGTTGAAGTACCATTTGGTGCCCAATGAACATGCGGATAAATTTTTGAACCTTCTTTCCAACTGTGTGGCATTTGAATCTCAAAAAAGATTTCATTATCGGCAGTTCCACTAAATTTATAGGCAAACAAACTATTTTGAATTTGTGAAAATGTAGGATTTACACCGCCAGAACCTCTAGTAATAAGTGATACTCTAATGTCATCCCAAACTGTGGCAGTTCCTAATAATAGTAAAGTTCCATCAGCTTCAAAAGTAGAATAATTTGAAGCATCACCAAATTTAAAGCTATTAAGATTTAAACCCGAAGCAGCAATTTGTTTCCATTCATTGGTTTCCCAATACCAAAATGATTTAAAATCAGTGTCGTAGACAACTACTCCATTTACTGGTGTAGTAGCACCCAATGTAGTTCTTTGAACTGTAGTCATTCGAGGAACTATAAAACCTTTAGAAGTTGATTTTACATCCAATATTGCACCACTTGCGGGTGTAGTATAACCGGCATCGTCTGTAACAATTACTTGTTGTGGTTTTGATGTTTGAATTGAGCCAAACATACATAAAACGATAATTAATAATTTAGAATTTTTCATTTTCGTCTATTTTTATTATTATTAATAATATT
>CAIWCC010000193.1 GCA_903911085.1 uncultured Bacteroidales bacterium | reverse complement strand
AGTAGAAGTCATAATTTAGAATAAATTGTGGTAAATATTCTTCTAAGTTACTGATATTTACTGATATATCAAAATATTTTAAGTGTTATTTTGCTGTTAATCAGCATATTTTTTAATTGGGTTCTACCCTTAATTCGCATATTTTATTCATTGTAGTGAACAAAACTAATCAATTTTTAAGTCCATCTTTGTATAATTTATGAGTCTTGTTCTTATTCTTTTTAAGGGGTTAGGGGTTCTCTTTCTTCTTTTTTTGCTTCATCCCAGATTTCATCCATTTCCGCCAGACTCATTTCTTTGAGGTCTTTACCCACGGAAATAGTTTTGGATTCTAGGTAATTAAAGCGGTTGATAAACTTACGATTGGTACGTTCTAGCGCATTTTCGGGGTTAATTTCGTAGAGGCGTGCAGCGTTAATTAAACTGAAAAGCAGGTCGCCAAACTCGGCTTCCATTTTATCCTTGTCCATGGCAGCCACCTCCACTTTAAACTCATTAATTTCTTCCTGCACTTTGTTCCACACTTGTTCGCGATGTTCCCAGTCGAAGCCTACACTTCGGGCTTTGTCTTGTATGCGATGAGCCTTAATCAATGCCGGCAATGAATTTGGAACTCCCGACAAAACAGATTTGTTACCACCTTTTTCTTTGAGTTTTAGTGTTTCCCAATTTTGCATAACTACCTCACTATTATTGGCTTCCACATCTGCAAAAATATGTGGGTGACGGTAAATCAGCTTTTCGCACAAACCTTTACATACATCGTAAATGTCAAATTCATCCGTTTCACTACCCATTTGGGAATAAAAAACAATGTGTAACAAAATATCACCCAGTTCTTTACGAATTTCGGCTTTGTCGTTTTTGATTATTGCATCAGCAAGTTCATAAGTTTCCTCAATGGTAAGTGTGCGCAAACTTTCAAAAGTCTGTTCTTTATCCCACGGACATTTTGCACGTAGTTCAGTCATTATCTCAAGTAGTCGTTGGAATTGTTCTAATTTTTGTGGAATGGAATGAGACATTTGTTTGGTATGTTGTTGGTTATAAGAAGATAAATAAAAAAATGAAGCTGTAAAAACATATCTTTTATCGAACTTCAAAGGTAGAATAATTTTTCAAGATAATGTGTAAAAATTTAAATGCATCATAACAAGGAATTGATACAAGGAATATTTTTAGTGAATCAGTTTGTTAATTCACTTGTATTGAACTCATTATTTCACCACTGTTTTTATCCAATTACAAATTTCAGACAATGCTACTGGCGATATTGTTTGCTCAATTTCAATATATTCATTGGGTAGACCAGTTTTACATTCTTGAAATAAATGATTTAAACCAATCAACTCTTTAGTGGTATATTGCTTATTGTTACCCTTTTTCAATGCTTTTGCTATTGCTGGAAGATTAACAGAAGAGGGAACTTGTGTGTCTTTACTGCCATTAATAGCAAAAACTGCGCATTTTACTTTTTCGAGCGTTGGCGAAGGATTATATTTTATAAAATTGAGCATCCACGGTGATGTTATTTGTTTTATTTGTTGATTTATTAATTCATCATCGTTGACATCTTTTGGTTTGTTTGGAATGTTTTTGATATTTACTTTTAAGTACTCTGTCATTCTGTTTTTAAGAATCGAGGTGTCATTATTGGCGCTAATTAATTGATACAAACCTTTGTTTATTTTAGCTGTTTGTTTCAATTCGGCTTCATTTATACCCATTCCACGACCAATTAAATCTTGCTGTAACAATAAAATATCTCCTCCCGATACGGCAGTTCCTGCCATTAAAACGATAAAGTTAACATCCTTTCTTCTCGAAGCCACTATTGGTGCTATTATACCTCCTTCGCTGTGCCCAATTAATCCAATATGTTTCAAATCAACACTTTTACAAGTGGTTAAATATATAATTGCTGCTTCAACGTCCGAGGCAAAATCCTGTGTTGTAGCTTTTGCAAAATTACCTTTTGATGCGTAACAACCACGATCATCAAAGCGCAAAACCCCTATCCCGTTGCGTGTTAAATAATCGGCCAAAACTAAAAATGGTTTGTGTCCCATCAACTCTTCATCGCGGTTTTGCGGACCACTGCCCGAGATTAAAACTGCTACTGGAAATATGCCATCTTTTTTGGGAAGAGTTAGTGTTCCAGCCAACGTGATGTTTTCTTTGCTATTCTTAAAAGTTACTTCTTCGGAATAATAAGGATATGGTTTTGTAGGTTCTTGTGGTCGTATAAGTGCCACTTTTTCAATTGATTTGCGAGTTAATATCATTGGAAATGATTGGCCGGCTTGGGTAAATGTGCCTGAAATAATTCCCTTATCGTCCAATGTTCCATTATATTTTATACTTGCTGCAGCCATTTCAATAGTTACAACAGAATTCTCAAAAGTAACCTTTGTCATTGGAATTCCTTTTGCTCCTTGGTCGGGACTATCCATAGTGGCTGTGTAGTTTTTGTCAACTTTAACGATGTGAAATACCAACCGTAATTGCATGTTCTGAATTTTTAATGCTCCATTCCATTCACCAACAACATCTTGTCCAAAAACAATAGCCGCTGAAATAAGATATAATCCGATAAAAATTATTTTTTTCATTTAGATAATTTATTTTTTTGAAATGCTGAATATGAATAGATAATGGGAAATATCGAAATTATGGCAATAATAATTCCAAAAGATATTGAGAGCCAAAGTTTATCGCCAATAATTATTGAAAGTAAAATGGTCAAAGTGCCACCTGCCATCCACAGCCTACCACCTATACGGTGCGTCAAACGCCAAGTTTCCTCATTTTCAAGTGTCCAAGGTGTACGAATTCCAAGAAAATAATTTGGTCGTAACGTTTGCATATAATTTCCTTGCAAAGCAAAAAACAATCCCAATAGACCAAAAAGTAAATTCTGATTTGATATACCAGTGCTACCAACATACAAAATATATACTGTCAAAAGTGACATGAAAATAGTCATAATCAAGCGGAATGACAAATACTTGTCGCCCATATTTGCAATTTTCTTTTTAGGATCGAAGTAGGGTAGAAATTTCATTAAAAGGTAAGTTCCAATAACAATGCCACCAATTACTAACGGAAGTTCATTTTTGTCTGTCCAACCATTGGCACCTCCCGAAAAACCAAAGCTTGTTATAACTTTGTCAGGCAATTGATTCCAAACAATTTTTAGATAAACTAATGGAATGAGATTAAAAATCCAGATTATAGTCTCTTTGAAAAATTTGTTCATAATTTATTTTTTGAGTGTTAATATGTAATTTAATAAATCGTCAATAATTGTAGTATTAATTGAATAATGAATGTACTGCCCTTTTTTTATGGTAGTTACAAGTCCAGCTCGTTTTAATTTATCTAAGTGGTGCGAAATACTTGGTGCAGTCATTTCAAACTGAGATGCAATATCACCAGCTGTCATATCCTGTTTTTGTAGCATTTTTAGTATTTCGCGACGTGCCGGATCATTTAACGCTTTGAATATATCATTCATATTTTTTTTATTTTGTACTTGTATAATTGTATTATTAGACAAATATCTAAATAATAATTTCATGTTGAAAATTGCTTAACGTTAATTATGTATTGTTTTGTTCTATTGTCAAACAAATGACAGTCAAATTTCGATTTCTTATCCGTAGTGTTTGTGTAAATATATGTAGTTTAGGTATTTGTGCGTTTGGTTTTGTATGAGATTAGAAATTTGAAAATTTGTTTGTACAAATCTTTCTGCAAAAAAAAGTCTGTAGCTAATTTTCATAACCTACAGACTTTTTGGGAAATATGCAAAAATGTTCAAAATTTATTGACGATTTTAAATAATTTATTACTGTGCGTACATATCATCAATCTGCAATTTGTATTTTTGCATTATAACAGTTCTTCGCATTTTTAAAGTATTAGTTAGTTCACCGGCTTCCATAGTAAATCCTTTTGGAATCAAAGTAAAACGTTTAACTATTTCGTAGCTAGCCATTCCTTTTTGCGACTCTTCAATTCGGTTCCTTATTAAATCATTAATAGCCTTATTTTTCAATAAATCGTCGACAGTATCAAATTTAATATTATTTGTTTTGGCATAAGTTTCAAGTGCTGGAATAACAGGGGCAATAATTGCAGTTACATAATTGCGTTCGTCGCCAATTACTGCCGCTTGTTCAATGTATTTGTCTAGTATTAAGCGAGTTTCAATTTCTTGAGGTGCAATGTATTTACCATTTGAGGTTTTGAACAAATCCTTTATTCTTTCAGTAAGAATTATTTTGTTGTCCTTAACAATTCCTGCATCTCCCGTTTTAAACCATCCATCTTCGGTAAAGGCTTCCTTATTAGCTTCTGGTTTGTTGTAATAACCCGAAAAAATTGTTTTTCCTCTTAGTAAGATTTCATTATCTTCACCAATTTTCACTTCCAAATCCGGCATTACTTCTCCTACTGTTCCAATTTCGAAGCCATTGTAATTGAAACAACATACAGTGGCGGTGCTTTCAGTTAATCCATATCCATAAACTACTGGTACTCCAATACTTCGAAAAAAAGTGGTGATTTCATTAGAAAGTTTTGCACCTGCTGCAGGAAGCATTTGAGCATTCTCCAATCCAATCGTTTGTTTAACTTTTGAAAATATAAGTTTGTTGGCAATTGAATATGAAATTTTTAAGAATAAACTAGGCTTTTTGTTCAATCGAAGATAGTCCAGATTGTATTTTTTCCCTGTTGCAACTGCCCATGTAACAATGCCTTGCATTAATGGCGAAAAGTTTGAGATGTTTTCTTGAACCCCAGAATATATTTTCTCCCAAAAGCGTGGTACTGCACACATTAACGTTGGGCGTACATCCTTGAGGGTTTGCTGTATTTCGGTTGGGCGTTGATTAATATAAATAGTGACACCTCTAAAAATACAATAGTAACTCCATGTACGTTCAAAAACATGCGATAGTGGTAGGAATGCAATCGAAGTATCATTTTCGGTTACCGTATTTAGACGCAATGAATGGGTGCGCATGGCTTCATTAAAGCAAGAATGTGGTAACATTACTCCCTTAGGATTGCCTGTAGTGCCCGATGTGTACAAAATGCAAGCCAAATCACTTTCAGTTGCTTCATCTTGCCTTTCCTCAACTTCGTAATGTTTAGTAGATTTGAACCCTAATAAAAGTAAATCATGAAAGTACATTGAGCTATTGACATTAGAGAATTCGACTTTAGGATCGAACGAAATGATTTTCTTCAAAAATTTTGATTCTGACATTATCTCATAAGCAATATCATACTGACTTTGATCGCCAACAAACATAATTTGTATCTCTGCATCATTTACAATATATTCAACTTGTTGCTTTGTTGAAGTGGCATATAATGGAACCAATACCGCTCTATTTGAATACAATGCAAAATCAACAATTAAATTTTCGGCTTTGTTTTGCGAAAATTGGCCAACTCGTTGATGAACAGATACCCCAATCTCAATAAATGCTTTGGCAATTGCAGATACTTGATTTGCAAATGAAGTCCACGAAATATTAATCCATTCGTCTTGCAAATTTTCTCTGTGACATAATGCTACTTTGTCGCCGTATTTATTTGCTTGAATACTGATTAATTGTGAAAATTGCATTGTTTCCATGTTTCTATTGATTTAAATAATTTTGAAATAGTTTTATTGTTTGGCAAAGATACACAATTACACTAAATTACTGCACGTTTTCCATTAAAATGTGCAGTTTGATTGTAGGTAATAAAATATTTGAGAAAATTAGATGTTAATATCTTCAGTTTTGGCGCTTTCAATAATTGTATCAATTAATTCAACTTTTAATTCTTGAATCAATTTAGGATTAGATTGAATCATATCTAAGGCAATCTGAGATGCATGTTGTTGCGATTCTTTTTTGCTTGATCCTGCGGCTTCGCAAATTGTTTTGCTGTCAATAATTAATCTGGAGTGAAAAACATGTTTATTGGCATTACCCAAAGTGTCTTTTATGAGCAAAAATTCTAGTTCGTATTTGTTTTTCTGACACCATTCAAGCAATTTTGATTTGAAGTTTACCTCATTTTCAGCAACTTCATCCAGATTTATGAAATTTTCAAATAAACGCTGCTTAACAAATACTTTACATTTTTTGTAACCATAATCGAGGTAAATAGCTCCTAACAATGCTTCCAATGCATTGCCATAAATATTGTTATTTGTATGAGAATTGACGTATTTTGTTACCTTAACAAGTTTGTCTAATCCTATTTCCACAGCTAATTGGTTTAACGAATCACGTTTTACAATTTTAGACCGCGTGTTTGTTAAGAAACCTTCGCGTTGATGTTCATAGCGGCGATATAGAATGTCAGTAACAACAGAATTTAATACTGCATCACCTAAAAACTCAAGTCGTTCATTGCTTAACAAATGACCATGCTCTGTTGGAATTGAAACTGATTTATGCTGAACCGCTAGTTGGTAGAATTCAATTTTTTTTGGATAAAATCCGAGTACTTTATAGAACAAAAAATAAGGCTCCTTTCGAGCTTTCGAAATGAGCCTTATTTTAATAGGAATATACTTAATCACGTTTTTATTTTGTGTATTTCTTTACAATTACACTTGCGTTATGACCACCAAATCCAAATGTATTAGATAGGGCAACATTCACAACTCGCTTTTGTGCTTTGTTGAACGTAAAATTAAGTTTGTAGTCAATATCGGGATCTTCGTCGCCTTCAGTAAAGTTAATCGTTGGTGGAACTATGTCGTTCACCACAGATAAAACTGAAAAAATAGCTTCAATAGCACCAGCAGCACCCAATAAGTGTCCAGTCATTGACTTTGTAGAACTGATATTGAGTTTGTATGCATGTTCACCAAACACTTCCTTAATCGCTTTAGATTCGGAGATGTCTCCAACTGGAGTAGATGTTCCGTGAACATTAATATAATCAACTGCATCAGGACTTAAACCTGCATCTTTCAATGCGCGTTTCATCACTAACTTTGCACCAAGACCATCGGGATGAGTAGCTGTTAAATGATACGCATCGGCCGACATTCCGCCCCCTACAACTTCGCAAAGAATATTTGCACCTCGCGATAGAGCATGCTCCAATTCTTCGAGAATAAGACAAGCACCACCATCTCCCATAACAAAACCATCACGGCTTTTGCTAAATGGACGAGATGCACGTGTTGGCTCATCATTGCGAGTTGATAGAGCATTCATTGCGTTAAAGCCACCGACACCACCTGGGGTTATTGCAGCTTCGGCACCACCAGCAACAATCATAACTGCTTTACCCATACGAATATTGGTAAAAGCATCTATAATGGCATTGGTTGACGAAGCACAAGCCGAACAAGTTGAGTAGTTTGGTCCATGAAAACCATACTTAATCGAAATTTGTCCCGCAGCAATGTCCGAAATCATTTTTGGGATAAAGAAAGGATTGAACTTTGGACCCATATCCTTGTTGGCATAATAAAAACCAATTTCTTCTTCAAAGGTTTTAATTCCACCAATACCGGCAGCAAAAATTACACCTACTTCGTCTTTATCTAATGTTTCTAAATCCACACCACAATTTAAAATTGCTTCGTCGGCAGCGGCAATTGCATACTGCGCATAAAGATCCAATTTGCGTGCTTCTTTTCGGTCAAAATATTTTAACGGATCAAAATTTTTAACTTCGCAAGCAAATTTGGTTTTAAACTGTGAAGGATCGAAATAAGTAATAGGTGCAGCTCCGCTTACGCCATTCAGAATGTTTTCCCAAGTTTCAGAAACATTAGATCCTAACGGTGTAATGGCTCCTAAACCTGTTACCACAACTCTTTTCAATTCCATACTTAAATGTTAGAGAGTGAAATTATTTTTGTAACGCTTCAATGTGAGCAATCGCTTCACCTACTGTTGTAATTTTTTCAGCTTGTTCGTCTGGAATAGAAACTCCAAATTCTTTTTCGAATTCCATAATTAATTCTACGGTATCCAATGAATCAGCACCTAAGTCGTTTGTAAAACTAGCTGTTGCTACAACATCTGCTTCTTCAACTCCTAATTTGTCTACAATAATTGCTTTAACTTTTCCTTCAACTTCTGACATAATTTTTGTTTTTTAATTTGTAAATAAAAATTCTTTATTAATTTTGCGGTGCAAAGGAAAGAAATTTTCTTGACATTACCTCATTTTTAATGAAAAAAAACTATAAATCTGCACAAATAATCTATTTGTGTGCAATTATTATCAATTTAATATGACAAAAAATATAGCACTCCTAGCTTCTGGATCGGGCTCTAATGCTGAGAATATCATTAATTTCTTTGCTGAAAATACGAATTTTCGGTTTCCGTTGATAATTTCTAATAAAAAAGAGGCTTTTGTTCATCAAAGGGCGGAAAAACTTAATACCCCTTCATTCACTTTTTCTAGAGAAGAGTTTTTTGACGGTGAAAAAATCATTTCGCTGTTAAATAAATATAAAATAGATTATATTGTTCTGGCTGGCTTTCTTCTGAAAATACCTCAAGTGCTAATTGATGCATTTCCGCAAAAAATAATTAATATTCATCCAGCTTTGCTTCCAAAATTTGGTGGAAAAGGTATGTATGGAATGCATGTTCATCAAGCAGTGGCAGATGCCCAAGAAACAGAATCGGGTATTACCATTCATTATGTAAATGCGCATTACGATGAAGGAAATATAATTTTTCAAGCAAAATTTCCAGTTTTACCATCTGATACTGCTGAAACTATTGCAGACAAAGTTCATATCCTTGAATATGACCATTTCCCGAAAATAATTGCCGAAATTTGGGGTAAATAATAAGTAGAAGTAAGAATTTTCAATATGTTTTGGAACTCGATATTGAATGATAAAACCGTATTTGAGATAGAAAGAAGTGTGTAAATTTAAACTCGATGTAGAGAATCATATTAAACAATTGCTTTAATATGATTCATCGAATTATGGATTTAATTTTTTCATTCTTGAGGTGTCGATTTTTGTCACGTGAAGTTTTTTTCTGAATATTCTTTTCAAATGCCTCGGTGAGATTTACACCAGTTTGATTGGCAAGACAAATCAGAACCCATAGTACATCGGCCATTTCGTCAGCAAGATTAATGCCTTCGTCCGATTTTTTGAATGATTGTTCACCATAGGTTCTTACCATTACTCGAGCCAATTCACCAACTTCCTCTGTTAGTATGGCCATGTTTGTCATTTCGGCAAAATAGCTAACTCCATAGGTTTTAATCCATTCGTCAACTTGTTTCTGAGCTTCATCTATTGTCATTGGTTCAATCCTCGTTAAGTCGGGCAATAATTGTTTCGTTACCAGTGGTAGATTCACCTACTTGAACAAAAATTTCGGTATCGAGTGGGAAGTACAAGTCTACGCGCGAACCAAATTTAATAAATCCAAGATGTTCGTTTAAATGGCATTCTTTGCCTGCATGTGCATATGTAACAATACGACGTGCTAATGCACCAGCAATTTGTCGTACAAGAATTTGAGTTTTTAATTGTGATTCTAAAACTACAGTTGACCGCTCATTTTCAGTACTCGATTTGGGCAAAAATGCTGCGATGTGACGTCCACTGTGATGTACTGACTTAACAACTTTACCTTTGATTGGATACCAATTGGCGTGAACATTAAAAACAGACATGAATATTGAAACTTGTAATCGTTTGTCGCCAAAATACTCTAATTCATCTACTGGTTCAACCACTACGATGGTGCCGTCGGCTGGCGCAATAACTAAACTTGAGTCGTCAATAAAAACTTTTCGAGGAGGATTTCTGAAAAAATAAGCAAAAAAGAAAAGCAAAAAGGCCGATATTACTATATTTATTATCAATGCTGTAAGTTGGAATTGAGTATAAATATACAAATTCATTAATAATAATACCAAAACTAATATACCTAAAATAAATCGACCCTCTTTGTGAATTCTTATGTACCTCATTTGTTTTGTGTGTGTTAGTTTGAATTTAGCTTCAGTTTGCTATGTCTTTTTATAGTTTTATTTGTGAAACAAAGGTAAAGAAAAAGAATCAGTACTGCAAGTCTAAATACAAACTTTTCTATTCCGATAGAAATGATTAACTTTGCCGATTCATAAAAATCAATGTTTGAGGAATAAAATATTGCTGCTTTTTTAGAAAAATAATTGCTTAAATTCAATGTTTTAGGAGGTTTTGTAATCTGAAAATCTACCCCAGAAAGAATATTTATAAAAATTAGAAACAATAATTTCAATATGAACTTATCTTTGCTCACTGCTATTTCGCCAATTGATGGTCGTTATCGTACCAAAACAGAAGCATATTCTGTTTACTTTTCAGAATTTGCATTAATGCGTTACCGCGTTTTGGTGGAAATTGAATATTTTGTTGCTTTATGCGAAATTCCGTTAAAGCAATTAGAAAATGTACCGTCATCTGTTTTTCCAAAACTTCGAGCATTATATACTGAATTTACCGAAGCCGATGCCATTAAAATAAAGGATATTGAATCGGTTACAAATCATGATGTAAAAGCAATTGAATATTTTATCAAAGAAAAATTTGATTTGCTTGGTTTGCAAGAATTCAAAGAGTTTATTCATTTTGGATTAACTTCGCAAGATATTAACAATACAGCAGTGCCACTTTCAATCAAAAAAGCTTTAGATGAAGTTTATTATCCAGAAATGGAGGCTTTAATTCAAGAGCTTTCGCATTTAGTAGAAGCGTGGCGCGATGTTTCAATGTTAGCCAAAACACATGGACAACCTGCATCGCCAACTCGCCTGGGCAAAGAAATAATGGTGTTTGTTAATAGATTGAATCAACAAATGTCGATTTTAAAGAATACTCCAAATTCTGCAAAATTTGGAGGAGCAACAGGTAATTTCAATGCACATGAAGTAGCATATTCTGCTATTGATTGGAAACAGTTTGGTAATAAATTTGTGAGCAATAAACTTGGCTTGGACCGTGAACAATGGACTACGCAAATATCAAATTATGATAATCTAGCAGCTCAATTTGATGCAATGAAACGTATTAATACAATATTAATTGACTTTTGTCGTGATATTTGGACTTATGTTTCGATGGAGTATTTTAAACAAAAAATTAAAGCAGGAGAAGTTGGTTCTTCGGCCATGCCACATAAAGTTAATCCAATTGATTTTGAAAATGCTGAAGGAAATTTGGCTATTGCCAATGCATCGTTGGAATTTATGGCATCTAAGCTTCCAATTTCACGATTACAACGTGATTTGACAGATAGCACCGTGCTTCGTAACGTAGGAGTTCCATTTGCACATACTATTATTGCTTCACAAAGCATTATGAAGGGTTTAAGTAAATTGTTGCTTAACGAGACTGCCATATATAAAGATTTAGACAATACATGGGCAGTTGTTGCCGAAGGAATTCAAACAATTCTTCGTCGTGAGGCTTACCCATCACCTTATGAGGCTCTAAAATTGTTGACAAGAACAAATGAAGGAATTACTGAAAAATCCATTCATAATTTTGTTGAAACGCTTAATGTTAGTCAATCAGTAAAAGAGGAATTGCGACGCATTACACCAAGAAATTATACCGGAGTGTAAATTCCAATTTTATCCATCAAATGAAGCAAAGATTATAAATGTTCCTGATTTATTCAAATGAGTCATTTGTTTGCAAATGTATACTGTAAATATTTGAGATATTGAATCTAAAAGGAATGTTTTTGATTAAATTAAAATATCTTCCTTTCAATTAGTTTTTTATTGATTGAAAACTTACTACAACTATCGACAAAAACCAAATGTTCAAATTCGTAACGCTTCTCAAGCGGTTTATACCGCCATATAAAAAGTATGTTTTTTTAAATTTACTTTTTAATTTTCTATCTACAGTGTTTAGCTTATTTTCATTTGCGGCTATAATTCCTGTATTAAAAATGCTTTTTAAGATTGAAGATCCTATTAAAGTGTATAAATTATGGACTTGGAACGATGGAATTGAGGAAATATTTAAAGCATTACAAAATAATTTTTCTTATAGTGTACAGCAATTTATCGAAGCGGTTGGACCAAGCTCATCACTGATATATTTAGGTGCATTTCTGGTAATAATGACTGCGCTTAAAGTAGGTGCTGCATATTTTGGATCTTATTTTATGATTCCAATTCGTACGGGCGTATTGCGCGATTTAAGAAATCAATTGTACAGCAAAATAGTAAGTCTGCCTATCGGTTTTTTTACTGAAGAACGTAAAGGCGACATAATGTCGCGTATGACTGGAGATGTGGGCGAGGTTGAGGCATCAATTATGAGTTCACTCGATATGGTTTTCAAAAATCCAATAATGATAATCACTTATTTGGGAATGATGTTTGCGATGAGCTGGAAATTGACATTATTTGTTTTAGTACTTTTACCATTCAGTGGTTGGTTAATTGGTTTGATAGGACGGTCGCTCAAACGCAGATCAATTTTGGGGCAAGAGCAGTCGGGTGAATTGCTGTCTCAGATTGAAGAAACGCTAGGCGGCTTACGTGTGATAAAAGCTTTTAATGCCGAACGTAAATTGGAAGCGAGATTTGCTTTATTGAACGAAAAATTACGTAATACATTTAATAAGATCAATAGACGATATAACTTAGCACACCCCGTAAGTGAACTTATGGGGACTATGGTAATTGCAATTCTTCTTTGGTTTGGAGGAGTGTTAATTTTAGGTAATAATAGTACAATTGGTGCTGCTGAATTTATTTATTATATTGCAATTTTTTATAGTATAATTGCACCATCAAAGGATTTGTCGAAAGCGGCTTACAGTATCCAAAAAGGTATGGCTTCGCTCGAAAGGGTTGATATGATTTTAAAATCGGAGAATACAATTGCCGACCCAGTACATCCAGCAACAATACATACATTCTCCGATAAAATTGAATTCCGTGGTGTAGGATTCAAGTATCGGACTGACTGGGTATTACGCAATATAAATATCGTTGTCCCAAAAGGAAAAACTGTGGCTTTAGTAGGGCAGTCTGGCTCTGGTAAATCTACTTTGGTCGATCTTTTACCACGTTATTATGATCCACTTGAAGGTGAAATATTAATGGACGAACTGAATATAAAAGATTATACAACACACGATATTCGTTCTCAAATGGGCAATGTAAATCAAGAAGCAATTTTATTTAATGATACTTTTTTCAATAATATTGCATTTGGTGTTGAAAATGCAACATTAGAAGAAGTTATTGAAGCAGCAAAAATTGCAAATGCTCACGATTTTATTTCGGCTACCGAAAACGGCTATGAATCAACCATTGGTGATAGAGGTGGAAAACTTTCGGGTGGACAACGTCAACGAGTGAGTATTGCTCGTGCTATATTGAAAAACCCTCCGATTTTGATATTAGATGAAGCTACATCTGCATTAGATACCGAGTCGGAAAAGTTAGTTCAAGAAGCACTCGAAAACCTGATGCGAAATCGTACAACGCTTGTTGTGGCTCATCGATTATCAACAATTAAGCGTGCAGATGAGATTTGCGTGTTACACGAAGGTCAAATAGTGGAACGCGGACGGCATGATGAGTTGATAGAATTGGATGGTTATTACAAACGACTTTGTGATATGCAATCGTTCTAGTTAAAACAAATGTTAAATTTGTTTTGGAGACATCTCTTCTGAAAGAAAATGTTCTAATTGTTCAGGTTTTACATTTACAGTCAACATACCATTTATTGCCCACGAAATATGTCCTGTTTCTTCCGAAACTACTATGGCTATTGCATCCGAATGTTCGGTAACCCCTAATGCAGCTCGATGTCGCAAGCCCATTCGCTTGGGAATGGATTGATTTTTAGATACAGGAAGAATACAAGCTGCAGATTTTAATTTTCGGTGCGAAACAATTAGTGCTCCGTCATGTAATGGGCTGTTTTTGAAGAATATGCTTTCGATTAAACGTGAATTTATTGCAGCCTGTATTTGTTCTCCGGATTGAGAATAAAAATCTAAATCATTGTTCCGTGTTAATATAATCAAACCTCCTGTGGAACTTTTTGCTAAACTTCTACAAGCCAATACTATTTGAATTAAATCAAAATCAATTTTGTCAGTTTCAATTGTGTTGTTTCTGAAAAATCTTTTTATTGAATTGATGAAACTTAACTTTCGAGTAGATCCAATTCGTGAAAAAAAACGTCGAATTTCATCTTGAAATAGCACAATTAGTGCAAAAGCACCAACACTAACTATTCTGTCAAAAATTCCACCTAAGAGCTCCATTTTAAAAACGTAAGATACCAAGAACCAGCATATTATAAATGCAAGAATTCCAATAAATACATTTGCAGCTCCCGATTTTTTTAGCAATTTAAACATTTGATATAGTAGAATGGCTACAAAGAAAATATCTACAATATCTTTAAATCCGATTTGGAATCCCATATAATTGTTTTATGTTTTTTTTTGAATCAACAATTTTTAAATTTTGTGTAAATTGAAATTGCTTCCATTGCTTCCTTCACATCATGTACTCGTAAAATTGAAGCGCCGCCCAATAATGCAAGCATATTGGCAGCAGTAGTGCCATTCAGCGCTTTATCTGCGGTGGTATTAAGTGTTTTATAAATCATCGATTTTCTAGATACGCCGGCTAAAATTGGTACATTCATTTCTTTAAAAATGTGCATGTTTTTTAGTAGTGAATAATTTTGATCCAACGTTTTTGCAAAACCAAAACCTAAATCACAAATTACATCATTAACGCCAAGCAATCGTAATTGTGCAAGTCGTTTTTCTAAGAAATGCAATACGTCAGCTATAATATTATCATAATCAGTATTGTTTTGCATCGTTTGTGGATTGCCACGTGTATGCATTAAAACATATGCAAGTTTTAAATCGGCAATTGTTTGAAACATTAAATCATCTAAAGTGCCACCGCCAATATCATTCACCATCGCAATAGGAAAATTTCTAACTAATTCTCTTACAACACTCGATCTAAATGTGTCGACAGAAATTATTGCATTTGGAAATTTTTTTAAAATAATTATTAACGACTCTGAAACTCTTTTAAGCTCTTCATCATGGGAAATTTGTTCAGCACCCGGTCGAGTAGAATATCCACCAATGTCAACAATTGTTCCACCATTTGTCAAAATTCTTTCTACACATTGTAAAATGCCTTTGTCTGTAGAAAATCTATTTCCAATGTAAAATGAATCAGGTGATACATTAACCACACCCATGACTATTGGAGTAGTTATGTCAATTAACTGATTATTTAACTTGATTAAATGTGGATTAAAGCCCATGTTTGGATGAAATGTATTTTGCAATGTAAAACAAATTATTAGTTTGCAAATGTAAGAAAATATAGTGATTGAAGAATCTTAATGCTGAAAAAAATAAAATTTTATTGCAAAATATACGATTTTAGGCGAAATTATGTTATTATGATATAGTTTTTTTTGAAAAACAGAAAAAAAACATTCGTCAATGATAATTTGCGAAAAAAAAATACTATTTTTGCGGAGCATTTTTTGAATAATTGTACATTATACTAATTATTATATTTATATGAAATTAATAACCATATCAAAACTAGCTGGATTTTTGTTGGCACTATCTGTTGTAGGTTGTTCCAAACCATCTACTGATGAGAGTGTTTCTCGACTAACAGGTTGGAAATACAATGATAAATCGGGAACGGGATTTACAGTAAAAAACAACTTCAAAACTCAAACCCCTCCAGGAATGGTATCTATTGAAGGAGGATCATTTACTATTGGAGAAAAAGGCGAATTTATTACAGCACAGCGAGATAATAAACCTCGTAGAATTACTGTGAGTTCGTTTTATATGGACCAGTATGAAATTAGAAATTTAGACTGGCGAGAATATACAAGTTGGATGCAATTAGTTTTTGGTAAAACAGCTCCAAAATTAGTAGCTAAAACTCAACCAGATGGTAAGATTTGGCGTGAAGAATTGGCTTATAATGAACCATATTTGAATAATTATTTTACACATCCAGCTTATGATCAATATCCAATTGTTGGGGTAACTTGGGAACAAGCTATGGATTATTGTACTTGGAGAACTGACCGTGTTAATGAGTTAGCATTAATTAATGCTGGAATTATTTTACCACCAGACTTCAAAAAGCTCGAAAAATCAAGCGATTCAGCATCGACTTTTAATGATTCAATTCCAATTTCATTTGTTTTTAATACTCAAAAATATTTATTACAGTCCGATTATAAACCAGCACCTGGTAAATTTGCAAAAAAAGATTTAAACGGTGGGGTTAAGAAAGTAGACATGTCGGATGGTATACTTCATTCAGATTATCGACTTCCAACAGAAGCAGAGTGGGAATTTGCAGCTTATGCAATTATTTCTGGAAAAAATGGACTTGTACCTGAAGGTAAAATATATCCTTGGTCTGGATCTCAGGCACGTAAGGCTGCTGGAAAGAGTGCAGGTAGAATGCAAGCTAACTTTGTTAGAGGAAGAGGTGATATGATGGGAACTTCGGGCAGTTTAAATGATAGGGCCACAATTACTGCGCCTGTAAATTCTTATTATCCAAATGATTTTGGGTTATATAATATGGCTGGTAATGTTAATGAATGGGTGTTAGATGTCTATCGTCCTTCAACTTACGATGATATGGCAGAGTATAACTCATTTAGAGGAAATAATTATTTGACTCCAGTAGTAGCTTCGACAGATGCAAACGGACATAAAATTTATAAAGTTGATGAATTAGGTAGAATTGCAACCTCAGTAGCCGACAATGATGATGTTCGTAACTTTAAGGATGGTGATGCAACTTCTCAAATTGTTACTGATTTTACTCAATTTGGTGATTCTTCTGAATTAGCTGAATTAAAAAATAAAGGTAAAAAACTCGACATTACAGATGTTTTGCGTCCAAGAATAAGTGATAAAACGAGGGTTTATAAAGGTGGTTCTTGGAAAGATCGTTTGTATTGGCTGAATCCTTCAACTCGTAGATACCTAGAGCAAGATAAGGCTACAAACGATATTGGTTTCCGTTGTGCAATGAGTATGATTGGAAATATCGAACAAAAAGTAAAATAATATTGTTGTAATGAAGATATTTTAAATAAAAGCACCAGTTCAAATTGAATCTGGTGCTTTTTTTGTAAAAATTAAAGGTGCTTTTTTCAATGAAAATTAGTACTTTTGCAGACTTAAAATAAATGTATATTTTGTATTTTAATAAAAAATAATTTAATGAAAAGAACTATTATTGTCGATGCGCTAAAAAGAAATGATTTTGGGGTCGAAGTGAATATTAAAGGATGGGTTAGAACTCGCCGTGGAAATAAAAATGTTAGTTTTATAGCGTTAAATGATGGTTCAACTATAAATAATATTCAAATAGTTGCCGAGAATGCTAAATTTGGTGATGACTTTTTGAAGCCAATAACAACTGGTGCATGTATAAGTGTAACCGGCATACTTGTTGAATCGTTAGGTCAGGGGCAAACTGTTGAATTACAAGCTAACAGTATTGAAATTTATGGTGCTGCTGATCCTGAAACCTATCCTTTACAAAAAAAAGGTCATACTCTTGAGTTCCTGCGTGAGATAGCGCACTTGCGTCCTCGAACTAACACATTTGGTGCAATTTTTAGAATCCGTCACCACATGGCAATGGCTATACACACTTTCTTTCACGAACGTGGATTTTTTTATTTTCATACACCAATAATCACAGCTTCAGACTGTGAAGGTGCTGGCCAAATGTTTCAAGTTACAACAATGAATCTTTATGACTTGAAAAAAGATGAGTCTGGTCAAATTGATTATAGCAATGACTTTTTTGGTAAGCAAGCGAGTCTAACAGTTTCTGGTCAGCTTGAAGGAGAATTGGCTGCTATGTCGATGGGTGCAATTTATACTTTTGGACCAACATTCCGTGCCGAAAATTCTAATACTCCACGTCACTTATCGGAGTTTTGGATGATAGAGCCCGAGGTTGCGTTTAATGAAATTGAAGAAAATATGCAATTGGCGCAAGATTTTATTCAATTCTGTATCCGTTGGGCTTTGGACAATTGTAAAGATGACTTAGAATTTCTTTGCTCGATGTACGACAAAGAATTAATTGAGCGTTTGAATTCAGTTGTAAATGATGATTTTATTAGATTGCCATATACTCAAGGTGTTGAAATATTAGAAGCAGCTATTGCAAAGGGTCATAAATTTGAATTTCCAGTAGGGTGGGGTACTGATTTACAATCGGAGCATGAACGCTATCTTGTAGAGCAACATTTCAAAAAACCAGTAATATTGACTGATTATCCAAAGGAAATCAAATCGTTTTATATGAAGCAAAACGATGATGGAAAAACAGTTCGTGCTATGGACGTTTTATTTCCAAAAATTGGTGAAATTATTGGAGGTTCGCAACGTGAAGAAGATTACGAAAAGTTAAAAAATCGCGCTGAAGAAATGGGAGTACCTACTAAAGATATTTGGTGGTATTTGGATACACGACGCTTTGGAACGGCACCACATGCTGGTTTTGGTTTGGGTTTTGAGCGTTTATTGCTATTTGTAACAGGCATGTCAAATATACGTGATGTAATTCCTTTTCCACGCACACCGAACAATGCAGAGTTCTAATTTGTTAGATGGAGGAATTTGTGATTTATGAATAATAATTCAAAATCATAGTCATTTATTTGCATATTTAACCGAAAATACCAATAATTCAGTTGATAATATTGCATAAATGCTCTAAAATGATTATATTTGCAGAAAATAGTGTACTTTTTGAATAATAATACGTTTAAATAATATGGACAAAACTAAAACAACCGAATTAGATAATGTTGTAGTTCGATTCTCAGGCGACTCAGGCGATGGTATGCAACTAACAGGATCATTATTTTCTAATCTTTCGGCTATTTTGGGAAACGAAATTTCCACTTTTCCCGATTTTCCTTCTGAAATTCGCGCTCCATTAGGTACATTAGGTGGTGTTTCTGGGTTTCAAGTACATTTAGGTTCAAGTAAAATTTACACACCAGGTGATGATGCCGATGTGTTAATTGCAATGAATCCGGCTGCGCTTAAAGTAAATGCTAAAAGTGTTAAGCGTGGTGGTATAATTATTTTTGATGTAGATTCTTTTGAAAAGTCAGATTTAGAAAAAGCTGGTTTTAGTACCGATAATCCTTTTCAGGAATTGTCGATTCCCGAAAGTACTCAATTAATACCTGCACCTTTATCATCGCTAACTCAGAGTAGTTTAGAAGGTCTTGGATTTGATAATAAAACGGTATTGCGAAGCAAGAATATGTTTTCTTTAGGGCTTGTTTGTTGGCTGTTTAACAGGTCGATAGATCAGGCAATTCACTTTTTGGAAAACAAATTTGCTAAGAAACAAGATATTCTTCATGCCAATATAAAAGTGTTGACTGATGGTTATAATTATGGCAATAATTTGCATTTGACAATTTCTACTTTTTTTATAGAGAAATCGCATGATACACCAAAAGGCAACTATACAAGTATAAACGGTAATAAGGCCACTGCATGGGGACTTATTGCAGCGGCTGAAAAGTCAGGATTGCAATTATTCCTTGGTAGCTACCCAATTACTCCAGCAACTGATATAATGCAGGAATTGGCTTTGCGCAAAGATTTGGGAGTAAAAGTAGTACAGGCAGAAGATGAAATAGCAGGGATTACATGTGCAATTGGTGCTGCATTTGCTGGAAGTTTAGCTGCTACCAATACATCGGGACCAGGATTAGCGCTTAAATCGGAAGCAATAGGATTGGCTGTAATGGCCGAATTGCCAATTGTGATTGTAGATGTTATGCGTGGTGGTCCTTCAACAGGTTTGCCAACTAAAACAGAGCAGACCGACTTGCTGCAAGCACTTTATGGTAGAAATGGCGAAAGTCCTGCAGTAGTAATGGCGGCAAGTACTCCAGCTGATTGTTTTCATTTTACTTATATGGCTAGTAAAATTGCATTGGAACATATGACGCCGGTTATTCTCTTAACAGATGCTTTTATAGGCAATGGAACTTCTTTGTGGAAACTTCCGAAACTTGCAGAACTTCCTGAAATTAAACCAAACTTTGTTGTAAAAGGAATGGAAGGTTGTAAGGTTACAGCAAGAAATGCCGAAACAAATGTTCGTTATTGGAGCACGCCAGGTATGTTTGGTTTTGGGCACAGAAATGGTGGCCTTGAAAAAGATTATGCAACAGGTTGTATATCAACTGATCCATTGAATCACGAAAAGATGGTGAATGCTCGACAAGCCAAAGTAGAATATATTAGCAATTATCTTCCTGAGTTGAATGTTGAAGGAGATGCTGAGGCCGATATGTTAGTTATTGGCTGGGGAGGAACTCATGGTCATTTGATGAGTGCTGTAAATAGTCTTAACAAGAAAGGTAAAAAAATTGCATTGGCTCATTTCAATTATATTAATCCACTTCCCAAGAATACTGTAGAAGTAATTCAACGGTTTAAAAAAGTAGTTGTTTGTGAATTAAATAGTGGTCAATTTGCTACTTTTCTACGTTCAAAAGTTCCTGGAGTTGAGTTCTTGCAATATAACAAAGTTCAAGGACAACCATTTACTGTAGATGAACTAGAAAATGATTTTAGCAAATTGATGTAACATCCCCCAATTTTTATAGGGACTTTTATTTTTTAGTAATAGCAATTTTTTTATTCAATTCTTTTTATGGAATCAAAAGAAACAACATCAATACAATATACCGCCAAAGATTTTAAAAGTGATCAATACGTTAGATGGTGCCCTGGATGCGGAGATTATGCAGTACTTAATTCGTTGCAAAAAGTAATGGCCGATTTGGGAGTTGCACCACACAATACAGCTGTAATTTCAGGAATTGGTTGTTCGTCACGCTTGCCATATTATACTAGCAGTTATGGTTTTCATACTATTCACGGACGAGGAGCAGCTGTAGCTACTGGTGTTAAAGTAGCTAATCCAGAGCTTACTGTGTGGCAAATTACAGGAGATGGCGATTGTTTGGCAATTGGGGGAAATCATTTTATTCATAGCGTTCGACGCAATGTGGATATAAACGTTTTACTTTTCAATAATCAAATATATGGTTTAACAAAAGGTCAGTATTCACCTACAACAAAAAAAGGTTATGTTACCAAATCATCACCATTTGGTACTGTTGAACGTCCGTTTCGACCTGCAGAATTGACATTTGGTGCGCGTGGTACATTCTTCGCTAGGTTATTAGATGTCGATTTGAAAAATTCTCAAACAACTATTTTGGCTGCTGCCAAACACAAAGGAACATCAGTAGTTGAATGTTTAGTGAATTGTGTGATTTTTAACGATGGTGCACATGGATATTTAGCTGAAAAAGAGAATCGAGCCGACCGTTTAATAATGCTTGAACATGGGAAGCCAATGATATTTGGAAAAGAACGTGATAAGGGATTAGTGCTTGATGGGTTTAACTTAAAAGTAGTGACTATTGGTTTTAACGGAATTACAGAAGCAGATATCTTATTACATGATGCAACATGCGAGGATACAACTCTTCAACTGAAATTGGCATTAATGGAAGGGCCAGATATGCCTATTGCAATGGGAATTATACGCGATGTGGTTGAAGAAACCTATGACGCAGCAGTTGAAAAGCAAATTGCAGAAGTACAAACTAAAGCAAAAATAAGTTCATTTGATGATTTGATTTCTAGCTGTGAACAGTGGGAAATGTAAATATATTGCTTAAAAAATCAGAAACCGATATAAGAGAAATCCTATATCGGTTTTTTTTACATTTTATGCTACGCTCGGGGCAAGAGCCATACGTCGAACTAGACAACGCAAAACAAGTTACGAGTAACATGATGTGTGTTTTTTATTGGAGCTAGCCTCATTCTAACTATGCCAAAGCGACAAACAATTCGCCTTCGATTTCATTAAATCTTATTTTACCTTCACGTGCCAACCAACCTAATGCTAAGTTTAAGTCTTTTTCATTAAGTTTAGTAGACTTCTTAATTACTTTCACGTTCAATTCTCCGTTTTGCAATTGCGACCAAACAAGACCCGCACTAATACCAATTTTCTCTATTAACATAATGTGTAATTTTGATTAAATTTCATATTTATTTGTTTTCGGCACAAAAGTACAAAAAAAACGTTATATTTCAAATCATATAAAAAATAGCAAACAAAAGAACATTTTAAGGAAAACTTTTTCAGCAACCTACAAACCTCCCTTTGGTGGCATTGGATAAAAAGTGCTATCAATAAAGGTTTGAAATGCGTCTTTATATTGCTCTCCAATAGGTATATATGTTTTTTGATCAAAAATTATTCGGTTTCGCTCTATCACCTTTACTTGGTCTAAATTAACAATAAAAGAACGATGTATCCGCATAAATTTACTTTTTGGCAATTGTTCTTCCATTACTTTTAAACGAATAAGAGTAGTTACAGGTGGCTCATTTGTTAAGTGAATTTGAATATATTCATTGGCGCTTTCAATGTATTTAATATCAGCCAGAAGTATTCGGATTAGCTTGTATTCGGATTTTACAAACAAAAACTCTTGAGTGGTTTGAATAGTTTCTGGTTGTTTTTGATTAAGCTCAAACCACGATTTAGCTTTATTTGCCGATTTCAGAAAAACATCGTAACTAATTGGCTTTAAGATATAATCTAGGGCATCGACTTGAAAACCATCCATTGCATATTCGCTATATGCAGTTGTGAAAATTACTTGTGGTTTACTGGCAAGCGATTTCACAAATTCCATTCCATTTAAGTCGGGCATATTAATGTCTACAAACATTAAATCAATTTCATTATTGGCCAAAATATCCATGGCTTCAAAAGCACTATGACAATATGCCACACTTTCCAGAAATGGAGTTCTATCAATATACGATTCTATTTGCTTAAGTGCAAGTGGCTCGTCGTCAATGGCTAAGCATTTGATTTTCATAAATAGGTATTATTAAATTAATTTCAAATTCATGTTCATTTTCAATTATATCAAGCGTATAATCTTGTTCGTAAAGTAACTTTAAACTTTTCTGAATATTAGTCAAACCAATACCCGAATAACTTTTGTCAAAGGTTTCCTTGCTTTTATGTTTGCTGTTTCTCACTATGCAAACTAACTTTCTGTCTATAAGAGTCATTTTAAAAGAAACAAACGAAATGCTTTGATAACTAACACCATGTTTAAATGCGTTTTCGAGAAACGATATAAATAACATTGGTGGTATTTGAATATCGGGGATTGTATTAGGCACATCGACCGATATGGTTACTTTTTTCGAGAAACGCAGTTGCATCAATGAAATATAACTCTCAATAAATTCAACTTCTTTTTTTAAACTCGTATGTCCCTGAGCCGTATCATACAGCAGA
Organism: uncultured Bacteroidales bacterium; assembly: GCA_903911085.1. Lineage (GTDB taxonomy): Bacteria > Bacteroidota > Bacteroidia > Bacteroidales > Paludibacteraceae > Paludibacter. The sequence goes on along the minus strand of CAIWCC010000193.1, from coordinate 13,978 downwards.
TAACGCATCAAAGTAGATAGTCGTATGATAGCATCTTTGGCTGTATCGGTATTTATATCAACTAAAGCATGGATATTATTCAAAGTATTCATAAAAAAATGTGGGCTTACTTGATGTCTGAGTAAAGCCAATTCTGTTTTCAATTGCTCTTTTTCCACATCTTTGCGGCGTCCCTCTTCATTCAACCACTGCGACATCATTTTGAAAGCAGTACCTGCCGCTACCACCAGAATTGCAATAATGAAATAGTCGACAAAAACCATCAACAATGATTTCTGTTCGAGCTGAGGCGGTGGTCTATAACCCATTGGTGCTGGCATTTTAGACCCTAATTCCATTGGTGGCATGCCAGGTCCCAAATTCATTGGTGGCATTGCTATAGGTTCGGGTGGATGTAAAACATATTTAACCGAAATGCTAACTGCAATAACCAAAATCATTGTCAACAATGTGAGTACAACATATTGAATGTATTTTTTTTGGAACAATAACTTTGGCACCAATACATAAGCATTTAGTGCAAATACAATCAAAAATGCTGACATTCTAATCCACTCCGATGACACTTTCTGCCAATCCACCACATTGTTTAGTCGATTTTGAAAAAAAGGAATCGAGAATATTGTTACCCAAATCACTGTAAAAACAATGAATTCAATGTTTTTAATTGTTGTAGCTGGTGTCTTCTGAGAATAATTCATTTCATACACTTTAAAAAAAACAAAAGGGGAAGTTTTAAGCTTCCCCTTTTGTAATATGAATTCCGTTTTTTTTGTATTAAACAGTTATGATTCTAGGGGTGATTGAAAAAAACAAAAGCACTTTTTGAACTTTACAAACTGTTATATACCGTAGATCTATTTTTTATTAATGTAAATATCCCAAGCAATTACATCTACAACATTTGCAGTAAAATAAGTTTGGCGCAAAGCTACAAATAAATCGCGGATAGTAGTAACAGATGTTCCAAGTAAACTGCTAATAGTTGAGCTAGTTCCATCATCAAAGGTGATTTTTAATTCACGTTTATGATTGGTTACACTTACTTCAACAGAATCGGTAGCAACATCTACAATTTCTACTTTCGATTTAAGTTGCAATACACCAGCTACATAAACTTTAGCACTATCCAAGCTATTTATTCCTGAATTTCTTATGATTTGAACATCACCAATAGTTAAAGCATAATAATTTTCGCGGTGTCTGCTATTAGTAGCCGCTTTTATAGCAGTATACTTTTCTTCGTAAACTGTTTTTGTACCATTGGTAATAGCATAGGTTGCAACTGCAGTATCGCCAGTAGAATAATCACATTTGGCAACAGAACCATTTGCAAAAGCAAATTCAGAATTAAATTTGTAACCAGCTGCTCTGCTGTTCGACGATTTAATTTTCAAAGCACCTGCATCTACATTTTTGATATTAATAGTAGAAGCCATTGTGTAATCCCATCCTAGAAAACGATTGAAACTGTATTGATAATCGTTTAATGCTAGTACATAATTGTTAGTCAACAAAGTGTCAGCCGCCACATAACGTGTTAAAGTCCAAGGTTTTTTCACTTTTTCTTCTGGCAAGCGCACAATCATTTGAGTGGCATTGTCGGCAGTTTTGCTAAAGAAATTAAGAAGCGAAAATTTCCATTTCTTGTAATTGCTTGACTTGTTGTAATCATACTCGCCCATAATATCAGCCAACACGATACTATTGAAAGTAGAGTCGATAACAGGTGAATAAACTTTTGACATGCTAACTCCACTTGGTGATCCTGGAGTTGCCAATACCTGATAACCAGCAGATGCTTTAATTCCATCTAAAGTGCTAGTCAGTTCTTGAACATTTTTGCTAATTGACGTTTTCAATGATGCTTGACTTACATCATCTTTGTTGGTACAGCTCCACGAAATGAAACTTAGCAAAATGAGCGCTAAATAAAAACTTTTTGTTTTCATACACTTAATTTTTTTTTGAAATTTATAAAACTAGTTGATTGTAAATAAAACCGACTTTTTCGATTTTTATTGTAACGCAAATTTAGCAAGTATTTTCATTCCAATCAAACAATATCGGTGAATACCCCATTTCTATAAGTGGAAAGGTTTTTTTTTGAAAAATCAAATGCTGTGGAAGTGTTATTTTAACTTTTTCTAGTGCTTTTGGCAATAATCACATTGTGAAATCATCGGTTTCTAAATCAAGATGTGATGCGTCTTCGGGCTCGGCATGTATATAAATTTCACTTCTTGCAATTTTAGATTGTAGCTCTGTTTCAATTTTATCACATACACCATGAACTTCCCTTAAACTTAATTCAGGATCAAAATGGACATTAAATTTAATAAAAGTATCGGCGCCTGCAGTACGTGCTTTTAAGCTGTGATACTTAAGCACTTCCGGGTAAGATTTCAGAACATCTCGCACAGTTTGAGTGGTGTTGTGAGGCGATTTATCCAACAAAACATCAATTGCTTTTTTGCCCAGTTGATAAGAAACAAATAGAACAATAACTGCTACAATTAACGCTGCAACAGAGTCGGCATAGAAGAAAATTGGTATATGAGTCCATTCATAAATCTTAACACAAACCAATCCTAACAAAACCACAGCCGAACTCCAAATATCTGTTGAGAAATGCAATGCATCGGCTTCCAATGCTTGACTATTGTGTTTTTTTGCCACAGCATAAAGTTTTCTCGACCGCCAAACATCTATCAATATTGACGTTATAACCACAATAAAACTAAAGATGGTTTGCGTAGTATTTAATTCCAACCCTTTTCCTGAGATGATACGGTGTGTAGCTTCATAAATAATCCAGACACAGGTTACTAATAAAAGAATGGTTTCCATCAATGCTGAAAGATTTTCCACTTTTCCATGTCCATAATTATGTTCTCTATCGGCGGGTTTATCCGAAACTCTTACCGAAAAATAAGTTATGATGGCTGCTACTAAATCTAAGCCTGAATGTAATGCTTCCGAAAGAATACCCAAACTATTGGTAACTAAACCAATAACCAACTTAGAACCAGTTAGGAAAATGGCAGCAAAAACTGAAATCAATGCAACACTCTTTTTTTCTTGTATCATTTTAATTTTAATTGAAATTCAATAATTTTTTATCAAAAGTACATAAAGTATTTTTATTGGCATCAAATATAACCGTAAATATTAGTTCAAAGGCTCTATTTAGAATGATACTATTTGAGGAAAGGATAAGTCTTGTTGACAATTCGCGTCTAATAATCGTGATATTAAATTGATAATATCACAACAAATGAGAATTAATAAAATAACAAAACAAAAATCTTGACCAAATAAAAATCTGATTCAGTAGATTGAATTCTTTAATAAAAACCAACCGTTTTCAGAATAATTATAATATCTTTGCATTTTAAAAATTATCAACAACGAATAATTCATACTTTGGTGAATTTTAGCAAGTAAACAGTAGATATGTAAACGAGTTGACAGTAGACAAGTAAACAGAAGACAAGTAGACAGTAAACGACTAGACAAGTAAACGAAAAGAATTGGGTATGAAAAATGGAATTTTATTAATTGTGGTATTTGGATTATGCTGCTGTATTACACCAAAATATGTCACAAAAAAGGAATCTGAAATTATAAAATCGGATTTGAGCAACTCATTAATCAATTACATACCCCTACCCGACAATGATTTAGCTCATTCTAAAATTTTAGATTCGACCTATTATTTAATAACAAATAAAAAGTACTCGAAACTTAACAAGTATATAAATACACTGGAAAGGTCTGGAGTTCAATCATCTGATTTATACTTATCTAAAGCTCTCCTTTTAATTTCAAGAAATGACTATTCTAATGCAATTTTGAATATAAACAAAATTGCAGATTCAGATCATTTGATGTTAAAACGATTATTATCAACCGACTTAAATTATGAAATAGAAAAAATAAATGGAGACCACAACTATAATAAATACCTTAAAAACTACCAAGAAATTATTGATGCATTTCCGGACGATTCCTGCTTGTCGCGAATTGTAGCAATACGATCAAGATATATTCGTTATAATTATTAATTCAAAAAAAATCCAATTATGCGCTTAATTTACAGTTTTCTTATTATCATAACGGCTATATCATGTTCAGAATCAAAGAGTCTACAGAAAAGTTTAACAAAGTATAAAGTTCCGATAGGTTACCTTCAGGATAGCAAAAAGCTTTTATGTGCTAAATCGGATTCATTGGTTATCAATTTAAATAACACTACATTAGATAGTACAACATCTGTTTCAAGGATAAATGGACTCGTACTTCCGTTTATTATTTTCAATCATGTGAGCACAAATATGAAAGTGAAATTAGGACAAAATTCCATTCAAGAAAATTACAATGACTTCTTTACAAATTCATTTATAACAGAAAGTAGTAGAAGTGGTTGCTTTGGAATTGCAACTAAAAAAACGAATGATTCAATTTATACATTGGACCTAAAAATTGACACTTGTATAACCTCATCAAAATACAGCCGAAGTACAACAGTCATATTCCTTCTTGTGGCATATTCAATGTCATTTAGCGAATGGGGAAGCCCTGCTGAAACATATCTACATGTGTCAGCATCACTTAAAAAGGGAGAAAAAATAATTTACGAAAAGAAATATATCGTAAAGCGTAATCAACCATTTGTCAACTCACGTATTGCAAACACTAACAAATTGCGTTCAGATTTTACTGTAAACATGGTTGAATCACTTTCATTAAGTACAAAGCAATGTGTTGAAGATATTATAACGGACATAAATAGTTCGATAAAACAATAAAACTTTACCTTTAGCTCTTAAAAATAGATCAATCAGATAGTGAAAGTTAAATTTAAGGTTACTTTAGCACATTGATTGAGATTAATTCCTACACACAAATTCATCGATTCTACTTTACGCTATGCTTCAGCCCGTTGAAAGTTATCGGGATGAATTCCGTAATTAAAAACTAGAAATAAATCAATTAGTTAGACTTCATAGCAAAAGAAATAACCAACAAAATTTATACAAACGAAAAACAAGATGAAAAATAGTAAACCAATTTTAGTTCTATTTTGCTTACTCTTATTTAATTTAGGTCAAGCACAAATTTCAAAAACTGTAAATGTAACGGCAGGTGGTTTAAATAAATCATTATCAACATTTGAATTTAAAACAGTTGAGAATTTGAAGGTATCAGGCACATTAAATTCTGCCGACTTCTTTTTTATGCGTGACAGTTTATCCATTTTAAAAGTGCTGGATCTGAGCGAAGCAAGAATTATAAGTCCACTTGATACTATACCCGATCAGGCATTTAAAAACAAAAAAACACTGCAAAAAATATCTTTTCCAACTAACTTAGTTCGAATAGGATCTGCTGCATTTTATAGTTGTAGCGGGTTGTTGTCGGTGGAAGTTCCGGCAACCGTTACTTCAATAGGAGCATCTGCATTCTCAAGTTGTGGTCTCAAATCCGTAATATTGCCTCCAACTAAGATTTCTTATTATGGATGGGCATTTGACAATTGCGATTCTTTATTAACTGCAACCACACCATATACTTCTGATGGTGGTAACATATTTATGGGTAGTGAAAACTTACGAACTATTATAGTGCCTGAAGGAGTTACAACAATTAAGGGTGGCGCTTTTTATCAGTTAACGACTATGACTAAAATTACCCTTCCTTCAACACTAACTTCTATAGGAACTCAGGCGTTTTATAACTGTAGTGGTCTGGATTCAATAACAATTCCCGAAGGAGTAACTACAATTGGCGACGGTGCGTTTTGGGAATGTAATAAAATGAAATCGGTAAAATTGCCCAAATCATTAACCACCATCAAAACCACTGGGTTTGCTTATTGCCGCTCGTTAACTTCAATTGAAATACCTTCAACTGCTACAGGCGTTGAAAGTGAGGCTTTCAGAGCATGTACAGGCCTCACTACTATCGCAACAATTTCAGGGAATGCCACTTACGGCGGTAATATATTTGAATATTGTACAAACATCAAAAACATCATTATACCCGAAGGAACAGCTGCAATTAAAAATAATGCGTTCAGTAGCAATTTTGGTTCAGTAACATCTATCAAAATACCTGCGTCTGTAAAAACCATTGGCGAACAGGCATTTTCTGCATGTGCTGGAATTGAATCTATTACAATTCCTGATAGTGTAAATACTATTGGTGCGTATGCTTTTTCGGGTTGCAGTGGATTGAAATCGGTTACAATACCAAATTCTGTAACCAATCTGGGAATTTATTCGTTCCAGAATTGCAGCAATTTAAGTTCAATAACCTTGCCTGCATCTCTACCAAGTATTAATGAAGGAGTATTTTCGGGCTGTGCAAAGTTGTCAACTGTTGGTTTTCCAGGTTCAATAGTTACTATCGGCAAATCGGCTTTTTCGGGTTGTGCAGCATTAGTGTTAACTACTATTCCCAGCACAGTTACTTCTATTGGTGAATCATGTTTTTTGGGTTGCAAATCAATACAATCTATTACAATTCCGTCCTCGGTGAGCACCATTAATTCCTCAACATTCTCTGGTTGTATAGGGTTAACTTCGGTTCAACTCCCTAATTCACTAGGTGTTATAAACTATCAGGCATTTAATGGTTGTATTGCTCTAACATCTATCACCATTCCCGCAAATACATCAATTAGTTATAATGCATTTCAGAATTGCAAAGGGCTTGTACAGGCTACTACACCTTATGCTTATAACTCAGGAAATATTTTCGATGGTTGTGATAAGCTAAAAACCATAATAATTCCAATGGGTGTGTCTACTATTCGTAATAATGGTTTTTATAATTGTAGCACGTTGGATTCAATCGCGTTACCTACATCTGTTAAAACAATAAGCTCAAATGCCTTTTACGGATGTAGTAGCCTGAAAAAGTTCACTTTACCGCCGTATTTAACATCAATTGCCGATTATGCTTTGGCAAATTGCAGTAGTTTAACCAGCATCAATTTACCTGCTACACTACAAACAATTTCAAATTATTGTTTTTCTAGATGTTCAAATTTGACCACTGTAACTATTCCAATTTCAGTAAAAACAATTAATTCCAATGCTTTTGATGGTTGTACAGCTTTAAATTCAATATTTGTAGAGGGTTCATTTCCATTGGACTTAACTAAATACGTAACTGTGTTCAATGCGGTAAATAAAACTTCTTGCAAATTGAATGTACCCTATGGAACAAAATCACGATATGCTTCGGCCAATCAATGGAGCGAATTTATAAATATTATTGAAAAATCAACTGGTATTTTTATCAGTTCCAACAAAGCAGAACTTTCAGCAACTCCAGGAAGTTCTGTTGCCATTGATGTAAAAGCCAATGTAGCATGGACAGCCAGCTCCAACCAATCGTGGCTAACTGTAAGTCCAGCATCGGGTAATGCTGACAACACGCTTACTTTTACTTCCGATAACACACAGATTACATCGCTCAGAAATGCAATAGTTACACTGTCGGCTCCTGGTTTTATTTCTCAAACCATTGAAGTGAGCCAAAAACTCGCTCCTAAATCAGTAGAAATTTCAGCTGGAGGACTCTCAACTACTTTGACTACCAATGAATTGAACTCACTTTCAACACTTATTGTTACAGGAACAATGGATGCGCGTGATTTTAAAGTTATACGCGATAGCATGCCTCAATTGACCAATTTGGATTTGTCAGGAGTTTCAATTACAACTTACACAGGCGTAAATGGTACTTATTCAAATTCAACAACTTATTATGCCAATGTTTTTCCAATGTATGCTTTTTATAATGTTAATAATGGCTTAGGAAAAACTGCATTGAAAACTATAAAATTACCTTTATCAATTACTACAATTGGTTCTAATGCATTTGGCGGCTGTACTGGGATAAACGCCTTGTCAATTCCTTCAACAGTAGTTTCGATAAACAGCAATGCTTTCTATAATTGTACCGGACTCAGTTCAATTACCATTCCCGCATCAGTAAGTGCCATAAGTAGTTATGCATTTAATAATTGTAGCGCATTAACTTCAATTATTGTGAATGCGAGCTATCCGATTGATTTAAGTAGTTCAAATTATGTATTTTACAATATCAACAGAATGAACTGTACATTGTATGTACCCTATCAATCGAAATCACTTTATGCTACAGTAAACCAGTGGAAAGACTTTGCAAACATTGTGGAAAGTTCAGACGGTTTTATACTTGGCACCAACAAATTATTCATACCATACAATTTAGAAGGCAGCATCGCAGTTGATTTAAAATCAAATATAGCATGGACAGTTAGCTCTGACCAACTTTGGCTAAAAGTAAGTCCAGATTCGGGTTCGGGTAATTCCACACTAACACTTTCAGCCGAAACGAACTCATCAACATCAACAAGAAAAGCAATAATTACTGTTTCGGCTCCCAATTGTATCTCTCAAACCATTGAAGTAATACAAAATATAATTCCTAAAACAATCAATATCACTGCGGGTGGTTTATCTACTGCACTTACAGCAGATGAGCTCAATTCAATTTCATCTATCACGTTATCAGGCACAATGGATGCTCGAGATTTTAAAACAATGCGCGATAATATGCCATTGTTGAGTGAAATTAATCTTAGCACTGTAAGCATTGCAGCATATACAGGAAATGACGGTACTTCATATTCTGGTACAGCCTATCCGTCTAATGCAATTCCTCAAAATGCTTTTAACAATTACAATACCAGCACTGGCAAGAAGTTATTAACATCAATTAAACTGCCTGAAAATTTAACAAGTATTGGCTATTCTGCTTTTGCCTATTGCACAGCACTTTCCACCATTTCTATTCCTTCTACAGTGAGCATTATCGGGGATTATGCCTTTAGCAATTGTACTAAATTATCATCTATATATACAAAATCTTCGTACCCCGTAAATTTAGCAAATTATTATACAGTTTTTGTCAACGTAAATACAACGAATTGTACATTGTATGTGCCATACAAATCTAAAACATTGTACACCAACGCTCAAGGCTGGAATTCATTCAGTAATATGATAGAAAGTTCAACTGGTTTTATAACGAGTGTAAACACTTTAAAGATTGCTTATGGTGCTGGTAGCACATCTACAATTGACATTTTGGCCAATGCGCCATGGACAGTTACCTCAGATCAATCATGGCTCACCATTAGCCAAATTGCAGGTTCAGGCGATACAAAGTTGACAATAACTGTTGAAAAAAATGATTCATCAGCTAGACGCTCAGCACAACTAAAAGTTTCATCTGCTGAATTTGGCTCTCAAGTGGTTCTGATTACACAAGCAGGCTTTCCAAAAACAATAAATATCACCTCAGGAGGACTTTCTACCAAATTAACGGCTGAAGAATTAAGCAATACGGTAGATCTTACAATTACCGGAACGATGGATGCACGCGATTTCAAGACTATGCGTGACCAAATGCCTGAACTGGCTAGAATTGATTTGAGCGGTGTAACTATAAATGCTTTTAATGGTACAGGTGGCACTTATGATTTCAGTACCTCATATTTGGCTAACGCCATTCCACCAAATGCATTTTATCTCAACAGCTTCGACAGAGGTAAAACAACTCTGATTTCTATCATATTACCTTCGTCTGTCAATTCAATTGGGTATTCTGCATTTCAAAGTTGTACTGGTTTGACTTCTATTTATATTAATTCAATTTATCCAATCGATTTTACAAACTTAGGCGATCCTTTTTACAAAACAAATAAACTAAGCTGTACTCTGTATGTGCCCTTTGGAGCAAAAGCGTTATATTCTGCTGCAACAAGTTGGAAAGATTTTACGAATATAATAGAGAGTGATCAAGGATTTTTTGTTAGCCATAGAACAATAAAATTTCCCGCAGCTACTGTAAATAAAAGTATTGCAATAACAGTTAAAGCAAATGTAGCTTGGAAAGTACAGTCAAATCAATCGTGGCTAACAGTAAGTACTAATGACAGCACAATTACCTTGACGGCCGAACCCAATGCATCTGATACAATTAGAAAAGCAATACTTACTGTTTCGGCAGATGGTTATCAATCGCAAACTGTGGATGTATTACAAGCTGAAGCCGCTCGAAAAGTTATAGCTGGTGGACTTTCAACAATTCTTACTGCCACCGAGTTAAGTACCATAACCGATTTAGCATTAATTGGAACTATTGATGCCCGCGATATTAAAACAATGCGTGATAATATGCCTGCTCTTGTAAATATCGATTTGAATGCAGTAAATGTTGTAGCTTACCAAGGGCCTAATTGTGATCCGTGGGGCGATACTAGCATTAAAAAATACATTGCCAATGAAATTCCACGTCAAGCATTTTATATGTCAAAGAAAATAAAATCGATAATTTTGCCCCAATCTGTTACTTCTATTGGAGAATATGCTTTTGGTTCAACATCTTTATCGTCAGTTACATTTTCCAAAAGTCTTAAGTCCATTAGAACCTATTCTTTTAGCAATTGTACGGATTTAAGTTCAATTAATTTACCCGATTCACTTGTAATAATTGGTGAATATGCATTTTATGGCTGTTCAAATATCTCAGGTTCATTACAAATACCTACTTCAGTAAAAACAATACGTGCTTTGGCTTTTTCCAATTGCACTAGTTTGTCAGGAAATTTGAATATCCCTTCGTCTGTTGATTCAATCGGCGGTAGTGCTTTTTATAGTTGCTACAAATTTACATCTCTTAATATTAATTCTTCTAATACTTCAATTGGAGATAATGCATTTAGTGGTTGTAATGGATTAACTACTGTTAATCTACCTTCATCCCTCACTTCAATTGGAAAAAATGTATTTACTTCTTGTTTCAAATTAGAATCAATTACTCTTCCGTTAACATTAAAATCTATCGGAGAAGGCGCATTTAATTATGCTGGATTAACTTCAATCGACTTCCCTGCTTCGCTTACAACAATTGGAGCATCTTCATTTGCAGGAACAAATCTAAAATCTATTGTTATTCCGGCTACATTAACCAATATCGGCGAAAGTGCTTTTTCGGGTTGTACAAGTTTAAACACCGTTTCAATTCCTTCAACAACAAAGAAAATTAGTAACGGGTTGTTTTCTGGTTGTAGCAGTTTAAATTCTATTGTGTTACCTACAGATTTAGAAGCTATTGGTGATAATGCATTTACTGGCTGCACCGCTTTATCTACTATCAATCTTCCTTCTTCAGTTACTTCTATTGGAACAAATGCTTATGCAAACTGTACGGGCATTAAATCAATTATTTTCTCAATATCTTTAACCACAATAGCTTATAATGCATTTAATAATTGTACCGGAATAACATCACTGGTTATACCATCTACTGTAAAAACAATAGGATATGCTGCATTTTCGGGTTGTAGTGGATTAAACTCTGTAACTCTTCCGTCAACCTTATCAATTATTGATGGTAAAGTTTTTGAAAATTGTACAACTTTATCTTCCATCACAATTCCATCAACTGTCAAATCAATAGGTGAATATGCATTCTATAATTGTAGAAGTTTGACTTCAATTACTATTCCGTCACTTGTTGAAACATTAGGCGAAGGAAGCTTTTACAATTGTTCCGGACTTAATAAAATAGAATTGTCATCTGGTCTAAAATCTATTGGTTATAAGGCTTTTCTGAACTGTCGTGGGATAACAAGCATCGTTATTCCATCATCAGTGATTACAATTGGTGGTTATGCTTTTGAGTACTGCGAATCTTTAACTTCGGTTACGTTGAATGAAAATCTGGAATCAATAGATTACTATTGCTTTTCCGATTGTATAAATCTGAGCAAAATTAATTTACCAAACACGCTTAAAAGTATTGGTGGCTATTGCTTCTTGAATTGCTACTCGTTAAAATCGATTGTCATTCCACCACTTATTACTGATCTTGGGGGTTTCTCAAATTGTAAAAACCTCACTTCGGTAACACTTAATTCAGGTTTAAAGTCAATAAGTGGGTTTTCTGGCTGTGGATTCAGCACAATAACACTTCCTAATTCATTAACAAGTATTGGATACATGGCATTCTCTGCATGTAATAATCTCACCTCAATAGTAATTCCACCAAACACTAAATCAATAGGCGATAATTCATTTAGTACTTGTGCAAGTTTAAAATCGGTGGTTATTCCGGCAAGTGTAACTGATATTAAAGTAGGAGCTTTTGGATCATGTAAGGCTTTGTCTTCTATTTATTGCTATACAACTACACCAGTTGATATGTCGTTTTCGGGTGATGGCTTTTGGGGTGTAGATAAAATCTCCTGCTTACTTTATGTTCCAATCGGAAAAAAAGCTGCCTATAAAAGTGCTTTGTATTGGAAAGATTTTGTGAACATTATTGAAATGCCAACCGAATTACCAACTTTTAGTGCAGAAAAATTACGTCTATATCCATATCCAATTACTGAATCATTTCAAATTCAAGGTATTGAAGGTGAGTTTTCCATTAATATTTACGATACCAATGGTAGAACTTTAATTAACAAAAAAGTTCAAGCCAATGAGAATATATCGCTCAGTAATTTCACAAAAGGATTATATATCATTCGTATTTTTACCAAAGAAGGAAGCATTGAACAGAAAATAATTAAACAATAATAAAAAGAAAAACCATCGTTTGGCATAAGCCTAACGATGGTTTTACATTAATTAAACAACGTCGATTTAATCTCTAAAGAGTAAAAAGTTGGACAACTATTTCAATATTTTTCAGCTTTTATCATATCTAATTTATTTTTTAGTTCTGCAACTTTTTTAGTGTTTATATCAGCCAGATTGTTCTTTTCTCCTGGATCTGTTTTGATGTTGTATAATTGTTCAGTTTTATTATTTCCAAGTTCAATATTTGTTTCCTTATTCATTTCAGGGAATTTGCTTGGTTCAATATATTTCCAGTCACCAATTACAATTGATAATATATTGCTAATGTTTTGTTTAACTACGTAACTTCTGTTTCGTTTGTCTATCCCTAGCATTGTGTTGATAGCATTGTAACTATCTGGAGCTTCACCTTGCTTTAATTTATAACCTGTCAATGAAGCAAATGAAGCATACCAATCGAGCTGGGTTACTAATGCTGTCGAAACTGAAGGTTTCACTTTTGCCGGCCAACGAACTATTTGTGGAATGCGTGTCCCTGCTTCAAAACCACTGTATTTTCCACCACGGAAAGGTCCCCATGGTTTATGATTTCCAAGCAACTCAACTGCCTGATCCTGATATCCATCATCGATAACCGGGCCATTATCGCTTGAAAGAATAATCAAAGTATTTTCATCCAAATTGAGTTTTTTAAGTTTTTTCATTACTTGTCCGACAATCCAGTCGAACTCCAAAATGGCATCTCCACGAGGCCCTAAACCGCTTTTGCCGGCAAATCGTGGATGTGGAACACGTGGTACGTGTACATCCTGTGTTGCAAAATAGAGAAAGAAAGGATGATTTTTATTTGTATCAATAAATTTAAGCGCTTTTGCTGTAATGCTATCAGCAATATTCTCATCTACCCATAAGGCTGACTTTCCGCCTTTCATATATCCTATGCGCGAAATTCCATTCACAATACTTTGATTGTGAGAATGACTTGGTTTCATCCGTAACAATTCCGGATTGTCTTTTCCAGTAGGTTCACCAGAAAAATTTGTTTTGTAGCTTACGGCGATTGGATCGTTGGGGTCTAAATTTACAACCCTTCCATTTTCCATAAAAACACATGGTGTGCGATCGCCGGTTGCAGCCATAATATATGAGTAATCAAAACCAAGATCAACAAGTCCTGGTGACACCAAACCATTCCAATCCTGTTTACCTGTTTCGCTGCCCAAACCCAAGTGCCATTTGCCTATGGCAGCTGTTTTGTAACCCATCGATTGCATCATTTTGGGCATCGTATATTGCTGTGGTTTAATAATCATTGCTGCATCACCGGT
>CAIWCC010000192.1 GCA_903911085.1 uncultured Bacteroidales bacterium | reverse complement strand
GTGTACTTTTATTTTCTTTTTAATATCTTCTATTGTGCCTATTGTGGTTTTATTTTCTTTAATATTAAAGGTTTGTTTCAACAAACCCACACAATTGAGTGTAGAACCGTACTTTTAATTGATCAAGTTACTTAATATTGTATCGTGTTATAAAATTAAAAAAAGCAATCCAAAAATACTTGAATTGCTTTTTATTTCTAGGATGATATTAATTTATTTTTCTTCTTTCTTGCAAGTACTTATGCCAAATAATGTGTAGAGTGGGCAAAAGCTAACAAGACTTGTTACTGTAAATACTAAAGCTAATACAAGAGCTACTATTCCTAGTGGTTCGGGTAATATGCCTTTGTAGAATAGAAAAATCAATACCACGGCAACAGCAAGACGAATTAATTTGTCGTAAGAACCCATGTTTTTTTTCATAATAATAACTTTTTATTGTTTGTCAATTTATAACAATCTGGTTTCAGCTATTGTTCAAATTTTATTTTATTGCTACAGGTGGGTTCTAAAAATCGATATTTTTATAATAGACTTTGTATAGATTAGTATACTATTTGATTAAAATAAATGATTTACCACTATGTCACTAAGTGCACAAAGTTTAGCTATGCTGACCGTTGGTTCACTAAGGTTCACTAAGGTTCATTTTTCATTTATTTAGAGAACGCTGAGATAAAACATAAATGTTTTATAATAAAACGACTATTCTAAAAAAAACATTTATGTTTTTTCCTTAGTGTTCTTAATTTTTTAAAATATTCTTAGTGTAACTTAGTGTAATTTAGTGAAACTTAGTGTCAAATTTTAAATCTCAGTTTTTGAGATATATAAACGTTTAATCTATATAAACTCTAATGTTGTCCAGTAAAAACAAAAGTAAAAATAGTGTCTCTCCTAAGGAGCTTTGGTAAAACTTGTGACTTATTAACTACCCTAATTTCGTCCCGATGGGACTTATTATAAATAGCTTCGGAGAAGCGACATTATGGTAGTCAATGATTTAGAATCTTCAATTAGCCCCATCGGGCGACATAATATTATATTCTCTTTTTATCGGATACCAATGATTAATTTAGTATGAAACGTACAAATTGAAAAAAGAGTTATAAACTAAATTAGACCAACAGTAGACATATAAACAAATTGGAGTGTTATTATATGCCTATTGTTAGTCTAATTCTGGCAGTACGTTTACTGCTACTAAAAGTACGAATGTCTTTATTTTAAGTTATTTAGCAGATTATTTATTTTTCAAACATTTCCACTCTTTCCAACTTCCAAACCCGATTGCCATCATAACCATAATGTACACTCCATCGCCCACTGGTAGATTTCCAATCGGAGGTTCCATGTCCAAACCAGGTTGAGTGCCACCCTGCCCCGGACCATACTGAACAGGTTTCCCATTGACACTTTGTCGGGTTGTAGTACCTTCATTTCCAGTAAGATCTGTTAACGATGCAATAAAACCACTTGTTGTTATTGATGATTCTGGGTTGTTTTTTGAACCCCGTCCTCCATTTGCTAAACTTACTGCACCGCTACTTCCACCGTTTGGCGTCTCAGTTTTGTTCATGTTTTGCTTGGCAACGTAACTACCACTTGTGCTAAACCCAAACAAATTGCTGTAGGTGCGGGCATTTACTTTTTTGTGCCCATTTTTTGTGTTTTGAATTTCAAGGCTTTGTGCTTCATACTGTGCTGCATAGCTTACTTTGCGCATATTGTTCACTGCGTTAAAATTCACTCCGGCTGCCACAAGCCCTTGGTAAGCAATATTGCCAGAATATTGACTAAACGATGTTCTTAATGGGGCTAAAAACAGTGCCAACAATAAACTTATTATTGAAGAGATACTGATAAAGGCGATGAGAAAAAACTTCGGTCTCATGATTTCTATTTTTTAGGGGATTATAATTCTTTGAGTTGCTTCTTCACTATTGGTTTTTGCTTTCGCAATGTATGCGCCAGAGCTAAAATTTAATGGAATGGTGGTAATACCATTGGCACCAAAATTAATTGTTTTTGCAGCTCCACCCGACATGTTGTAAATGACCATCTGTCCCGGTATGGTGCTGAGGTTTTGAATATAAACGACTCTATCTGAGCTGAAAACCTTTATTTGAGCCGGCGAATCATTTAATTCTGTGCCATCTTTACGGGTTATAATTTTAAATCGTTTTGTAGGCGTAGAGGTGCTTACGGCTGTGAACGAATATTCAGAGCCATTGCTTGTAATATCCACAGTTTTGTTTTCTAACATATCTACCAAATATACTGCTGAGTAATTTGTGTTTATGTTTTCGTGTGTAAAAATAAGTTTGTACTCATTTTCGAGTCCAGTTTGAAAACCTAAATACGTTTCATTCATATCATTCAAAACATTTATTTGGAAATCGCCTTTGGCTTCCATCGCAAATAGCTGGGGAGTTGTTCCTGAGCTAAACATTTTGAAACCATCCCATCCATTATCAAATTTGTGCGTGCAGGTTGGTTCTGTAAAAATCCACATTCTATCAGCAAAGTGCTTTCCCCAAAGATCGATTCGGGTAAATACTTTTTCAGAGGAGTTCGTTTGTACATTACCTTTTGCTCTTTGTTGCGAAGCATTGACCGACACAGAGCTATAAGGTATTGTAATAGACCCACCAGAGCTATTCATTGCTTTTACCAAAAAGCCTTGCATTGATGGTATTTGAGATGGAACACCACCACTACCAGCAGTTCCTTGAGTGGAAACAGTATATTGTCCTTCAATTGGTATCTCGCCGTTTCCGTTGTAAATCATTTCACCATTATTGCTCAACCATTGATTATATGTTCCGGTATTGTATAAATAAACTGCTGCTTCCGTATTTGCACCATAACTAATTCCTCCTTGTCCGCTCGATTTGGTAAGGTCGATAGCTGCTGTATATGGATTTCCAAAAATATGTTGTCCAGGGTAAATGGCCGAGGTAGAGTAGGGTAGAGGTATATTCACAAAGTCCCTATTTTCCAATTGTCCTGAAAAATAATATGTTTTGCCTGCATGTTGAACCAATTCGTAACCAGTTAGCGAAGTTAGTGTATTACCTTCGGTTTGTCTCAATGTGGTGCTGTCATTTTGTTTGCGGAATATGTTAATATATCTATCAACTGTTTCGTCCCATTTGTACACATAACAAGAGTTTGAATTGAAAGCAGTTGAATATGCCATTGTTTTAACCGGAATACCAAAATATTGCCAATGGTATTTACTATTCATTGGGGCTGACAAATCCCACCAAGCTTTGGAGTACATTTCTACTGTTCCCATCACAGGATCGATGGCAGTATTTGGATAAATAAGTGTTCCATTTGCTTCGGTAGAACTCGATTTTATTACCAGAGCACTTGCACTTCCATTATTGGTAAGTTTACCGCCTAGTACACCACCCAATACTTGCAGTTTTACCGTTGGCATAATAGTAACTTTTGGAGAAATAATGCTGTGTGGAGCTTTAATAGTAAGATTATGACTTTCAGCATTATCTGATACTTCGCAATTTCCATCAATGTAAACCAACACTGCTTCGTGAAGTGCTGCTGTAGGTATTGTATCATGATCCCAACGTGAAGATGAGTTCCAAGATTCGGGTGTAGAAATACCTACTCTATTGCTGAATGTGGTAGTTGGCCATGGTATAACTGTTGCAGGATTGTTAATCCCTGTTATATTTGTCAAATAACTTTCCGTCCCTGTACTTCCGTTGTATTCAAATGCTTGAATGGTGTACAATCTGCCTGGATATAACATGGTTACTTCAACCGATGTGCCCACACCATTATAAATGCAATAATAACCAGACGTACCAAGTTGTGTGCCTTTATTTTCCCAAATTGTACTTGCCGAATATGTGGTGGAATTTACAGGATTAGATATTGAACCACTTCCTTCTTTCATAAATACAACCCTTGAATTCATATTTCCGTTTGACCAAGAAATAGTGGCAGTTGTAAATGTTGGACTTGGAGTAATGTTATAAGTTTGTACATATTGTCCAGCTAAAGTTACAAACGATATTTCTTCACCATAACTTGTGCCAACGGAATTGGTAGCATAAGCCCGTACATAATATGTGGTATTGGCTGCCAAACTGGTTAAGTTACTTGCGTAAGTTCCATTACCACTGCTATTTGAAGTTTTTGTGCTTAAATCAATTGTTGGATTTGGCAAAGTGCTCCAAACAATCCCCCGAGCAGTAACCGTTGCACCTCCGTTAAGTGTTACATCTCCACCGCTGGTTGCCGAGTTGTAAGTAATTGCACTAATTGCAGTTGTTGTTACTGTTGGCAAAATAGGATTTACAGTTATTGTAAAACTTTGGGTTGCTGATGCATCTACACCGCCGTTTGCTGTTCCACCATTATCGGTAATTTTCAACGTAATAGTTGATACGCCACTAGTATTTGGCATTGGTGTGTAATATAATACTCCATCGATATCTATCGTTGGTTGATCGGAGAAAATTGAACTGTTAGTATTTCCAGTAATTACATACGATTTTGTTTGTGTACTTTCATTTGCTGGACCAACGCTCGAAGTACTAATCCAACTGCTTATCGCCTGAACACCTGAATTATTTGCTACCGATTGATTGGCACCTTTTGTAAATGATGGTACATCGTTTACAGGAAGAATTGTAACTGTTATCGAAGCAGGATTTGAAAGCAAAGCCGTTGGAGTATTATCATCGTAAAATACATAATTTAGTGTTGCTTCACCAAAATAATTGGCAACAGGAGTAAATGTTACAACGCCCAAATCATCTACAGTAAAAGTTCCAACATTGGTAATTGTTTTTGTAGTTTGTCTTCCAACAGTAACAATGTCCAAATCAACAGTTGCTACATTGATATTACCAGAACCGCCAAGGTCATTGTCGAGTACATTAATGATAATAGGTGTGCCGTCTTCATTCATACTAGCCACATCGTTCAATGCTTTTGGTGCATTTTCACTCGACAGAGTTAATGTTATTGTCGCACTATTTGATTCTGCTCCCTGATTGTCTTTTACTGTGTAATTTATGGCTGTTGTTGTAACTGGTCCAATGTAACCTTGAGATGGTGAAAATGTAACTAAACCATTATTGTCCACTGTATAAGTGCCTTCGCTGGCAACCGAAAATGTTTTTTGAACACCAATATACGACGGATTTAAATCAATGCTACTTAGGTCAATAGTTCCATCAATATCAGTATCATTGGTAGTTATATAGAATTCAAAATTCGTATTTGATGGAATACTATAAGCATCGTTTACTGCTACCGGTGCATCGTTTACCGAAACAACCGTAACGTTTATTAATCCGGGAACTGTTACATCCGACGATAATCCTTGGTTGTCGTAAACGAAATATCCTACTGGTGTAGCCTCTCCATTGAAGTTTTCAACTGGAGTAAATGTTACATCTCCAATATTATCAACATTGTAAGTGCCTTCACCGTTTACTGTAAAAGTTGTTTGTCTTCCGGGTGTATTTATATCAATGTCCACAGTGTTTGCAGCAATTGTTCCATCAGAATCAAAATCATTAGTTACAATATTAAATGTGATAGGTGTATCTTCATTTGTGCTCACAATATCATCTACTGTAATAGGTATTTGATTGGCTTGACTTACCGAAACCGAAATTCTTGCAGCATTAGATACCAATCCTACATTGTCCTTTACAGTGTAATCTACTGTTGCCAATCCGAAAAAAGTGGAAATAGGTTGAAAAGTTACAAGCCCAGTCATATCAACCATAAATGTGCCTTTATCAACTACATCATACGATTGTTGAATTCCTGCAGTAACAGGGTCTAAGTCGATACGGCTTACATTTAACGAACCATTTGATGCTACATCGTTTGTGGTTACTTCTAATGAAACCGGTGTACCTTGCGTAGTAGTTGTTGCGTCGTTGGCAGCAATAGGTGCACTGCTTGCCACAACAGTAATAGTTAATGTGGCAGTATTTGACACAGCTCCAAAATTATCTTTTACCGTATAGTTTAATGGATTAGTGATGCCATAAAAACTAGCACTTGGTGTAAAAGTAACTACACCAGAACTGTTGGCGTGATAAGCACCTTCGCCGGCAATTGTAATGTCGGACTGCACACCACTGGTCGACAAATCTAAATCCACAGTGGTGGCATTAATTGCGGCATCAACTCCCACATCATTTGTAGTAACATTGATACTGACAGCTTGATTTTGGTTAGTTGTAGTAACATCATTTGCAGCTCTTGGAGGATCAACTATCGAAGTAACAGTAACAGTAATTGTTCCATTAGCAGATGTTAGTCCTGCATTGTCTTTAATTGTATAATGTATGGGTGTTGCAACACCATTGAAGTTTAAAACAGGGGTAAATGTTACAATACCATATTCATCTACTGTATATGTTCCTTGATTGTCAACAGTATATGTGGTTTGTATTCCTGCAATTGAGGTGTCTAAATCTACAGTACTAACATTTACTGTTCCATCAATATCGGTATCGTTTGTAGTTACATTGAAGTCAACATGTGTGTCCTCAAGAGTAGTAACAGCATCACTTACAGCAGTTGGAGGATCATTTACGGGAGCTACTGTTACCATCAATGTGCCTACATTTGAGGTGTTACTTTCGTTATCATTTACCGTATAAGCTAATGTGGCATAACCATTAAAATTTGCTGTTGGAATATAAGTTACTACGCCCGACGAATTTACCGACCAATTACCAAATAAATTGCTAAAAGTGGTTTGAATTCCTGCAGTTAATTGGTCAATATCCACGGTGCTTGCTGTTACTGTTCCATCGGGATCTGAATCATTTGAAATTACATTATATGTTATCTGTGTATCTTCATTGGTTGAAGTTGCATCATTCAACGCTACTGGAGGAGTCATTATTTTGATTCCAAAATTAGCATTTACATTATTGTTGGTAGTAAATCCGGCAATGCTTAACATACCATCCACATTTCCATCATTGCCAGTCAAAACGTTGGTGTTATCATTGTCTTTTTCGCCAGTGAAACTTACTCCTGATGGTAATGCTGCAACTACTGTTTGTCCAACTGTATAAGTATTCTTGCTTAATACCAATTTGTAAGCCGTGCTAGCAGATACTGTAAAGTCGTACGCTCCTGTTGCATCTACAGCTACAGAGTTTTGAAGAGCTGTAGTACCAGCACTTGCCATTATACTTACATACAGTTGTGTGCCATTTACCGATCCTATACTTGTGCCATTTACCAAGTTATCTGTCATTCCATTTTTATCCCAATATACATTTCCTTTTATATGCAATGTGCTATTTACATTGTCGGCTATTGGTATGCTTAAAGTTAATGGTGAAAGGGTTTGACAAGTATTGGAAGGTGTAACGGAAACATTGTAATTTCCACTTTGTCCAGCACCATTAAAATTCATTAGTACAGAGTTTGTTCCTTGACCTGAAGTTATTGAACCACCCGATGGTGCAGCCCAAGTATAAGTTGTTGCATTGGTATAACCTGAAACAGAAAAACCTATGTCTGAATTGTCATCGCCGTATGTAGCTGCTGGTGTGTAATCAATTTTTACGGTTACATAGTCGATATTGGCTGTGGCTGTACTTGTACCACTTGTATTTGTTGCAGCTGCTCGAATTCTTATCCCAAAGTTTGCTGTATTTATAGTCGGTACGCCACCTACAAGTGCCATTAAATTGGCAGAGGTTGCACCCAATAAATTTGTTGCACTACCTACCGTTACAGTGGCTTTCGTATTTAAAGGAAAAGCTGCTAGTGTTTGGCCAGAACCAATAGTAGTAAATGTAGATCCATTATATGTTCCAACTCTAATACTTGCTGATGAGATGGTTGCAGTTGTTCCTGTTCTGGTGTAAAACCGTTCGATATTAACGGTTATACCCTTAATTGTAGCTCCAGATGGAACAGTAAATCCAAAATTAGTTAAATATAAATATGCAGAATTTGAATTTGTAGTTATTGTTGTTGATGCATATTGACTATCACTAGTGGCAGTATTTGTAGGATTTGTCCAAACGGTGCCAGTTGCGGTAGCTCCTGTTCCAGCTGTTTTTGGTCCACCACCATTTACAGGGGCATTTAATTGAGTTATTATTCCCGTTCCACTAATAGCATCGCCAACTGTTACCACAGCACTTCCACTCAACGCAGACGAACTACAACCATTGGCATCCGTTACAGAACTAAGACCAAAAGTAGTACTTGTATTCATAGGTCCAACCATTATGTCATTACCCGATGTATAATTTAAAAATGTACCGCCATTGTTATTTAATGTAACAGTATAAGGTGCCGTTCCTCCAGTAATTACTACTCTAACATTTGCATAATTGTTTGGACATATAGTAGAGTTACCTGATAAAACAGAGGCAGTTGGACCAACATTGAATCGTATATTCATATCGTCGGTTGTGGTGGTACATCCTGGACTATAAAGTGTCCATCTTAAAGAATATGACGAACCAGCTACACCGCTAAAGTTTGAAACAGGATTTGTTGCAGTTGCAATGCTTCCGCCAGTTCCCGAAATTATTGACCACGACCCATTTGTTCCAGTTGGTTGGTTGGCAGCTAATGGTATAGTTGTTAAACCACAAGTTGTACTTCCAGTTTGGTCTGGACCTGCATTGGCACTATTAATTACCACATCAATAGTGAAAATGTATTCGCATGGTTTCCCTGTTATTGAAATTTTACAAGTATATGTGCCTCCGTTTATTGAAGTTGCGTTGGAAATAGATGGATTTCTAAGTGTCGATCTGTAATTGTTTGGTCCAGTCCAAAGATAAATGGCAGATGGCGAATCGGTAGCTGAAAAATTAAGTGTTCCACCCGGACAAACTGGCGTATTAACAGATGCTGTAGGTGCACTACATCCAGTTGTAAAAATTTCAGTTTTTGTACTTCCAGTTACCGGACAACCATTTGGATCAAAAATTACAGGATTACTTAATATGCTATATGTATTTCCCGAAATATTTCCTGTTCCCGTAATTACCGACCTATTGTCAATAACATTGTCGCAACCAATCATTACACAATCAGATGATACCTGAACTCTGAATGTAATTTGTGTACTATCAACACCAGTTGGAGAATTATTTATATTCCCACCTGTTAAATTATTTGCACCTGTTCCAATTCTAACTTTTATAACTTTTGATGCAGCTATATATTCTGCTTGATCGTCACCCGATACATCTGTCATATTACCTGCATTGGGTCCACTAAGTATTTTTATTGTACCCGGCACATAAAATGCATTACCTTCTATTGTGTCAGTAATAAATGAATTTATTGATGGGTCGGAACCAATATTTAGTCCAGTTACAGTGTATTCAAGTATATCTCCTGGATAAGCTTTTGCACTTGCTGGATTGGTGATGTTTTTTACTCGAACCGAGCTGCGTAAGTCTGGTTCATAAACATCAATTGCTGATGTTACAACTTGAGTCAAATAAGTTTCACCGCCAGTTGTTTGACGGATAATTGCAGAAATTGCATTGTTTCCAATATAGTTTTTACTGGTATTTATTGGTGAGAAAATATTTGCATCGTATCCTAAATTGTTATTGTAACTTGGATTTCTTAAAGGAGTTAGAACGCCATTGCGAGAAATTGTACTGTTAAAAATATCATTTGTAGTATGTAATGCATCAGATATGTTAATGAAGCTTGTTCCACCCTTAAATAACAATTGATCGCCAGTGAGCGAACGGTCACCATCGTAAGTAACTAAACCAAGTTCAAAGTTGACCGGACCAGTTAGTGGTGTTTGAAATCCAGAGATGGGAATATCCACTGTAGAATTTCCCGAGCTAACATTTGCCAGTCCATCAAATACTGTCAAATTTCTCATCGACTGTGTATTGTTTTTGTAAACTACCACTATAGTCCAACCCCCAAAAAGATTTTTCCCAGCCACATCAGTTGCTACGTTTGCCACTGTGTAACGGTCGTTAATGCCATTGGCTTGCATTATTGCTGTAATATCCTTAAAACAATGGTATGATTTGTAACCTGCTGTATTATCCTTTAAATAATCGGAAGTTAAATCGATATATGCACCGCTATTTACTTTTAGTTTTACTTGATTGCGGGTGGCAAAGTTTTCATCACCTGTCGAACAATCGGCACCCCAATACAATCCAGCCCAAGTAATTTCGCTACAACTAGCCAAATTCAACTGGTCGCTACTCGACATCCATGTAGTGGCATCGCTATCAATATCCACATAGGCATTTGTAAAATTATTGTCGTAGCCTGTTCCAGTGGGTGGAATTTGATTTTGAACTATATTATCCGGTGTTGCTTTGGATGATGTGTTGGCTAAATAAACAATTCCACCTTTTTGGGTTATTGTTTTACGGACGGTGAATGGAGTAATAACCTGCGAAATAATTGATAAACTGCAAATTACTAATGCTGAAGTAATAATTATCTTTCTCATAACTCAAATTTTAAGATGATTATTTATGATTGTATTTATATTGTCAATATAAGAGGGTTTAATTTGAACCCTGATGGTTTTATGTATATTAATGCGACAAATATAATTATTTTTTAAATTAATGATAGCTACATAAATACAATAATAAATACGAGTTAGCTGGATAATTTACTACAGTTCAAATTAAGGAATATCAACATATAGTCTGTTTATTATAGGATTTTTGTCATTGAATATTAACTAACAGCACCTACTATATTTTTTTTATCGCAATTTTACTGATTTTTCGGTACTACAAAATTTTAAGATAATCTACAAAAACGTAGCAAATAATTATAAATGCTGAAATATATTATGACATTTTATTTGTAGTAGTTTAAGCCACATTAAACCGCTGAATCAGACAGTCTTTAATATATACAAAAAAACATATAACATATATTGTTTGTTATTATATAATATTTACTTAAATAGAATGATTTTAATTGCTGACTTAAGGTGTGTTCTAAAAATTTATTTTTTTACTCAAGATTCAAGAAAAACGCAGAACCGTTATCCAATTCTCTTAAATCGATACAAAAGAGTAATTAATTCAGAATTACACAATAATAAAAAATTGAATTTCTTTTATTGAAAAAAAACAATTTACCTCTTTGCACTTTATTATTTCTTCATTATCTTTGCCGTTCATAAGTCATATATAAAAACAAGAAAGTATAATGGAAATTTCAGGAAAAATTATTGCCGTGTTGCCTATCGCAACTGGACAAGGAAAAAACGGAACATGGCGTTCACAAGATTATGTACTCGAAACAGCAGATCAATATCCTAAAAAAGTATGTTTCAATCTTTTTGGCGATAAAATTGATCAATTTCCAATGGCAATTGATGAAGTTGTAAATGTGAGTTTTGATGTTGAAAGTAAAGAATATAATGGTCGCTGGTTTACAAATCTTAGAGCTTGGAAAGTGGATAAAAATGGTAATGGATCTGCACCAGTTCAAGCAACAAGTGCTCCAGTAACTTCATTCGATGCACCTCCTGCAGCAACTGAGGGAAGCGATTTACCGTTTTAAATAATCCTCAACTTTTTCAAAGTTTAAGGCTTTTATAAAGTTGACACAATAAAATGAAAAAACGAATTTTACTTGGTATGAGTGGCGGCACCGATAGCTCGGTTGCCGCCATTCTTTTATTGGAACAAGGCTATGAAGTCATTGGTATTACTTTTCGTTTCTGGGAAGATGGTGAAAATAAACATCTAAATGATGCTGTTTTATTGGCAAAACAACTTGGAATTGAGCATATTACTTATGATGCATTAGACGTTTTTAAAGAAAAAATTGTTGGATACTTTGTTGCGGAATATTTGTCTGGTCGCACACCATTTCCATGTGTAAAATGCAATAACGAATTGAAATGGAAGCTAATACTGGAAGTGGCCGACCACCTTGGTTGCCAAAAAGTAGCAATGGGACATTATGTAAATATAGTGACTGAAAACAATCATTACTTTGTGAGCGAAGGGGTTGACCCCGATAAAGACCAATCTTTTTTTCTTTGGGGTTTAACGCAAACTCAACTTTCGCGCATTGTTTTCCCATTAGGTCAATTTCTTAAAACTGAAGTGCGGGCAATGGCTGCACAGCGTGGTTTTACCAAGGTATCAGAAAAAAAAGACAGTCTCGGTGCGTGTTTTTGTTCCGGCGATTATCGTCCGTTTTTAATAAAACAACTGGTCGAACCACAGAAATATATTTATAGTGGTAATTTTATAGATGAGCAGGGTCAAGTGCTTGGAAAACATGATGGTTATCCACTTTATACCGTTGGACAACGACGTGGATTAATGCACCTTAACCGCAAAGTTTTTGTGAAGGAAATTCACCCTAAAACTAACGAAATAGTGTTAGCACCACTGAGCAGTATGTACAAAACGTCATTTATTATCAATACCGTGAACGTAGTTGATAAAATTCTTTTTACTTCAGCTTTCGATATTTTCTGTCGCATTCGTTACCGAAAACAAAATACTTTGAGTCGAGTTATTTTCCTCGAAAACAATACAGCAAAAGTCGAACTAGCTGAACCTCTCGAATCAATTGCACCTGGACAAACAGCAGTTTTTTACAGAGATGGTAAAATTTTAGGTGGTGGGTTTATTTGTTGAATGGTCATTGACTATGTTGATTTTCGATTCCGATTTGTCTGAATTAAAATCCATTTTTATATCCGCATAACCTGCGTTTATCGGTGTTCCATTCTTTTACTTTTTTATACAATAATACGGCATTTTTTACGTTACTTAATTAGCATCTTTATATCGTTTGAATTTGAAAATAGTATTATTTGTTTATAAGAAATAGTTGTGTAAGCAATTTTCAATACATATTTCTAACACTGTCCTACCTCTATATTACATAGCTATTAATATTCACTATAGTCCGATGACCGTCCGATGACCGTCCGATGACCGTCCGATGACCGTCCGATGACCGTCCGATGACCGTCCGATGATATTATGTGCTAATAATGTTATACTACTATAGTTGTTCCCTGATTTATTTAGCGTATATTTGCACTAATTCATCTTTTTCAATAAAAAAAATCAAATCCATTTGCGGATTTTTGGAGTACATTTTATGGCACGTTTTAAATCTACTACTTTCGGAAAAATATCTGG
This sequence comes from uncultured Bacteroidales bacterium, assembly GCA_903911085.1. Taxonomy (GTDB): domain Bacteria; phylum Bacteroidota; class Bacteroidia; order Bacteroidales; family Paludibacteraceae; genus Paludibacter. The sequence continues at coordinate 31,059 of CAIWCC010000192.1, read as the reverse complement.
CAAACATGGCAGTGCAGTTGCTGCAGTACGCAAGGATGGTTTGTGCATTCTCAAAGTTTATAGAGTTGCTGCAAATCCTAACACTGCTGGTCAGAAAAATCAGCGGGCTAAATTTGGATTTGTCATGAAGCAAATTAATTGTATGCGAAGTGTTTTTACTAAAAATTTTGGTGGGCAATATGGCATCAACAAAGTAATTGCCACAGCTATAAAAACAGCTGTTGTAGGCGAATTTCCTAATTATACTTTTGATTACAGCAAACTTTTTATATCCTCTGGTGGAATTTTCTACGCTTCAAATATTAATATCAAGAGTGCTGAAAATGATTGTTTGATAGTGAGTTGGAGTGTAGATGTTACTACTTATAGTTCCTCATCCGACAAGGTAAATCTTGTTTTTTTGAATCCTGAAACTAAATCAGTTGTGGTAAGATATGAATGTGCTTTTCTCTCCGACGGAAAAGTCAAAATGGAAGTGCCTCATCTTTGGTTAGCATCCGAAATTCACGCATGGATGTATTTAACTTCTCAAGATGGTAAAAAACAATCAATTAGTCAATATATTACAACTGTTTAATATTCAAATTATCAAACCAATTGATTTTGAGTAGTTTTATTTGAAATATATCTATATTTTAATATTCCAAATAGCCAACGCATGGCACACACTACCTCCTAACACAAACAAATGCCAAATGGCATGCATATATTGAATTTTCTTAAAAGAATAAAGCACCGATCCTACAGTGTAAAACAATCCGCCTCCTATCAACCACCACAGTGCTGGTAACGAATTATTTGTAGATAATACGTCCATCAAAGGCTTAAATGCAATAATTACAACCCAACCCATTGCCACATAACATGCAGTTTCGAGTTTACTTGCATTCTTAAGTTTCAAAAAACTAAGGAAAATGCCAGCAATCGCAGCTACCCAAATTACCGTAAACAATGTCCAGCCCCAAGCACCTTGTTCGCGCAATACAACTAATGTAAAAGGTGTGTAAGTACCTGCAATATGCACATATATGGCGGCATGATCGAATTTGCGACGTAACATTTTACGTTTATCATTCTTATCGACATGATAAAGCGTGGAAGTTACGTAAGAAGTAGTCATGAAAATTACATATACAAAAAAACTCACTATTGCCCACCAATTTTGAGATACAATTGCTTTTTGAATCAAAAACGAACCTGCAACCACTCCAAAAAGGATTCCGATGGCATGTGTGAAAGTGTTGGCTCTTTCTTCTCGAGCTGAATATCTTGGCATTTAATTGATTTATGAATAATGAGAAAATAATAAAGTTTATTTAGATTAAACGTTTATAGTAATCAAAAACTAAGATTTAAGATTAGTCACAAAGTTACACAAAATTAAACAAAATATCTTTAGTACATGACAAAAAAAAGATAGTTTTGTAATATGTTGAAATTGAATAATTTATTTTCTCAGCGACCATTGATAAACGGACTGACCTCGTCCGGTGAGCCGAAAAATGGAGTGAAGTAGGCGTAGAAAACTTTTGTGTTTGAGTGCCGACGTATTCCGTCGGTGCGAGTTTAAAAGTTTTCAGCCTACGAACGACAAATTTTTCGTGTGAAGCGGGCGAAGTCTAACACTTCAATTCCTATTTTCCCTCTCCAGTTTGGAGAGGGTGCCGTAGGCGGGTGAGGTGTTTTTTTGCATACTTTTTTGTGTCAAGACAAAAAAAGTATGTGGGGTTAGGGGCAAAGCCCCATATTAAGAGTCCGTTTTACAGTGCAATACTTTGAATTAGTTATTTTTTGTCATGTACTTAGCAAAATATCACTAAGAATATTTTACAAATTAAGAACACTAAGTATAAAACATAGATGTTTTATACTGTGACAATTGAAAACTTAAAAACATATATGTTTTTTCTAAGTGAGCTTTAATTATCTTGTATTCTTAGTGCTCCTAAGTGCCCTTAGTATCTTAGTGGTGAATCTTAATTTTCTATTTTTGAACAGAATAAACATTTATTCAATATAAACTCTAATGAATAAATGCCGTGCAGCAAAACAAATATTCTAGGTGTGGAATCCCCTATTTGGGGGCAGTGGCGAAACACAGAACCCGAAACCCGAAACAATCAAATCCTAAACTTCTTAAACCCTACATATCCAACCGCCAAAAGCAACATAAATATCCAACCGTCACCTACAGGAATTGGCTCTCCCATTTCGCCACTTCCACCTGGATCAATATTGTCATTACTTGCCTTTTGCATCGTATTTTCTGACATAGATAATGAAGCACCAATTGTTGTTAAGTCAGTTTTCATAGATACAAAGCCATAATCAGATTTGGTTATGGTATTTTGACTTTCAGTGACAGTTGCCAAACCACTTTTGATCCCAGCCAATTGATTTATTGATTGTGTAAGCTCTGAGTAATTTACATTGTTAGAGCTATTTTCATTTCTTTGAGATGAATAATTTGAATTGTTTGAATACCGAGTGTAATTATCAGATCCAAAATAGCCAGCACCATAACTGCCATTCTGTGAGTTGTTTATCGCAGTAGTTCTTTTACTTGCAACGTTAATATTGTAGTCGGGTTCTATATGATTATCAATCTCAGGAGCTGGTGCTGATATGTTAGTTGACCTATACGTATTCCCAAAACCTGTGTTATAATGTATGCGATACGATGGCATTTTAACACTACTTCTAGCATTATAATTTTGACGACTCTCGATAAATGCATACTTATTATAATCTGTTGAAGTCAACTCAGAACCTGCATCAATTGTGTTCGAAATTTTCGAAGTTGAATAAAGCAATATATTTGTTAGTATAAAACCTACAATAAACCAGCTGAATTCAGAATTGTTTTTTCTAGTTTTCATTTTGATGATTTATTAAAGATTACTTTTTCGGTTACCTCCATACTATTCGTTTTAGCTTTTACTATATAACAACCATCTGGCAAACTGGTGTTTACTGTAGTAATTCCAACAGGCATAATGATTGCACTTTGAAGTTCAATTCCTTTCAAATCATATAAAACAAGTTTCCCACCAGATGACCCATAATTATGAATGATGATATTATTTTGAACTCCAAATATTCGTAATCCTTTGTCATTTACATTCAAATTTTGAGTAATTCCACCAGTGGCAGTTACTATTTTAAACCGCTTTTCTGGCGTTGTACTTGATGTAGCTGTAAAGCTATATTCAGTGCCAGTTTGACTTATGTCTATGGTTTTATTTTCCAATAAATCAATCAAGTACAAGCTTGAATAAGCATTTACTGTGTTTTGGTGCGTAAATGTTAGAGTATAGTTTGTGTCTTCACCAGCTTGAAATGCCAAATCGGTATTGTTAATATCATTCACTGAGTTTACTTGGTAATTACCATCGGCTTCCACGGCAAACAATTGAGGTGTAAATGCCAAGCCAAGCTCTTTACGACCATCCCAGCCATTGTCAAAACCATGAGTGCAATTGGGATTAGTAAAAACCCACATACGGTCAGCGTATCTAGTTCCTTTTACATCAACAATAGTGCAAACAGAAGTGTCTACTTTTTTAGCACGTTGTGTGGTAGAGTTTGCTTGAATGACTGAATTGTAAGTGATTCCAAAACTGTGATCACCACCTACATTTGTATCTTTTATCAAGAAACCTGCCATAGAGGGAATTTGTCTTGGAATACCAACACCTTCACCGACAATTTGTTTCGGACAAACAATATATTGTCCAGGAGTGGTGCTTGGTCCATAAGTCCCTGAAGCAGCAGGAGCAGCTGCAGTTTCGGCACTACTTCCTGTATTGAATAAATAAACTGAATTGTCAGTTTGTGCTCCAAAAGTCATACTTGCAATATTAATTGCAGCTGTATAAGGGTTAGCAAAAAGGTATTGACCTGCTATTGTTGTTCCATCCTTTGTATCCAATGTGGTAGAATAATCGCCATTTTCCAAAGTTCCTGCAAACGTTATGGTTTTCGTTGTTGATTGAGCGACTTCATAACCTGTAAATGAGGTTAGTACAGACGCATTGTTTTGTAAAACCCAAGCAGAAGTTGGATTGTTCCATCGTCTAATATATGAGCCATTAAATGTGCCTAGCGGAACCATCGAACGAAGTGGAATTCCAAAATATTGCCAATGGTAATTAGCTGCATTGGTGGTGCTTCCACCTGGATTAACTATAGTTGCTTTGTCGAACATTTCTACTGTGGCCGTAACTGGATTTGCTACCGTATTGTGGTAAATTAGCGAACCGTTTGCCACTGAACCATTGGAACTAGCTTTTATTAGAATACGACTAGGTGTACCACCTGTACTTATTTCGTTGCTAACAGTGAGTGCAGTTGCTGTTGGAATAATTAAACTTTTTGAGCTTTGGTTGATAACGTTTGCTACCGTTCTATCGGCATCTAAAATACAATCGTTACTTGGCGAATCGGCAAAAACAATATTCTCTGTAGAAAGTGGAAGTACACCTTTCGACCAATTACTTAAATTGTTATAAACAGAACTTGCATTTCCAGTCCATAAGTTAAAGTCACTTGATACACGTTCCCAAGCACCAATGCTCGGAGTTGTTACCGAACGAGTAACTACATTTGCATAATCCGTGGTTATGCCCGAACCCGTTGCACCAGCCATATTCCAAAGACTTTTATAATCTGTAGCTGTGGCACTTATAGCATTTACTAATGCGGGATTTGTAGCATAACTATTTGCATCTTGACCTGTAGCAGCTTTCCAAAGGGCCAAAGTTGATTTATCAGTTCCACCCAAACCCGCTACACCGTAATAACCTAACACTCCGCCAGTTCCCGAAACAAAATAATCGTTATAGTTGCTAGTTAAACCTAAATTAGCTGGTAAAAGTACAGCGTAATGCAAACTTGAACCACCAGCGGTTGAACGTGTATTGCTGAAAATATTATTTCTAAAATTTCGCGTATTGCTAGCACCTTCACCGACCAGACAATAGGTTTTATTGGAACCTGAAGCCACTGTGCCACTTATACTAATGGTATTGTAATATAAATTACAAGTTTGAGATGCAGCTCCTGTGTCATAAAATCCAATTTGCGTAATGTTGGAAGCTCCACCCAGACTAATAATATTATTTGAATAAGTATTAACACCTGTTTGAGCCCGAATGCCATAGATAGTGGCAGTTGAACTGTTTGGTACCGATAAACTATGTATAAAATTAGCATTGGTAACGTTAGCACCAGTTCCTGCCATGTAGTTTAAAGCTACAATTGTTGCAGCACCAACAGTAGCACCTGTTGCCGACAGCCCATAAATGGTATTATTGGAACAAGTATTTACTCCAGCACCACCGGTGAAAAAGATACCCGAAATAAATCCAGTGTAACTAGGATAAGTGTTTGATAAATTGTAAATTGTATTGTTTGATACTGTGGATTGTGTGCTCGTTGTTACAACAATCCCTGATGCTGAAGCATTAGTAGTATTATTGGCATTGGCAATGGTCAAATCGTGGATTGTATTATTAGTAATTGTCAAAACAGCAGAGGCGGTGTTATAAATTCCATTCACAACTCCCATTGTTCCTAATGTGGAATTGGTTGTGCCATTTTTCATGTTTACAATGGTATTGTTGTCTATAATCAAATTATTAGATGCAACTCCGTTATTCCAAATTGCTTGTACATTTTGTGCACCAGAAGAACTTAGTGAAGTGGCATTTATGCTGTTGGAAGTTGAACTACCAATCGAATTGTTACTTATTGTTCCATTTGCATTGGTATTATCTCTATAAATACCAGCAAAAGCAGTAGACCTTGCATCATCATTATTTGCTACTGTAATAGCACCAATATTATTGTATTCACAAGAAATATAACCAGTTCCCGAGATATTTATACCAGTAAAAGCACTCTCAGATGCACCATTGGTTAAAGTAATACTACCAGTTCCAGAAGTTTCACCAATTAAATTTGGGTGACCTAAAGACCCAATAGTAATATCACCAGCATTTGCATATATTCCCATAAAGTATGCATAATAACGCAAGGGGTTTGCTGGGTCTAATCCCAAATTGCTCCAAGCAAAACCTTTAATAGTATTGTCCTCTACAATACTTGGAGAACCTGTTCCCACATTCAGTTTTATTCCTCTAAATGGATTGATATAAGCATTTGTTTTTGTCCAATAACCACTACAGCTTGCACCACTTCCTCCAATATAATTACCGGACACATTAAAACCAGTCGCCGTACTGTTAATGTTGATAGCAGTATATTCTACTATTGTTCCTGATACTATAGGTGTAAAACTTGCCATTTCATAAAAACTATTCCCCGAAATTGTACTTGCAGCAGTACTTGTGTTTAAATTTACACCATAAGAACTTGCTGCACTGTTGAAGAAATTGTAAATATTATTATTACTGATAGTTATAGTATTGGCTGCACCGCTAGAGTAAATAACATTAATCGGACGGTAGCCATTTGGTGAGCAAGTAATATTGTTATTGTCAATAATATTGCCTGTGTTTGCTGGGGTAGTACTTAGAAAAATTATACCGCCAGATGGATCCATGCTAGAACCTTTAATGTTACAGTATTTAAAGGTATTGGAAAGTGCGCCATTATATAATCTAATGGTCGAAGTTCCTGCAGTTGAGGTAGGACTGTCGTTTAAAATTATTAAGTCTTTGGTTGAACCTGTTGCATTTACTCGCCCATCTATGGTTACATTATCAGCACCGTTGAGGTCAATGATTGGTTTAGCTTGAGTGCCACTAATGGTGAGTCCAGTTACAATTGGATACATATTTATAGAAGTCCAATTGCTAGAATTATTCAAAGGATATAAGCCAGTTTCTGAAGTACTGTTGCCATTTACATAAATTGTAACTGCACCAGTACCAGCACTTGCAGTATTTAAAGCAGCAAAAGCTCCACTAGCATTAGTAAGTGAAGCATATCCAATACCATTCGCAAATGTACCACCAGTACTTGATACAATAAAATTACCCGAAGGAAATGACCATGAATAATTTGAACCAGAGTTATTTTTTAGGTTTAATGTACTTAAATCGTGAACTACTTGACCATAACCATTAGTAGTTACATCATTATTTATTTGTGTAAGTGTTTTGTTGCTAGTGTACACATAGAAGCTTATTGCAGCTGCTTGCCAAGGTATATTTACACTCCAAGATGTGCCTGAACCTGTGGCTTGGGCTAGGGTAGATGTTACATAACTATCAGAAGAATAACGAACATAGATATATTCCGCAGCATCTGGCGTCCCCGAGGCTGTAATGCTTATATTCAACGAGCCTGAATTTCCAACCGATAGCGTAACTGACGAAATTGTTACTGGATAGTAAGTAGTCTCCAATAACTGCATAACATTATTACCCGAATTATTACTAACATTAAAGGTATAATAATTACCACTAGTAATGGCTGGTAATAAACCACTTTCTCCTCCACCAGAATTGTATCTTGCGCCATTTGCCCAACCTATAGGAATGAAAATATTTGAGGATAATGTATTATTAATATCGTATGGTCTCCAATTAGGATTATATGAAGTACTTGCAGCAGTTCCTGAAGCAAACTCCCAGTTGCGCGTACTTACAGCTGCTGAACTTGTTGCTTGTAATCGAATTTGCTTAAATAATCCTCCAACTGCAATTAAATCGTGTTTTGAGTATGAGCCATCTATAAGTTGTGTTCCTAAAACTGTAGGTTGTGCCCATCCATTTAGACTTATTGTAGCAAGAAATATTAATAGTAAAAACTCTTTTGATTTTTCAATAAAGGGAAAGATAGATTTATATTGAGTTTTCATAATGCCTAGTTTTAATAGGAATGTTATAAAATAGATTTTCTTATTCAGAGCAAATACCTCAAATTATGGTTAACTATAAACTCATTTGACATATAATTTGAAAACAAAAAATACAATTAAATGTTTAATGATATTTTCAAATTTCTACGATAAAAATCAATATGATACTCATTGATTGAGAATTATTATATCTTTTGGACAAATATAACTCTCAATCAATTTTTGTTTTGGCAATTTTACTTACTTTTCAAACCTTATTTCTTCGTCAAAGTATTTGATTGTTTTAATCAAACCTTCATTTAATTGGACATTTGGGGTCCATTTGTCTAATAAATCATAAGCTCTATTGATGTTGGGCTGTCTTTGTTTTGGATCGTCCGATGGCAAAGGTTGATATATTAATTTTGATTTCGAACCTGTAAGATCAATAACTTTTGTAGCTAATTCTAGCATTGTAAATTCGTTGGGGTTACCAATATTTATTGGTCCAATTATCGAATCATCAGTTTTCATCATACGGGTCATACCTTCTAACAAATCGTCAACATACTGAAAGCTTCGAGTCTGTAGGCCGTTACCAAATATTGTAATGTCTTGTCCTTTCAATGCTTGTACAATAAAATTTGATACAACTCTTCCATCGTAAGGATCCATACGCGGACCATAAGTATTGAAAATTCTGATAATTTTAATTCTGACATTATTTTGTCTGTGGTAATCCATAAATAATGTTTCGGCACATCTTTTTCCCTCGTCGTAACATGAGCGAATACCAATTGTATTTACATTTCCCCAATATTCTTCTGGTTGAGGATGAATGCTCGGGTCGCCATATACTTCACTAGTTGATGCTTGCAAAATCTTTGCTTTTACGCGCTTTGCCAAACCTAACATATTGATAGCACCCATTACGGATGTTTTCACTGTCTTTATTGGATTATATTGATAATGTACTGGCGATGCTGGACAAGCTAAATTGTAAATTTCATCCACTTCTGCCAAGTAAGGTGTAGTAACATCATGTCTTACAAATTCAAAATTATTATTTGATAGATTATGTTCTATGTTTTTTCTACGTCCAGTGAAAAAATTATCTAAACAAATTACTTCATTTCCTTCACTCAAAAGTCTGTCGCACAAGTGTGATCCAATAAATCCTGCTCCGCCGGTAATTAAAATTCTACTCATAATATTTTGATTTTTTATTCCCCAAAGGGATTCGGTTTGTATTGTATCTATATTTTATTATTAATTTATGTTTTGCATAAAGTGCTGTCAGTCAAATAATAAATTGTTTGATGACAAAAAAATATATTGGACACTTTTTGTGAAATGATTGTTTTTACTAAGAAATTTAGCGTAAAAGTAAAAAAAAAGAAACAAAATTCAAAATAGGTAAAGAAATATTTCATTTTATATCTGGCAAAAATATAGAATTAAGTTTATCTGCAAAAATGTATTATAATAATTAAACTTAAATATATCAGCCCTTGCCAAAAAAAAATAGATAGTTTGGTAATGTGTTGAATTGAATAATTTATTTATTGTACAACTATTTATTTACAGACAAAGCTCGTCCAGTACGCCGAAAATTAATGACATAGCCGTATTAAAAACGTTCACATTTGTATTCCAACATATTTCGCTGGAATGATCTAAGATAGTTAACGGGATAGTGATTTAAACATTAAGCTCTTTCAAAGTTAGTTGTGTACGTGTTTTTAGATTTATTTCAATAATTAATTTATTTATCTAAAGATTGTAAAACAGTTATCAAAAATTTGTTTATCAATATAATGACTTAATAAAAGATAAAAAATGAAAGTATAAAGATAAATAATAATAATAAATGGCATTAAAATATACATATATTTAGTTAATGAATTTTGAATTGAATAATGCTATTGTAAATACTAAAGTTTTCATGTAATAGTAATTTATAATACAACTGGACTTAATACGACATTAATAATACAAGAAATACTAGTAATTTCAGTAATAGTATATTTAAAGTGCAGATTGATAGATAAATATGTGTGTTTCGATAAATCTACTTGTATTTGTTTACTTGCTGATTATGAGGTATTACTATATCCTGAGTATGTTTAATTGTAATTATTACTACAGATATAAATATATTACTACAAGTGTCTGTATATCAATATAATAGAGTAATGATGTTATATTTGCAATGTCATAAGAAAACAGTTTATAATCATTTATTACTCAGCTTTATGAAAACCTCAACTCACAACACCGCCAATAACAGTTTGTTTCAAGTTATTGCTATACTGAAACAAATTCATATTAATAAGTTTACATTGCTATTTATGATATTTGTTTTATCAGTAAGCTTCGTAGAAGCACGAAATACAAATTGTAAGCATTTAATAGCTGCCGATCAAACAATAATAGATGCATCTAAAATGGATGTACAACCAGGTGATACTGTTTGCATAGAAGCAAGTGTAAAACGAATGTTGTTGATTTCAAATTTCCACGGAACAGCTGATAATTATATTGTTTTTAAAAATTGTGGTGGCGAAGTTATTGTAAAAAACAATGATTTGACATACGGAATATGTATTGATAATTGTAGCTATTTCCGCTTTACAGGTGCTGGCGTAGATGGAACTAATTATGGAGTAAGAATTCTTGAAACAATGCCTGGTGGTTCAATGGGTATTAAAATTGGAAATAAAAGTACAAATTACGAAATTGATCATATTGAAATAGCCAATGTTGGTTTTGCAGGAATAATGGCTAAAACTGATCCTAAAAGTGATTTATCTTCGAACCGCGACAGCTTTACTCAATACCAATCAATTTTTCATGATAATTATATTCACAATGTTGGTGGAGTTGGTATGTATATTGGACATTCATTTTATACAGGTGTTACAACAACAATTAATGGTCAAGATATTCTGCTTTATCCAAGTGTGTTAAAAGGAGTTAGAGTATATAATAATGTTGTTGATAGTGTTGGTTGGGATGGGATACAAGTAGGTAGTGCAACAGATGATTGTGAAATTTATAGTAATTCTGTTACTTACTATGGTTTAAAAAAAATATCTAGTCAACATAGTGGATTTCAAGTCAATCCAGGTACAACAGGTAAATTATATAACAATTATGTTGCAAATGGTACAGGTAATGGTATGACAATATTTGGTATGGGAAATATTGATGTATATAACAATATAATAATTAATGCTGGTTATGATTATTTCCCAAATGAACAAAAGAACATTCATGGAATATTTGTAGATGATAGGGTTACAATTCCAGGAAGTTCGTTCAATTTTTTTAATAACACAATAGTGAATCCAAAAGCAGATGGCATTAGGTTTACAAGTGTTATTAGCAAAAATAATAAGTTTTATAATAACATAATACTTAATCCAGGGTCATTATCAACATATTCAGTATACTCAAATCAAACCTCATATATTAATATAGGTGTAAAATCTGGAGTTGATGCAAATATTTCAAATAATTTTTTGGATAATAATTCAAATAGAATTCAATTTCAAGATTATCAGAAATCTAACTTTAAACTAATGAGTTCATCACCTGCTATTGAAGCTGGTTTAGATTTATCAATTTATGGCGTAGAGTATGATTTTGAACACAATGCACGTCCAATTGGAAGACATTATGATATAGGAGCTTACCAAAGTGAATATACAGCACAAACAAAATTAGAATCAAAACCAGTTGCAAATTTTGATGTTTTCCCAAATCCTAGTAAGGGAAAATTTGAGATTTCAAGAGAAGAAACTTCAAATGTAAATGTAACAATTCATAATATTCTTGGTAAGGTGGTTAGATCTATAAAAGACATCACCGATAAGCAATTTGAGTTTGATATTACAGATTTGGCTGTAAATGGTAAGTATTTTGTAACGGTAAGTGATCAAAATGGTTCAAGCACTAGAACCATTATTATTCAATAGTAGATCGATTTTTTAAGTAAATCTAATTTGTTGACCATTTTGATTGATATAAATTTATGTTTGTAAGTTTTATATAACTGAGTTTTTTCTATATCATAAAAACGGCATTATATTATTCTATTTCTCAACCTTTATGAAAATCTCAACTCACAACACCGCAAATAATAGTTTGATTCAGATTATTGATATATTGAAACAAATTCATATTAATAAGTTTACATTGCTATTTATAATATTTGTTTTATATGTAAGCTTCGCAAATGCACGAAATACAAACTGTAAGCACGTAATAGCACCTGAACAAACAATAATTGATGCATCTAAAATGGATGTACAACCAGGTGATACTGTTTGCATTGAAGCAAGTGTAAAACGAATGTTGTTAATTTCAAATTTCCACGGAACAGCTGAAAATTATATCGTTTTTAAAAATTGTGGTGGCGAAGTTATTGTCAAAAACAATGACTTAACATACGGAATATGTATTGATAATTCTAGCTATTTTCGCTTTACAGGTGCTGGTGTAGATGGAACTAATTATGGAATAAGAATTCTTGAAACAATGATAGGTGGTTCAATGGGAATTAAAGTTGGAAATAAAAGTACAAATTACGAAATTGATCATATTGAAATAGCCAATGTAGGTTTTGCTGGAATAATGGCAAAAACAGATCCTAAAAGTGATTTATCTTCCAACCGCGACAGTTTTACTCAATACCAATCTATTTTTCATGATAATTATATTCACAATACTGGTGGCGAAGGAATTTATATTGGACATTCATTTTATAATGGTATGTTGTCAACTGTTGATGGTAAAGAAATTACACTTTATCCAAGTGCACTAAAAGGAGTGAGAGTATTTAAAAACAGAATTGATAGTACTGGCTGGGACGGAATTCAAGTTGGAAGTGCAAATGAAGATTGCGAAATTTTTGGTAATTCAATAACTAACTATGGTTTATCAGCCGAACCGAGCCAACAAAGTGGAATACAAATAAATCCAGGAACAACAGGCAAATGCTACAATAATTATATTGCCAATGGAACAGGAAACGGAATGTCAGTGTTCGGTTTAGGAAATAACGATATTTATAACAACATTATTCAAGATGCAGGTTATAATGGAATATTTTTGGATGATAGAGGAACTATTGCTGGAAGTTCTTTCAATTTCTTTAATAATACGATAGTTAACCCAAAAGCCGATGGTATTAGGTTTTATAGCGTTTTAAGCAAAAATAATAAGTTTCATAATAATATAATTCTTAATCCAGGTTCTTTGTTGACATATTCAAAATATTCAAAACAAAATCCGTATATTAATATTGGTGCAAAAACTGGTATTGATGCAATAATATCAAACAATTTCATGGATTCAAATTTTGATAAAATTCAATTTGAAGATGTACGAAATAATAATTTTAAATTAATGATTACTTCACCTGCTATTGAAGCAGGGTTAGATTTATCTAACTTTGGTGTAGATTCAGATTTTGAATTCAAAGCACGTCCAATTGGAAGAAACTATGATTTAGGCGCTTATCAACGTGTATCAGCTACTGAAACTAAATTGGAAACAAAACCAGTTGCAAATTTTGCAGTTTTTCCAAATCCTTGTAATGGAAAGTTTGAAATTTCGAGAGAAGAAACTTCTACAGTTAATGTTACAATACATAATATCTTAGGTAAAGTAGTTCAAACTAGTAAAAACAGTACTGATAAAAATCTTAAATTTGATATCTCTGGTTTAGCATCCAACGGTAAGTATTTTGTTACTATAAGTGATGAAAATGGCTCAAGCACCAGAACAATAATTATTCAATAATAATTACATAGACATTAAGTATTTGGAAAATATAAAAGCTACAACTATCAATTAGTTGTAGCTTTTTTTTGTTATAGTTTTGTATTTATAACGTGTTGTTTATAATTTTAATAGTTGATTCTTAATCAGATAATGAAAAATTCAAATTCAATTATTAATCCCAATTGTATATTCGATTATGCTCGTTTTGCTCTTTCCCAGTTTACACTCTGACTGTTACGCATATACCTACCAAAACCCATAAATACAGCATAATTCATAATGTAAAAATAATAAGGAATAAAGAATATCTTTACTTTAAGTTTTTTGTTTTCAAGCTTCCAGCCTATAAAAGCAGACAAGTAGAATAAAACTTGTAGAACAAGAATCACCGCAAATAAGTTTGAAAAAGGTGCTAAAGCAATGTTGACTAATAGTAACAATACCAACGCTATAGGTGTTATTGTCCAGCGCAAAACCCTGTGTGAAATGTATTGGAACGACAACATTCCGTATTTAAAAATATTGAGCAATGGATACAATCGAACTATAGATTGAATTCCACCTGCTGCAATACGAATTTTCCGTTTCAACTCTTCTTTTACGTTTGCAGAAGCAGTTTCAATAGCATAAGCTTCTGGATCATAATCAATTTTATAACCTTGCATTGCCACTCTTAGCGAAATAATAAAATCGTCCAATAATGTATCAGCTTCTACCTCGTTGAATAGTTCGGTGCGGATAGCAAATAGTTCACCAGCAGCTCCTACAGCCGTGTTTAATTCAGCATCCCAGCGTTTTAGTGCCGATTCGTATTTCCAATATATACCTTCACCTGCGGCAGATGCTGCTTCTTCATCAGCGTTAAAAATACGTTTTTCACCAGATACGCAACCAGTTTTAGGGTCATTGAACATTTCAGCAATCTTTCGTATCGATTCTTTACCCAACAAAGTGTTTGCATCAGAGAAAATAACTATTGGTGTTTTTACAAATTTCACACCTCTGTTCATTGCAGCAATTTTGCCATTACGCTCAGGTTTGTGTAGTACTTCTACACCTTCGTACGAAGCTAATAATGTTGGAGTTGCATCGTTTGACCCATCAGTAACCCATATTTGATGTAGTTTCTCTTGTGGATAATTTAACTGAAACGTGTTTTCAACTTTTGCTTTGACATAATCTTGTTCGTTAAATGCAGCTATAAGCAATGTTACTTCAGGAAGTTCATTATCAGACAGATTTGTCAATTTCTTCTTCTTGAACAAACGTTTTATTTTCAACAGAATATAAAGTACTATTCCGTAACCTAAATAAGTGTAAAAAACTATACCTAGTAAAATCCAAAAAATAATTTGAAGTGTTTGCATAATTTTCTGTTTTAAATTGTATATTTAATTTTAGAACTATCTTCCTAGCATAAGTAATCGGGTAATTTTGAATCTGTCAAGAATTTTTTCGGCTACAATTGGTAAAGCCATACCGAAGGTCAAAGAAATGAAGAAAACAACTGCAACATTATGAATACCAAGTGCATTAATAATTATTCTGCTTCCTGAAGCTCCAAAAGAGTGAAACAAAAAAATTGAATATGCAAAGTTGCCTAACCAAGCAAACCACTTATTTGTAAAATGTGTGTGCATCAAAGTAATTGTACCTGTTATACCAATTATTAATCCAATACCACTATATCTTGAAAAAACATAGTCAGTAACTTTGTACCATGACAGTTGCTGGAAAATTAAACATGCAATTAGAGTTATTCCGAATGTCCATAAAAGATATTTGTTGTTAAATTGAGACTCAAAACGCTTAACACCAACTCCTATAAGGAAGAACGGGAGTAGATAAATCGCACCTTTGAACCCAAAATAATTTTGTATTGTTTCGGGGAATAAATCATCACGTACTATCAACAACAAGAAAGATAATGCTAAAATAATAAGCCAGTTATAAATTTTTTCTGATAATTTGAATGAGTCAATTATTGAAATCACAAAAAATACAATAAAAAGCGATTGTAAATACCAATAGAAAGTATAAGGAAATAACAATATTCTCCATATATTTTTTAATTCATAAGAATTGCTGGTGCCTGGTATAATACTTTGCAAAATATAATATAATCCTCCAACAAAAACTAAAGGTAAAAGAAGGCGTCTACATTTTTTTATTGTGAATATTTTAAAATAATTTTTGGTTACAGGCATTAATGAATATACCCAACCTGATATTACAGTAAAAAGTGGCATTCTTAAGTATTCAAATGTGAAATATAGATGTCTAAGAAATGAATTGTCAGCTACTTTCATTCCTTCATCCGATTTATAACCAATGACATGCCCCATAACTACAAGTAGTATTGCTATACCCCTTAGAGTTTCAATTGATAAGTTCTTTTGATTTTTTGTTGCCATAAACTTTTGATTTATCTGTTCGTTACACAATCTATATTCCGATTTTTAAAATTTTGTAATTTGTTTATTTAGCTCATCAGTCAATTGGTGTTAAATCTTTATATTGAAAATTTAAATTCAGTATTAATTGTTCTGATTCTCAGATTTTTAATCTAAGATATTGAATGACAATCACTTTAAATATTATTTCAATGCGTTATTTAGATATTCGAGCACTTTTTTTCGTTCTACTTCTAAAATTTGCGGTACATGTGAATAATCAATAGTAAAGAAATTATTAGTTTGTTCAAGTATCGAATATTTGCGTGATTCGAACTTGAATTTTGATAGTAAAGTGTCTATGCGAGAAGACATTACTGCACTTTTTCCCTCACGGTCGAAAACAACAAATGGTTTTTCAGATTGCATTGAAAAAATTATAGCATGAAAAGAATCAGTACAAACCAAACTTGCAGAGTTAATATAGTCAATAAATTCAGCTGGACTAGCATCATATCGCTCAATGTCCACTAAACTAGCCATTTGTACAATTTTTAAATTGTTTTTTTTAGCTAGCTCAGTTATAAGTTGTCTTCTTTTTTTGGAAACGGCACCAATAAAGTATGTCAATAAATACTTTTCAGCAGGTTTTTGTTTTGCTTTTTGAGCAATCGACAGCCAATGTTCTTTTGTGAGCATAAGTGTAGGGTCGATATGCACAGGCGCTTCTAAACCAGTGAGTTTTTTGATAATATCAGCACCAGCTTGTTCTCTTACAGACAAAAATGCCATTTCTGAAATCCATTTTGTATATCGTGCAACATATTTTTCAGGTATAGTAGAAACTCCAAAACTTGGTGCCAATGCCACACGTTTATTTTTTGGTGCAAATGTCAGAAAATCAATGGATGAGCCATATCTAATTTTGGGATTCCAAATTTGATCGCTTCCTACAACCACATAATCATATCGGTCACCTAAATCTGCAGGAATATTTTTTTGAGAAACAACAAAATCTGTTTCACTTACATATTTCTCCGAAAATTCACGAAATGATTTTTCCTTTGCACGTTGACCTGCAAGGTATTTTTCGTGGTTTTTACGTTCGTCAAGTTTTTCTACGGTTTTTTTTACTAAAGTAGCAGGCGATAGTTTTAATGCATTTTTCAGTCTTTTTATTGTAAATGCTAACCCAGTTTCAATTTCTGGTATTGTAACATTCACAATAGATTCAACTTCAAATCCCAAGGATTTTAAAAGCTCTTGAGCCGCATAATTTTGTAATCTATTTCCATAGTTTACATAATCGGTAATTGTAAGAATGCCAATTTTTTTCATTTTGTAAATATATTATCACTAACGGTTTCGTAATTTATCTCTCAATTTCAAAGCAAAGCGTCGAAGAAATGGAAAATATTTACCAGTTTTTATATTATACATTGTTGATTCATTGTCAAAAATCATTTCAAAATTTTCAGTGCAGAAAACAGGCTTTTTTGTGATTTTGTTTATCTCAATTGCCTGATTAAGAGAGCTTTCAACGAATAGAACGTACTTACTGTCGTTATATGTTTTGGCTTTATGTGCAGCATGTCCGTTGGCTTTTTGTCGAGCTTCTTTATTTGGCAAATCGAGCATTACCAAATCTTTGTACTTAATTTTATTGTTTGTTAGCCATGTCTCTGTTTCTTTCCTGTATTTTTCAAGGCGTGATGTTACCACGGTCCCAATTTTACTACCAGGTATAAATAGTGGAGGAGCATTAAGTATAAAATCAATATATTTTGGACCATCATCATTTTGTTCTTCGGTTGGGTCAATACATAATACACCGTCAATGTCGAAACAAGCCTTTTCTAGAACAGTATGATTTAGGATATTCCACTGAAAATAGCGTGGAAGTGGCACTTTCTCAAAATAATAATCAACCATTTTTTCTTTCCCAGGCGCTACGTATATTGCGCAATAACTAATTGAAAAGTCACCTTCGAGATTTTTTAAATTCTCTCTTGCTTCAATAATGGCTTTACCAGAAGCAATGCTGTCATCAACAACCAATATCTTCTTAAAGTCCTTTATGTCAAAGAACTGGCCACGAGCACCAGCTTTGTAGATATGCCCATTCATAAATGAATGAATGTCAGTATAAGGTTTATTTAAATAAAATGCCAATAAGTTAGCTGGCATCATACCACTGCGTGGAATACCTACAATTAAGTCGAAATCGCGTGGAAGAATACTTAAACGTTTAAGTATGATTTGATTCAAATCTGTTATGTTTCTGTAATACATATATTTAAAGTATTTATATGTTAATTATTTATCTTCATTTTTAATATTGAAATTATCAAACAGTTTATATTTGATTGTATTGGTTAAATAAACTTTTCCAAAATATCACTAAAACTTTCTGTTCTTGCTTCCCAAGAATTTGAAGCAGCAAATTTTACTCTTTTCTCAATTTTCTCTTTAGTATCATTATCTGTTTCTTCAACAAGTTTTTTTGCAAAATCTTTAATATCATTTGAAATGCTAACAAGACCATCAAATTCTGGTAAAACAGCAAATGGAGTCATAACTAATGGAACACCAACTGCCAAATACTCATTTATTTTTAATGGATATATGTTTTTATTTACCTCATTTACTATATATGGAATTATTCCAACGTCGTATGTTGCAAGTATTTGTGGTACATCATTGGGTTTTATGGGATCAAAAAACTTTACATTTGAATACTTACTTAATCTCGATTTTAATACCAAATTACGCATGTCACCTGTAAATTCAAAATCAAAATTGGTAAGTGTTTTAACGGCGTTTTCTACAGTTTCTATATCAAACCTAGGATCTAAACTGCCAATAAAACCTACTCTTTTTCGCTCTCTATTGAATACCTCTTTTTTTGAAAATTTCTCAAATACAGGAAAATCAACTCCATTTTTCACAACAAATGTGTTTGGATTAATCTTCTTTTTTTCTTCATTCAAATAATCAGATGTTGTAATTATTGCTTTCACTTTTTTAGAAAATTTATCTTCAACGTCAAAAATTCTATTTCCAAAAAATCCAGATTCAACTCCATCATAACAATAATAAATATGTGCCTTTTCATTTAGTTTGTCGATAAGTGAAAGGCCATAAAAAGGATTATAAGCTGTGATTACAATCGGGTTGTTAAAATGCAGCTTTTTTAAAGCTTTCTTTAATACTACTTTGTAAATGAACACATTTACGCTAAAGAATAAATTAAATAACCCTTCGTTTTTTAAAAAATATACGGGTATTCCAGGCGGAACAACTAAATCATGTACTTTTGTATGAACATCTGTTTCAATCAATTGTAAGCCTTTTTCGAGCCTTACCATGCGAGCAATTGTCACATTTTGTTTGCCCATAAGAGTGGCTATTACATCTTTAAAAGTGTGTGGATATTCAACAAATAAAACATTGTTGTGCTTTGCCAATCGTGACAAAATTTGAACGGTCGATTTTGCATAATTACCAAACCAGGTAGTATTACTTATGCATACAATATTTTCACCTTTAATCATGAACTTATTTTTTTAGTTTCATTATATACTTGTTTGTATAGCTCTAAATATTTTTCTGCCATAGCTAGTCTTGAAAATTTTTTTGATTGATCTAATCCCAATTCAATAAGCTGTTTACGATAAGTTTCATCGTCAAGTATTTGAATAATAGCATCGCATATTTCTGTCGGGTAATTAGGGTTAACCAGCACTGCAGCTTTTCCTGCAATTTCTGGCATAGATGACGTATTTGATGTTATTACTGGCACTTCACATGCCATTGCTTCAATTATTGGAATTCCAAAACTCTCTCGTAATGAAGGATATAGAAATACCTTACATTGATTTATTATTGCAGGCAATTCATTATTCTGTACATAACCTATTGTCGAAATATATTTTAAAATTTCTGGGTGACCTATTTGGTTAAGAAGTTGTATTAATTTGTTTTCGGAGAAGTCAACTATAACGAGTTTAAATTTTGATTGTGAACGAGAAATATAATCTGCAAATGCTTTTAAAACATTTGGGGTATTTTTTTTGGGATCTGTATTTCCAATAAAAAACAAGAAATTATCTGGAAGTTTATACTTTTCTTTGGCACTTTCAAGTTTTTGTTTGTCGGTAATTTTGTAAAAATGATCGCCTATTCCATTGTAAATTGATACTAAATTGTCACCCAAATTCAAATATTCATCAATAACGCATTTTTCAAAATTTGAAACAGTTATAATTCGCTTACTCTTTTTGGCAATTATCGGAACTATAATACGACGATACATATTTCCAAATTTCTGGTACCATGTTCCTCTTTTTTTTAACAGACTAATACTTTCAAGATAAATAATATCATGTATAATTGTGAAAATTGGAATTTTACAAAAAATGGGTCCAGTATTGCTAGTACATTGTAAAATGTCGCACCTTTCTTTTTCTGCCGCTCTAGGCAATATAATTTGCTCCCAAAATGGAAATAAACACCCTCTTAGTTCGATAATCTTAAAATTTGGAGCACTCGGAATACATTTATTATCACGGTCGGGCCTCACAAAAATAATATATTCATTTATTTTGTCAATAGCTTGTAGGCTTTTAATTAACTCTAAAGCCACAATGTCCATTCCGTGTTTTTTCTTGCGGTATAATCTTTGTGCTTCGATGCCTATTCTCATATTGTTTAAATATTAAATATTTTAATGATGAAAATTGATAACTTGTGGTTCAGAGCATTTCTATTTGAAAATAAATTTCAATTAATGTGATGATAATCAATGTATTTGAAACGTTCTTGTTGTGCTTGTTCTAAAATTATTCTATTAATTCAGAAACAGATTTTAAACCAGTCCTTTTGTTAATAAACATTTCCCACCAAACAGCTAAAGTCAGTAAATTGATAATCTGATTGGCTTTAACTTGTTGAAACCAAAACCAATAAGACTTTGAGTTAATTATTGTTTCGTATTGTTGAAAGAGATTCTCAATATCTTTAGTATTAAATATATTTTTAATTGCATCCGACTTCCGTAAAATATCAAATATTATTTTACGTTGTTTATCATCTTTCAAAAATATTGGAAGTGGTGCAAAACCACCCTGTTTTTTTCGATTGGTAATTTCAGTAGGTAGTTTTGCTTGTAAATACCTTTTGTGCAAAAACTTAGAAACCCCTTTCCCTTTTGTCAATTCACTAGTATTTCCATACAATTTATGAGATAATGGCATTGAATTCAAAAAACGATATAAATCAGTGCTCATATAAGGAAACGAGATTTTATTTCCAAAAGCTTCGGACATTCTTGAAGATTTGAATAGTATAACCTCATTGATAATTTGTTTAATATCAATATTAAAGTTTCTGCTAAAGAAATACTTATCAAAATTTTCATATTTGTGGGGTGTATTTTTGAGATAGGTGAATTGCTTTAACTTATACCCTAGGGTATTCATTTTGTTTAATTTAATCAAGCTAAATCCAAAAACATCGCTCTGTTGTATATGAAGAATTTTTCGGTTGTGAAATTCAGTTCTAAAAAAGATATTGTCTTTATCGAATAACTGAAAATTATTTCCAACTATATCATACAGTTTCTGAAAGATTTGCAAACCACTGTTTTTCATTTTCCAATGTATAGCAAGCTCTTTTCCAAAAGTACCAAAGTGTTGATCATTTCCATCTCCACCTAGAATAATTTGTGGGTTTTCGCCACTATTTCTAACTAATTGCATGGCTGTAAAATTGACCATTAATCCAGCCTCCTGAAACGGATCACCCGTTATTCCAATAATTTGTGGAAGATTCATTATTTCTGAACCATCAATCTCGTACTCATAATGTTTACTATTATATTTTTGTGCAAGAACCTTTGCTAGAGGTAATTCTGTCCACGGATTATCTTTAAATCCTATCGAAAAAGAAACAATTTCACCATCATAAATATCTCTTAATGCAGAAATATTCCCTCCGGAATCATAACCGCCACTTAAAAGTAAACCTATTTTTTTCTTATTGCTAATTCTATCTTTTATTGCCTTTTTATGTAATTGCTCGTATTCCATTGTAGCATCTTCTAATGATAATGTTGAAGTGCCTACATTTTTCATGTATTCATCGTAGCCAAATAAATCTTGCGTTGAAATTACAGAATTTTCATAGGTTAGAACAAATCCTGGATTTAGTTTTTTTATTCCTTCAAGCGAAGTAAGCGGAGATGGTACATAACCAATGCTTAAAAATGTAAAAATAGCCTCATAATTTGGTTTGCAATCAAATCCTTTCAAATCTGTAAATTCGAGTAGATTTGTACTGCAGTAATTATTTGAATAAAATAGCTGACTTCCAGCGCCGTGTCTATCACGTATTAAATGAATTTTTTTGTTTTCTATAATAATAATCAAAAAATCACCATCTATTGATTTAAAAGCATTTAAATTTTCATTTAAATAATTATTAAACAGAATTTCTTCGGAATAGTTATAAAGATTTCCGTTTACAAAAAAATCTACATTACTGTTATTTAGATGTTTGAAATCTGATAGAGACGAATAATCACCTGAAATTAGTAATGAGAAATAGCATTTCATTAATGTTTTGTTTTCCATAATAATTTAATTCAAGAGTTATATTTAATAAGAATAGAAATTCTGAATATTTGCAGGTGTAATTATTTATACTGTCAATTTAAGAAATACCGACATTTTTGCAAATCAAATCACCTTAGGTATTAATCTTGCTGACTAATGAAATTAAGTCATTATTAATGTCTAAAATTTACTTTGTTTCTATGTTGCCGTGTTCGGTATGAATAAATTTTTCATTAGCACCTTTAAGTTTAAAAAGTGATAAAAACATTGTGATAAATACTTTTGGTAATGAAAGTAAAGCTTTGATTGTTTGTGGGTTGTAAAATTTGAACGGAATGCCAAAAATAAATGCTAAAACAACGGTAAGAAAAATGAAAACCCAATAAATTGATTGTATCGAGAAAATTAAATTCTCAGGAAATAAAAATCCAATCAGTACTGTAAACAATGAAATTATTGCAGTAATGCCAATCAGTAAAACTCTTGGTGGAGCTATCATTTGACATACTTTATCGAAAAAGTCAATGTTTCCTTGAAAAATTAGATGATGAACACCAGTTAAAAAGAATCGTTTAAAATAGATGAATTGTGCTGCTAACCAACGTTTTCTTTGGCTTTCAAAAACTTCTAATTTCTGTACTTTTTCGTCTAAAACATATGCGTTGTCTACAAATTCAATTTTTTTTCGGTCTCTTAATAAAGTGAGTTCTAGTTCTTTGTCAAATCCACCTACAGCATTTACTTTTAACATGCGTTCTTTGAACATTGCATAACCGAACGCCATGCCCGACCCAATGAGCCCTGATGAAAAACCCAAAGCACGATGACCTTTTCTAAAAATGTTATTATTTAGTTCTTCGCTAATGGCATCTAAAACTGCCAAGGCATTATTTGTGTTTTTTGCAATTCTATGTCCTTGTACTATCTCAAAACCGTTGTCGAATGCTGTATCTATTTTAGTGATAAATTCTGTTTCCATTATATTATCTGCATCCAATACAAGTGCCACATCATAATTGTCGCCGATAGCCTCCATTGCTTTATTCAAAGCTTTTGATTTTGTACTTTTTTCGAAAGAAACTTCAACCAAAATGATAGGTAATTGCTTCAATTTTAAAATTGTTTCGGGTTGAAATGAGTCAGCAATTATCACTACATCAAATAAATCTTTCGGGTAATCTTGTTTTAAAGCTTCTTGAGCTACTTCGCAAATCACGCTATCTTCTTTATAGCCAGGAATTAGTACAGCATATTTACGTGTTTTTTTTTGCTTTAGATTCGTATTACTCTTGCTTGAAATTAAATTTCCTGCAAATGTGAATACCAAAATGTATAGTGCCGAGAAACTCAAATAAATAAAAATGAGATACTCTATTATGTGTAACAGTATGTATATGATTTCCATGTGATTGCAATTTAGAAGTAAAGAAAATAATGTAAAGTAATAAAAATTGACTTTGTAATCAGCTTTTCATTAAAATAGATATAGCTTTATATTTCTGCTACACAATCGAATAATGATTGTGAAGCAGAAATTAAACAATTTTTGATGTGAATTTATTTGTTGTTTAAAGGTTTCCGACCGATACTATAATAAGTAAAATCGAAATCCTCAATTTGCTCCAAATCAAATATATTTCTACCATCAAATAATACTTTATTGTTCATGAGGCGATCCATCACTTTAAAGTTTGGAAGACGGAATTCACTCCATTCTGTAACTACCGCCAAAGCGTCAGCGCCAATTAGTGCTTCGTACATATCATTACAATATCTAATTTTGTCGCCCAAAATTCGTTTAGTTTCATGCATAGCTATTGGGTCATAGGCACATACAGTGACACCATTTTCCAATAAGCTATTTATCAATACCAACGACGGTGCTTCGCGCATGTCATCTGTTTCAGGCTTGAACGAAAGACCCCAAATGGCAATTGTTTTTCCTTTCAAATCACCTTCAAAGTGCTTGTTGATTTTATCAAACAAAACTGTTTTTTGGAACATGTTTGCATCTTCAACTGCTTGAAGTATTTTAAGATCGCAATTGTAACTTTTCGCGGTTTTTATTAATGCTTGCACATCTTTTGGAAAACAAGAACCACCATATCCTACTCCTGGATAAAGAAATTTGTAGCCAATGCGGGAGTCCGATCCAATACCTTTGCGAACCAGATTAATATCAGCACCTACTATTTCGCAAAGATTTGCAACTTCGTTAATAAAACTGATTTTAGTGGCTAGCATTGAGTTAGCTGCGTATTTTGTCATCTCGGATGAAGTAATATCCATCACGATAATTGGATGATTATTTAGCACAAATGGTTTGTAAAGTCGTTTCAATACTTTTTCGGCAGTTTCCGATTCAACACCGATAACAATACGGTCGGGTTTCAAAAAATCATCAACGGCATTTCCTTCTTTCAAAAATTCAGGATTGGATGCCACATCAAATTCTACGCTTACGCCTCTTTTATCAAGTTCTTCTTGAATAGCTGCTTTAACCTTTTTTGCTGTACCTACAGGCACCGTACTTTTTGTTACAACTACCGTGTAATTATCTAAATTTGAGCCTATTTCGCGTGCTACACCCAAAACATATTTTAAATCGGCACTACCATCTTCATCTGGTGGAGTACCTACAGCAATAAATATTGCGTCACTTTCATTTACAACTTCAGATAATTTTGTTTTGAAAAACAATCTTTCTTTCTGAACGTTACGTTTTACGAGATCCTCTAATCCAGGTTCGTATATTGGCATTATACCTTCATTTAAACTGTCAATTTTACTTTGATTTACATCAATGCAATTAACTACTGCGCCTGTTTCGGCTAAGCAAGCACCCGAAACTAGTCCTACATACCCTGTTCCTACAATTGAGATGTTCATGATGTTATAAATTTAATGTTGAGTATATTGAAAAATAATTTATTATCAGAAAGTTACCTTTAAAAAATCTTTTTGGAAATTTTATCTTGTATTTTTGTGAAAACACTTCGTTGCTCAAATTGATCTTTAAATGCTTGAGCATCCGTATTTAAGTCGGTAAATACTTCAAGAACAACTGGTTTGTCATGATTCTTGTTGATAAAATCAGGTAAGTTTTTTTCCAATTCTTTGGCATTGGAAGCAGACAAATAGTAAAAACCAAGAGATTCAACCCAACCTCGAGCACTTACTTCGTGCTGTGCTGCTGTATGAAGATTTAATGTTGGGCGCAATTCAGGTGTAACTGTATAATGAAAAATACTTGCACCACCATTGTTGTTGATAAGAATGCGTAGGTTTTTGCTTACATGTTTGTTCCAAATAGCATTTACATCGTAAAAGAAACTTAAATCACCAATTAGTAAAAATGTCAAATCATCGTTTAGTGAAGCATAACCAACGGCCGCTGAAAATGAGCCATCAATACCGTTAGTGCCTCTATTGCAGAAAATTTGTACTGATTCATCAATGGTAAAAAATTGTGATAATCTGACGCTGCTACTATTGGCAATGTGTAATGACGATTTCTGTGGAAGTACTTTGATAAACTGTTGAACCACATACATATCAGAATAGTTATAACTGTATTCTTTCTCAGTCATTTCTTTGTCATATTCTTTCCATTTTGAAATGAAATTATTGTCATTTAATACTTCAGAATCGCTAATTGATTGTGTAAACATTTCCAGAACGCTATAAATGTTTCCTTCAAAAATTGTAGATAAACACTTAAATTGGTCGCAAACAGCACCATCTTCTGCTATATGCCAATGTTCATTTGATGGATATTTGCGATTAAATTCTTTTATAGCAAATTCATTGATGAAAAAACCATTCATCGAAATTACCAAATCAGGCTTTAACTCTCTTTTCTGAAGATCGGTTTTGGCAATTAAAAGTCTCTCAAAATTACCTATTACATTCTCATGGTGAAGGTTAGAAAGACTTTCCGCAAAAATTATACAATTGAACTTCTTTAAAAAGTTGTTTAATATAGCAACTTCTTTTTCGTTGATTGGTAAAGATTGACCAAAAACAATCATTCTTTTCTTCGAGCTTTTTAGAATGTTGGCATAATGTTGTAGTTCGGTTTTTAACGTTGGCAAAGTGAAACGTGAAATCTTTCTTACAACAGGCAATTGTGGAACTGTGAAATTATATAATTTATTCCAAATTTCAATATTTATGTGTACTGGGCCTTTACCATTGTGGTCTAATTCCAAAAGTGCTTCGTTAATCAATCTATTGCAATACCATTCGTCTTCTTCTGTCACTACTTCGTCAATATCAACGCATTTTTTTACAATATGATTGTAAATGCCCGATTGCGGAATTAGTTGACCTTCATTTTGACCTTTGTATTTTTGCGATTTATCTGCCGAAATAACTACTAATGGAAGCTTTTGGTAAAATGCCTCAGCAATACCTGAACCGTAGTTCATCAGAGAAGTACCAGATGTACAGCAAATTGCAACAGGTTTTTGAGTTTTCATTATCAAACCCAGAGCAAAAAAAGCTGCACTTCTTTCGTCAACCACCGAATAACAAGTAAAATATGGATCCATTTCTATCGAGTGTACTATTGGGACATTTCTATTTCCTGGAGATAGTACAATTTTATCAATGCCATAAGCTTTTAATAAAGCAAGTAATTGTAAAACGTTCTTTTTTTCTGAGTACATAATTGGTCGTATTTAAATTGTTTAACTTATATGTTTTTTATATCTTTAATTAATTGAGTCGTAAATTGCTTTCTTCCTTGTAAATTTAAACGGTACGAATCTATGAATAAACTATTGTTGGTAAACTCTTTATTGTTGAAATAATTCAGTACAGAATTTTCTAATATACCAGCAGAATGAATAAATGTTTTTAGTTTTTGATTTAATTCAGTATTTTTTAGTGCATTAGTAAGTGTTGACGAAATTGGTGGAATTACAATAATAAGATTTAAATCTCTGTCTTTAATGAATTTATTCATTTCCATTAATAAGATTTTATTCTTTTCAATCGCAAAAGTAGAATTGATATTCATAAATTCTTTTACACGTTTTTCAGTATCTATTTTAAGCTTTTTGTCATTAATTGTTTCAGCTGTTCTCAAATCATTATTTCGCTTTTTTATTTCAATAAACAACTTTATTATCGTAATTGGATATAAAATAGGATAATAGTGAATCGACATTAGAAAAAGATTGTCCTTTTTTTTTCGAAGCAATGTATTTGTTACTAGCCAATCTCGAAAATAAAACTTTTTGTTATTATTTACTGTAAATAAAAATTTATCTAAAAATATTTGGTATTTATAGTTTTTGTTTACCATTAATTCGCTATTGGTATTTGCAAAAGGTGACAAAAACAATAGCACTTTACCATCTTTCTTTAAAATGCTAAAAAAGTTTTTGAGCATTAAAAAATCATTCTCCAATGATTGATTTTCCATACACCAATTAAATGCAGAAACATCGTTTTGTTGAGTAAAATCGACAGCAAATAACCCTTGTGTACCTCCTACACATGCTATATCGTAATTTCGTTTGAAATTCTTATAGCTATTTATTCTGCCTGGATAATCGATGAATAATTTGTCAAGTTTAGATTTCCAAAATTCATTCACAATCCAAGATATCGCAGCAAGTATTATAACAAAACAAAAAATGTAAATATATATATCTGCTAATAATCTAAATTTCAAATGAAATATAATTATTAAAATCGATAAAAATATGTAAATGAGCTTTTTGCCCCCCAAAACAGTTTTAAGTTTCATGTTTCTAAATATTATTGTTGCAAAATTCAGTTCACACTATAGACCTTTTACAAAATGTATTCTTTAATAACCTGGACACCTTGAAGATTCTGTACAGATTTTGTAATTTTGATTTAAATTTGATATCAATTCAATTTCGTCTTCACTTAATCTAAAGTCAAATAATTCAAGATTATTTTTAATTCGATCAACAGATTTTGACCTAAATATTGGTGCAAAACCAAGTTGATAATGCCACCTCAAAAGTATTTGTGCCAAACTTTTTTCGTGTTTATTCGCAATTTCTTTTAGAGTTTCATTGTTTTTTATCGGATCTAACATTTTACCTAAAGGTGAATATGCTTGAATATTTATATTTTTCTTTTTGCAGTATTCAACCGTTTCACTAGCTGTATTTAACGGATGCAACTCCAATTGATGAACTTGTGGATTTATTTCTAGCCCTGCATCAAACAATTGTTCAAAATGACGAATTTGGCAGTTGCTCATTCCTAAAGTTTTTACCAAACCTTTTTTATACAATTCTTCCATTTTCTGGTATGCTGGAACAAAATAATCAGGAAATGGCCAGTGAATTAACAAACTATCAATATATTCAGTATCTAATTTGTTAATAGATTCTATAACATCTTTTTCAATACTTCCTCTAATTAGTTGAGGAATGGCAAGTTTTGTGGTTATAAAAAAATCTTCACGTGTTAAATATGAATTGCTTTTCAAATAATTTTTGATAATTATACCCAAACACTTTTCGGTTTCTTCACCACCTGTTCTATAAAACCTTGAAGTGTCAAATGCTCTACAACCCGCATCTATGGCCGAACAAATAGCTTCATTCATTTGACGAAAACTTGTAAAACTTGTAGTGCCCATAATTATTGAAGGCATTTTTACACCATTATTAAGAATATAATTATTTTCCATGTTTTTGAAGTTAGAATTGTTATTTATTTAAAAACTTGGAACTCAATTTTTTCATCTGCTCTTTCAACATATTTCTTTCGATTAACGACATTCCAATAAAAAAAATTGAAAAAATTGATATAATGAAACCGATAATTACAACAATGGCAAATCGCAAAAAGCTTTCTGGCAAATAATTAGATATAATTAATGGGATTATATAAGCAGTAGTAGCAGTAATGCTTACTGGCAAAATTACTTCTTTTAGGTAAGCAATACGAGATAATCCAATTAACTCTTTCAATAAAACCAAACGCAAAACTAAATAAATAATTGAAAATACAACTGTTACAAAAAATACTGATTGTGCAGGGAATCCGATTTTTAAAAACAGATAAGATATTGGTAAATTTAAGAAAGCAACTAATCCAATTGTTAATTGATATTTCTTAATATCTCCTGTTGCTTGTGCGCCAGTAATTAAAGGATATGATAATGAGTTTATTAATAGTGATATAATTACTAGACGTGTGAAAATTACAGCATAATCGGGAACTAATTTTAGCCAAAGAATGAAAACATAATTCGTTTCTAAGAGAATTGGCATCGAAAGAATAAATAATAAAAAGAATGAAAGTTTTGAGCTCTGGAAAATTAATTTGAGCATTTTTTCATTTTCACCTGTCGAATAATACTTAATTATTTGAGGGCGAGTAGCTGTCATGAAATTTTGTACGAACTGATCAACTGCGCTGTTTACCTGATAGGCAATACCTCTTGACGCGTTCACCAAAGGACCAAAAAATGAGTTGAGAATAATATTTACACCTTGTGTGTTCAATGCTAAAGCAATAACACTGAATAAGTTCCATCCTGAATAACTAAATATTTCTTTGAATAATTTCTTATCCCAAAAGTAAGTATAAGTACATTCAACAAATTTTCTCTTGCAATAAGTTCGATATATTAGTGTTACAATGCCCGTAACTCCAAACATTAAAAATGCGTAAAGTTTTAATTTATCGTAAGAGAATAAAACTAGCAAATATACGATTACTAATTTAAGTAATACCTCAATAATGCTCACATAAGCATAAACCTTCATGTTTTCGTGAGCAATAATGGAAGCATTGTAAGGAATGGTAAACATGGTCATCATGAACGAAAAAATTGAAAACTGATAAACCATTTGAGCAGCAGCCATTCTTTCGGTAGGTATGGTCATTTGAGTATTTAATATCCATAAACCAATTGTTTCTGCAAATACTAAAATTATCACAGCAATCATTATATAGATTGTCATGGTCATACTAAATGTTTTCTTTAGCTGCTCGATGTCATTACGCCCTAGTTCATAAGCGAAAAATCGGAGAGAAGCCGAGGCCATTGAGCTGCTTAGAAATGCAAATAATGTTACTATACCACCAACTACGCTATAAATACCAAAATCAACAGTACCCAAAGTGTTTAGTACAATTCTTACTGTATATAACGAAACTAACATGGTCAGTATCATTCTAAAATACAGTAACATTGTATTTTTAGCTATTCGCTTATTGTTGTCGTTTTGAGCCATTTATAAGTTGTTTAAAAAATATCAAACTTTTTTTGATAAGTAATACTTTAGCAGCATTATCTAATTTCTTTTTAAATACTCAAAGTCAGAAATAAATGACATCAAATATTCAATTATGGTATTATTTCCATTGATCAAAAACCTAATTGTTAAGTGCTAGCTTGTTTTTTTTATAAATCGTTTTAATAAATCAATTAAACAAAAAAAATGGCAAATTT
>CAIWCC010000191.1 GCA_903911085.1 uncultured Bacteroidales bacterium | reverse complement strand
TTGATGAGTATCATTTTCGATATAATAGACGTGCAATGATGGGGTCAATCTTCGATTTACTCATAAAAAGGATGGTTCTAAGTGAACCTAAGAGATTGATTAAAAACAAAATAACAACAGCGCTCTAAGCGCCTATACCAAAAAAGTGATTCCTTTCCTAAAATCTTTGTAATTATAGTCATTTCGTTCGTAAGTATACAAATACTTTGCTTTCAAACCTTTGATGAAAGGAATATCCCAGTTCAAAGCCATTTGTCCGCGAAAGTTACTGGTTGAATTTTGCATATATCCCACATCTTCCGATTGCGAATATGGCAGCGGATTGTATCCTGTTTGACCAATTTTCAGGTAATGTTGTCCATCATTGTTGGCATATAAACTGGCAAGTACATTTCCTTCGTCGTCAACCGGTTTTACTCCCCAAATACTTTTCCAAAGTTGATTTACATCATTGTATGGTTCTTCTTTATTGTCAGTAACATAAGCCAGATTTACATCCACACTTAAACCATTTCCCAATTCTGCGGATACATTAGAGCGGATATTGTATCGTTTGTACGACAAATCGCCCGAACGCAACAAACCATATTCTTTCAAATAATTACCAAACAAAAAGTATTTAACTGGATATTTTTCACCCACATTGCCCGAAACGCTTACTGTGTGGTTCTCAATTGGATTTGAGGCGCGCATTACAGCATCGTACACATTCAGACCAGGAGTATTTTTTATTTGTTCCAATTTAGCTGCATCGTACAAAGGTGCTAATGGGTCGAGTTTATATTGGCGAATCTCGTTTTGCATAATAGCAAAATCGTAAGCATTCATTGGTGCATTGAGGTTTACCATACTCGAAAAACCCAGATTTCCTTGGTAATCAATTTGTGGTTTACCATCTTTCGAACCACCTTTGCGAGTTGTAATTAGTAACACTCCGTTACCTGCTTTCATACCATAAACGGCGGCCGAAGCATCTTTTAGTACCGATACATTATCAATTTCGGAAGGTGCCAGACGGTTGAACATATCCATGGTAGAGGCTACACCGTCGATTATAATGAGTGGTGCTCCCAATCCTCTTATGTTTATTTCAGAATTAAATTTACCTGGTTCACCCGTTTTTTGAATTACACGCACACCAGCAAGTTTCCCCGTCAATTGGTTTTGCAAATTTGAACTAAAACTCATGTTCAGTTTGTCGGAATTGATGTTATCGACCGAACCTGTAATTGTTGCTTTTTTCTGAGTGCCGTAACCTACCACCACCACTTCATTCAACGACTTATTGTCTTCCGACATTTGTATGTTCATAATTGGGCTATTTCCCGCTTTTGTAATTACCCGCACATAACCAATATATGAAAAAACGATACTTGCATTTTTTTGCGATAAAGAGATAGAGTATTCTCCATTGACATTAGTTATAGTTCCTACCTTTTCGCCTTGTACCAATACTGTTACCCCAATGAGTGGTTCGTTGGTTTTGCTATCGCGAACAACACCTTTTATTGTTGAGTTTTGCCCAAATATTGTTATTGTCATTGCAAACAATAATATAAATAATATGCTAATTTTATTTTTCATTGCATAATCTATTTTGTTGATTTCTTTAGAATTAAATTATAAAAATACTTACTTATCATTCTGGCAAAAGACTAAAGTCTGGTTGAGTATTAATGTCAGTGACACATACTTTTTCTGCTTCAAAATTGCCCGACAAATACACAATATTTTTGGCCAATGGCAAAGATAATAATTGTAATCCGCCCACAAAAATCAATGCATATTTTAAAGCAAAAATCTCTGATCCAAAATAGGCTAAGGCAATAAACATAAGCATACCAAAGGCCCTGCCAACAAACATTCCAATTTCATGACTCAAAATATAAGCATATTCGTTTCGTTTCTCAATTTTTGATACCACATCAATAGCTTTCATCATGGTTGGATAATATGCCAAATCGTGAATTGGCTGAAACAACACTTTGCAAAGCACGAACACAATTACGCCAAATGCCGAAAACAAAATACCATTCATTAATGTACCAATAAAGAAAACAACCAATCCAAATCCAAAAATTACCATACGATGTTTTGGTTTTGCTATTCGGCCAAGTACATACACCAAAATGGCTGTAGCAGCGCCGCCAAAACCCTGAATTAAACCCAGAGAACCTTCATTTCCAACCAGTTTCATAACCAAAATAGCAGGGGCAGTAACTAAAAATCCTTGCACCATTCCTTTTAAGCTGGCTAATGCCAACATTTTATTCCAAATAGAATGAAATTTCACATAGAAGAATTCTTTTTGAACCGGGTTTTCAAATTTACCTTTCGATAAAACCACACAAGCAGCTAAAGCAATGGCAAAAACAATGACTGTAACAATCTGGTAACCAGAGTTTACATCAACTGTTTGACCAAAAATAACTTTACCATCTATACTTCCAAGTAAAACTCCTACTGCCAAAGGGATGATGATACTCCAAGTTGAGAAAAAGAAGGACTCTATCCCAAAAAAGTAATTTCGGTTTTCATCATTTGTTGAGTTCAAAGTCAATAAATACCTATTAGTCCAGAAAAATCCAGTGGATGCACCTAATGCAAAGCCTGCAATACCAAGTTCTACAATTCCCAATGATTGAACAAACATCATTACCATCAACGAAATGGCAGTCAGCAAAATACCAAAACCATAAAGCATGCCTACTTTAAATCGTTGTAGCAAAACACCATTCAAAACCGATGTAGTTACCACCCCAATGTACATACAAAGTTGATATATTACTACAAAAGTAGAACTGCCCGTATTTCGCATAATATAAGCGCCCACAAAAATTTCGATTATTGGCAATATCATAGCATACAACATATTGGTGAGCAATAAGGTGCGGATATTTAAAGTCTGCTGCTTGAAGAATAAGTATTCTCCTTTCAATTTTTTAAACATGAGCTATTATTTTAAAGTTTTTAGAATTTCAGTTATCGAAAATTGCGCCCCACAAATAACCTCATCGCTTGCTCCATAATACACATATACCGTATCGCCTTCCACATAATGACCGTTAGTAAATACTACATTTCCAAAAAATCCTGTTTTTTCATATTCGGCAATAGGTTCCATTACTGGTTCAATACTTCTAGCTAGTACTTTACTTGGATCATTCAAATCTAGTAACAATGCACCCAAGCAATAACGGTGTTCTTTATTGGCACCATGGTAAATCTCTAGCCAACCTTCGGCAGTTTTAATTGGTGCTGCCCCTGCTCCCACTCTTGCCGAATCCCAGCTATCAGTGCGTGTGGTAGCAATACATTTATGATTTCCCCAATGAAGTCGGTCAGGCGATTCGGCCAGCCATATATAATTCCCACCCAACTCAGGACTACTTGGGCGATGAAGTGCATAATACTTACCATTAATCTTTTCTTCAAACAAAGCACAATCTTTATTGTGAGGAGGGAAAATCATTCCTTTTCGGTCGAATTGCTGAAAATTAGTTGTAGAAATTAGTCCAACACCAACTGCCACCGATGACACCTCAGTAAATGTTAGGTGAAACCCATCTCCCATTGTTGCCACACGGCAATCTTCAATGCCGAAAGCTTCCAATTCTCCTTCTCCATATATGGGTGGATAAGCAGGGTCTTCGTAAAAGTTTATTCCATCGTCGCTACATACCAATCGTAAATACGACATAGTGGTGAGATAATCCTGCCCTTTAAATTTTATAACCCGTGGGTCGGTAGCATCTAGTTGTGGGTCGTTTTTTTCAAAACACAGTACTTCTATTTTGCCATTGTTATTAATAGGAAAACTTATTTTGCCATCTATTTGCGTAGGGCGTTCGGCTACACGGAGCAATAGCCATATTTTTCCATTCATTCTGAAAACTCCTGGATTGAGCAGGCAGGTAATCTCCATTCCATCAATACATGGTTTCAAATTCTGAGGTCGAATGAGGGGATTGTTTTCAAATCGTTTTGCGATATCCATATACTATTTTTAAAATTATTTTATGCAAAAGTACAGTCAATATGAATGTCGTGAGTATCGTATTCTTACAATTAGGTACACTCATTTTTATATTTCAATAAATACCGCTAAAAGTAAAACTGGATAATTTTATTACCAATAATATTATAGTATATTTGCACAATAATCTTATTTTTGGTACATGAAAAAAACATTCACAATACTTTTAATACTGTACAGTTTGGTTTTGTCAGCTAAGAATTTTGACATACTAAACCTTACAAATAGTGATGGTCTATCCAATAGTTCTATCAATAAAATTTTTCAGGATACAAATGGATTGATTTGGTTTGGTACTTGGGATGGATTAAACGTTTATAATGGACGCGATTTAAAAACTTTCAAACCCGAACCTGGCAATTCAAATAGTATTAGTAATAATATTATAAGAGATATTATTGAAGACAACAAAAATGTACTTTGGATTACTACCGATAGAGGCATCAATCGTTTCGACAAAACCACCAATAAGTTCAACCGCTTTTTTACCGATAGCAACAGCTGGAATATCTATAGCGAAAATTCGTTTTTTGTTACCAAAAACAGTTATAACTTGGTCTTCGCTTGTGTTTTCGAGCAAGGAATTCATTATTTCAATAACACAACTCAAAGGTTTGTGAAGTTGAATGTGGCCAACAAAATTAGAGTCAGAAAGGTGTTCTTCGATTTGGATTATAATTTATGGCTATTAACAACCGAAAAAAAATTATTCAAGGTTGTATTCAAAAAAGGTAATCTTCAGATTCCAATCATCGAAAATATTGTTCAATTCAATCATTTACAAAACATTGAATCTGTTTTTTATAATACAAATAATGAATTGTGGTTACAAACAACTGACGAAAAATTGTACCAATATCGCATTTCAGAAGGCGTACTAACTGATTATTCGGCAGGTTCTGTTTCGAAAGGAATTATCAAAACACTCATTTTTCAGAATGAAACACAATTATGGGGTACATCAAACGGTTTATTCCGGTTTAATACTATAACCCGTAAAATTGAACAACTGTTTGATAATGTATCTGTTCTTTCACTTTTCGCTGGTAGCCAGTCCATTATATGGGTGGGAACCGATGCACAAGGTGTATTACAACTATTCCCATTGCGCGAAAAATTCCAAGCCTATAACCAAAAAAATTTACCAACTTTTGGTCGTAGTGCTGTTAGAACTTTCTACGAAGATATGTATGGGACGCTTTGGGTTGGCACCAAAGGCAATGGCGTTTACGGGCTGCAAGCTCAAAAAAATGAGAAGAATTTAGTTCTCAAATACCAACTGACAACCCAAAATGGCCTGTCGAGCAACTCAGTATTCACCATTGTGCAAGGACAGGGTAATGAATTTTGGATTGGTACAGATGGAAGCGGTATTAGTTATTTTGAACAGAATAGCAAAACATTAAATTCTTTGTTGGTAGACAAATTATTTAAAGATAAATTAAACTTAAGTTCTGTGTATTCAATTCTATTTACCGACAATAATATTATGTGGGTAGGCACGAGTGGTAACGGAATGTATAAACTTGAAATTGACAAAAATACAAAACCTTACTCGGTTAAAACTTACAAAAAGTATGTATTCAAAAATAATCAGCCTACTTCGCTAAGCAACAATATAGTTTACTCCATTATAAAGGCAGACAATAATTGTTTATGGGTTGGAACCCGTGGTGGTGGACTCAATTTATTCGATGTCAAGCAAGAAAAGTTTGCTACTTACCGTTTTTCCGAAAACAACCCCGATTTGATTAGTAGCGACGATATTCTGGCACTTCATAAAGACAAAAAAGGCGTTTTGTGGATAGGTACGAGTATGGGATTAATAAAATTGTTGAGAATTGAGAATGGGAAGCCAATATTTACGCGTTTTACCGAAAAAGAAGGAATGCCCAACAATACCATACATGGAATTTTGGATGACAAGAATAACAACCTATGGCTCAGCACTAATAAAGGTCTTGCCAAACTAGTACAACAAAAATCAGATGTACGTATTGTATCTTATTTTGAGAAGGATGGTTTGCAAAACAACGAATTTTCGGATGGTGCCTTTTATGAAAGTCCTCACCAACGGACTTTCTACTTTGGCGGAATTAGCGGCTTTAACGTCTTCAATCCTGTTGAAATTTCGAACATTCAATATATGCCATCGCTTGTTTTGGATGCTTTTTATGTGGATAATACTGAAAAAATACTTCCCGATTTTCTAACTGAATATTCCGGAAAACAATCGCTCGAAATATCGTATAAAATTAAATCATTCAGTTTTAAGTTCATTCCCATCGATTATATATCGAGTACAAAGTGTGAAATTTCATATTTACTAGAAGGATATCAAAAAGAATGGATCAATCTGGGAACTTCCAACACCATTGTTTTTTCCAATTTACCAAAAGGGAATTATACTTTGAAGGTGCGATGCACCAATGCTGATAAAATTTGGAGTGATAAAATTTACTCACTTTCCATCATTGTTCAACCACCTTGGTGGGCCAATAACGTTGCATATATTTGCTATTTCATTTTACTTATTCTGATTGGTTATGGCTTAAATCGTCTGACTATTAATCAACTAAAAGCTCGGAATGAAATAAAAATGAAAGAACTGGAAAAACAAAAAACTGAAGAAATTCATCAAGCTAAACTTCGCTTTTTTACCAATATTGCACACGAGTTTTCAAACTCACTCACATTAATATATGGCCCAAGCATTCAACTACTTAAGAATTTATCTTTTGATAATTCCAATCGGAAATATGTGAATACTATCAAAACAAACTCCGAAAGAATGCAAAATTTGATTCAACAACTAATTGATTTCCGAAAAGCAGAGACAGGCTATCTAAAACTTAATATTGAAAGAGTGGATATTGCTGAATTGGTGAAATTTGTAACAGATAATTTTGTTGAAGCCATTGAAAATAAAAAAATCAATTTGGAACTATCATTCACTCCTACAACCATTTACTGGCATACCGACTGGGATTGTATTGAAAAAATTATATTTAATCTTATTTCAAACGCAGTAAAATACACACCTCAAGGTGGAAAAATTGATTTAAATGTTGAAACAAAAAACAACTTGCTTTATATTCGAGTTAAGAATTATGGCATTGGAATAAAAAACGAAAACAGACAAAGTATATTCAATAGGTTTGAAATACTAAATCGTTTCGAATTGCAAGTCTCCAAAGGTTTTGAAACCCGAAATGGAATAGGATTGGCACTATGTAAAAATATATCCGAAGTATTAAACGGTAGTATTGAGGTAGATAGCGATGGAGAAACATACACATCGTTTGTAGTGGCAATTCCCGAAAGCGCATTTATTGATACAAGTCGCTCTCCTATTCTTGCATCAAACCAACTGGAATATGGAGCTGATGAATTAAATATTGAAAATAGCAATAAAAATAAAACTTCTTCAATTCCCGATGAAAAGAAAAATGGTTTAATTTTAGTAATTGATGATGAAGTAGATATCCGAAAATTGCTTAATGATTTTTTAAGCGATAAATATATTATTGCCGAAGCAGGCAATGGCAAAGAAGCCATCGAAATGATGAAAGTGCGCATGCCTATTTTGATAGTATGCGATGTAATAATGCCCGAAATGAATGGAATAGAGTTCGTGAAAATCATGAAAAATCAAGAATTAACACGCCATATTCCAATTATTCTTTTATCGTCGAAGGCTGCCATTGAGAATCAAATAGAAGGTTTAGAGCTTGGTGCAGATGCGTATTTAGGCAAGCCATTTCACCCAAGACACCTCGAAGCCATGATAGAAAGTTTACTGAAACGCAACAAAGCAGTACTCGATTTCAGCGAATCGGCTTATGCTTCCATGGAACAATTTGAAGGCAAATTAATCAAAAAAGAAGACAACGAGCTGATTCTCAAAATTACAAAATTAGTTATCGAACATCTCGACGACGAGAATCTCTCGCTCGACTCTATAGCAGCCGAAATGGCCATTAGTAAAATGCAACTTTATCGCAAAATTAAAGAACTTATTGATCAAACGCCAACTGAGTTTATCCGTACCATACGTTTGAATAATGCCGAAAAACTGCTCAAAACTACCAATAAAACCGTTCAGGAAATTATGTACGATTGTGGGTTCAATAACAAAACCTATTTCTACCGCGAATTTGCTAAAAAATTTCAACAAACACCTAAGGAATATAGAAATCAAAAGTGATTATCATTCTGTTAATGCTTGAATGACGTTGACCGTTTTTCATATGCCATTATTTTTGTGATATTCACACATCTTCCAACGATAATCCCCGAAATTCTATTTTGTAATTCGACAAATCATTTTCAAATTTGGAAGCTTTTTCATTCAGTTTTTGTAAATCTATTTTATTTTTATTTCGTTTGACTTCTGCAATAATAGCTGTTTTGTTAATGGAATCGATAGCCACAATGTCAATTTCATTTCCACCTTTTCTGTCCCACGCATTTCCAATTTGCGTAACTTGTTCATCTTCTGACATCTTATCACGAAAATAACGTTCAAGAATTAAACCGCTATATTGCTCATAATTTAATTGTATATATTCCTTCAGTCTGTCATTTCTACCTAATTCAAGCATGGATTGGTTTGGATAAATAAATCTGAACCAGAATAATAAAAAGTTGTCGTTAAGACTCCACCGAATATTTCTGCTTTCGGGTTTTGAAAAAATGGGTTTATTTCTTTTAATAAGTGAGTATTCCACTTCAAGGTTCACAAGATATGTTCCGGTATTCTTTTCAATAATAGAATCAATCTCATTTTGCGCCGTTTTGCCAGATGCAATCAATTGAAGAATAGAGAAATAAGTGCCATATTCCTTTCCAAATTCAGAAATAAGTAAGTCACTGCCTTCACTTAAAAATGGTGAATCTGGTCGCGTTACATATTCAATCATTTTATCTTTAGTAGTGGCACCTGATTCCATTAATAAAGTAATATATTTGGCTACACCTCCTGTAATAAGGTATAAACAGAGAATGTCTTCCGAGCAAAAATTTGAATTGTAGTCTCTTAAAATTTCTTTTATTGTACTAATAGAAAAAGGTCGCAAAACCATTCTTGAAGTTAGTCTCCCAAAAAGTGGTTCCTTTTCATTTTCAAAAATCTTTTTCATCATCGAGTAAATTGAACCACAAGCAATAAAATTGATTTTTGATTTATCTTTATATCTATCCCACAAATCCTGAATGTCACTAAAAATTGATTTGTTAACACGTTCAAGCTCCTGAAACTCATCAATAATAAGAGTAAACGGTTCATTGACAGAATAAATTAATAGTTGCTCAAAAAATGTCCTAAAATCAGCTACATTACCAAAAATCTGAAGATTAATAGCTTCTAATGCTTCTTTTTGAAACTGATTGCAAAGCAATTGTTCGTTCTTTCGTGACACAAATAAATAGAGAAAGCGATCTGCTTTAACCGACTCCATTAGTAAAGATGTTTTCCCAATACGCCTACGACCAATCACAGCTGTAAAACAAGCACTTTTCTTTGATTGAATGATTGTACGACGGAGACTTTCCAATTCAGTTGTTCTATTGTAGAATTTCATAATATCATTTATTTAATGGTGATTAATTTAATAGCCATTACAAAAATACATGTTTATATTGAAATACACAAATAAAACGTTTTTTTCAAAGTCGACTGATTTCCTTATTTAATCATAACTGCTGTTCCAGATTTACAAATTACTTTTTTTTATCTACCTTTGTACTGTCAATCAATATGATTTGCTATAACTATTATTATTTTTAAAGTTACATGAAGAAGATTCTGGTTTTGTTTATTAGTTTGCTATTGTTAAGCATTAGCTATGGGCAAAATCGTGAGAAACGGAATTTTAAAATAATGTGTTATAATGTCGAAAATTACTTCGATATTGTTGACGATTCGTTAACAAACGATGAAGAATTTCTGCCAACAGGAATGCGCGCATGGAATTATACAAAATATCAAAAAAAACAAGCAAACATTGGAAAAGTTATTGCCGCAATTGGTGGATGGGATTGCCCTGCATTAGTAGGATTGTGCGAAATAGAAAGCGAAAAATGTCTTGTTGATTTGACAAAGTATTCTGGGCTTAAAAACATGCGTTATAAATACTTACATCACGAGTCACCCGATGCACGAGGAGTGGACGTGGCACTTCTTTATCAATCCAAAATGTTCAAACCGTTTCATAACGAGCCAATAAAAATCGTATTTCCTCAAGCACCCAAAAGTACTACGCGCGACATTCTTTTTGCTTCAGGCATAATTCCTACAGGCGATACTTTACATGTTTTTGTATGCCATTTTCCATCCCGCTTAGGTGGCGAGT
Source organism: uncultured Bacteroidales bacterium (assembly GCA_903911085.1). Lineage (GTDB taxonomy): Bacteria > Bacteroidota > Bacteroidia > Bacteroidales > Paludibacteraceae > Paludibacter. The sequence continues at coordinate 25,835 of CAIWCC010000191.1, read as the reverse complement.
TGGAATCGGAAGACCGACGAATGTATGTGGCATCGGTGGTGCGTGCTAAAGTGGATAGTTTGATGGCAAAAAATTGTCGTCCTAACATTGTAATAATGGGCGATTTCAATGATTTTCCTTGCAATAAAAGTATGTTGGAAGTACTAAAAGCTAAACCTTTAAACGATTCAATTTCGTCGCGACAATTGTATAACCTAATGTATAAAATACATGCCGAAGGAAAGGGCTCCAACAAGCATTTAGGTCAGTGGGGCGCATTAGATCAGATTATTGTGTCAGGTAATTTGCTTGACCCCACTCAAAAAATGTTTACTATTCAAAGCGATGTACACTTTTTTGGGCCTGACTTTTTGCTCGAAAACGATAATACATTTTTAGGAAAGCAACCTTTTAGAACTTATGAAGGCATGAAATATCATGATGGCTTTTCGGATCATTTACCTATTTATACCGACTTTTGGTACTAAAAATAAACTAATAATACATCTATAAATTATGGACATTCAATTATTTATACCTTGTTATATCGACCAACTGTATCCCGAAACTGGTTTCAATACAATTAAAGTGCTGGAAAAAGCAGGCTGCAAAGTCACCTACAATGCCAATCAAACATGTTGCGGACAACCAGCATTTAATAGTGGATATTGGGAAGAATCTGCAAGTTTGGCATCCAAATTTTTAGCCGACTTCAATCCCAACAGTCCTATAGTTTCGCCGTCAGGCTCTTGCTCAAGCTTTGTAATTCATCATTATCAAAAAGTGCTTGCCAACAGCCCCGAATTATTAGCACGTCATGCACAAATGAAAAGTACCATCTACGAACTTTCCGACTTTTTGGTCAATGTACTAAAAGTTGAAAATGTAGGTGCTCAGTTTCAACACAAAGTTACGTTTCACGATTCATGTTCGGCATTGCGCGAATATGGCATAAAAGACGAACCACGCAAATTGTTGGCACAAGTACTTGGTTTGGAACTAATTGAAATGGAAGAATGTGAAACTTGTTGCGGATTTGGTGGTACATTTGCAGTAAAAAACAATTCTATTTCAACCGCCATGGTTGAAAAGAAAGTAGAGTTTGCTTTGGCTACAGGTGCCGAATATATTATTAGTACCGAAGCTTCGTGCCTTATGAATATTAACGGTTATATTGCCAAAAATAAATTACCAATTAAAGGCATACATTTAGCAGATGTTTTGGCAAGCGGATATTGAAAAAACAAAATGATTATTGACAGATAAAAAACACATAGCTAATTGAATTTTAATAGTTTGAAAGACATGTTTTTGAAATTCATTGTTTTAGTTTTTATGCAGTGACTAATCATTGATTTATAATAAAAAAACACTTGACACCAATAAAAATAGAATTACTTGTTTTGGTAAATTCCTTTCTTGTAATTGCGTATAAAGTGGTTAGTTATTTATATTAGACTTTATATAGATTAGTATACTATGTGATTTAAAATAAAAGATTTACCACTAAGTCACTAAGGGCACAAAGTTTAGCTACGCTGACCGTTGGTTCACTAAGGTTCTTTTAATCATTTATTATGAGAACACTAAGATAAAACATAAATGTTTTATAATAAAGTGACTATTCTAAAAAAAACATTTATGTTTTTTCCTAAGTGTTCTTAATTTGTAAATATATTCTTAGTGTAACTTAGTTTAATTTAGTGTAACTTAGTGTCCAATCTTAAATCTCTGTTTTTGAGAGCTATAAACGTTTAATCTATATAAACTCTATTAAATAAAGTCTTCAAAGAATTTTTAATCACTTTTCTGTTAAATAAATTTTCTAAACATGCGTAACCAATAATGGAGTATCGGAATGTATCACCATTTTGTATGCCAATCCTGGATGAAATAAACGAGCAAAAATGTTTCGACGACGAGTATTAAAAGCCAGAACGTCAATCTTCTGTTTTGCCAAATAATCATCCAGCAGGCTCAATGTTTCGTCTGAATTCAACAAATCATAATTAGTAATCAAATTTGGATAATGATTTGAGAAATAAGACTTTATACCTGCCAACATTATCTCACTCCAAGTCTCTTTTTTGTCGGAAGCATGTATAAAAAACAATTCTAATTTATTGGCACTGAACATAGAAATGACTCTATCAATGGCAATTAAATCTTTTTGGTCGAAATTTGTTAGAAATGCCACGCGTTTAATATCATCGGGCGATTCCAAACTCATTTGCATAGGAACCGCAAATACTGGCGACTGACACACTTCCATTACTTCGCCCGTTACACTGCCTATAAGTTCGTTAGTTGGTTTTTTTCCATGAGTTCCCATTACCACAAGAGCTGGATTGTATTTTTTACAAAAATCCAAAATCTGATCTTCGGGAACGCCTTCTTTTAATTCAAAACTGAAAGGTATTTTTGGTAATTCACCTTTGTCAATCCGTGAATTAATTAAGTTTGTCATATTATGTACATCAGCATTTGCCGAACTAATAATCCGCCGAAGCAATTCACTATCGCTAATGCTATATGTACTTAAATCGTTATTGGAAGAAATGGTAAACGACGGACTAAAATACACATACAAAAACACCACCTCGGCATCCAAAATATCAGCAAAATAGAATCCGAAATCAGTAGCTTTAGATATTTGATCCGAAAAATCAATAGGTATAAGTATTTGTTGTTTAGTAGCTTTGGTTTGATCTCCTTCCCAAGCACTTTCCATTTCCTCAACAATTTTCAAGGCGCGGGGCAAATCGCTTTCTTTGATGCGAACGCGCACGCCAACAGCCATTTCGGGATGTTCTAAGTTCAAATTATGAATCAATGTTTCGATACCATTTTCCTCAAGTACCGATTTTATCATTTGCGCCCTTTGATAGGTACGAATAGCTAGAGTAACTAATTTGTCTTCCATAATACAGCGTTTTTTGTATGGTTACCTATTAAATTTTGATACTTAAAATAAGTGTCAAAATTTCGGGGTAAAGATAGCTATTTTATTCAAAACTGCGCTTCATTTTTTGGCAATAATTCATTTTAAAAATTGGAATTTCGTTTGGCCTGTGAAATAATGCTTACTTTTTTGCATAAATTTCTTTCATATTCAAAGCGGTTTGGAGCATTTCATTTCTAAAATGGTTAGGATAAAGCACTTCTACTGTATCTCCGTGAAGCAATATCTCTTGTTTGAAATCAAACGTCGGCTTTATAAAGTATTCAAAAACAGCAAATTCATCATTAGTTTCAACTTCCTGCTGGGAGTGGTGCAAAGGCAGAGCCCGGATATAATTTGCTTGCGAAGCATCGAAGCGCAACTGAACCTTTTCAGCTTTCATATTTCCTTGGTAAATAATACCATAGCAATCCTGAAAATAACTTGATGGGTTGAAGTTTTCAGGCATTTTAAATATATTCCCAGTAATATTTAGAGTTTTGATACGGTCTAATGCATAAATACGTATTTTATCACTGTAACCAACGACGTACCAGCGTTGTTTAAACACTTTTACAAAATATGGCTCAATTTCAAATGTCGCCTCATCCGACCAATATGATTGATATTTTAGCTCTACTTTAAACCCATCACGCATAGCCTCAATTATTGAGGTAAGGTAATTTTGACCAGAAGGAATATTCTCAAATTGTATGCGTTCCTTAAGTTTGTGACTTTCATTAATCAGATTATTCACGGCAAAAGTATTCATCAACCATCGCCTTACCCCACCTCGCTCCATGTCCTCAGCATTGTCAATATAATACTCGTAAGTACTTGAATTACATTCAATATTGATATCGAACATTTCCTCTATGGCAATCCGATGATTATGAAAAGTACGATTGGGAATAGGATTGCCACCCGACATAGAATTCTGCAACCATTTCTGATTGATTGCTTCCAATGTAATTTTACCTGAACGGTAAATGGTATCTACCAGCCAAATGTAACGGTTGAAAAGGTCTTTTGCCATAATAGTAAAATATCAATAATTTATTATTCTGGGACAAAGATATATAAAAGATATGCCATAATGCAGCATAGCTAAAAAATTTCGCAGTAATTTTTTAAAACTAATAATTATTTTGCGAACTATAAATACGATAAATAAGTATGGCTGGTTCACATACAAAAGTCAAACCTGAGATATATCATCCATTGTAATTGAATGATATTATTCATTGTAATTGAATGAATTTGTTTGTTATGTCTGGATAATTGTTTATCTTTGCCGCAATTAATTCATTATCCTATGTTTAGACAAGAGCAAATAGCAAAAGTACTTGATGCGCAACAAGTGTTTTTTTTACAAAAAGAGACAGGTTTAGAACGTGAAATCTTAGAAATTGTACCTGTTATTGATTCTTATGCAACCATTATTACAGGTATTCGTAGATGTGGCAAAAGTACCTTGTCGCTTCAATTACTGAAAAAAAAATTTACGAATGCTCTTTATATTCATTTTGAAGATATTCGTTTAGCTGGATTTGAAACGTCTGATTTTATACGTTTACACGCAGTAATTGAACTACGGGGCATAAAAGTTCTATTTTTTGACGAAATCCAATTGATTAACAAGTGGGAAATATTCATAAACCAGCTATTGAACGAAGGATATATTATTTTTATAACTGGCTCAAACGCAACATTGTTAAGTGTAGAACTTGGTACTCATCTTACAGGAAGGCATATTTCCATAGAACTTTTTCCATTCTCCTATAAAGAGTTTGTAGTTTATAAAAATATGGTTTTTAATGAAGAATCACTAGCTAATTATTTGGAAACAGGCGGAATTCCTGCTTATGTAAAAAGTGCTGTTGATGAATTATTGGTAAATTTGGTAGATGATATTTTATATCGCGATATAGCAGTGCGATATGGTGTTCACGATGTGAATTCACTACGGCAATTGCTGATTTACTTATTGTCTAATGTTGGTAATTTGCTGTCAGCAAATAAACTAGCTGGTTTGTATGGCATAAAATCAACCACCACTTTATTGGAGTATTTTTCCTATTTAAAAAATGCATATTTGATTGATTTTTTACCAAAATTTGATTATTCATTGAAAGCTCAAGCCCGTAATCCAAAAAAAATATATGCCATGGATATGGGTTTGGTGAGTGTGCTGTCTGATTCATTTTCGGCTAACGAAGGTCATAGGCTCGAAAACTTGGTGTATTTGCATCTAAGGCATAGATTTATAAATCTGTACTATTTTATGGGGAAAAATGAATGTGATTTTGTGGCATCTGAGAATGGAAAAGCTAAAATGGCAATTCAAGTTTGTGCTCATATAGATGACCAGAATTTTGACAGGGAATACAACGGACTTATTGAAGCTATGCAATCGCTGAACTTAATTGAAGGGGTAATTATCACGCTCAATCAAACGGATACTTTTGAAAAAGAAGGTCTTACTGTCAGGATGATACCAGCGTATAAATACTTATCGGAATAAATAATCAGGGTGGTATAAATAACATCAGTTGAGCTTGAGTTGGCCATTGATTTTGGTCAAACATCTTTAACTACATTGATTTTAAATTCACTAAGTCGTGGTTAGAAGTAAAAACTCTTCTTTCCATATTGAAATAAAATATGGAAAGAAGAGCTATTTTTGTAATGAAAAAATACAGTCTTAGTCAAACAAAAGTTTCAGAATTTTATAAGCTATGGTAACTAGGGAAACTTGCCGTATTGTAAAATGTAGTGTTATTTACAATAACTGAATTTCCGCCACATGAGTGAATATGACCAAATAAATGTACACTCGGCTTTATGTCGTCTATCACTTTGAGAAGAATTAAACAACCAGTATTTTCATCTAAGATGCCTTTTGGTGGTCCATGGCTTATGAGTACATCTGCATGTATTGGCAAAGAAACTATTTCGTGCATCCATGGACGAGCCACCAAACCAAAAAAATGAATCCCCTCAATCTTAATTCCATTATTTTCCAGAAAAGTAACGTTGCTTGGTATTAATTTCTTTCCAAGTTCCGGTTCTAAATCAAAAATCAAATCGTGATTCCCTGCTAAAAAAATCTTATGTCGAATTGGTAAGCCTGAGAACCATTTAAAGAAGTCTTCCAATTGATTCTCATCACCATTTTCACACGCATCTCCTGCATGAACAATAATGTCAACTTCAGGTAAATCCAACAAACGATGCTGACCGTGTGTGTCTGAAATGGCTAGTATTTTGATATTTTTGAAATTTACTAATTGCATGGAATAAACTATTTATCTCATTTCTTCCCAAATTTTCACTGCCATTTTTAGCTCATGCCAAAACAATTTGTCAAAATCATCTCTATTTGCACGATTTTTAGGTTCTATCCAAAGTTTGTCAGGCGAAGTTATGTAGAAAGATGTTGTATCAGCAATTTTTTCATCGTTAACATACATTTTTGAAGCATAAGTAATATCCCAACCAATTGATTCCAAACTTTTTACATCTAAATGCTCCGTAGTGCCACCGAAAATTATAATATTTGGCTGAAATTCCACAATTTTTGAATAAACCTCAACATTATTTTCACTTTTTGAAAACTTTGCGACATTGAAATTATCAGAATTCAAAAGTGAGTCTATATTTTCCACATCTATATCACACCACTCGACATCTGGATAGTAAATTCCGTAAGTTCCTAAAATTATTTTGTGTGATAAAGTTTGACCCTCTTCCAAAATCCATAGAATTTTATTATGAGTTTGCGAATATTTCTTCAAATTCATTTTTTTTACGTTCTAAGTTTACACCTTTGTTAAACTTGAAATTCCTAGATGTATGATGAATAAAGTAATGTGGGATATCCTGATGCAAAACCTTCATAATTAACCCAGACTTATTGTCTTCTGTCCTAATTATTGAATCTGACAATGTACTAACTTTTATACCAAGTAATTTTGGGATATCATTATATCCTATAACAAGTATAACTTTTGGTTTAATGATGTCATAAATTAGCTGCTTTGTCATTTTGGTACAATAATCAACAATCTCGTTTTTGAATTTTACCTTTTCTAAATTGTTTATATTTGATGTATTGAAGTACACTACATTCATTATAACTGATTCTGTAAGAATATTTCGAAGTTGTTGACTTTTAAACATTTCTAATAACGGCGTATTAAATTTCCAATCTTTGTGACCCTCATATGCTATTATAGCATTTTCGCCATTTTCACCACAATTAAATAAATCGTCTTTTGTTCTTGTTTTTTTATATTTACTAGAACCTCCGGGATTTACTCCTAGAATTATAAGATTTGTATTGAATTTGTTTCGCACTTGTGATTGAAACGGATAAAAATCCAAATCAATCTCATTTGCAAATTTATCACAAGTTGTAGCTACATTCTCAAGCCATTTTTCTAGTTTAATTTCAAATTGTTTTTCCATAACTATTCAGAATATTTTTAAATTAACTTCAAAGTAACTAATTTTTCTTCATTAAACCTAATTCAAATTCTTAATGGAATTATTCAATGTGGCGGTTCTAATAGTTTTAAGTTCTTCACTGGTATTATAAGTATCTACAGCACTTCCTAATGTAAATAACTCAATAAATGAACCAAGGCCAAAAATTCCACCCGTAATAATCCAAATTATCCCTTTTGCAGATTTAATTTTCACCATACCTACTCGTTATTTCTATAAAGTTTCGACAATAAAACAGGAGCTGTTTGAATTGGCAATTTCAAACTTTGAATTTCTATAAGTTTATTTGCTTTTTCGGTTACCAATGCTCCAAATTCATACTGAGCCACTAAATTTTCAGCAGTCAATAATTCAGCATCCAATTCCCATAATGGCGCATTGAAGCTTACTATAAATTTGATATTCAATACTTCGCTGTAATAATCTTTGCTCATTTGCAGCAAGGCTGATAACGCTGGATGCAATTTTTGAGAGTTTGTCCTATTCATAAGCATTGCTTCACAATCTTCAAAAATAAAAACGGTGTCTTGGTGTTCAGCAATTAATGCTGAAAATCTGGGATAATCAAATTGCTCAAAAATTGTATTACTGACATAAATCGCTTTTTTATAAGTATGACTAATTAAATGGCTAATATAATTGGTTTTACCTGACCCTTTCGATCCACATAACAATACCAAACCCGTATTTTCTTGCTCCAAAAACGAAACAATTTGTGAATGTACAGGTAATAAATCGTCATTGTAATGCATTTTGAGTGATACAAAATGTAAGGTTGGCGTGAAGAATTCAGGATATAAACCAACGACACTATCAATAAGCAAAAACGATGTACTTTTTTGTTTTTCGGTGAATTGATTGGGCTTCATTATTTCCATCAACATGTCAATCTCCATTTTGTTGCCTCTGTGATAAAGCGTTATAAATCCGCCTCTAAAATAAAGAATAAGTTCCGCTTTCAATACAAATAAATAACTGGCAGAACTCCAAAACTCCTCATCCTCATATCGTTCTACACTTTTAATGTGACAAATATAATTTTCATCAGCACCATATTTAGCTGCCAAAGTTTGAGGCAAATTGTCGTCATGGGAAATCCCGACATAATCCGATACACTTGGTACTTTTCCAAATAAGTGGAAGAAGTATTTTTCGGGCTGAATGTAAAATCCATCCTTATCAAAAATATTGGGAATGGGGTAAGTTTGAGTTTTCATAATATAGTTATTAATTGATAAGAATGAAGTATTGATAAAATAATTTATTGCTCAAAAACCCATTTTTGTTCTGGATAATATCTACCAAAATAGGTATCAAACCTTTGGCGGCGATAGTTTCTGCGCAAACATTCGGGCTGCGTGGTAATGTCTATTTGAGCCAACTCCCAAAGCATTTCGCTCCCATAATCATTTAGCATACAGATTTTTATTGGTGATTTTCTTTTGATAATTGGTAAAGATTCAAATTTATTTTTCTGTTCATTATAATGCTTCCAGTGAGCAATGTAAATCCCTGTCAGTAAGTTATAGCTTGAAGTACCTGGACCATCAAGTTTATAATTTCCAATACGTACGACATCTATTCCAATAAGTCGAAACTGTTTCAATTTGCTGATAAACTTGAACTTATAGTTATAGTAGAAATGCTCAATATCATAATTGGTAACCACCACATAATTCTTTTTCAGGGCTACACATGTAAATTCACATTCATTGAAAAGAAAACTTGAAATAGTCCTGTTCTTCTGAGTTGTAAGTGTATAACACAACCGTCGACCCTGCTCGCCGTCAAACACATACAACTTATCTTTTTTACCATCATGGTCGAAATCTTCATAAACAATACTTTCCTGCGAAAATACTTGTAATGAAAAGAGCGTTAGTATTGAAAAAAAAGCATATTTCATTGTGTTGACCAATTGTTTATTGTTTTTATGATTCAAAATTAATTACAATCAATGATAAACTAAAATTAGTAATGCTTTCAATTAGCAATAATCTAAATATTCAAACAATTTATTATCAATAAATTATCTCATCTACATTTCCTTTTTTATGAAGAAAATACTTACAACGTGGTGCTTCTTCAAAACCAAATCCAATTAACAATGCTGGAAATAAACTACCTCCCCAACCCTTAATTCTATTTGGAATATAGTTAGAAAAATACTCTATAAATTTGTAATTCGTCAGAAAATCTGGTAACTTAGCATTCCTATAATACACCGTGTCATTTACGATACAAGTGTCGTTCACCCAGTTAGCCCTTTCAATTAATCTTTTTGTTTGGTCAAAATTTTGAATCTCCGTTTCACCACTTGTCTGATTTACTATTTTAAATTTATAAAGAAAACCGTGGTAGTAATTAAACACAATTTTAGTAGGCAAATCATTTCCATCAGAGGTTGTAACTATCCAATCACCATGAATATTTCCATTCTCATCAAAGACACCCGAAACACGTGTTGGGAATTTTACATTCGTATTTTCAAATAAAAAATTGCCACTTAATTTTCCATCCTTAAAAGCCACTTTCCATTTATCTAAATTTACGGTTCCAAATTCGGTATAATCCCAAGGACCATCCATTAATCCATTTTTGTAACTGCCGGAAATCACACTTTTATCATAGCTTTTATCATTGGATCTGAATGTAATAGTCCACTTTCCATTTCTTTTTCCATTATTGTAAGTACCTAATAATGAAATAGACTCAAAAGGATACCGATCGTTTCTGATAAACATTTTCTTTCTTGGCAAAACAGCAAATTGAAATGCGCCATGCAAAACTCTACTATCATCTACTTCTTTGTATTGATAGGTGGCATTACCCGTAATTTGATAGCCGTAAGCCTGTTTGCAATAGCAGTTTGGATTATTTTCCATCATGTATTGACCCGAATACTGCTGTAACTTTGCTGCATTAAAAACACGGTCGGCAGATGCTGTAGATACTTTCGTAGTATCTGACACTGAATTTTTAACGTTTTCAGCTGAAAGATTGATAGCGAAGACAGAGGATGATAAAGTGCACGCTGACAACAAAAATTGAAATAATAGTTTTTTCATGACTTGGTTTTTTGATTGTTTATGATGCAAAGGTAGAAGGTAGGTGTGCCAAAACTGAGCACTGCTAAAATAAAAAAATCGTCTGGAAAAAACATGTTTTCCAAACGATTTTCTAAAATTCCAAAACGTAATGCAAATTCACAAACCTGACAGCTTTAAACACGGCTAAACTGCTCCAATAAACCGAAAATTTTATCCCTTCCTACCAGATTCATCGAATGGCAATAAAACGCTGGGCATTTCAGTCTGTTGTCCATACAATAATTCACCATCCAAAGTGCGCAATCGTAGCCAGTCTTTTCTTTATATTCATCCACACTCTTAATGCTATTATAATCAGCAGAATGTACATCAGCAAGGTCATGGTCGAACGAAACAAAGTCTGGTAATCCATTTGTTTCTATCCAATCAATAAACTGCTCAAAACTTCGTACAATTTCCCAATGCTCCTCCATAAATACTTCTTGATGCGTATAAGCAAAAGCGTCTTGTGGATTACGAATATCATCGAGGAAGAGAAGTTTTGGCATAGAGCAAATTATAACATGTTGAATATCTGATTGTTTATAAAATTGAAAACGCATTAGGTTTTCAACCCTCCAAAACTGCCGATTTTGAGAATTTGTTGATAATAAGCAAAAATCCCCTGCTTTTCTGTTGAGAAAGTAGAGGATTTAATCATACAATCTGTTTTGAACAAAAATTATTACACCCATATTTTTTTTGCGAAATGAACCCATCCACACTTAAACAATATATTTTTCAATTAATCGAGCAACCTCCTTTTCTTTGAGTTGATTCCCGTAAACCACTTTAGCCACTCGTATGGTATTTTTTATTTGACGACCATTTAGCATTAAATTAGGGAGTATTTGAAGGGAGTCAATCGCTACTTGGGCATCAATAAGTTTGCTATTCCAAATTTCAAGTTGGGTTTTCTCATTTAACTTTTCGTATTTTATTTTAAGAGATATTCGACTTAAAATGGCTGAGTCTAAAACTGAACTTCTATTGGTCGTGAAAAATATTAATCCAGTAAAATAATCTAACAACCTCAGAAACACCCCAACAATTGCAGATTGTGCCAAGTCATTTTCCCTACGGAATAAATACACATCAATTTCATCAAAGAGTAAAACAGCATTCCATTTCTGTACACGTTTAAAAATAACAGAAAGGTTATCTTCAATTGATCTGGCATCAGTTCCAAGTTCGTCCAATTGTACCATATACAAAGGCTTTTCAAGTAATTCGGCATATACCTCGGCGGTAGAAGTTTTACCTACACCTGTTGGACCTTCTGCCAATATAACCATTCCGCCATGTTTAGATTTTATAAAATCACCGTAATAATCCTTAATATTGGATTGAAAAACACGGGACAACAGACTTCGTGTTTCTTCAGGAATTACCAATTTTGAAAAGGATTCTTTATCATACTGATAGGGTATAAGATCTTCTATATGTATAAAATAATATCGCTTTTTGGATAATGAGAAAATTCGAACATAAGGTGTTGTAATATCTATTATTTCTTGATCATTCTGGTAGCGATTTCGCATCTCACGAATTTGCAATTCCATTTCTAAAATTACTTTTGAAAACGTATCGCTATTAGTCAATAAATACCAAGTGAAATTATTATTGTATTCTAGTACTTTTTGATTAGTTAGAAACTGTATTCCGTTTTGTTTTGATAGTGTTATGGTTTTTTCAATTAAATTTTGATATTCAATTAAATCAATTTCCAGTTTAAAAAGCCCAAATTCTTTCATAAGATCATAGAAGACACATTTTTTATATTTAGCTTTCGCATTTTTAATGTCTTTTTGAAATATCTTAATATTCCTCTCCTCATTAAATATACCACACAAAGTTATTTCATATTGAAGCAGTACATGTCTTGGCGCTAACCTACTCGCATTTACAATTTCAAAACTCAATTTGACTGGAATTATTTTTCCAAAGAAATAAATTTGGAAATTATATGGTTTATTTTTAAGGTGCTGATTATAAAACTCAAAAATCCTGTCAATACCAGTTATTGAGCTATCCTCAAAAACTTCTTTCTTTTTTGGGAAGTTTATGATCAATTCTTGATGTTTCAGTGCAATTTGAGTTTTAATTTCAACATCTAGGTCAGATTCATTAAGCATGAAACTCAAAAAATCTTCTGAACACAAAGTCAAATCAACTTCTTCTTGATGATAGCAATTCTTTAAGTTTTTAAGTAATAGTTTGTCATCTTCTGTAGAATGATAAATCTGAAGATATTTATTAAACTGATTTTCAATTATTTTTCTATTCATATTTAAAGTTGTTTATAACGTTGTATATGTTCATAACTAAGACCAAGTTCAATCGCCTTCTTTTGCCATTCTATAAAATGTCCTTCTCCACTTGTCATTGCATGGGCGATTTCATGCAGAATAGTTTCTTTAACACTTTCTAAGTTATCCCACATAGCATGAAATAAATTCAATGATATAGTATCTCCACTCTCACTGCATAACCCGTAGGCGCGTTCGCTTTTTGTGAATCTAATTTCAATATCCGAGAGATTGTATTTGTTTAGATATTCCTGGGTTAAAAATAAAACCTCTAACAATCGCTTTTTTTCTATTTCATTACCTGTGTATTTGTTTTCCAAAACCTTCTTTAACACTTCAAGTATCATATCATAAGGTTTTTAATTTTTATTGTTTCCATTTTTAATTCTCTCCTGTTTTATGGATTAAGCACAAAGGTATTGATGAGAAATGCCAAAGTAAAGCATAGGCATAGCGATTAACAAAATAATAATTAGCAAATAGATATGCTAGAACTGGTAAGATTTTCAACCCTCCAAAACCGCCGATTTTCGAAATGCCTTGATAAAATATAAAAAATCCCTACTTCATAATTGAAGCAGGGATTTTTTTCGAACTACACAATTTGTTTTGTCAGTTCAGTTGTAGTGATCAATCGGTTGAACGTGGCTTTATCACCATTCGACATTTCTATCAGCTTTTCATCTTTCCAATCAGCCATTTTTACCCGAAACTCAACATCATTGTATCGCAGCTTTACCTCATCGATAAAGAGTTGAATGATTTCAGTTTCGGATAGTTTATTAAGGATGCTGTTTATAAAATGAAGTGTTTCACCATAACGCATATAGACGATATAAAATTCAAATGTCTGAGGAATACAAGAAGTAATGGATTCTGGACGGTCTTCTTTGTATTTCCGAACCGACTCGTGTAAATCAAATCCGTGGTGTACCAGAAAGCCCAAATCTAGTATCCGCCCCTCGATGGGTATGTCCTTGGCATGATGACCATAACAATCGTAATACGTACGTGAATGCCGAGGCAATGTCAATTGCTTATCGCTATCGTAATAGATCTTCTTTTGTCGTTGAATTTCAAATCGTTCGATTTGCTCTCTTTCCTTATGAGTTAATGTTTTTGCCATAATATTCTGTTTTAATTTGATGATGGTGCAAAGATAGGAAAGAGGTATGCCAAAGTGAGGCTTAGTTTGTAGCGACTTGCAAAAAACTCCCTGCTTCGGGGAAGCAGGGAGTTTTAAAATTATTCCTTTGTGAGATAGTCTGTTATTGAATCATCATCATCTCCTTCAGGAAAGTAAGCATCCCAAACAGCATCTTCGTCATGTACCTCAAGAAATAATTCCCAAAGTTCTTCTTTGTCATCTACATCATCAAAGTTTTCAATATCACTTTCAACCCAATCGGCAAAGCGATCAAGTTGAGCAGCTTCTGTTTCATCTTCGAGGCTCGCTTGACTTGATTTATCACGAAATTCTACAACGATTTCTTCTAATTCTTCTTTTGTCATAATTAGCTAGTTTTTATTTGGTGGAATTAATTCACTTTTTATCTTTTCATATCCTTCATTTGGAAATGAGTCACTTAAAATTTTTCTCATTTCAATTTCATGTGCTTGTGCCAATGCTTGAGTCCAATTCTTCCCATTTCCCATATTGTACATTAAAAGCATTTTAATACTTTCAAGTATGTTTTTTTCTGCAATTTGCGTTTCAATTCTTGCAAATTTCAGTCTAATATCATCATTGCTCTGAGTAGAATTAAACTCTGGAGAAATCATAGCTAAATTTCCAAAGCTATGTAAATCTTCTTCTTTCCATTCCTCAGTACTAGTTTGAGGGTGTAAATGTTCAATGGAACGATTTGGTTTAAATGTATAACCCAAAATAACCTTGTTTGGATTTTCATCGATTTTCTCAATTTCCGCTTTCCATAAATAATAATCCAATCGCCAGAACCAGTAGCGGTCAATTTCTCCATATTTAAGTGATAAGCCATCTTTACAATGTCTATAATCATTATCAAAATCAATTAATTTCTGATAAAAAGATTCCAATGAAACTTCTATTGGTTTTTCATCAAGATAGCTCAATGCTTTTGTTAACCAGATATTTGAAGTTGTACTTACATAAAGCATTGATTGATATTTAATCAGTTTTTCCCTATTCGTATTATCATTTTCGTCTTCCTTAAATGCCAAAGTATAGGTGGTTGTATTGTCATCTTTATTACTAACACGAATAATAAAATAATCGAAAAGAATTCTATATTTTAAGAGGTTTTGGAAAAACAATTCAACGCTTTCAGTATCTCTCTTAAGACACTCAAATGTTTCTTGCAGTTTGTGAACATTAAAGAAATTTGGTGTTTTTAGTTGTTCTTCTTCTCCAATTTGTAACCGTAAAACTTGTAATAAAAATTCGGGGAAATTAAGAATTGCCCTTTCGCCAATTGAACGATAATTTTCTTTTGGTGGTATCGAAACTTCTGTAATTTCCTTAATTGATTTGTAATCAGTTGATATTTTATCCGATGAATTTGAACTATTGCAGCATTCTAATAACTTATGTGTGTTCGTAATACATTCTAATGCAGAAACTTGACGTTCTCCTAACTTGCTTTTATCCTCTTGAATTTTATTTACATACCTGGGTCTGATTAATTGCTTATCCATATCAGCTACAACATTCCAAATCCTTGTGTAGTTGGCTTGTTTATCGGCTGATACATATTTCAACAAATTCACTTTCAGAATTTCGTGATTTTCCAATCCTCTACCTGTCGCATTCATTGCTTCGAAATAGCGATTTAAATCTTGGGAACTGTATTCTGATGGCAGCTCTGAAATGAAAAAAGTAAGCTGATTGAAAACATAGTTTTTAAATTCATCCTTTTTATCTAAATTCTTGATAAAATCAGTTATACATTCAATTCCAGCTTCCATCTTGGCATTCTTATATTCTGGAAGTTCTACTCCATTCAATTTGGCCATTAAATAATTTTCATCTTTTTTTCGAGCAAAAAATGTTAATCTAGGTTCATTTTTTTCATCACAAGTTGTATTTAGGTTGTGAAATTCTTGGTCCCAATTAAATGCTATTGCCATCAACATTAGTACCGTAAAACGTTGCTGACCATCCACTAAGTCGTTGTTATGAGCTGTAAGCATACCAATGTAATAAGGTTCATTTGGTTTTTGATTAAAGCCCTCGTATAAGTCATTAAGTAGTTGTGTAATTTGAGGTTTTTCCCATTCAAACAAACGTTGATATAAAGGAATTGAAAAAACTGTTTTGCTCAATGCAATAGTTGCAGGTGTATATTTTAAATTTGATTCCATTTTTATTTATTGTTTTAGTTTATTAGATTAACAATACTGTCTATGCACATTGATTTTTTCAACTGGCTTTGAATACCAACAACTTTATTATAATACCTTATCTGTATTCCTTTCTTTTCCTCAAATGGAGATTGTTTTTTTATTAACTGTAATGTCTCTGCCAAGAAAAAAGTAGGCGAAGTGGCTTGGTCAATCATCATTACAATCTCAGAATTGCTTGCGTGTTCTAATACAGCCCGAAGACTAGAGCGACCTGAACCGTATCTGTGCTCAGAGATGATTTGCTCTATGCAAAACAATGCTTCGCTCAAATATATAGTGCCAAACTTCAGATAATAGGCAAACAATAGAGTTTCTATTGCATCTTTGTACCACCAATGTGATTCACTGCCTAATGCATTAAGTGATATAAATTCAGGCGTTTGAGAAAAATTTCTGAATTTATAAATATAGTGGTCAGCGTAAGCAAAAAAATGTGCACCACCTTGAATTGATTCATAGTAATGAAATTTTTCGCCGAAAGGTGGCACATCAACAATGGTTGAGGCAGCTTCAAACTCAGTTTTTACCTTGAATTTCTGATTCTCACTCCACTGTTTTTTTCGCATCCATTTCCGCATTCTGAACAGATAAATTCCAAAAGTACGCCCTAATTCTTTATCGCTTGCATCGTTGCTAGAATTCAACACCATATTATCCCAACGTTCCGCTAAATGTATTGCCTGTTTTTCAATATGAACATAACGAAGGTGGTGAGCCTTTAATAAATCATAGTCTGTCAGTGATTTACCTCTCGAATTTTGATTAGAGAAGAAAGTGTAAGCCAAATCCAACGAACCATCATTGATAATCAAAACACTGAATTGAAGTTTGTCTAACAAATTTTCTACATTAATTTTATCCTTATTTCTTTCTACATAATTCTTAATCAATGTTTTATTGTAGGCAATATACGCTTGAGCTTCTGTTGATTCAAACGTTTCATTTAATAGTGGAGATTCTTCATTTTGAAGTTGTAAAAGCAATAAAGAAAGTGTTACCAATCTTTGTTGACCATCTACAATTGCATAAGTATTATTTGTTTTATGTAAAATCACACTCCCTAAATGATATGTTTTATTTTCACTTTCAACAATATCATCTAATAATTTATGAACATTTTTTTCTGTCCAACAATAAATTCGTTGATAATCAGGAATTGAAAGTGGAAATTCAAGGCGATTCTCGATTGACTCGTTTATTTGAAATATCTGTCCAAGTGTTTTTGTGTGAAGTTCTACATTCTCCATTTGTTGAGTATTTTCATTGGTTTCTCTTGGTTTAACATCAATATCTTGTATTCGATTAAACAATTCATTGTGGTCATTTATCTCTTTAATTTTTTTTATACCGTATAACTGTGTCACTTCTTTTATGGTTGCCATTTGTCCACCACCTTGTATTGTTTCGTAAGAGACACCATAATTATTAACCCCTCTTTTCTGATTTGTATCATCGAAGAAATACCACTTATCTACATAAACTATATAATTCCAATCCCCAAAATCAGTTTTATCTAGCTTTGTTGTTTTTGTCACCTCACCATAAGCAATAAGACAATCATTATATTTAAGAATAAAAATTGAACCCGCACTTACTCTATTAAAAACACCTTTCATTTTTGTGTCTTCATTCATGAAGTGTCCATTATTTTTTATACAACGTTCAAAATTCTCATTGCCATAATCTTCATTAGGTTGCCCAATACTTCCAATAAAAAAATTTCTCATCATAAAATTTTTTTAGTTATAATCACTACAGACCAACTCTTTCACTTAAATCTTTAATAATATCTCGTCGACCAACAATTGCATTGAAATGTTCCATAATAGTCTCAATTATTTCATAATTTTCCTGATGTATCAATGCTATACTTGAATCCTTTTCGTACCTACTAAAAGCACCATTATAATCAATTCCTTTTACGCATTCTTTGTAATTATCAAATAATTGAGCTGTCCAATCTTCAGCAGAACCTAACAACTCATAAATATAACTATCTTTATCTTCTGAATCCATATTTGCAACAGCTGGCAGAGCAGATTCTTCTATATAGCAATCATATAAGTCCTTAGAACCCTTTACTACAGCCATCTGAAATAAAAAATTATTTGGATGATTAATCAATCCTAAATTAGGACGTTTTCTAATAATAACTTCCAATACTTTAGCAAACATATCTGCCTTAAATCGGGTATATAGTTTAGCAATGATAAGAGCTAAATGTTTACTTGTTTCTTCATCTGGTATATCATTAAATAATAAATCCAGATTCTTTTCTAATCCATTAATAGATCCATTAATAATGCAATTTTCAATTTGTTTTAGAATTTCGTGTTTTTCCATTTTATTATTATTTTTATTTTTCGTTTTTAATTATATGTCCAATTTTTCACGCCACAAATATACTTTTAAAATTTAATTAAACTACAAATAATACCTGTAAATTTTCAATAATTTAAAATCGGTGGTTTTGAAAAGTTAATTCCCTAATCCCTTTTTTCAACCATATATATTCTCCCACGCTACCTTCACTTCATTACAAAAATCCTTGATGCGAATAATGTCTGATAGTGAGTAGTTTGAATGAATAAACAGAACGTACGAAGCATAGCAGAAGTAATCAATGTGGCTCAGTTCGTGTGCGCTTAGTAGTTCTATGTTCCAGTTGTCTTTCAACATATAATCCTTGCTAAGGGTTTCATCGGTATCGTTACTTTCCATATTGTCTCTGTCACAAAAATGAAACCAACGAAAATGCTCATAACACGTTGCGGTGTTAGCCATGATATTAGCCATTGCCACATAATCGGACTGACCATTTTTTTCATCTACATCTAATATTAAAACTGAAGCCTCGTCCCAATAATTAATTCTCACTGTTGCTTCTATATCGTAATCGTTCAGAAAATCATCGCCAGCCAGTTTGGCAGCTTTCATATGTTGGTTTAGAACGGTGGCTTTGGCTAACACTTTGGCAGTACAAACTGTAAGGCTGGTATTTACCCTTTCAATCTGCTGTAGTGCTAGTGGCGTAAACACAAAGTCCTTATTGATAAGATGTTTCCTTTGGCAAAGACATGCTTCCAATTTGTAGTTTTTGTAGCTTCTGCTTTTCTGAAACACTACATATAATTTCTTTATCTTTAACTCCAACTCCGAAAGAGATAGTTTCTCGATTTCGGCGTAAAATGCATCGTTTGGTCTTTTGTAAAGCATGGATGTGAATTTTATTGATTTTGTAAATATCTTATACAGTATTGTACATTCTACTACTACAGTAGTTTCTCAGTAGACTATTTAACGAAGACAAGTTTTCATTAAATTTCAAAATTCAGATAGTGGCTTCTGAATATCCTCAATTTTCCCCAAATGACTATTAAAAGCAACTTTAGCAATACCATATGCATGATTACCTGTAGTAATTATCTCTGCTTTTCCGATTAAACTGTTGCCTTCATCATCTTCGACGATTTGATAATATTCTGGTTGGTAAATAAGCCAAATTATATCTGCTATATGGAATAATTTGTTTTTTTCAAATAAATCTGTATACTTTGGACGTTTATTGTTATAGTTATTTGGTCTGTTTATGTTGTCCATTTGATAGGTTACAAAAACCGGCACTTCATTTTTTTTTGCTAATGATTTAAGACCTAGTAATGTTAGCTCAAGTGCTTTATCACTGTGCATACAAAGTTCTCCGTCGTAATTCATAAAGTTTAATCCATCAATAAATATGGCATTAATATTTCTATCAATTTCGGATATTTGTTTATAAATTCTGTCTGTTATAACTGAAACTGATAATTCAGAACTATCATCGATATATAATAAAGTTTTTTCAATTTCTTCAATTACTTGATTAATCACCAAAACTTCGCTTGGGTTCAATTTTCCATTTCTCAGCATCTGAACTTCTATGTTACTTGCGTTCGAAATCAGAAATGATGTTACCGAGTATTTTGATTGCTGAAGCGAGAAATAGATAGCTGACATTTTATTTACACATATAATGTTTCGGAGTATTGTAATAAGTAAAGGTGAGTTACATCTATTTACCTCTGAACCAATCACAATCAGTTCAGATTTTCTACACCCAGATGTTATATTATCCAGTTCAGATATACCCGTCATAATATTTTCTGTGATTCTGTTTTTTTCTTCAAGATAATATGACATATATGAGCTTATTTCATTAATATGTTCCATAGTTTTTCAATTTCGGTGTAAAACCCATCATTGGGTCTGTTGGAATACATGGTTTTAAATTTTAATGGTTTTGTAAATGCTTCAAATACAGCATAGCACATGCCCACGTATCTCAATACGCCTTCTCCCCCAGCGCTGGCATTATCTTTTTGCCATTGGTGTCGAAAAGAAAATGCTGCCAATATCTACCATTTCCATCGATTCCTGTAATTTCAATATCCAACATACCGTTGCTGAAGATTTGGGAAATATTGCCACTGTAAAAGAAATGAACCTTCATTGTAGACATGTCGTAATAATGAATGGCAGCAGAAACTGTCCATGCTGCCGCTTGAAAATAAATGCGTTGGTTATTGGGCGAAAGAAAGATTTTCTCAATATTTCCCAAACTTGAAAACGGATAATTATAGGAATAGGCATACGAAATGGGCGTACTCATGCGCGGATTCTCGGTACAAGCTCTTACCAATACAGTTTCAGTAGCTGTGGCAATATCAAACCGAATGATTTGTGAAACATAAACATACTTTTCTGGGAGCTGTCGCAGAAATATCACGAACTTTTTGTCGTTGGATAATACCGGCAAATTATCGAGTCCTAATTTAGTAATCTGAGAAATTGATTTTTTTGCAGATTGGATATAAACATTGCCTTTGCTAAGAAATGTTTTTGAAACTTTTTGAGCTGTTGCAGGCCATATTAGCAGGCAAAAGAGTAACAAGATAATACTTTTTGATTTCATATTTTTTCTTATTAAATGGTGATTTTGCATACAGATATTAGTAACTTAAAACTTTCATCTGCAACACGAATGGTAAACCGAAATTTATATGGCGAAATAGTTACCCAAGATTATTGCTAAAATCTTGTCGCGAAACAGCCCTATGCATAACTTCTATGATTTTATCTTTTTAGAAGTGATTTTCTATATCATTATTATGCTTGCTCATCACTTGCGTTTTGTAGTTAATTGGCAAAGGTAAAAACATGATATGCCAAAACGCAGCACAGCTAAAATATTAATTAGTTGCCACCAAAGCAATACAAGAAAAAGTTGGGAAATTGTGTTGGGAGATAATCGACTACAACTGGATTTTGGAGGAAAATGGATAGCGGTAAAGTTATGTTGACCCCAAGCCGTTTTGGCGTGAGCATTTCGCTTAATCATTCTTTTTGGCGTTCGCTTTAAGAAATTTACGAGGTTTCTGAGGACGCGAACAATAGCAGAATGCTATTTAATTAATATGTTGAAAAATTTTAATGCAAGGGGGCATGCCCCCTTGTCGAAATTGTTATTTTAGTTTTTACTATAAAGACTTGTATGATATTTGAAAGTCATCCAATAAAAAACTAATCCAAAGATTTGTGTCAATGATTATTTTATGACTTTTTGGCATATCTCTCTTTTCTAACTTGTTCTACTTCAGCAGTAATTTCATCTAAAGTTGGAACTTCATTAGAATTTACCCGTAACTTTTCCAAAAGGCTTTGCAATGTAACCTGTGGCTTTATTGTTATTAAGTCCAGCTTGGCAAGGTCTTTTAAAAGTTGCTTTGCTTTAGGGTTATTTATTTGAATACTAATTGTTTCCATATTTTTAATTATTTATTTAGAAACTCTTTTTTTGTGCAATAGTTAAATGCTATTTATAATATGTTGAAATTTATTTTGTTATCTGTGTTTTATTGTTTAGTTTCTTCTTTTAATTTATTAGGATTCATTCTGTTGTCAAATATTGTAACAATGAAAATTCTTTTTGTGTCAAATGTATAGTATAAAGTTGTTTGTTTTGAAATAACGCAACGATGCAATCCTAATTTCAGTGTTGATTTTTCACAACTTAGTGGATATCTTTTGATTTTTTCAATAGAATTATCGAGCTTTTTTATGAAATTACTTTTCACTTTTTCTGACCATTCTAATTCAAGGTATTTCAGTAAAATTTACAATTTGTTGGCTGCGGTTTTTGAAAGTACAACACTTCTCATTTTCTGTGTTTCTTTATTACTTTTTCGTATTCAACAATATCTTCACTCACAATTTCAGCTAACCCTTTTTCAATCTCCTGTTTTTGTTCATCAGGCATAGTTTGCCAAAAATCCTGTTGCTTAGACTTTACAAAGATATTCATTACAGATTCCAGAATGGAGGGATTATCTGTTTCGAGTATCATTTTTGCCAAATTGATTTTTTGTGCTTGTATATTCATGTTTCTTAAAGTTTAGTAAACTCTATTATGTTGCGAACAATAGTTAATAGTTCATATTTGAATTGCAAAAGTACGCATAACATTTGTTTTTAAAATCTGGTTTAAAAAAAAATATCATTTCTAATTTGACAAAGAGATACATAAATGCTAATCAATTTTTGTATTGACAATTTTATTAATAATCTCATATTACACACAAAAGATTGCTTCCGCTGACAGAAATTACCATAAATCATATTACTGACGACTTCCGCTGACGGAAATTGCCATAATTCATTTGATGGACGGCTTCCGCTTAACATTTTTTCAATCCTTCGCTTGACGGACGACTTCCGCTGGCAGAAATTGTCATAAATCATTCGACGGACGGCTTCCGCTTAACATTTTTTCAATCCTTCGCTTGACGGACGGCTTCCGCTGGCAGAAATTGTCATAAATCATTCGACGGACGGCTTCCGCTTAACTTTTTTTCAATCCTTCGCTTGACGGAAGACTTCCGCATTAAGGAAATTACTATACTTCATTCGACGGACGACTTCCGCTTAACATTTTTTCAATCCTTCATTTGTTTTATTGCTTCCGCATTAAGGAATGAGCCGTATTTTACTTTTGATAAAAAATAATTTAACAGATATTGGCTGTATTCGGGTCGATTAGCCCTTTGGAAGGAAAATAATTGTGGGTATCATTAGCATATAAATAGATTCTGCCGAAAAACAAGTATATCGTTAAATAATATTTCATTATAGATTTAAATTAATTCTTTTGTGGAATGGTTTTCAAGCCATATCATCGAAATTCATGCACTAAAAGTTTTAAATCCCGAAGGGTGGGGTGTAAAAAATCAGAATATCCTTGAAAATAACTTCGTTCCTAATTTATTGCTAATGATATTCTAATTCACTAAGATGACGCGGATTTCGCTGATAAAGCGGATAAGACGGATTTTCCTATTTACGACGAATTTTAAATTGACTTTGTCAATTGATTATAGCGCAAAATCAAAAATGTTTGTATTTTTTCTTATCCGTTTTTTAATCCGCTAAATCTGCGTAAATCTGCGTTCTATTTATCTGTCTAATTTAGGGACGAAGATTTTGAATATATGTGGTTAATTTTTTACAGCCCACCCGAAGGGATTGACTAAGCATAACCCCCAAATTTATTTTGGGGGAAAAATAAAAAAAGTAAATTGAACTCCAGCGGAGTTCTCCAATACTCGCAAATGTCTGATAAACAAAAAAAGAGCTCCAGTAATGCACGTAGCATTCCAAGAGCTCTAATGAAACTATAATTTAGTTCGTATTGCTGCTATAATACAGCTGTTGTAGTTGCAGAATCATTAACAGGTGTTTCTTTGGCTAGATTTTCAGTTTTTGTTTTCTGAGCCACAGTTATATTCACCTCATCAAACCTATTTTGAAGATTAACGCACATAGTGTACCATTCGGGCGTATCAATCTGACTTGCCATTAGATTCACTTCATCAATATAATCCTTGATTGCATCGGCTAACTCTTTGCGCAAGTCACTCGGAACAACTTTTACAGAGGAATTATTAGTTTTTACCATAAATAGTCCTTCATAGTCTTTTTGAGCCTGATCAATTGCACTTAATTTCTCAGTAAGCATAGTTGTGGCCAAAGCAACTGTAAATTCTGGCCTTTTTAAGGCCTCAATTATTGTAACATATTGCGCAGTTTGTACAAGAAGCATGCATTTACTGAAATTTTTGCCAAACCGATTTACTTGTTGAAACAATAAATTGGCAGCAGCTTTCATTTCTGCATTGGGCGAATTGAGTAATCCTTCGAGGTAATTGTACATTTGTAAGAACAATTCACAACGCAAGTCATATTTAGCTTTTACACCTTTTTTCAACTCTTTTTCTTCTTCATCATGTGTTATTGCAGCTTGATAACGTGAACTCACATCCACTAAATGCAAAAAACGTTTGGTCACTTTGGCAGCTTGAATGCCAGATAAAATCACAGTATCTATAATGCGTAATACCAACCCAGATAACTGCATGATATTGGCTTTGTTTATTTTAGAACGAAAATTTACTGTTGTTTTCATTTTATTTAATTATTTGTTTTAGTTGTTAATTATAAATTGTTTTATTAAACCCAGCAATTTGGGGATAAATTGTATAGCATTGAAAAAGGTGTAATTTGGAAACCTATAAAGCATAGTGCCACAGAAAGCATTCAATATGAAACAAGATTGACTTGAGCACATTCCGAATAGTAAAGAAACGAATGCCAGTAGTTCTCGCATCATTTTTTTTATTGCACCAATTGTTTGTGTCATCCGAATTTTCATTGTACGATACGATAGTAAATATACAATCACTTTGCCTTGAAAAGGAAAGTAGCTTTGGTGTGGATACGAACAATGCGTTTCAAAACTATCATTGTAGTTTAGAAAATACGGATATAAACTCGGAAAAGGATCATTGAAATGGTTTTGAAAAATGCGTGTCATGGCTTTGGATTTGGGCATCCAGCCATTGTTCTACAGAAAAGGAAACTTCACTACATAAAAAAAGCGTGAACTTTGACCTATCCGCCACCAAGGCCCTAGGAAAGCCCACACAGAAAGATAAGTCAAAAAGCCCACGCCGTTTGGCGCAAGAATATTGCTATATTGCTTCTAATTCTGTGTTCGCAATTGAAATTTCCTAGGTTTCTGATGGCGCGAACAATAGCAGAATGCTATTTAATTAATATGTTGAAAAATTTTAATGCAAGGGGGCATGCCCCCTTGTCGAAATTGTTATTTTTGTTTATTTCACGTAGAGACGCGGCATGCCACGTCTCTAAAGGAATAGTTCATATTTGAATTGCAAATATACGCATAACATTTGTTTTTACAATCTGTTTATTAAAAAAATTATTGTTGTCTGGTAAAAACAAAAGAAAAAATAATGTCGCTCCTAAGGAGCTTTGGTAATACTTATAACTTATTGACTACCATAATGTCGCTTCTCCGAAGCTATTTATAAAAAGTCCCATCGGGACGAAATTATGGTAGAAAATATGCAAAAACAAAATCTAAGCCCCATCGTGGCGATATTTTAGCAAGTCTTACTGTACAGAGACTTACTGCAATTATATAAAATGTTTAGCAGACAACAATAAAAAAAATTATTGTTTTCAGGTAAAAACAAAAGAAAAAATAATGTCGCTCCTAAGGAGCTCTGA
>CAIWCC010000190.1 GCA_903911085.1 uncultured Bacteroidales bacterium | reverse complement strand
GGAAGCTACATAGTAAAATTTAATTGCATTGATTGGATTAGCAAAGATCTTAAGAAGCATATTCATATAAATTCGGAAATATCAAAAAAAGTTAAAAAATTGTTCAGCTAAATAGAATGTAATCATTACATTTTTAATATGATGAAAATTTCAATTTTTAATCAATTATTTACTATTTACTTACAGTTTGATATGAATTTTCTGTATATATTTTCTTTTTATCAACAAAAAACACTTGTTTTTTAATTTATAATACTCTATTTTTGCAAAACGATTATTTAAACTTAGTCATAAAACGCAAATTAAACAAGATTAATTACTAAAATGTTAAATTTATGAGAAAACTAACTTTTTTATGGGTCTGCCTTTTTTTGGTAGGCGTGGGTTTGGTTAATGCTCAATTATCAGTCATTTCAGGAAAAGTAATTTCTGGAGATGATGGGCAACCAATCATTGGTGCTACTGTTAAGGTAAAGGGTGCTTCATTGGGTACTATTACCAATTCAGATGGTGTTTTTAAAATTAGTGTTAAAGAAGGTGCCAAAGAACTTCTTATTTCATACATTGGTATGAAAACTATTCAAGTACAAGCAAGAAACAACATGACCGTAACTTTGGAGTCGGATGCGTTGTTAATTGATGAAGTGGTAGTAACTGCTTTGGGAATTAGTAAACAAAAAAAATCTTTGGGATATGCTGTTCAAGATGTAAACGGGGATAAAATAAACAACTCTAAATCTGGAAATGTACTTACATCATTGACAGGTAGAATGGCAGGTGTAAATATTACTAGTTCTGCTGGAGCTGCAGGCGCGTCATCGTATATAACAATTCGTGGACAAAATTCAATAACAGGTAATAACCAACCACTTTTTGTAGTAGATGGTATTCCAATTGATAATTCTATGAGTTCTTCTGGAAATCCCGATGATGGAATTAATAACCTAACTAATGGTGTTGCTTATTCAAATCGTGCAATTGACTTAAATCCAGATGATATTGAATCTGTTTCAGTATTGAAAGGTGGTGCTGCAACTGCACTTTATGGTTTACGTGCAGGTAATGGTGTTGTACTTATTACAACAAAAAAAGGGGGCAGTAAGGACGGAAAAATGGCAGTAAGTGTTTCAACTTCAGTTGCTTTTGATCAAGTTAATAAATTGCCAGAGAGACAAATGATGTATGCACAAGGTAATAATGGTGTATATGGAACTACTACAACAAGCTCTTGGGGACCCAAAATATCTGATTTACGATATGATGGTGCTACAAATTATCCAAGAGATTTGAACGGAAAGCTTGTTCTTGCAACTAATGCTGCCGCCAAAGCTGATCTATTAGCAAATGCCTATGATAATGCAGGTAATTTCTTTCAAACAGGTTTAACTACAAATAATAATTTGTCATTATCTGGTGGAAATAAAGAAACCAACTTTTATTTATCAATCGGAAATTCAACAAATAAGGGAATTGTACCAAATAATACTTTTGCAAAAACATCTGTAAAGTTATCTGGCGAAACAAAATTAAGTACTAAGTTGAAAATTTCAGCTAGCGCAAATTATGTACGTTCTGGAGGTGATAGAATACAACAAGGTTCTAACACATCAGGTGTTATGCTTGGTTTATTACGTGGTACTCCAACTTTTGACATCAGCAATGGTCATGGTAAAGATGGTTATAAATTTGAGGATTCTTATATTTATGCTGCTGATGGTTCTCCACGTCGTTATGCTTCATACGACAATCCAAACTGGACAGTAAATAAAAACATATTGACAGATCAAGTTGATAGATTGTTAACCTATGCTGCACTTGTTTATACACCGATTAGTAATCTTACAGTTTCATACCGTTTGGGCGATGATTTTTATTTCGATAGAAGAAAAGGTCATACAGCTATTGGTTCTGCCAATATACCTGGAGGTCAGCAAGAAGAAGATCACCATTATAACAATGATATAAATTCGGATTTGACGATTAATTATAACAAAGAATTGTTTTCCGATTTTACAGCTAATATTACTTTGGGTCATAATATGTTTCAAAGTTATTATCAACAACTTTATACTCAGGGTAATGATTTTGTAGTACCCGATTTTTATCACATGTCGAATACTTCATCTCAAATAGTTAGAGAAAGCATTGATAAGTATCGTACTGCTGCAATTTATGCTGATATGCAGTTCGCTTATAAGGACATGTTGTATGTTGGTTTCACAGGTAGAAACGAATGGTCGACAACTTTACCTGTTGCTAATAATAGTTTCTTTTTCCCATCGGCAAGTGTTGGTTTTGTTTTTACAGAATTACCTGCATTAAAAGGAAATGAGATATTGTCTTTTGGTAAATTGAGAGCTTCTTATGCAAGCATTGCAAATCATGCAACACCATATAACACAGAGAATTCGTTCACTTCTGCAGGAATTTCTGATGGTTGGGCATCTGGTGGTTCATTCCCATTTAATGGAGTTGCTGGTTTTGTACCATCAAGCGGACTTGCTAATCCTACAATTAAGCCTGAGAGTCTTCTTTCACGTGAAATTGGCGTTGAATTAAAGTTGTTCAATAGTAGGCTTAATTTTGATTTTACTTATTATAATAATCAAAACAGAGATTTATTGATTAGTGTTCCATTGTCGGGAAGTACAGGTTATAATAGTCAATATATGAATGCTGCTACAATGGAGAATAAAGGAGTAGAGTTAATGGCAAGTGTTGTTCCTGTTAAAACAAAAGATTTAAACTGGTTATTATCTGTGAATTTTACCAAGAATAATAACATGGTATTGTCATTAGCACCTGGTGTAACTGATATTGGTTTAGGCGGATTCACAGGTTCGACTATTAATGTTGTTGCAGGCGAAAGTTACGGTAGCATGTTTAGTACAGCATTTTATAAAGATAGCGAGGGACGTGTAATTATTAATGATGATGCTTCAAGTGCTGGTTATGGATATCCAATAAAGGATGAAACATCAAAATCTTTAGGAAAAATTGCACCAGATTGGACAATGGGAATCAATAATGAAATTACCTATAAAGCATTTTCATTTTCATTTTTGTTTGATATAAAAAAGGGAGGAATTATGTGGAATGGAACATTGTCAAGAATGAACGGTTTTGGAACATCCAAAGAGACAGAGAATAGAGGAGAGGCAGTTACCTTCGATGGTGTTAAAGGACATATAGATGATAATGGTAATGTAGTAACTGCAGGTGCTGTCAATGATATAGCTTCTAAATATTCACAGTATTATTATCAAAATATTAGAGGAGGAGCTAGTCCAGCACAAGAACAGAATGTTGAAAAAACTGATTGGATAAGACTTCGCGAACTTTCAATTTCTTATGATTTTGGTAAAGTTTTAAAAGGAAATGCTCTTAAGAATTTAAAAGTTTTTGCTACTGGTCGCAACCTTTGGTTAAGCACACCATATAGTGGAATTGACCCAGAGACAAATCTTTTCGGAGCTTCAAACACCCAAGGACTTGATTATTTTAACATGCCAAATACGAGGTCATTTGTTTTTGGTTTGAAACTAGATTTTTAATCAATAAAATTTTATTAATATGAAAAAAGTAATAATTTCTATATTTTTTATCGCAGGATTACTTAGCTCTTGCGATACTTGGATTGATCCAACAATAAATGTGGATCCAAATAATCCAAAAGATGTTGCTATGGCTCAACTTGTAGCGCCAATTGAAGCAAATTTGGCTTATATTGTTGGTGGCGAATTAGCAAGATGGGATTGTGTTTGGATGCAGCAAATTGCTGGTATTCAAAGCCAATCTGCTGAAAATGATATTTATATTATAGGTGAAACAGATGTAGATAATGCTTGGAGTTATAATCTTTATTCCCCAGGTATGATTTCAACTAAATTGGTAATGGAGAAAGCCGTAGAAAAAACTTCACCCCACTACGCAGGGATTGCAAAAGTTTTGATGGCATATCATTTAGGAGTAACAACTGACCATTTTGGAGATATACCTTATTCAGATGCATTAAAAGGGGGAATTTTTCAATATAAGTCAACCTATGATAGTCAAGAAAAAATTTACTCAACAATTTTTACGCTTCTTAATGAAGCAATTAATGATTTGAGTAGTGCTAATAGTACATTTGAACCAGGATCAGAGGATTTGATATATGGTGGTGATTTAGAAATGTGGATAAAAACAGCTTATGCTTTGAAAGCACGTTATAGTATTCACTTACTAAAACAAAAAGGTGCTACTGCTTATTCAGATGCTTTGGCAGCTATTGCAAAGGCATACACAAGCAATGATGATGACTTTAAATTTGTATTTGGTTCGGCATATAATAACTCGAATCCAATATATCAATCAGAACAAGAACGATCAGGTTATTATTCTGCAAGTGATACTTATATGACAATGCTTTCATCAACTAATGATCCTCGTAAGGCTGTATATTTTGATGGTACAGTTGGTTCAAAACCAGGTGTTCCAGATGCTAACGCAGCAATTATTGGTGTTAACTACGCATCAGCGACATCTCCAGTGTACTTAATGTCGTATGTTGAACTTAAATTTATTGAAGCTGAAGCTAGCTTTGCAACAGACAAAACTGTTGCTGCTGATGCGTATAATGAAGGATTAAAAGCATCGCTTGTACGTGAAGGTGTATATGGAGATGGAGTTTGGTATAATACTCAAAAAGAAACAGCAGCTACTATTACTTTAAAGAAGATTATGAATCAAAAGTATTTAAGTTCATATCTTAGTGTTGAAACTTGGACGGATTGGCGTCGCACAGGTTTCCCTGAATTAGTTAAAGCTACTGGCGCTGTTACAAATGAAATTCCACGACGATTACCTTATCCTGCAGAGGAAAGATTATATAATGGTGAAAACATGCCTACTGGAAAAACTATTACAACTCGCTTATGGTGGGATAAATTATAAATTTATTTTACATAATACATTGATAAAAGGCTGTTTCAATTTGGAACAGTCTTTTATTTTTTTTATATATTGTCTAGGTTAATGCGCCGAACGATTGACATTTTTTTTTAATACCAATTATTTTAGTCTTTTTAATATTTGTTTTTTAAGGTAAGATCGACATTGTATTCGATTTGTTTATTGTATGTTGATGATTTTTGAAAACTCTGTATGTATATGTTTTTGTTGAAATTTTACAATTATGTAAAATTATAGTGTTATATAAAAATTTAGATATGAAAATTATTTGATTTTTTTTTGTAAAATGCTTTGCAATTAAAAAAAAAGAACGTATCTTTGCACCCGCTTTGAGAGAAAAGCATGATTCATTTGTGAGTCAAGTTTTGCGTTATAAACAAAACAAAAAATTGCGAAAGTAGCTCAGTTGGTAGAGCACGACCTTGCCAAGGTCGGGGTCGCGGGTTCGAGTCCCGTCTTTCGCTCAAATTAAAACACACAGTTTATCTTGCCCGGATGGTGGAATGGTAGACACGAAGGACTTAAAATCCTTTGGCTTTACGGCTGTGCGGGTTCAAGTCCCGCTTCGGGTACCAAAAAAGCCTCTTAATCAAAAGATTAAGAGGTTTTTTTGCGTATAGAAGTTTATGAAATAGTGATTGTTTTAAAATATCAATCCAACTTTTGCACCAATAGTATTTATTGTAGTTTTTCCGTTGTATTTAAATGTTCCCAATTCGTTTTGTTCTTCTAAAATAGTTGAAAATGATTGAACACCTGCATTCAAACCAATAAATACAATTGTTTTGTAACTGATTTTATGTGTTATACCTACACTCACCTTAGTTTGGAAACCACCTTTGTATCCAGAATTTAAGCCTATTCCATAGCCAAGATCCATTCCAAAATAAGGCGAAGTTCTATTTTTAGATATCGAACTTTGAATCCGAGCAAATAAAGGTAAGAAATTAATATACTGTGATTTTGAAATGTTATAAGTGCTATTGTACCCTATACCGGCACCCAAAAATATATCTTGTCCAAATGTATGTCTATTACCAAACAATAATGATAATTGTGTGTTTGGTGACCAGTTAAAACAGTTTTTGGCATTAGACATTCCTGCTGTAAGTTCTACCATGCCAGCAAAAGTACTTTTTGTGATTGGTATATCTAGGTAATTTTTATTTGTGGATACTACGTTTGTTTTTACTTGTTCAGATTCAGTCCTCTTAATTTCTGAAACTTGAAATTGATAACGGGTTCCTATTTTAGTAGTCAACATAATCAAATCCTTGGTTTTTAGAACGATTTTTCCTATAAATACTTCACCAGTATTAAGCGTAACTTTATCTTGATAGTCATTCTCTTGGCCTTTTAGTTGAGTACTGAGAAATATAAGAAGAAAAAGTATATAGTATTTATTCATCTTTTATTTTTGAAGGAATTCAATTTGTATTTAATTATTTGAGTAATTTTTTTAAACTTTCCAAAAATATATTAGCGTCTGATTTTGATAAACACAATGGTGGTAAAAGTCGAATTATATTAGTTCCACTTACCCCAGTAAATATTTTTTCGTCGAATAATAATTTATTTCGAATTTCTTTGACAGGTTGTTCGAATTCAATTCCAATCATTAGTCCCATGCCTCTAACTTCTTTGATTTGTGGGATTTTTTGTAACTCGGTAATAAGATAGTTACCAATCTTCTCGGAATTTGATACAAGACGTTCAACTTTCAAGATGTCGAGCACGGCAATTGCCGCAGTACATGCCAAATGGCTACCGCCAAAAGTAGTTCCAAGCAAACCATATGATGCTTCAAACATTGGGCTAATTAATACTCCACCAATTGGAAACCCATTTCCCATACCTTTAGCAACAGTAATTAAATCTGGGCGAATATTCGAATATTGATGTGCAAAGAACTTTCCGCTTCGTCCATACCCTGATTGAATTTCGTCCAAGATAAGTATTGTGCCACTTGCCTTACATGCTTCACTTAATTCTTCCAAGAATAATGCGTTGGGAACATGAATTCCACCTATGCCTTGTATACCTTCAATGATAACTGCGCACACATCATTGTTTTGAAGAGATTTACGTACAGCTTCAATATCGTTCAATGCAAAAAAATCAACATCGAAACCATCATTGATTGGTGCAACAATTTTTGCATTGTCGGTTACTCGAACAGCTGCCGAAGTTCTGCCATGAAAACTTTTATTGAAAGATATTATTTTCTTTCGTCCATTGTGAAATGAAGCCAATTTTAAAGCATTTTCATTAGCTTCGGCACCTGAATTTACTAAAAATAAAGTGTAATCATTGTATCCTGAAGCTTTTCCTAACTTTTCAGCAAGTTCAATTTGCAATTTGTTAGTTACTGAGTTGGAATAAAATACAAGTTTTTCCAATTGTTGTGTCAATTTCTGCACATAATATGGGTGAGAATGTCCTATAGAAATAACTGCATGCCCTCCATATAAGTCTAGATATTCAATGCCTTGATTATCAAGAGTTCTACAGCCAATTCCTTTCGCGATTTCTATGTCGAAAAGTGGATAAACATTAAATAAATTCATCTTTTTGTTTGTTTGATTTGAAAAAATTAACTATTGTCTGATTGTATTTTGATGTTACAAAAGTCTGTGCAAAAGTAATTCAAAATTAATACACATTCAAACAATTACATTAAAAAAAATTTGTATTTTTACGCTCGCTAAATTTCATTCAATAAAAAGCCTAAAATTAGTGTGTTTTTTTGCAATTTTGGGTAGTTTGACTTTTTGTTTTTGCTAAATAATAACATTTTCTAAAATACATTTATCTTACATAATTATGGATAATCAAGTCGAAATCTATTGTAAAAATACCAAGTCTTTTCACAAATATCCTATAGGAATTTCATTAATTGATATTTATAACGATTTAAATATTAAGTTGAAATATCAAGTTGTTGCCGCACGTGTAAATTACAAAGTGGAAGATTTGAATTTTT
The DNA here is from genome assembly GCA_903911085.1 of uncultured Bacteroidales bacterium. Classification (GTDB taxonomy): domain Bacteria; phylum Bacteroidota; class Bacteroidia; order Bacteroidales; family Paludibacteraceae; genus Paludibacter. The sequence continues at coordinate 10,884 of CAIWCC010000190.1, read as the reverse complement.
TGATATATAAACCAAAGGACATAGATTTTATTGATTTAAGCACACCTTCGGGAATGCGTGTATATGTTCGAAGTTTAAGTATGGTACTTGCAAAAGCAGTATCAGAAATTTTTCCTCAGGCAATTCTTAGAATTGAACATCCAATATCTAAGGGTTATTATTGTAAGTTAGATAATTTAAATCAAGATGTCACATCAGAAGTGATATTGTTAATTAAAGAACGAGTTAATTTAATTATTTCTCAAGGGAAGCGAATTGTTTGTGAAGAAAAGCAAACTTCTGAAGTGAAAGATTTATTTGTTAGCAGGGCTAATCAGACCGATAAACTTGCTCTTTTTGAGACACTTGGCAATCCTTATTGCAGATTTTTTAGAATAGACGATTTTATTGATTATTACAACGGCGTATTATTACCATCGACTGATTATTTAAAGTTGTTTGATTTAGTTCAATATTATGATGGTTTGTTATTATTAGTTCCAAATCGCGAAAATCCTTTTGAGCTTGAAGAAGCAATTTTATTACCTAAAATGTTCGATATTTTTAAAGAGTATTTGGGATGGAATAAAATTATGAATTTAAATACTGTGGGTGAATTTAATGTTGCATGTCGCAATAATCAATCATTTAACTTAATAAAGGTGTCTGAAGCTCTTCACGAAAAGAAGGTTGCTTCAATTGCTGATATGATTTCACAACGAGCAGAAAAGGTTCGTTTTGTATTAGTTTCTGGTCCTTCTTCTTCAGGCAAAACTACATTCAGCAAACGTTTATCTGTTCAATTGATGGTAAGTGGCTTAAAACCTGTCGTTTTGTCACTTGATAATTATTTTGTTAATCGTACAGAAACTCCATTGGATGAAAACGGAGAATGGGATTTTGAACATCTTCATGCGTTGGATTTGCCATTGTTTAACCAACATTTAAAGCAGTTGCTTAATGGAGAGGAAATTGAAATTCCTGCATTTAATTTTGAAGATGGAAAGCGTTATTCAAAGGGAGATAAACTGCAATTAAAAAGTGATAGTGTGTTAATTATGGAAGGTATACATGCACTTAACCCCCAATTAATGGAAGATATACCGCTCGAAACAATTTTTAAAATTTACGTTTCTGCATTAACAACAATCTCAATTGATAATCATAATTGGATTCCAACAGCAGATACTAGATTATTGCGTAGAATAATTCGTGATTACCGTTTTAGAAATTATTCGGCTCGCGAAACCATTGCAAGATGGCCAAGTGTAAGACGAGGTGAAGAAAAATGGATTTTTCCATTTCAAGAAAATGCAGATGTAATGTTTAACTCTGCTCTTTTATTTGAATTGGCTGTACTAAAGAAGCATGCAGAACCGATACTGGCTGAAGTACCCAAGTATTGTGATGAATATACCGAAACTCACAGGCTTATAAAATTTCTTAATTACTTTGTGCCAATTCATGATCGTGAAATACCACCAACCTCTTTATTGCGTGAATTTGTAGGTGGAAGTAGTTTCAGATATTAAAAAGTAGTAAAAAATCTATTTTTTTAGATTATATGCTACAAATACGAATATTTTGTGTATTTTTGTCTTCAATTTAATTTTCAACAGTTTATCGGAACAAATTAATTAACAGAATGAAGAAACTAATTTTGTTTTTATTACTTGGATTACTTGTAATTTCCAATATCTTCTCTCAAGGAAGAAATGGGTTATATAGTAATGTTAATAGAAGTACCGGCTCATTAATTGTATCAACCGGGCCTTATTATTGTTTCGGAGATGCAAATGGTTCTCCATTACAGAATTCAATTATTAATGGAACAAATTGGATTAACTCAATTGGATTTAGACAATATTTTCCAGGAAACTTTGCATATAAAGCTTCTGTACAATATGGTAGTTTTAGAAATGTCGACACCAGTAAAAGGAATTTTTCTTCTGATGCACAAGTTCTGGGTTTAACTGTTGTAGGTGAGTATTTTATCCACTTTGGAGCTACCCCGAGGTATAATTCTTATAATCACCATGCAATAAGTATTTTTGTTGGAACTGGAGTTGTAAATAGTACTATGTCTTATCCTTCCAATGCAATAGTAGGAAAAGCAAGTGAATTAGCACCAATATTCCCATTTGGTTTTGGTTATCAATATCATTTTAGTAATGAATTATCATTGGGAGCTGAAGTTGGTTGGCAGTTTTCTACTTCGGATTATTTAGATGGTTTTCACCCAGAATCTTTTTCAAATTATCCTGATATACTTGGAGGTTTTAATGTAACTTTGGCTTACAAACTATTTGGTCGTAGAGGATTTCTTGCTAACTAACAATATTATAAATTCGAATAATTTTGTATATCAAAAAAAAAGCATTCTCAATTTGAGAATGCTTTTTTTTGATATATAAAATGTATAAATCTTTAGATGTTTAATAAAAACAATAAAGTCCAATTATAATGCTTAAAGTAATTAGATTTATTATTCAAGTGTGTTTTCATTACTTTGGGTCATATATGTAAAGTTGGTTTAAAATAATAAAACCAATAAAATCATGTTTTATAACATTCAATAGTTCGTTATAAAAAATGTTTTTTTTGAACGCTAAGACGCTAAGTTGCAAAGCCGCAAAGAAAAACTGAAAGTTTTTGTCTTAGCGTTCTTTCTCTTGGTTGTGAATATCAGGTATTTAACACTTAGCGGCTTTGCGTTTACTCTTTGTCTGAGTAAAGCCGAAATTAGTTAAATTGTACTGTATTAAATCATAGTTAATCAATATGATACGACTTTTTATAACGACCCAATGTAACATTAGTATAGTTGGTATTCATTTATTGTTAACCGTTGCATTTCATTCTCAATAATGCTGTTTTAGTGTGTTATATGTGTTTGGACTATATAATATAATGGTGCATTTTTTTGATTTAATAAATCCCAATTAAGAATTAGTTTTTGTTTTAGGAAACAGAGATACTCAATTAAATTCCATTTCCTGTTAGTGTTATCACTTTATCGTTTAGACCACCCCCCGAAATTGTTAGTGTTGCAGAGTGTTCTCCAATTGAAGTTGGAATATAAGTAACTGTGATGTTCAATCCATTAGTTGCATTTGCAGCATCTTTAGTGATAGAGCTAGCTGACACTGTAAATAAGTTAGTGTTTGTACCCGTGATAGATAAAGATAAATTTCCAACTATATCAGTTGTTTTGATGTTAATAGTCTTACTCGTGGAAACATTTATTTTTGTTGTTGGAAACTGCAAATTGTTATCCACTTTTCCAATAAATACATTTGGTGCATTGGGATCAATAGGAACTGTAGACGTGCCGCTTAAACCGAAGTTTACATTTGACGCACCAGTACTTGTAAATTGTAAATTTTCAGTTTGGGAACCTGCTGTTAATGGATTGTAACGAACATTCACTGTTATATTCACACTTCCAGAATTTGGTACAATTGATAAACTTTTGCTCCACAATGTTTCCGTTGAAAGTTTAATTTCGAAGTTGCTGCTTAATGGTAGATTAATATTTAAATTGTTTGTTAAACTTTGACCACTAACATTAATCGATTGTAATGCTGAAGGGGTTCCAAAAATTGTTGTGTAGTCAGATATGGAGCCCGTTGCCGAAACTACAGGACCTACAGCACCACCCATAAATTTGAATTTTATATTATCAGTCGTTTTTGTGATAGCCGTTATTGGACGATTAATATTAGTTCCTGCCCAAGTTGTTGGTGTAAATGAGCCAGAGGTAAATGCATCCCCTGGTGTGGTAGTTGTGCCGCTAAGTGGCTGAAGATAAAACCTCATGTGACTTGCTGCTGTTTGATCTGTACCTGTATAATTGTTTGGTTCATTATTATCCCATGCTGATTGATTGTAATCGACATGCCAAATACACATTCCTTCGCCAGGCAAATATGCATCCCAACCAATTTTTTTACGGTATTCCACCATAAAAAACTCTTTTGGCGTTGGATTAGTTGCAATTAAATTATGTGTAGTGGCAGAAAATAGAAATGATTGATTTGTTGTGTTTGCAGGTTGTGTTGTACCTTGATAAATTGGTAATAATGTTAAATCTGAGGCGGAGCTAATTTGCTCAGGTGTAGAGTAACCTAAAAAGAAGCGTTCATAACAAGAATAAGTTGGTGGTGTACATCCACCGTTGTTATAAGCTCCAGCATCCATAATTTCCCAATAATCTAATGTATTACTTTGTGTACCTGAGGTATCGTAAAAATCAGGTAATCCTAACACATGTCCAAACTCATGACAAAATGTTCCTATACCACACATATTTGTACCTGAAGTACCTTTAAGTTCTGATGTGCATGAGTAATCTTCAATTTTTTTTCCATCAAAAGTTATTCCAGTTGTGATACCTGATGAAGAGATATTCCAACGGTGTGGCCAGATTGTATTTGCAGCTCCGCCTTCCGCCTCATTATATCCTGCATAATAAACAAATACATTATCTACATAACTATCGCCATCGGTATCGAATTGAGTAAAATCAAGACCAGCTAAATTCGCTGCATTGCAGGCATCTAATACCATTTGAGCAGGATTTGTATCTTCTTTACTTGAATTATTTTTGCCATAATAATCTAAAGTTTGTGGTAATGTAACAGGTCCAACTACTATAAAATTTGGTGCAAATTTACCATACGAACTTGCCATAAAATAATCTTTTGCCGATCCAGTGCCTCCATTTGCACTATAATCAACTTGAGTTAGCAAATTTTGATATGCAGTAATTGGAGTTGGAACAGTAAAGGCTTTATCAGAAAAATTGACCAAGATAACCAATGCTTTTGGTGATCCATTCAAAGGATAAGCTCGGCGGGGCTGACCTATAGAACTCAAAACTCTGCTTTTTCGACGAACATACATTGAATTTAACTGACTCTCAGATTTTGGAGCAGTTTTCAAAAATTGTATTTCGGGAGATGTGCGTTTAGATATATTGCGTGCAATAATACTACTTTCAAGAGTTTCGCCAGTTGCACTTAATGTAGCATAAGTGAAATATCCATTTGCATTCTTTTTTAGCAAATAACCATCCTCAGATGTCTGATAATGAAAACTTTCATCTCCTTTTAATTTAATTGTAAGTGAACTTCCATCAGGTTGAGTAACCTCTATCGGAAATGGATAAGCCTTGATAGCAAAAATAGGTTGATAAATAAATAATGATAATATTAAACTTAGTAAAAAAAATCTTGTTTTCATATAGTATAACTAATTAGTATTTCATTTTTAATTTGGCAAATATAAACCTTTTTTTTTGAATCGTTTTCATTTTAATTATATTTATGAGATAATGTCTGTATTTTATAACTCAAATATCCATTTTCTAATCATATAAATTAATAACACATATAGTGGTAAATAGTTGTATTTTTTTCAATGACAACATAATATTGACTATTTGTAAACATATCGTCAATAATAAATAAGTATTTTATATTTTCATATCAAGCTTTATTATTATGTTTCGGACTTTATAACAATTAATTCATAAAGATTTATCGAAAATGATAAAAAAAATTTAGTATTCAAAAAATTATGTTTTCCTTTGCATAATTATTACAATTCTTATTCTCATTAAAAATTATTTATCATGAAACAATTTTTGAAATACACATTTGCAACAATTGTAGGTGTGTTTATTGCTGCCCTTTTTTCGGTATTGGTTATTTTTGGAATTATTGGCGCTGTGGCAAGTTCTTCTGAATCAACAACGGTTTTGAAAGCAAATTCAGTTTATGAAATTGATTTAGAGGGATCTTTAATTGATCGTTCGGAGGATGATCCTTTTTCGTCAGCTATTGCCCAAGCAATGGGAAATACTGTAGTCAAAAACATTGGGCTTGATGACTTATTGGCAAACATTGATAAAGCCAAAAAAGATGAAAATATTGTTGGAATTTATCTTAAAGGTGGCACACTTATGGGTGGATATGCATCTATAAAGGAAATAAGAAATGCATTAATTGATTTTAAAAAGTCAGGTAAATTTGTGGTTGCTTATTCTGATAATTATACTCAGAAGATGTATTATCTGGTTTCTGTTGCGGATAAAATTTTGATAAACCCACAAGGAATGTTAGAATTAAAAGGACTTTCGGCTGAAACAATGTTTTTTAAAAATACCTTGGATAAACTCGGTATTGAAATGCAAATAGTGAAAGTAGGAACTTACAAATCGGCAGTGGAGCCACTTATTACTACCAAAATGAGTGATGCTAATCGTGAACAAGTAACCGTTTATATGGGTTCAATATGGAAAACTTGGTTAAAGGAAGTTTCGTTGTCACGAAAAATATCAGTTGAAAAACTGAATGCTTTTGCAGATGAAATGATGATGTTTCAACCAACCGAGAAAGCGAAACAATATGCATTGGTTGATTCATTGGTTTATGGTGATCAGGTAGATAATATTCTAAAGTCCTTTTTAAAAGATAAAAATGCTATTAAAGATGAAGACTGGCAATTGGTAAAACATTCTGCCATGACAAAATTACCAGATACAAGTAAATTTGATAAAAATAAAGTGGCTATTATTTATGCTGTAGGTGAAATTTCGGATGAAGGGGAAGAGGGAATAGTGGCACGCAGTTTGGTTAAAACAATTGACGACGTAGCAAAGGATTCTTCAGTAAAAGCAGTAGTTTTGCGTGTTAGTTCCCCAGGTGGAAGTGCCTATGCTTCTGAGCAAATATGGCGTGCTCTTACAATGTTGAAAGCTCAAAAACCGTTGATAGTTTCTATGGGTGATTATGCTGCTTCTGGTGGTTATTATATTTCTTGTATGGCCGATAAAATAGTTGCAGAACCTAATACAATTACTGGCTCAATAGGAATTTTTGGTGTAATTCCAAACGTTAAAGGATTAAATGAAAAAATTGGTTTAACCTATGATGGTGTCAAAACTAATAAAATGAGTGATGCAATTTCTGTGAATCGTCCATTTACGCCAGAAGAAAGAGATTTGATGCAAAATTACGTCAACAGAGGTTACGAGTTATTTGTAAAACGTTGTGCTGATGGACGCAAAATGAAAGTTGATCAAATAAAAGCTATTGCCGAAGGTCGGGTGTGGACTGGAGAGGATGCATTGAAAATTGGATTGGTCGACAAAATTGGTGGAATAAACGATGCAATTAAATTGGCGGTTGCAAAAGCAAAATTAGATACATATAATGTAAGCGAATATCCTGAGAAAGAGAATTTTGAATCGAAGTTGATGAAAAACTTCACAGATGATATGGAAACCCGATTTGTAAAAGCACAATTGGGTGAAAATTATGCCATATTTAAACAAATAAGAAATTTGGATAAGATAAATGGTTTGCAAGCTCGTTTACCATACGATTTAATTATAAGATAATTACAATATTAAATTGAGATTTAAAGAGAGATAGTGCATTTTGCATTATCTCTCTTTAAATATTTTGCAATAATGCGCAGAGTTTTATAGAGTTTTTTTATTTCCGAAATTCTTTTCGTTTTCATTTCGCTTTGGAAATTCCATCATAATTGCTGGTGCCAACGCTTTGGTAATTTGAGCTTGTTTTTTCTTTGTTTTCTGAATGCGACTAACACCAGACAAGACAATTTCGGTGAATTGATTTGGTGTAAATTTTGTTGTTTCAATTGTTACCAATGCTTCCGACTCGCCAATGGGCACCGTAACTGGTTTCATTCGAACTCCTTTTGGTGGATTGTCGAGAATGAGCTGAATGGGCAATTTGAAATTTTCGTCTCTATTCACTTTTACTTTAAACGAAAAACTGGTTTCTTTTTCCATAAATAGCACTGAATCAACTGGAATGCTGTGACTTATGCTGAATGGTAATGGTGCCACAACCGTTGTAAGAAAATCGGCTGTTGGAAGTAAATGTGTATAAAAAAACGCTTGCATTTTTTCTTCAACTGGTTCTGCATGTCGCTCTACTTGTGCGTTTTTATTTTCAGATTTTCCACTTATTTTTAAATTCAGTGTGCCAATTCTGGCATCTGTTGGAGCAGTAATAGTTATTCGTAATTGATTTTGACCTTTCTTTATTACGCTGTTACTGTGCGTGTATTTTGAGGGCAAGCCATTTAGTTTTAGATTAATTTCACCTCCGAAATTATATTTCCGTAAAGCAAAAACGGTAAATGATGAAGTGCCAGCCTGATTTAATGTGAGATTTGATGGATTGATGCGTAAATCAAAATCGGGTGTAGGTTCACTTGTAAGTAGTTGATATCCATAAGCAATTCCGCCTTTACCCATTACATCCCTAACTCGAATATATACTGATTCATCCTTCTTGAATTTATAAATCGTTTGTGGGTCGGCATGAAATGTTTCCAAACCTTCGCTTTTATCCTGAGAATCATCAACTTGTATTATCACTTTGTTTTTTTCATCATAAAGTGTAATGTCGGCATCCAACAATGAGCCTAAGCGATGTGCCATAATTTCAATGACAACACTTTGGCCTTTTTTTCCTTCAAATTTGTACCAATCTTCTTCGGCTGCATTTTGAATTTTTGCATTTATAATAGTGTTTTGTGGAATAAACATAGGTGAAGAAAAAGTATTGTTTTTATCTTCATTCATTTCATCCTCTTCCGAAGTTCCAAAAGCTATACTATTGGAATGTAGATCTTTGCCTTCGGCATCAAAATAAATTTTGTTTTCACTTTTGTTTGGAACTTTCACTTTTATGATGTTTTTAGAAAGGTTTACACCATCGAGTTCCACTTTAGTTTTCTTTCCTTTTGTTCCACCTAAAGGGAATATTGAACGCACGAAAGGAATTTCTCCAATACTTATGCGATAAACAAAATCTTCACGACCCCGATAAATAGCATCTTTAATTTCGAGTGTGAAATCACCAGTTTGTGGAACTGTGAGAATTATTACAGGATCGGGATTATTTCCAAAATCGTCATTGTATGCCACTTCTTTTCCTACTGCATTTTTGAGGATCAATACAGGTTGAAACCAACCAGGAACAGCATCGGCGAGATATGGAGTGAGTGCTCTAGCTTTAGTTTGACATACAATAATTTGTCCTTTAATGGCCGAGAAGCGAAAACAATCACGTTCGCCAGGCATAATTTGTCCATTAACAACTGAAGGGAGTTTTGTAATTATTGTAGCATTTGTAGGTTTGTCATTGGGTTCAGCTTCGTTAAATTCAGTCAACTCGTTTATATCAAAAAAGATACGATTGGAATATCCGTTCTCGGTTTCTAATCTAAAATCGTGCAATCCGAGTTCTGCTTTTTTGTCAATATTAATTCTCACTTTTATCATTTCTTCCAATTGTGGAATGTCTTGCTCTTTGGTTCTTAGGTTTTTAGCTTTTATGTCTATAGGCATTTTCTCAATAATTGTTCCTGTAATTCCAGTACCAGTTACAAAGACACCTTTTACAGTAGTCAAGTTTTGCCCACCAACAACTACATCAATACTTTTGCCCTGTTCACCACCACTTGGATAAACGTAACCAATATTGGCTTGTGCTTCTACTTCGAAAGTAAAAAATAAACCTAAAAGTGATAAGAGTATGATTTTTTTTGTTTTCATTAGAGTTTATTAAATTTGATAATTAAAGATAATAGTACGCGGATTTTCGCTGATTAAGCGGATTTAAAACGGATTATATCTCGCCTATGGCGAGCTGATTAGGAATCAAATCTTTAAAACAGACCCGAATTTATCGGGAATAAAATCTGATTTTAATACTGTTTTGAAAATAAAAAATCAGTTTATCAAATATTTAAAACGTGTATAATTTGTATTGAATTGAAATTTAACTGATAATTAGTCCTTTTTTAAATATGAGATAATCAGAGCCTTGTCTTTTATCTTGGTTCTTTTGTCTTGATTCTTGGTTCTTGAATCTAAAAACTTTTCATAATTTCTTGTAACATTCCTCCTCGTTTTTCTTTTTCAGCAGGCAAAAACAACATTGGAATTTCACCTTCGGTAGGGTGGGGAAGGGTGCTTTTGGTATCGATTCCCATTAATGTGTAAATGCTTTCGGCAAAATCCCACGGATAAACTGGTCGTTCTGTCACCTTTTCACCTCTTGCATCTGTTGCTCCTACAACTTTGCCACCTATAAAACCACCTCCAGCAACTAAATAACTAAATGCCGGTCCAAAATGATTACGTCCGCCATTCCAAGGTGGTTCGTATAATACTTTTGGTGTTCTACCAAATTCGCCACCGCAAATTACTATTGTTTCGTCCAATAATCCTTTGTTGGCCAAGTCTTCTAACAATGCCGATAAAGCTTGGTCAAGTTCGGGTAATTTCTCGTTCATTCGTTCGAAATGTTGCTTGTGTGTATCCCAACCGCCACTTCTAACCGTTACAAAAGGTACACCTTTTTGAATTAATCGTCGTGCAGTTAAACACGATTGACCTAGTTTGTTTTTGCCATAACGGTTTCGTATAGAGTCACTTTCTTCACTGAGATTAAAAACTTTTCTGTCCGAACCTAAAATTAGCTGGTATGATTGCGTTTGGTAATTATCCATTGCAGCCAACTGATTATTTGAAGGTAGCGTTTCCGAAAATTTATCCAATGAATTCAATAATTTCTTTCTACTTTTAAGTTGGTCGTCTGTAAATGAGCTATTAACAATACCTTCAACCGAAAAAGTTACACCTTCTGGATTTCCACCCGTAGCAAAAGATTTGAATTGTGGACCAAGAAATCCAGCTTCGTTGAAGCGTGACGAGCCAGAAGTTAAAGAAATATATGGTGGAATGTTGCCTTTATAACTATCTTTCATTTTATACGAAATAACTGCACCCATTGATGGATAAACTGTTTTTCCACCCGATAATGAACCGGTTTCCATGCTGTAACTTGCTGTTTC
>CAIWCC010000189.1 GCA_903911085.1 uncultured Bacteroidales bacterium | reverse complement strand
GGAGAGGGAAAATAGGAATTGAAGTGTTTGACTTCGCCTGCTTCACTCGAAAAATTTGTCGTTTGTATGCTGAAAACTTTTAAACTCGCACCGACGAAATACGTCGGTACTCAAACACAAAAGTTTTCTACGCATACTTCACTCCATTTTTCGGCTCACCAGACGATGTCAGTCCAGTGCGAGATATGAACAGATTGGTAACGCGCATATTTCAGCAATATAAAATTGATATTTTTTATATACTTAGATAAAACGTTTGCTATAAAAATTTGATGACATGATAACAATCAAATTTTTAAGTTTCATCTTCATTTGTAAAATCGTTTTTGATATACAACTTTACTTTTTTTATCCTACGATTATCAGCTGCAATAATCTCAAACACATATTTCCCATAGTCAATACGTTCATTTTTAGCTGGTATATCGCCCTTTAACTCCAGAATTAAACCCGCTAAAGTTTCTACCTCATTAGTAACTTTTACGAAATCTTCTTCCTCTATTTCAGCAATTTTAAAAAAGTCATTCAACTGAATTTTAGCTTCAAAAATAAAAGTATGATTATCTATTTTGGTAAACAATAACTCCTCATCATCATATTCATCGCTTATATCGCCTACAATCTCTTCAAGTATATCTTCCATAGTTATTAAACCAGAAGTACCCCCAAATTCGTCGACCACAAAGGCCAAATGAACTTTATTATCTTGGAACTCACTCAATAAATCATCAATCTTTTTGGTTTCGGGCACATAAAATGCAGGTCGCATCAAGCTTTGCCAACGAAAATTTGACGGCTTATCCAAGTGCGGCAACAAATCCTTACTGTAAAGCAATCCCTTAATATTGTCGTTTGTACCCGAATAGATAGGAATTCGCGAATATCCCGACTTTATAACCACATCCAGCAATTCTTTGTAATTTACTTTTAAATCCACATCCACCATATCCACGCGTGGTGTCATTATGTCAACTACCTGAATATTACCAAATTTGATAATACCTTCCAAAATTTCTGTGTCCTCATCCTTGCTATTTGAAGTCAACTCCAAAGCATGCGACAATTCATCCATAGATATATTGGAACGAGTTTGTTTTACCAGTCTTGTATTTACAAAAGACGTGGAATTAACAAGTACGCTCACAAAAAGGCCTAATAGTTTTTCTAATGTAGAAAGCATTGGCACAGTCAGTTGAGCCGTTCTTTTTGCAAATTGGGTAGCATAAACCTTTGGCATTATTTCACCAAAAAGCAAAATCAAAGATGTAATTATAAAAGCCTGAAATATAAAACCAAGAAAAGGAGCACTGTCGAAATTTAAAAGTGTGGTAGTAAAATGTGTTATCAATAAAATGACAGCAACATTTACAAAGTTATTGCTAATAAGAACAGTAGCTAATAATCGTTGAGGCTTATTTAGCAATCGCAAAATGTTCTTATCAGTCTTATTATCACTCTCTTCCAACTCATTTAGAGTTTGAGGGTCGAGCGAAAAGAAAGCCACTTCGGCTGCCGAAATCAATGCCGAACACATTAGCAGCAACATGCTAACTACCAACGAAAAAGTTGACGACAGGGTGATTTGCTGAATAGTGATACCGCTAAAAATGGAATGTAAATAATCAGTTTCCAATGAAAAATAGTTTTGAGAAATGTTTCTTATCCTTTTCAGACATTTTCTGTAAATACAAAAGTAGTGATTTTTTTTGAATTGAATAGACTTTATAAAGATTAAAATACTATACAATTAAGAATAAGAAACTTAACTAATGTATGCTGAAAAACTATTTATAACCATGAAGTGGTTTAATTTGATGGTTCTACCACTTTTCGTGTGGGTTGATATATTTAACCATATCAAGGCAAACAATAAATCTAAGAATAGTTAACCACAATAGTCACATTAGTTCACAATAGAATAAATGCTTAAAGCATTTATAATGAATCATACCGATAGGTATTTATCTATTGTGTTTTTTTTATTATTAAAATACTATCTATAGTACCTATTGTGGTTTCATTTTCTTATTAATAAAAGTTTGTTTCAAACAAACCCACACGATTTAAGTAATTGGCAAAATATAATGTACCATTTAAAAAGAAATTTTTTAACGCAAAGATGCAAAGACACAAAGTCGCAACGAATATAAATTATTGTAAATCAAGTATTTTTTAGCGTCTTTGCGACTTAGCGACTTAGCGTTCAAAATACGACATTATATT
>CAIWCC010000188.1 GCA_903911085.1 uncultured Bacteroidales bacterium | reverse complement strand
AGTGAACCAACGGTCAGCGTAGCTAATCTATGTGGACTATGTGGACTTAGTGTTAAGCTTCTTATTTTTAATTGCGTAGCAATTTAATCTATATAAAGTCTATTATAAAAAAATTGAACTTGTAAATACTATCTTCCTCATTATTCATTATGTAATTTTAAAATTATATTAAATACTATGAATTATGCATTTGTTTTTGTACTTTTGCAGCAATTTGTATTTCAAACACAATATGAGCATAGAATTAAGTGAACAAGAACAGTTCAGACGACAAAGTCTGGAAGAATTACGCAATTTGGGCATCGACCCTTATCCAGCAGCAGAGTATCCTACCAATGCGTTTTCAACAGAAATAAAAGAGGAATTTAAAGATGAAGAAAGCGGTAAGCAAGTATGTGTAGCGGGTCGCATTATGAGCCGTCGCATTATGGGTAAGGCTTCATTCGTCGAATTGCAAGACTCCAAAGGTAGAATTCAAATATATATAAGTCGCGACGATATTAACACAGAAACGCAACCTGAAATGTACAATACCGTGTTCAAAAAACTTTTGGATATAGGTGATTTTATCGGTATTAAGGGTTTTGTTTTCCGCACACAAACTGGCGAGATTAGCATTCACACTCAAGAATTAACTGTGTTGAGTAAATCACTTCGCCCACTTCCAATAGTAAAATACAAAGATGGTGTGGCTTTCGATGCTTTCGAAGACCCAGAACAACGTTACCGTCAGCGATATGTAGATTTAGTGGTAAATGAAGGCGTGAAAGATATTTTTCTGAAACGCACAAAAGTATACCAAACTATGCGTGACTACTTCAATGCTCAAGATTATTTGGAAGTAGAAACCCCAATACTTCAATCTATACCTGGAGGCGCATCTGCTCGTCCGTTCATGACGCATCATAACGCATTAGACATTCCTCTTTATCTCCGTGTAGCCGACGAATTGTATCTCAAACGCCTTATTGTAGGTGGTTTTGAAGGTGTGTACGAATTTTCTAAAAATTTCAGAAATGAAGGAATGGATCGTACGCATAATCCTGAGTTCACAGCAATGGAAATTTATGTTGCCTACAAAGACTATAACTGGATGATGACTTTTACCGAAAACATGATTGAAAAAATTTGTGTGGCGGTAAATGGAAAAAACGAAATTATGGTTGGCGACAAATTGATAAGTTTTAAAACCCCATTTAAACGTATCACAATGATTGATGCCATCAAAGAATATACTGGCATTGATATTAATGGTATGGACGAAGCTCAATTACGCGACGTTTGTAAACAACTACACATTGAAGCAGATGAAACAATGGGTAAAGGTAAAATGATTGATGAAATTTTTGGTGAAAAATGTGAAGGTAATTACATTCAACCAACATTTATTACCGATTATCCACGCGAAATGAGTCCGTTATGTAAGCGCCACCGCAATAATCCAGAACTAACCGAACGATTCGAACTTATGGTGAATGGTAAAGAATTGGCAAATGCATATTCCGAACTAAATGACCCGATTGATCAATTAGGGCGCTTTCAAGAACAATTAAAACTAAGCGAAAAGGGCGACGATGAAGCCATGTTTATTGATATGGATTTTGTGCGTTCATTGGAATATGGAATGCCTCCAACTTCTGGAATGGGAATCGGTATGGACAGATTGGTAATGCTAATGACTGGTCAACAAACAATTCAAGAAGTATTGTTTTTTCCACAAATGAAACCAGAAAAAGTAGCTAGCAAGGATAGCATCGAAAAATTTATGGAATTAGGAATACCTGAAGCATGGGTAGCTGTGGTACAAAAGGCCGGCATTGTTATGGTTTCCGATTTGAAAGGTTTGAATCCTAATAAATTTCATCAAGATATTTGTGGATTGAACAAAAAACACAAAATGGAGTTGACAAATCCTTCGAAAGAGGATGTGGCAGAATGGATTGCAAAAGTATAAAAAACGATAACCTCGTAGGGGTTAGGAGTCATCATGAACGAAAAAAGTAAAATAGCTGTAATAGGCGGTGGAAGTTGGGCTACAGCAATTGCCAAAATAGCACTTGCCAACGCCGATAGCATTAATTGGTACATGCGCCGACAGGAACAAATAGATGAATTTGTGCGACTTAGTAAAAATCCATCCTACCTTACAGGTGTAAAATTTGATACTGACCGTATTCATTTTACAAGTGACATCAATAAATTGGTGCGCACTTCCGATATATTGATTTTTGCTACACCATCACCTTTTTTGAAACAACATTTAAAAAAATTAAAGCGAAAATTGAGCAATAAGTTCGTTGTATCGGCTATAAAGGGTATAGTTCCCGACGAAAATATGATTGTTTCTGATTATTTTGAGGAAATTTATAATGTGCCAAAAGATAACATGGGAATTTTGGCTGGACCTTGTCATGCTGAGGAAGTAGCACTCGAAAGACTATCATATTTAACAATTGGATGTACAAATCGTGAAAAAGCTCGAATGCTTGCACAGCGTTTTAATACCAGTTTTATTAAAACATCCATTAGCGATGATATTACTGGAATTGAATACTCATCCGTAATGAAAAATATTTATTCCATTGCTGCTGGTATTTGCCACGGTTTAAAATATGGAGATAATTTTCAAGCAGTATTGGTTTCCAATGCAATACAAGAAATTAATCGATTCTGTAATGCCGTAAATCCTATGCATCGCGATATTAATGAATCGGCATATTTGGGCGATTTATTAGTAACTGCCTACTCTAAATTTAGCCGAAACCGACTATTTGGAACAATGATTGGAAAAGGTTATTCAGTTAAAACCGCACAAATTGAAATGGAAATGATTGCAGAAGGTTATTATGCAACAAAATGTATTCACGAAATTAATGAGAAATATCAAATTAGTATGCCGATTGTAAATGCGGTTTATGAGATTTTATATAATCGTTGTTCGCCAACAATGGAAATCAGAAAATTGTCGGAAAAACTTAAATAGTTACGGGTTACAAGTTACATGTTACAAGTTGGGAAGTGTAATAACTAACATTATTAAATACAAAAATATTAATAAATATTGCCAGAGGCAAATAACATTTTATAAATAATGGAAAATATTAAATTATCAATCGACAAAGCGTTTGGATTTGTATCCGAACAAAATGTGGCTGGTTACAAAGCGCAAGTTGCAGCAGCCAATGCTGCTTTACACAATGGTACAGGCTTAGGAAGTGATTTCTTAGGATGGTTAAATCTACCTTCATCAATAGACGAAAATCATTTGACAGATATTGAAAACACAGCTAAAATATTACGCGACAACTGCGAAGTAGTAGTTGTAATTGGTATTGGTGGTAGTTATCTTGGAGCTAAAGCTGTTATCGATGCACTTTCTAATAGTTTCGATTGGCTACAAACTGAACGTAAATCGCCAGCAGTGGTTTATGCTGGTCAAAACATTGGTGAAGATTATTTGTATGAATTACAAGAATTGTTGAAAAACAAGAAGTTTGGTATCATATCTATCTCAAAATCAGGTACAACTACAGAACCAGCTTTGGCATTCCGTTTATTGAAAACACAACTCGAAGAACAACAAGGTAAAAATGCAGCCAAAAAACTTATTGTAGCAATAACCGATAAATCACGTGGTGCATTGCGCACTTTGTCTACTCAGGAGGGCTACAAAACATTTATTATCGAAGACAATATTGGTGGCCGTTATTCATTTCTTACCCCAGTAGGTTTATTACCAATTGCTGTTGCTGGTTTTGATGTTCGTCAGTTAGTAGCAGGTTCACTTAGTATGGAAAATATCTGCGGATTAGAAACTCCTTACGAACAAAACCCTGCCGCACAATACGCTGCTGTTCGTAACGAATTATACAAAAACGGAAAAAAGACTGAAATCCTAGTTAATTTTCATCCAAAATTGCATTATATTGGAGAATGGTGGAAACAACTTTATGGCGAGAGTGAAGGTAAAGAAAATAAAGGAATCTTTCCAGCTGCAGTTGATTTTACAACCGATTTGCACTCAATGGGTCAATGGATTCAAGAAGGTGAACGTACAATTTTCGAAACAGTTATTTCTATTAAAGAATCAAATTATACTAAAATTTTCCCTACATCGGAAGATAATCTGGACGGTTTGAATTTCTTGGCAGGTAAACGTGTCGATGAAGTTAACAAAATGGCTGAATTGGGTACTATGATTGCTCACATCGACGGTGGTGTGCCAAACTTGAAAATTGAATTGCCAAAATTGAATGAGTTTTATTTGGGTCAATTACTTTATTTCTTCGAAAAAGCATGTGGAATTAGTGGTTATGTGTTAGGTATCAATCCTTTCGACCAACCTGGAGTTGAAGCTTACAAAAAAAATATGTTTGCATTACTCGAAAAACCAGGATTTGAAGCTGAAACTAAAGCAATTAAAGCTAGAATTTAGTTTACAGTTGATAGTTTACAATTTACAATTGATAATTCATAGTTTAGAAAAAAGAGCGAATCGTTAAGTCGGTTCGCTCTTTTTTCTGTAATGTAAAATACATCAAATTAACACCTTCAAGGTATCTATAAAATCATTTATCTCTGCTTCTGTAGTGTCAAATGAGCACATCCAACGCTGTTCGTGCGATTGGTCATCCCATTCGTAAAAAGGATATTGTTTTCTCAATGGCTCAATTGTGTGAGGTGGAATTATAACAAAAACAGCATTTGCATCCACCTTTTGTGTGATTTTTACACCAGGCAGTTCGCCAACCTTCGAGGCTAGAATTTGTGCCATTTTATTTGAATGACGAGCCATTTTTAACCATAAATCATTGGTTAATAAAGCTGAAAATTGCGCAGCTATAAATCTGTTTTTGGAGAATAATTGAGATGTTTGTTTCTGAAAGAAAGGAGCATTAGCTTTCAATTTTTCATTGAAAATTAGTACAGCTTCGCCCATCATTAATCCATTTTTTGTCCCACCAAAACTCATTATATCAATACCACAGTCAACCGTTGCTTCTTTCAAGCTAACACCAAGACTTGCTACAGCATTGGAAATGCGCGCACCGTCCAAATGAACATACATTCCGTTAGTATGTGCAAAATCACACAAATTAGTTAATTCTGAAATAGTGTAAACTGTTCCCAATTCGGTGCTCTGACTGATAGAAATGACTTTGGGCTGTGTGTGATGAACATTACCTATACGACTTAGCAAAGGCTCAATAATTGCCGGAGTAAGTTTTCCATCTGTAGTTGGAACGGGTAGGAGCGAACAACCAATACTTTGAGTCGGCGCACCACATTCATCAACATTTATATGTGCAAACTCAGAACAAATTACAGCTTGAAATGGTAATGTGCAGCACTTCAAACAAATAACATTAGCTCCTGTTCCATTAAAAACATAAAAAACAGCCACATCGCCTAATAGTTTATTAAAAAGTGTATTTGACTCTTTAGTAAACTCATCATCGCCATACGAAATTTGGTGATTATTGTTAGCTCGTTTAATAGCATCTAAAACTTCAGGATGTATGCCTGAGTAATTATCACTTGCAAACGACTTCATTTAAACTTTAATTTATCAAAAAAACTTTTCGTTTTTGTTTCCTCAACCTCAATTTCTTCTTCAATTTTAGGTGATTCTATCTCTCTATATTCACGTTGAGGCGACTCACCTTGTTCACGTTTAATAAAACCAACCACATCTTGCAACCCTTCTACAAATTTGTCAAAATCTTCTTTGTAAAGAAATATTTTGTGTTTTTCGTAGGTTACCTGCGCATCTTCGTCAAAACCAACAACTTTTTTTTTGCTTTCAGTGATTGCTAAAAATAAATCATCGTTTCTACTTTTCTTTACATCCAAATAATAAATTCGCTTTCCTGCTTTAATTGCCTTTGAATAAACAATTTCATTGTCTTTTTTCTCAATTTCAATTTTTCTTTTCTCAATTTCCATAATGTTATTTTTAGTTATATGTAATGTAAATTTATTTTTTTGAAAGGTGTTTTTTTTGAAAAATTTAAGCTTTCTAAACTGTAAAAAAACACATTAGTAATTAAGTGTTGGTATCAGCCGTCAAATTTCCGTATTTTTTTTCAATATATCAAATAAATTTCGATTTTTTGTTCATAAAGTTTGAAATAATTTATATTTAGACCCATAAAAATGATTATTTTTTTGAATTAATTAAAAATCACCAACTTTGAGTTGTTATAAAATACTTATTTGTAGTAATATATTCTATAATTTGAATTTTCAATGTCAATTGTAGTATTAAAACAAAAAATGTTCTTATTTTTGTAATTCAAATCAATATCATTTAAAAACAATCACAATTATGGAATCAGCCATTAAACTTTACTCACTCAAAGTAGTAGAAGTAAAATCGTATCTTTTTGCTATGTTATTCATCGTAGGCAACTTAGCATTACCACAGATTTGTCACTTATTACCCATTGGTGGTCAAATACTTTTGCCAATTTATTTCTTTACGTTAATTGCTGCATATAAATATGGTTTTTTTACAGGATTACTTACAGCCGTAGCTTCACCTCTGTTAAATCATGCATTTTTTGGAATGCCTGGTGCTGAAATGCTTACCATTATTCTTATCAAATCGGTTTTGTTAGCAGCAGCTGCAAGTTATATTGCTATTAAAACCAAAGAAGTGAAGTTACAAAACATTTTAGCTGTTATTGTTTTATATCAAGGAATTGGAACATTAGCCGAATGGGCAATAGTTGGAAGCTTATTCACTGCATTTCAAGATGTTCGCATTGGCTTTCCTGGTATTTTGTTTCAGATAATTGGTGGATATTTTTGTTTAAAAGCAATGAAAAAATAGTTCATAATAAGTGTAAAGAATAAAATTTTTAGACCTAAAAGAAACAACAAATGCCAAAATCCTTTGATGAAATTATTGAACGTATTCAGAATATAGAAATATATGAAAACTTTGATTTAGTAGTTGCAATTGCCAATGGAGGTATTATACCTGCTGCTATTATTAATCAACGTTTAGGATGCGAATTTCAATTGTTGAAGCTTAATTTGCGCGATGCCATGCAAAATAAATTGTATGACAAACCAAAATTACTAGAAGAAATTGAATTCGCCTTCAAAGGAAAAAGAATATTATTGGTTGACGATAGAGTAAAAACAGGTACTACATTACAATTTGCAAAAGAACTCCTGTCAGATGCTAAATATGTAAAAACCTTGGCTGTAAATGGCATAGCAGACTATTGTTTATACAATGAACCGTGTTTTCGATTCCCTTGGATTGTTTAGATTCATTCTGTTTTAACATCGCAACACTTTAAATAGTTAATTGAGCAGTTCGATAAATAACAATTAAAATCAATACTTTTAGGGAAAAAATTCTTACCTTTGTACCGAAAATTGAAAATTGTTAATACATGTAGTTTTTTTTCAAAAACATGCTGTTCACAATTTTTCTATAAATATGAATTATGCATTTTTCAAAATGCATTAATAAAAGCGTTCACAGTATTTTATGATTAATCGAGCATTATTACGTACCAAGATTGTTCAAATCTTGTATTCTTATTATAAAAGCGATAGCAAATCGTTGCCACTTGCAGAAAAAGAGTTATTTCATAGTATCGAAAAGACATACGATTTGTATTTTCATCTACTACAACTTTCTATTGAAATCACTCAATATGCTGAAAATCAGATAGAAATTAAGCGTAATAGATTGCGTCCTACTCCCGAAGATTTAAACCCAAACACTCGTTTCATTGACAACACTTTTATTGCTCAATTAAAAAAGAATATTCGTTTTAACGAATACATGACAGAACGTAAACTTTCATGGGTTAACGATCAGGATATCATAAAGGTTCTTTTTGAGGAAATTTATGCTACAGATTTTTATTACGAATATATGCATCTTGAAGTAGCAGATTATGCTGCTGATAAAGATCTTTGGCGTAAGATTTACAAAAAAATCATGCTTCAAAATGAGGAACTCGACGATTCAATTCAAGATCAAAACATTTATTGGACTGATGATATTGAATTGGTTATCAGCTTCATAATTAAAACAATTAAACGTTTTGATTTGTCGAAAGGTGACGAACAGGAATTGTTACCAATGTTCAAAGATTCTGAAGATGCAGATTATGCACGCAAATTGTTGCGCATCGTAATGACAAAGAATGACGAATTGCTTGAAATGATAGATAAAAATACCAAAAATTGGGAATTGGATCGAATCGCATTTATGGATATATTGATAATGGAAGTGGCGTTAGCAGAAATAATGAATTTTCCAACTATTCCTATCAATGTTACACTAAATGAATTCATTGAAATAGCAAAAACTTATAGTACAGATAAAAGTAGTACATTTATCAATGGAGTTTTAGATAATATTGTTGGTCAATTGAAAACAGAAAACAAATTGATAAAGGTGGTTATGTTTTCGGATAATAAAAAAAAATAAACTATATTTGCAATTATAAATTTAAAAATCAATTAGAATGAATTTATTAAGTATTTTTTTACAAGCAACTAGTGCCACTCCTGCAGCTGGCGGAGCAAGTCAATATTCTGGCATATTGATGATGGTGTTAATATTTGTGGTTTTCTATTTCTTTATGATTCGTCCACAAGCAAAACGTCAAAAAGAAATTAAAAAACAACGCGAAGCCATGAAAGCTGGCGATTCAGTAGTAACATCTGGTGGTATTTATGGAAAAGTAAAAGATATCAAAGAAACAACCATTACTGTAGAAATTGCTGATAATGTGCGAATTAAAGTTGACAAAAATTCGGTTTTTGCTACAGCAGAAGACATTCAAAACCAAGCAAAATAACTAGAGTTTTATGGCTGAAAACAGCGGCTTAAAATTTATAAAATACAATTTGCAAAAGCTTAAATTATTCTTGTTTTCTAAAGATATATTGAGCTTTTTGCTTTTTCTTGCTTTGGCTGCTTGTTTTTGGTTCGTAAATGCTTTAGGGAAAGATAGGGAAACAAATATAACTATTCCAATAAGATATATTGGAATTCCGCAAAACATTGCTATTATTAATTCTGCTCCCGAAAATATTGTTTTGAGCGTGAAAGATCAAGGGATTAATCTCTTTTCGTATTACAATAGTCACTTAACACCACTTACAATTGATGTTAGTCGGATTTTTTATCAAAAAGGCGAAATATTAATAACACCCGATCAGCTTAGAGGCAAAATAAGTAAATACTTACAGCCCTCAACTTCAGTATTGGAAATTCATCCTGATTCAATAATGATTCAATACGAAAAGTTAAGCCAAAAAGATATACCAATAGAATTTGTTTCAAGTATTGAATTTGCACAACAATATATTTTGAGCGACAAAATTCAACTATCTCCATCTTATGTTACTGTTTTTGGGAATAAAAAAAATATCGATAAACTTAAAACAGTTCGTACAGAGATAGTTAAGTTAAAAAACTTGAATGATACAAATATTTTTACTTGTAAAATAAAACCAATTAAATTTATAAAGTTTTCTTCACCAGAAACAAAGGTTAGTATTTATGTCGAACAATTTACTGAAAAGAAAGTAATAATTCCAATTACTTCCATCAATTGTCCATCAAATCTCTTTGTAAGAACTTTTCCAGCTTTTGTCAATGCCACATATAATGTTGGTCTTAGTCACTTTAATAACAATTCAATTAATGACTTACAGATTTATTTGGATTATAATGATTTGAAATTGGCAAAACAAAGTAAACAAAAACTAATAATAAAAAATAACACTTCACATATATCAAATATTCGAATTTTACCCCAAGAAGTTGAATTTATTTTAGAAGAAAGATAATTATGAAAAATATTCAAATGGTTGACCTTCAAAGTCAATACAAAAAAATAAAAAACGAAGTTAATGCTGGAATTCAAGATGTTATTGATTCCACATCATTTATAAAAGGAGGAAAAGTTGTTGATTTTCAACGAAATTTGGAAACATATTTGAACGTTAAACATGTAATTCCAGTAGGTAATGGTACTGATGCTCTGCAAATAGCTTTGATGGCACTAGGTTTGCAACCGGGAGATGAAGTTATAACACCTACTTTTACATTTATTGCCACTGCCGAAGTTGTTGCTTTACTAGGTCTAACCCCAGTAGTTGTGGATGTTGATTTTGATACATTTAATATTTCAATAGATTCCCTTCGTAAAGCCATAACTCCAAAAACCAAGGCTATTGTTCCAGTTCATCTTTTTGGACAAAATGCTGATATGGAAGAAATTTTGGCTATAGCTAAAGAACATAATTTGTTTGTTGTAGAGGATGCTTGTCAATCAATAGGTTCGGTTTATACCTTTAAAGATGGACATCGTGAACAGTCGGGTTGTATGGGCGATATAGGCTGTACTTCGTTTTTTCCTTCAAAAAATTTAGGCTGTTTTGGTGATGGTGGAGCAATATTTACCAATAATGATGAATTAGCTGCTAAAATGCGTGCTATTTCTAATCATGGAATGGTGGTTCGCTATTATCATGATTTTGTAGGTATTAATTCAAGACTTGATAGCATTCAAGCGGCTGTACTTGATGTAAAACTCAAGCATTTAGATACTTATTCAAAAAACAGACAAACCGCTGCCGATTTTTATAATACGGCATTTGCTGAAAATGAAAATATTATTACCCCAAAAATTTCGGCTAACTCAACACACGTTTTTCATCAATATACACTAAAGTTACAAAACGTAAATAGAGCGGAATTGATTAAGTTTTTAGCAGATAAAGACATTCCTGCAATGATTTACTACCCTGTTCCTTTACATTTGCAAAAAGCATATCAAGATGCGCGCTATAAAGCAGGAGATTTTCCTATAGCAGAAAAACTTTGCGGATGTGTAATGTCTTTACCTATGCATACAGAATTGACTGAAGAACAGTTACTTTATATTACAAAAAGTGTGTTAGAGTTTATCTAATCCATAAGTTTAAGATTATTTCAAGGTTGTTTAATTATAAAATTCAAATAACATGGAAAAAATTAGAAATGAAATTTGTTTATCTTGTAGAAATAAAAAATTTGATTTGCAAAAGGGTCTATTGTGCTATCTTACAAATGAAAAGCCCAATTTTGAAACATCTTGTCCCGATTATTTGAATGAAGAAAAATATATTGAAGAAAAATATCTGATTTCAGACATGCAATATATTAACGAAGGCAAAAGAAATACATTAAAGATTTTTGCGCTTTTGTTTTTTGCAGAATTATTATCTGTTATAGTACAATTATCATTTATTTCGTTTAATAATTTTTCTGTAGTAAGCATTGTAGGCGTAACATATAGTTTTTTATTTTACATAGCAATTTTCTACGGGCAAAAATGGGCTAAATATGTATTTAGTATTATAAATATATTGGCTATTTTAGCAGGCATTGTATTTATTATTATTTTCATAAATAGAGCATATTTGACTGAAGCACCCAAATTAATGACAAAAATATTCTTTTCTATGTTGATATATTCATTTAATATATATTACGTGAATTTCAATAATCTATTTCTGATTTTCTTTGATTATCAGAACAATAAACATTAATTTCAATTTGATGAACTATTTTTCACACGAAACGGCAATTGTCGATGATAATTGCACAATAGGAAATAATACTAAGATTTGGCATTTTTCTCATATTATGTCGGGGTCTGTAATTGGAGAAAATTGCAATATTGGTCAGAATGTAGTTATTTCTCCTTCTGTTATTTTAGGACAGAATGTAAAAATACAAAACAACGTATCAGTTTATACTGGTGTGATATGTGAGAGTGATGTATTTTTAGGGCCTTCGATGGTTTTTACAAATGTTATAAATCCGAGAAGCCACGTTAACCGTAAAAATGAATATGCACAAACTTTGGTGCGTAAGGGTGCTAGCATAGGAGCTAATGCTACAGTTGTATGTGGCAATGAAATAGGTGAATATGCCTTAATTGGAGCAGGTGCTGTCATTACCAAACCAGTAAAACCTTTTGCATTAGTAGTTGGTAATCCGGCGCGTCAAATAGGTTGGGTTAGCGAAAATGGACATAAATTGCACTTTGATAATAATGGTCATGCAGTATGTCCTGAAACTAATCAGACATATCAATTAACAAATAATAAAGTAGAAAGAATAAAATAACAACCTAAAAAAAAGAAAATGATTAAATTTGCAGTAATAGGACAAGGTCATATCGGGAAACGCCATGCTGAGATGGTACGCTCGAATCCAGAATCACAGTTAGTGGCTGTTTGCGATATATTGCCAAAAGAACAAATTGGTTTGGCAGATATTAGTGAAGCGTATTTTACCAGCATTGATGATTTATTAGCAGCCAACTTGGATATAGATGTTATAAATATTTGTACTCCAAATGGTTATCATGCCGATTATGCAATTAAATCATTACTTGCCAAAAAGCATGTTGTGTTAGAAAAGCCAATAGCTTTAACCAAAAGTGATGCAGAATTAATTTTATTTAAATCACTTGAAATGTCTCGTCACGTTTTTTGTGTAATGCAAAATCGCTATTCACCACCGTCGGTGTGGTTAAAACAATTGATTGATGACAATTCACTTGCCGACATTTTTATGGTGAAACTGGATTGTTATTGGAATCGTGATGACCGATATTATAAAAAAGGTAATTGGCACGGAGATGCAAAGTTGGATGGTGGAACTTTATTTACTCAATTCTCACATTTTATAGACATTATGTATTGGTTATTTGGTGATGTGCAAAATATTCGTGGAAATTTTGCCGATTTTAGTCACAAAGAATTAACCGATTTTGAGGATAGCGGAGTAGTTACATTTGATTTTATAAATGGTGGAATGGGTTGCTTGAATTATTCAACTGCTGTTTGGGATACAAATTTGGAAAGTAGCATTACTATTTTAGGTTCAAAAGGAACTATAAAAGTAGCTGGTCAATACATGAATGAAGTCAGTTATTGTCATATAAAGGATTATGTAATGCCTGAGCTGGCACCATCTAATCCTCCAAACGATTATGGATTGTATAAGGGCTCTGCACAAAATCATCACTATGTTATTCAGAATGTTGTAGAGAAATTAAAAGATAAAGGAACAATAACTACCAATGTATTGGAAGGTTTGAAAGTAGTTGATATTATTGAGCGTATTTATAAAGTGCGTGATAATCAGTGGAAAAAATAAGTTAAATTGATTGTAGGTGGCCTATCATTTATTAAAAAACACCTTCTATTAATGATATATGCGAATTAAGAGTTGATTTTAAAATATTAAATGAATGAAAGCAGCAGCAATTCTTCCACAAACAAAAGTCAATAAACCTTTTGTAGAACGAACTTTACTTGCTTTTTGAATATTAGTTTTTTCTATTAACCAATT
>CAIWCC010000187.1 GCA_903911085.1 uncultured Bacteroidales bacterium | reverse complement strand
TGAGAAAATCGAAACCAAAAAAGAGGATCGTATTACCTGATCCGGTTTTCAATGAATCGATGGTTACAAAATTTGTAAACCACTTGATGTTCGATGGCAAGAAATCTACTGCCTTTGATATTTTCTATACATCGCTCGAAACTGTAAAAAAGAAGCTTCCGAACGAAGAAAAATCCCCACTTGAAGTTTGGAAAAAAGCCCTCGAAAATATAACTCCTCTTGTAGAAGTAAAATCTCGTAGAGTTGGTGGTGCTACATTCCAAGTCCCAACTGAAATCCGTGCAGATCGCAAGGAATCAATTTCAATGAAAAATCTTATATTGTACTCACGCAAACGTGGCGGACGCTCGATGGCTGATAAATTGGCTGCCGAGATTGTTGATGCATTTAATAACCAAGGTGGTTCATTCAAACGCAAAGAAGACATGCACCGTATGGCTGAAGCTAACCGCGCATTTGCACACTTTAGATTTTAATTGATAAAAAATATAAATTCATAGTTTACAAATGGCTAAAGGAGATTTAAATTATAATAGAAACATCGGTATCATGGCGCATATCGACGCTGGGAAAACTACAACTTCCGAGCGTATTTTGTTCTACACTGGTTTGACACACAAAATTGGTGAAGTGCATGACGGTGCTGCTACAATGGACTGGATGGAACAAGAACAAGAGCGTGGAATTACTATTACATCCGCTGCTACAACTACCTCGTGGGATTATTTAGGTGAGAAATATAAAATCAACCTTATTGACACTCCGGGACACGTTGACTTCACTGTTGAAGTAGAACGTTCGTTGCGTATTTTGGATGGTGCTGTGGCTACTTTTTGTGCTGTAGGAGGTGTAGAGCCTCAATCAGAAACTGTATGGCGTCAAGCAGATAAATACAATGTGCCTCGTATTGGTTTTGTAAACAAAATGGACCGTTCTGGTGCTGATTTCTATGAAGTAGTTCGCCAAGTAAGAACCGTTTTAGGTGCTAAACCTTGTCCTATTCAAATTCCAATTGGAGCTGAAGAGAAATTTAAAGGTGTTATCGATTTGGTGAAGATGAAAGCAATTTTTTGGCACGATGAAACAATGGGAGCTGAATACTCTGTTGAAGAAATTCCTGCCGATTTACTTGACGAAGCTCAAGAATGGAGAGATAGAATGCTCGAAGTTATTGCTGAATACGATGATATATTGATGGAAAAATTCTTTGATGATCCTTCAACTATAACAGTAGACGAAATTCAAAAAGCTATTAGAAAAGCAACACTTTCGATGGAAATTAATCCAATGATTTGTGGTTCTGCTTTCAAAAATAAAGGTGTACAAACAATGCTTGATGCAGTTTGCGCATATCTTCCTAGCCCTATTGATACTCCAGAAACTATTGGATTTGATCCACGTAACCCAGACAAACAGGAGGTTAGACATCCTAATTCTAATGAACCATTGTGTGCTTTAGCATTTAAGATTGCAACCGACCCTTATGTTGGACGTTTGTGTTTCTTCAGAGTTTATTCAGGTAAATTAGAAGCTGGTTCTTACGTTTATAATACTCGTTCTGAGAAAAAAGAACGTATTTCACGTATTTTCCAAATGCACTCTAACAAACAAAACGCTGTAGATTTAATCTCTGCAGGTGATATTGGTGCTGGAGTTGGATTTAAAGATATTCGTACTGGTGATACATTGTGTGACGAAGCACATCAAATCACATTGGAATCAATGGACTTCCCAAAACCAGTTATTGGTATTTCTATTGAACCAAAAACTCAAAAAGACCTAGATAAATTGGGTATCGGTTTGTCAAAATTGGCTGAAGAAGATCCTACATTTACTGTACATACACAAGAACAATCAGGTCAAACTATTATTAGTGGAATGGGTGAGCTTCACCTCGAAATTATTATCGACCGTTTGAAACGTGAGTTCAAAGTTGAATGTAACCAAGGTCGTCCTCAAGTTTCATATAAAGAGGCAATCACTCAAACTGTTCAATTGCGTGAAACATATAAAAAACAATCTGGTGGTCGTGGTAAGTTTGCCGATATGATTGTAAAAGTGGAACCAATGGACAAAGATTTTGAAAATGGTCCTCTACAATTTGTTGATTCAGTAAAAGGTGGTAATATTCCAAAAGAATTTATACCGTCTATTCAAAAAGGATTCGCAAATGCAATGAAAAATGGTGTTTTGGCAGGTTTCCCATTAGATAATTTAAAAGTAACTGTTATTGATGGTTCATTCCACGCAGTTGACTCGGATCAATTATCATTCGAAATTTGTGCTTCTTTGGCTTATAAAACAGCTTGTGCTAAAGCAAAACCTGTACTTTTGGAACCAATCATGAAAATGGAAGTGGTTACACCAGAAGAAAATATGGGTGATGTTATTGGTGACTTAAACAAACGAAGAGGTCAAGTAGAAGGAATGGAATCAAGTCGTTCTGGAGCACGTGTTGTGAAAGCTAAAGTGCCTTTATCTGAGACCTTTGGTTATGTAACAGCTTTGCGTACAATAAGTTCTGGACGCGCTACTTCTACAATGGAATTTTCTCACTACGCTGAAGTAAGTAATGCAATTGCAAAAGTTGTAGTTGCTGAAGCTAAGGGAAAAGTAGAACTTCTTTAATAGTTGTCAGTTAATAGTTGACTATTGACAGTTCAAATTCAATTTAAAAAAATACAATTGTTGGATTTTCAAATAGTGAATGACTCTTATTTGAAAATCCAAACAATTAAACCAAATTAATATATAAACTATAATGAGTCAAAAAATTAGAATTAAATTAAAATCTTACGATCACAACTTGGTTGACAAGTCAGCTGAGAAAATCGTAAAAACAGTTAAAGCTACTGGAGCAATTGTTAGTGGTCCAATTCCATTACCAACACACAAGCGTATTTTTACTGTAAACCGAGCTACTTTCGTAAACAAAAAGTCGCGTGAGCAATTTGAACTTTGTTCATATAAACGTCTGATTGATATCTATAGTTCTACAAGCAAAACTGTAGATGCATTGATGAAATTGGAATTGCCAAGTGGAGTAGAAGTAGAGATCAAAGTATAAAACTACCCATAACCCCTAAAGGGGATAAAGGACTAGAATAATAAATTTAATAAATAAACATGACCGTTCCCCCTTTAGGGGTTAGGGGTCTAAACAACAATTGAAATGCCAGGATTATTAGGAAAAAAAATCGGAATGACATCCGTTTTCAGTGCCGATGGTAAAAATGTACCATGCACTGTTATTGAAGCAGGTCCTTGTGTTGTTACTCAAATCAAATCGGTAACTACCGATGGCTATGAAGCTGTGCAAATTGGTTTTCAAACAAAGACTGAAAAGCACACTAACAAAGCCGAAATGGGTCGCTTTAAAGCGGCTGGAGTAGCTCCTCAAAGACACTTGGTTGAGTTCAGTGGATTCGAAACAGAATTCAAATTAGGTGATGCAATCACCGTTGAAATGTTTGAAGAAGATACGTTTGTCAACGTAGTTGGAACTTCAAAAGGTAAAGGTTTTCAAGGAGTTGTAAAACGTCACGGATTTGGTGGTGTTGGTCAAGCAACTCACGGTCAACATAACCGTTTAAGAGCACCAGGTTCATTAGGCGCTTCATCTTATCCTTCACGTGTATTCAAAGGAATGCGAATGGGCGGACGTATGGGTGGCGATAAAGTAACTATGCAAAACCTACAAGTATTAAAAGTTATTCCTGAGCATAATTTGATCTTAATCAAAGGTTCAGTTCCAGGAGCGAAGAATTCAATCGTAATCATCAATAAATAACCATGGAATTAAGTATATTAAACATCAAAGGAGAAGACACAGGAAGAAAGGTATCGTTAAACGATACAGTCTTCGGTATTGAGCCAAATGACCATGCTATTTATTTAGATGTGAAACAATATTTGGCCAATCAACGTCAAGGAACACACTCGTCAAAAGGCAGAAGTCAAATGTCGGGTAGTACTCGTAAATTGGGAAAACAAAAAGGTAGCGGCGGTGCTCGTCCTGGAGATATTAAATCTGGTGTACGTGTTGGTGGTGGTCGTATGTTTGGACCTAAACCTCGCGACTATCATTTTAAATTGAACAAAAAAGTAAAACAACTTGCACGTAAATCTGCATTGTCATACAAAGCTATTAATAATCAAATTGTTGTTGTCGAAAATTTCAATTTTGAAACTCCAAAGACAAAGAATTTTGTGTCTTTAGTTCAAAGTTTAAAAATTGCTGATAAAAAACCGTTAATTATTTTAGCAGACGCAAATAAAAACGTATATTTGTCGGCTCGTAATTTGACAACCGCAAAAGTTGTAACCATTTCGGAATTAAGTACTTATATTGTACTTGATGCGAAAGTTATCGTGTTGACTGAAGAATCAGTTACAGCAGTAGAACAAATATTTAAAGCATAAGGAGACAGAATAATGGGAATTATCATAAAACCAATCGTTACAGAAAAGATGACTCAACTGGGCGAGAAACTGAATCGCTACGGCTTTAGAGTACAAAAAGACGCCAACAAAATTCAAATCAAACAAGCAGTTGAAGCGATGTATAATGTTACAATTGAAGAGGTTAATACTTTAATTGTGATACCAAAACAAAAAAGTCGTTCTACTAAAGGTGGCGTTGTCAAAGGAAGTACTTCAGCTTATAAAAAGGCTATAGTTACTGTTAAAAAAGGAGAACAAATTGATTTTTATAGCAATATTTAATAAAAAAAATGGCTGTACGTAAACTAAGACCCACAACACCGGGGCAGAGACACAAAATTATTGGTACATTCGACACAATTACTGCGAGTGCACCAGAGAAATCTCTTGTAAGAGGCGGAACAAAATCTGGAGGTCGTAACCATGATGGTAAAATGACTATCCGTAATGTTGGCGGTGGACACAAGAAGAAATATAGAGTAATTGACTTCAAACGCTTAAAAGCGGGTATACCTGCAACTGTTAAGGAGATTGAATATGATCCTAATCGTTCTGCACGTATTGCACTACTTTATTATGCCGATGGAGAAAAAACGTATATTCTTGCGCCAAATGGATTGCAAGTAGGACAAAAAGTATTTTCTGGCGTTGATGCGTCACCAGAAGTTGGTAATGCATTGCCATTGCAAAATATACCTTTAGGAACAATAATTCATAATATTGAATTACGTCCAGGTCAAGGTGCCGCGATGGTACGCTCGGCTGGTACATTTGCGCAACTCACTTCACGTGAGGATAAATATGCCATTATCAAATTGCCTTCAGGCGAAGTACGTAAAGTACTTTCTACTTGTATGGCTACTATTGGTAGTGTTGGAAATTCTGATCATGCATTGGAAAGATCAGGTAAAGCAGGTCGCTCACGTTGGCTTGGACGTCGTCCGAGAGTGAGAGGTGTTGCCATGAACCCAGTCGATCACCCCATGGGTGGTGGTGAAGGGCGCGCTTCGGGTGGTCACCCACGTTCTCGCAAAGGCTTGTTAGCTAAAGGGTTCAAAACTCGTTCAAAGAAAAAGCAATCAAGTCAATATATTATTGAAAGAAAGAAAAAATAATCGAAAAATTAAGTAAATAATATGAGCCGTTCATTAAAAAAAGGACCATACATCAATTTGAAGCTTGAAACTAAGGTTTTAGCCATGAATGAAGCCGGAAAAAAAACCGTAATCAAAACATGGGCGCGTGCTTCAATGATCTCACCTGATTTTGTAGGTCACACAATTGCAGTTCACAATGGTAATAAATTTATCCCCGTATATGTAACCGAAAATATGGTAGGACACAAGTTAGGCGAATTCTCTCCAACTCGTAACTTCCGCGGACATGGTGGTAAAAAGAAATAATCCATTGAAATTAAAAATCAGAATAAAATAAAAATTTCGTAAAAATGGGTGCAAGAAAAAAAATAACAGCCGAAGAAAGAAAAGAAGCTCAAAAGACGCTTTACTTTGCAAAGCTTAATGGCGTACCAACATCACCTCGAAAAATGCGACTTGTAGCCGACATGATTCGTGGAATGGAAGTAAACAAAGCATTGAGTGTTTTGAAGTTCTCGTCGAAAGAAGCTTCGGGAAGATTAGAAAAGTTACTAAAATCAGCAATTGCAAACTGGGAAACCAAAACAGCACAAAAAGCTGATAATGCAAACTTATATATAAGTACAATATTTGTAGATTCAGCAACAATGATGAAACGTTTACGCACTGCCCCTCAAGGTCGTGGTTACCGTATTCGCAAACGTTCGAATCACGTAACATTGTACGTTGATACAAAAATTACTAACGATAACCAAATTTAATTGCTCGATGGGACAAAAAATTAATCCAATAAGTAACCGTTTAGGTATCATTCGTGGTTGGGACTCTAATTGGTATGGTGGAAACAATTATGGTGATACCTTAGTTGAAGACAGCAAAATTAGAAAATACCTGAATGCCCGTCTTGCAAAAGCTAGTTTATCTCGCATTGTAATTGAACGTACATTGAAACTTGTAACTATCACTATTTGCACTGCTCGTCCTGGTATTATTATCGGAAAAGGTGGACAAGAGGTTGATAAATTAAAAGAAGAATTAAAAAAGATTACCGATAAAGAAGTTCAATTGAACATTTTTGAAGTAAAACGTCCTGAATTAGATGCTGTCATTGTTGCAAACAACATTGCTCGTCAAGTAGAAGGAAAAATTGCTTACCGTCGCGCTACTAAGATGGCAATTCAAACTACCATGAGAATGGGAGCTGAAGGTATCAAAGTTATGTGTTCGGGTCGTTTGAATGGTGCTGAGATGGCACGTTCGGAAATGTATAAAGAAGGTAGAACTCCTTTACATACTTTCAGAGCAGATATCGATTATGCACACGCTGAGGCATTGACCAAAGTGGGTTTGATTGGTATCAAAGTTTGGATTTGCCGTGGCGAAATCTATGGTAAAAAAGACTTAGCTCCTAACTTTACAGCTTCCAAAGAAGTTTCACGCGGAGAACGCGGTAACGATCGTGGTGAACGTTATAGTGACCGTTCAAAAAATGACCGTGGAGCCGGAAAAGGTGGTTTTAAAAAGAAAAAGAATTAAACTGTTATTAATGAATTTGATTTAAGGAAATTATTATGTTACAACCTAAAAAAACAAAGTTCAGGAGACAGCAAAAGGGGCGCATGAAAGGAAATGCCCAAAGAGGTAATCAATTAGCGTTCGGATCTTTTGGAATTAAATCGTTAGAATCGAAATGGTTAACTGGTCGTCAAATTGAAGCCGCCCGTATTGCTGTTACTCGTTATATGCAAAGACAAGGTCAAATCTGGATTAGAGTATTTCCAGATAAACCAATTACCAAGAAACCAGCAGAGGTTCGTATGGGTAAAGGTAAAGGTGCTCCCGAAGGTTTCGTGGCTCCAATTACTCCAGGACGTATGTTGTTCGAAGTGGAAGGTGTATCCTTTGATATTGCTAAAGAAGCATTGCGTTTAGCTGCTCAAAAACTACCCGTAACTACAAAATTTGTTGTAAGACGAGATTATGATTTAACCTCTCAAAACGTGTAAGGAAAATGAAAACAAGAGAAATTAAAGAATTAAACAACAAAGAGATTCTTGAACGTATTGATGCTGAAAGAGAGCATTTGGTTCGCTTAAAATTGAATCACGCCATTTCTCCGCTTGACAATCCGTTGCAAATCAAAGGGGTTCGTAGAACCGTAGCGCGTCTTGCCACTGAGTTACGTCAGAGAGAAATTAATAAATAATATATGACCCTGATGGAAACAAGAAACTTAAGAAAAGAAAGAACAGGTGTCGTTTTTAGCAACAAGATGGATAAAACCATAACTATTGCTGTAAAATGGAAAGAAAAACACCCTATTTATGGTAAATTCGTTAATAAGACGAAGAAATACCATGCCCATGACGAGAAAAACGAATGCAACATTGGTGACACTGTTCGCGTAATGGAAACTCGCCCGCTGAGTAAATTAAAAAGATGGAGATTAACTGAAATTATCGAAAGAGTTAAGTAATTATGATACAACAAGAATCAAGACTCATAGTAGCCGATAACAGTGGAGCAAAAACTTGCCTCTGTATTCGTGTATTAGGAGGAACCAGCAAACGTTACGCTACATTAGGCGATATTATTGTTGTTGCCGTTAAAAGTGTTATTCCTTCTGGCGACATCAAAAAAGGTATTGTTTCTAAAGCGGTTATCGTTCGTACTAAAAAAGAAGTTCGTCGCGCAGACGGCTCTTATATACGTTTCGATGATAATGCTTGTGTTTTATTAAACACAGCCGGTGAAATCCGTGGAAGCCGTATCTTCGGTCCAGTAGCTCGTGAATTGCGTGCTACAAATATGAAAATCATATCACTTGCACCTGAAGTGCTTTAATCGTCGAAAAAAAAACAGTGATGAGTAAATTACACATAAAAAAAGGTGATACCGTTTACGTAAATACCGGGGTTGACAAAGGCAAAACTGGTCGCGTGTTAGAAGTTCTTGTGAAAGACAAACGCGCTATTGTAGAAGGTGTTAATTTGGTCTCAAAGAGTACCAAGCCTAATGCGAAAAGTCCTCAAGGAGGTATAATCAAGAAAGAAGCTACAATTCATATCTCAAATTTGAACCCAGTTGAAAACGGAAAACCTGTTCGAGTTGGTCGCAAATTAAATGCAGAAGGAAAATTAGTGCGTGTTTCTTTAAAATCAGGAGAGGAAATCTAAAATGAACACAGCAAGTTTAAAACAAGATTATAGAGAACGTATCGTTCCTGTCTTAATGAAAGAGTTTGGCTATAGCTCAGTTATGCAATCGCCAAAATTAATGAAAATTGTTCTTAACCAGGGTCTAGGAATTGCAGTTGCCGATAAAAAAATTATCGAAGTAGCTATCAATGAAATGACTACTATAACTGGTCAAAAAGCAGTAGCCACAATTTCAAAAAATGACATTTCTAACTTCAAATTACGTAAAAAAATGCCTATTGGTGTTCGTGTTACGTTAAGAGGAGATAGAATGTATGAGTTTTTGGAGCGTTTAGTACGTGTTGCTTTACCTCGTATGCGTGACTTTAAAGGAATTGAAAATAAATTGGATGGTCGTGGTAACTATACATTAGGTATTACAGAACAAATTATTTTCCCTGAAATCAATATCGATGGTCTTACTCGTTTATTGGGTATGAACATTACATTTGTAACAACAGCCAAAACCGATGAAGAAGGTTTTGCTTTGTTGAAAGAATTTGGTTTACCATTCAAAAAAAATTAATTTAGATATACAATGGCAAAAGAATCAATGAAAGCCCGCGAGGTGAAAAGAGCCAAACTGGTTGCAAAATTCGCTGACAAACGCGCTAAATATATCGCTGAAGGTAATTACGATGCACTTCAATCGATTCCGAAAAACGCATCTCCAGTACGTTTGCACAACCGTTGCAAAATAACAGGTCGTCCTAAAGGTTATATGCGTCAATTTGGAATTTCGCGTATTCAATTTCGTGAAATGGCATCAAACGGCTTAATTCCTGGAATTAAAAAAGCAAGCTGGTAATTACATTTATCATTGTGCTATTTACAATATACCATTTGTTTGGTATTTCTTAAATGGCTGATGGTAAATTATTAAATAGTAAATAATTAAATATTGTCCCGATAATCGGGATCAATTTAAAACAGTAATATGACAGATCCAATAGCAGATTATCTTACGAGATTGCGGAACGCCATTAAAGCAAACCACCGTGTGGTTGAGATTCCAGCATCGAATTTGAAAAAAGAAATGACCAGGATATTGCATGAAAAAGGCTATATCTTAAACTACAAATTTGTAGAAGAAGGTCCTCAAGGCAGTATAAAAATTGCTTTAAAGTATGATCAAGTTAATAAAGTTAGCTCGATTAAAAAAATGATCAGAGTTTCTACTCCAGGTCTACGTCAATATGTTGGATATAAAGATATGCCACGTGTATTGAACGGATTAGGAATTGCAATTCTTTCGACTTCTAAAGGTGTTATGACCAACAAAGAAGCACTCGGTTTAAAATTGGGTGGTGAAGTAATTTGTTACATTTATTAATACTAGGAGGAAAGAAATATGTCAAGAATAGGAAAATTG
Organism: uncultured Bacteroidales bacterium; assembly: GCA_903911085.1. Classification (GTDB taxonomy): domain Bacteria; phylum Bacteroidota; class Bacteroidia; order Bacteroidales; family Paludibacteraceae; genus Paludibacter. Next base: position 4,861 of record CAIWCC010000187.1, on the reverse strand, counting down.
CCCATAAGTATTCCTGCTGGTGTAAGCATCACAATTCAGGATACTTTGGTTACTGTAAAAGGTCCAAAAGGAGTTTTGACTCAAGAAATTAACCCAAATGTCGTTGTGACTGTTGAAGGTAATGAATGTATTGTTACACGTCAGAATGACGAAAAACAAAGTCGTTCATTTCATGGTTTGTATCGTTCATTAATTAACAATATGGTTGTTGGTGTTTCAGAAGGTTACAAAAGAACTCAAGAGTTAGTTGGTGTAGGATATCGTGTTTCGAACCAAGGTCAAGTTTTAGAATTTGCATTAGGTTATACTCATAATATTTTTATGAGCTTACCAGATATAATTAAAATTGAGACTAAAAGTGAACGTAATCAAAACCCAATTCTCATTTTGGAAAGCTGCGACAAACAGTTGATTGGTCAAGTTTGCGCAAAAATTCGTTCATTCCGTAAGCCTGAGCCTTACAAAGGAAAAGGTATTAAATTCGCGGGTGAAGTACTTCGCCGCAAAGCAGGTAAATCTGCTGGTAAATAATTTACGTAAACTTGTGAAATTATGACTACAAAATTCGATAGAAGAATAAGAATAAAAGCACATATCCGACACAAAGTGTCAGGAACTGCACAAAAACCACGATTGACAGTGTTTAGAAGTAACACACAAATTTATGCTCAACTTATTGATGATGTAAATGGTGTAACATTAGCTTCAGCTTCATCGTTAGGTATAAAAGATAAAGTAACTAAAATAGAACAAGCTGCCAAAGTTGGCATTATGGTAGCTAAAGTTGCTCAAGAAGCCGGAATTACAGAAGTGATTTTTGACCGTAATGGTTATTTATATCATGGTAGAGTTAAACAATTAGCTGACGCTGCACGCGAAGGTGGACTTAAATTTTAATCAAGTATGGCAACAAATATGAATAAAGTTAAATCGACCAACGATTTGGAATTGAAAGATAGATTGGTAGCAATCAATCGTGTAACAAAAGTTACCAAAGGTGGGCGTACATTTAGTTTCTCTGCTATCGTTGTAGTTGGAAATGAAGATGGTATTGTAGGATGGGGACTTGGAAAAGCTGGCGAAGTAACTGCTGCTATTGCAAAAGGAACCGAAGCAGCCAAGAAAAATTTAATTAAAGTACCAGTTTATAACGGAACTATTCCTCACGCTCAACTATCTAAATTTGGTGGTGCACAGGTGTTTATTAGTCCTGCATCTCATGGTACTGGAGTAAAAGCTGGTGGTGCGATGCGTGCGGTACTAGAAAGTGTTGGTGTTACTGACGTATTGGCAAAATCTAAAGGTTCATCAAATCCACACAACTTAGTAAAAGCTACTATTGTTGCGTTAGGTGAATTGAGAGATGCTCATACAGTAGCTCAAAACAGAGGTGTTTCACTTGATACGGTGTTTAACGGATAAAAAATAAATTATGGCAACAATTAAAATTAAACAAGTAAGAAGTAAAATCAAAAGTCCAAAAGTTCAAAAATTGACTTTGGAGGCATTAGGTTTGAAAAAAATGAATGCCGTAGTTGAACACGAAGCAACTCCTCAAATTATGGGTATGGTAGCAAGAGTGCATAACTTGGTTGCAATTATTAAATAGTATTAGTCTTAGAATCTTTAAAAAATAAGATATGAATTTAAGTAATTTAACCCCAGCAGTTGGTTCTACACAAACAAGAAAAAGAATTGGTCGTGGTACTGGTTCTGGTTTAGGTGGAACTTCTACAAAAGGTCACAAAGGACAAAAATCACGTTCAGGTTATTCAAAGAAAATTGGATTTGAAGGTGGTCAAATGCCAATTCAACGTCGTTTACCAAAATTTGGTTTCAAAAATGTTAATCGCGTTGAATACAAGGCTATCAATATCGAAACATTAGAAATACTTGCACAAGCTCAAAATTTGACTAAAATTGGTCTTCAAGAATTGAGAGATGGTGGCTTTTTATCTAGAACTGCGTTAGCAAAAATTTTAGGAAAAGGTGTATTGACTGTAAAAATTGAAGTTGAGGCAAACGGTTTCTCAAAATCGGCAGAAGAAGCAATTATCGCCGCAGGTGGAACCATCGTAAAATTATAATAGGATGAAACTCATAGAAACAATAAAAAATATCTGGAAGATTGAAGACCTTCGTAATAGACTACTTACAACTTTGTTGTTCGTGATGATATATCGTTTTGGTTCTTATGTAGTTCTTCCAGGTATTGATCCTAATGCCCTAGCGGCATTGAAATCGCAAACTAGTGGTGGTTTGTTGGCTTTGTTGGATATGTTTTCGGGCGGTGCTTTTGCTAATGCTTCGGTATTTGCATTAGGTATCATGCCATACATCTCAGCTTCGATTGTAATTCAGCTTCTTACTATTGCCGTGCCCTATTTTCAAAAAATGCAACGTGAAGGTGAGAGTGGAAGACGCAAAATGAATCAGTTTACTCGTTATCTGACTGTTGCCATTTTATTGTTGCAAGGGCCATCGTATTTAGTAAATTTAAGTGTACAATTAGCACAAGCAGGTTCTGCAATTCCAAGTGGTTTCTTATTTACATTAACTTCAACTATTATTCTTTGTGGTGGTAGTATGTTTGTAATGTGGTTAGGAGAACGTATTACTGATAAAGGTATTGGAAATGGTATTTCATTTATTATCTTAGTAGGTATAATATCACGTTTTCCAGGTGCACTTATCAAAGAATTTGCTTCAAGATTAGGTGATGCTGGTGGTGGTTTGGTTATGTTTTTAGGAGAATTGATTTTCTTATTGGTAGTTATTGGTGCTTCAATTTTATTGGTGCAGGGAACTCGTAAGATTCCAGTACAATATGCAAAACGTGTTGTTGGTAATAAACAATATGGTGGCGTACGTCAATATATTCCTTTAAAAATTAATGCTGCTGGTGTAATGCCAATCATTTTTGCTCAAGCCATTATGTTTATTCCTGTAACTTTAGCAGGATTTGCTAATTCACAAACAATGAGCGGTTTTGTAGGTGCATTTATGGACAATAATGGTTTTTGGTATAATTTTGTCTTCAGTCTTTTAATTATTGTCTTTACGTATTTTTATACTGCAATTACTATTAATCCAACACAAATGGCCGAAGAAATGAAACGAAATAATGGATTCATTCCAGGTATTAAACCAGGCAAACGTACAGCTGAGTATTTGGATTTAATTATGTCGCGTATAACACTTCCTGGTTCAATGTTTTTAGCATTAATAGCTATTATGCCAGCTTTTGCAAAATTAATTGGAGTTAATCAAGAATTTGCTGCATTTTTCGGAGGAACTTCTTTGTTGATTTTGGTGGGCGTAGTGCTTGATACATTACAACAAATTGAAAGTCATTTGTTGATGCGTCATTATGATGGTTTATTGAAATCTGGACGTATTAAAGGACGTACTGGTGGAGCAGCAGCTTACTAAAACGATATCTGAATGATTTTTTTAAAATCGGACGAAGAGATTGAATTACTTCGTATAAGTAATCAGATTGTAGCTAAAACTTTAGCAGAAATGGCAAAAATAATTGCTCCTGGTGTAACCACGGAGCAATTAAATAAAGTTGCCGATGAATTTATTAGGGATAATGGTGCTATACCAGGTTTTTTAGGATATAGTGGTTTTCCCAAATCAATTTGTACTTCAGTTAATGATCAAGTTGTACATGGTATACCATCGAAGAATGTAATTTTAAAAGATGGTGATATTATTTCTGTTGATTGTGGTGCTTATATAAATGGATTTCATGGTGATTCGGCTTACACTTTTTGTGTGGGAGACGTAAAACCAGAAATTTTAAATTTATTACGCATAACAAAAGAATCATTATACAAAGGTATCGAACAAGCTCAAGAAGGTCGTCGTTTAGGTGATTTGGGTTATGCTATTCAGTCTTATTGCGAAGAACATGGTTATTCTGTGGTTCGAGAAATGATAGGTCATGGTGTAGGTCGTAAATTGCATGAAGCTCCTGAAGTTCCAAATTATGGTAGGAAGGGAAATGGAATAATGCTAAAGTCAGGTATGACAATAGCTATTGAACCAATGATTAACTTAGGTGTTCGAAACTTAGTACTTGAAAAAGATGGTTGGACAACTAGAACTGTTGATAGAAAGCCATCTGCACACTTTGAGCATTCAGTAGCAATACGAAGAGGAAAAGCCGATATTTTATCGAGTTTTGAATATATAGAACAAATTTTAGGCAACAAAGCAATATAATTTATGGCCAAACAAACAGCAATTGAACAAGATGGTAAGATAATCGAAGCATTATCTAATGCCATGTTTCGTGTAGAATTGGAAAACGGTCACGTTATTACGGCTCATATCTCTGGTAAAATGCGTATGCATTATATCAAAATTCTTACTGGAGATAAAGTTAAAGTTGAAATGTCACCTTATGATTTATCAAAAGGTAGAATCTCTTTTAGATACAAATAATATTAAATATTTTCCCCATGAAAGTAAGAGCATCTGTAAAGAAGCGTACCGACGATTGCAAAATTGTTCGTAGAAAAGGTCGCTTGTATGTTATCAACAAAAAAAATCCAAAGTTTAAACAACGTCAAGGATAATTATTTATTTTTGAAAAAAAAGAATTTATGGCTATAAGAATTGTCGGAGTAGATTTACCTCAAAACAAAAGAGGAGAAGTTGGGTTGACTTATATCTACGGAATAGGTCGCAATAGTGCAAAAAAGATTTTAGAAACTGCCGGTGTTGATATCAACATCAAAGTTAAAGATTGGACAGACGACCAAGCATCTAAGATCCGCGAAATCATTGGAGCGGGATTCAAAGTGGAGGGTGACCTTCGCTCTGAGGTACAAACGAACATCAAGCGATTGAT
>CAIWCC010000186.1 GCA_903911085.1 uncultured Bacteroidales bacterium | reverse complement strand
GTATCGGTTACAAAATAAACTTCTCCTGTTATGCGATGCTGTATATTCATTTTTTTATTTTTTAAAACGGATTAAAAATCCTAAGAATACATAGGGTGGGATTAGAAATAAATCCCACCCAACAGTGCCAAACTTTGCTCAGCTAATCAATATATCCACGTGGACAGGGCGCCAGCGTGGGCCATACGTCGAACAAAAAGTCGACTAAACTACGCTACGAACAACGAAGGATAGGTGTGCATTCTATTCTTTAATTATCTTCCTAAATGCAAATGTCTTACCTGTTTTAAGTTTAATCATATATATACCCGATGAAAGAGAAGATGTTTCCACGATTGTATTTATATTCAAGTTTCCATTATAAACGACCTGTCCCATTAAATTTAGAATTTCAAAAGTTGATCCTTCTTCAAAATCAATTCTAAACTGGTTTTTCACTGGGTTAGGATAAATATTGATTTTGTAATTATCGCCTGTTAGTTCATTTATGCCACTCACTGAATTCGTTGCAATGTTTGAGCGAGAAGAGTTATAAGATATCATTGTTGCAGTATTTGATTCTTTTGACTTCTGTATAAATGTAGAAACTTTTGTAGGACTAATTAGCATCGGACTAACCACTTCTAATTGATAATAAACATCGCTAGTAGGAGCTGAAATGTCGCTAAATTGAGTGTTTGTTCCAGAAACAGCATCCAGAAAGCTAAGACTATTTGCACTAGTTCCTCTGTAGATATTATAAGTAGAAACTGTAAAGCCTTCATATGGCTCCCAAATTAAATTCCACGTATTATTTTGACCTTTATTTATTGATAAATGCATGGTTTTATGAAGATTACTTTGAGGAGATTCAAAACCACTACAATCATAAATTGATATCTTGTATTTATTTGATTTTACTGAAGCATTTGACTGATTATCAACAAAAACACTTAAAGAATCATAAGATACAACACCAATCTTTTCAAACTCATTACTAATAGTTGTTTCTCTGTAGATATAATATGATTCGATACCAGTTGTCACAGGCTTATTCCAAACAACAATATTTTTATTCGAACTATTTATACCTACAATTCCAATTTCAGGCTTTGACATAGGAATAATGCTTACAGTGATGCTATTTGTTGCAACACAACCGTTTGGGGTCGTTACAGTTATTGAATAAGTTGCGTTCTTTGTTACTGTAGCTATAGGATTTGCTATGGTATCATTATTAAGACCAGTTGCAGGAGTCCATTTGTATTTCAATGTTCCAATTCCATTATAGTTGATTGTCGGATTTAGAAAGACAGAACCTCCACTGACAATTGATTTATTTGTCGAACTGATTATTGGTAATTGATTAACTATTATTGGAAGTGAATATTCAACTCCATCTCCACAGTCGTTATGACCTTTTACAGTTATATTCCCAGAAGTTGCAGTTTTAGAATAGTTTACGGTAATGTTATTTGTTGAACTAGTACCCGTGACTCCAGTTGGCAGAGTCCATATATATGAAGTTGCATTATTAATTGAAGGAACCGAATATGTAATAGAGTTTTCTCCTTGACAAACAGAATTATTTCCCGTAATTATTCCTGCATTTTCTGGAAGTAGATTTGCGGAAATAGTTAATGTTGAAAATGTACCGTCACCCCATTCATTGTGCCCTTTTACACTGATATTTCCCGAAGTGAATGTCTTTGCGAAATTAACCGTGATACTATTTGTACTGCTTGTACCACTAACTCCTGTAGGTAACGTCCAGATATAAGATGTAGCATAGGCAACAGTTGGAACTGTATATGAAGCTGGACTCTGACCCTGACAAACCGTCTGAGCACCCAAAATTGTACCAGCAGCATCGGGCATTGACGCAGTGGTGAAAGTAACTTCACCACCATACACTGTTCTCTCGCCATCCGTTGCATATGCTTTTACATAATACTTAGTTCCACTAGACAGACCTGATATAGAATTGCTAAATGCCCCAAGTGTGGTTTTTGTTCCATTATCAATTTTGTTATCTGTAATTGTTGGCGATCCAGTGGTATTCCAACAAAAACCATGAGCAGAAACAGGAGTGTCAGTTATCAAATCAACAGATGCATTTAAAATTGCAGAAGTAGTTATTGAACTTACTGCCTGAGTACTTACTTTTAACACACTTTCTAAAATAGTATGGAAATAATAACTCCAGCGTGAATTAGCTTTATAAGCGTCAACTGAACCAATTGGAACATATAATGTTGTGGGATTAGCTCCATAAAAACAATATAAATCAAGTGTTGGAGGAGTACTACTTAAACAACGGGCAACACTTAGTCTAATACAACCATTAAAAGCATCACCTCCAATATATACAACTGATTTAGGAATAATAATCTGATTAATAACCTGACACCCATAAAAGGCTTGTTCTCCAATGGATGTGATTGATTTTGGAAAGTTAATAATTTTAATTGCTTTCCCTTTCCCGCCCCCATAAGAAAATGAAGTTAAAGGCATTTCATTTATAGGATAATTATAAGGACCATTGCCACCATTGTATGTTCCACCTTCTCCATAAAATGAGTTAACCAATGTGCTTGATAAATTTAATTCTGTAAGTACTGTCATTTCATCTCGCATGCATTTCACATCACGAGCATCAATACTTCCTGTTACTGTCAAATCCGTAACAGTTGCTTTCTCAGTTTCTGTAAGTAATGTTGATAAAGTTCCTGCTGTAGTCACATTGATAGTTTTTGATACCTGTGCATTTAAAGACATTGCTAGAAGTGTCAGCAGCAAAAAAGTTAAACGTTTTTTCATAATGATGTCTTTTTTATAATATAAAATATTTGAGTTAGTTGTTTCTTAATGAATAGTTGTCATTTCGTTTAACATGGTTGTTTTCCTCCGTCCCCAGTTCCCCGTAGCGTAATCCTGCGTAGTTTAAGTTCGGCGTATGGCTCCAGTCTACGTCGCAACTAGAAGGAAAGCTTTGCTTTCCATATTATATTTGAATATGGAAAGTAGTGCTTTCACTTCACCACCAGCTGGGTGTAACATAGTGCAACCCATCTTGTTCTACTATTTTGTAACCTGTACTCATGGTAGTATTACTAATTGTCTTTAACCTTGCAAAAGTAATCTTTTTTGTTGGATAATTAAATATATTTCAACTTTTCCAAGGTTTAGAGTTTAGGAAAAGTTGAAATTAAAACAATGATTAAATCACCGCCTGCAAAACAGGCAAAGTTCCCGATTTCCAGATTATATTTGAATATTTAAATCAGAGCTTTTTATTTCTCACCCGATTCCGATAGAAATAGTGGACGAAAGACGGTATGCCGAACAAAAAAACGACCGAATTAGGCGATGAGCAACAGAGGGTGAAATCTATTTTTCAAGAATTTTTATATCTTTGAGTATTTGTTCGCGTATTTGCATAATCACAGAACTAAATGTTTTGTTGGTTAACCTCGAAACAGCCAACGATTTATTATGATAAAGGTTGGATGAATTTCTATCAGATGCTTTGCCAGTGTAAGTACCAATTAAAATGTTGTTTTTGTCATATAATTTCATTATTATTTCTATTTTGGCGGTATGTTTAGTGAATGGTACTCCAAAGTAGTAACTGTATGCAGGCAAAACTCCAAGAATATAATTATTATTATTTGTTGCTGATAACATAATCATAGAGGCTACTGCTATTCCTAGTGTGATTTTTGTAAAATCATTGAGTTCTGATTTTCCCGCATACTTTATAATTTCACCCTTTAATATGTAGTCAGGGTTATCTATTTTACGACTTACTTGTTTAAACAAGCCACTTGTTGATAAATCTGCAACTACTGCATTTGTAACTTCTACATCTAGCATGTTTGACAATGCCTCTGGATTTGTAACCGAAAAACCACCTATCGGATTTTTAGTATCAGAAAGTGGAGATAAATCAACAAACTTTTCAATTTGCACAGACTTATTTATAGTTTTAGGACTAATATCTAAACTAATATTCGGAACATAAGAAATTGTAGAGCATGATGTTATAAATATTACAATGATTCCGAAAACTGATTTTTTAATTGAAACGTTCATATTAGTTGTTATTTTGAATTGTTGTTTTGAATTTAATTTTTAAATTAGTGATAGTATGACTTAAATAACAAAGAGTTATTGTTGATATATTTCTTAAATTATCATTTTCTATGACCCCCAAACCCCCAAATGGGGGCTTTAAGACGCAGTATTTAAAGGTTGACATAGAAACTTGGCCTTAAGCCCACAGTAGGGAGTATGGGGGTCACAACTAAAGCATATCATTAAATAATATAGATTACCTAAGTCATACTATCACTAATTATACATTATATAATTTTAAATCACCACCTGCATTACAGGTGTAGAAAATGCCGATGTGCCAGCTGGTGAAACTGCTGCCGAGCGAAACCAGTATTTACTCATAGCTGTTAACCCTACCAATTCTACAGTAGCTTTTGAAGTTACCTGAGCGGTTGTCCAAGCATTTTCTACAGCTGGCATTTCGCCTATACAATGTTGCCAAATATATGATTTGGCACCTTCTACGGCTTGTCGGCGCAAGGTTACTGAACCCGACTTATCGCCCAGTTCTACACTAAATTCGGGTCTAACGGCTGGTGAAGCTTTTTTCGCCAAATTAAATCCAGCACTAAGTATCACCACACTATCACCGTCGGCTATACGGTCAACATATCCTGCCATTTTGCGCATCAGGTTATCCCAGTCGTCTTCGGTTTGATGCATAAGTGCAGTAGCTTCTTTTCCGCCACTTTGCGAAGCCAAGCTATGCGCTTCAAGCAAATCTGTTTTGGCATCTAAATCGGCTATGCTCACATCGGGTGTTGTAAACTTAGTGTTACTTTTCATACAGGTACTTACGCCACGTCCAAACTCCACTTTTTGTGCTACGGGAAATCGTACAAAATCTAAAACAATGCGGTCTTTTTTCATTTTAAGTTGAATTTTAATAATTAATAATCGTTTTTGTTTAATATCAATAGCTAATATTGTTTGTAATTTATGTTTTTGTTCTATGCAGGTCTGCATTTGTTCTGTGCGGGTCTGCATTTGTTCTAATCAGGTCTGTTTTTGTTCTATGCAGGTCTGCTTTTGTTCTATGCGGGTCTGTTTTTGTTCTATGCAGGTCTGCTTTTGTTCTAATCAGGTCTGCTTTTGTTCTAAGCAGGTCTGTTTTTGTTCTATGCAGGTCTGTTTTTGTTCTATGCGGGTCTGTTTTTGTTCTATGCAGGTCTGCTTATGTCCTAATCAGGTCTGTTTTTGTTCTGTTCAGGTCTGCTTTTGTTCTATGCAGGTCTGCTTTTGTTCTAAGCAGGTCTGTTTTTATATTTTTCAATTATTTTTCCATAGTAGGTAAATGCCTTTTACAGCATTTACCTTTTGAAAGGAATGGTTAATTCACTACATTACTTTAATTGTAAAACAGAAACAGATTGATATTATGTGTTAATAATCTTCCTTATTATAACTTCATTTTGTACTATACTGGTAACAGTTGTTTTAATTTGTAGAATAATTATTGGAAGATCGTAAAAATTCAAGTTGATAGAAAGAATAACGCGAAAGAGCAAAAAAAGCAAAGAGCAATAGCAATTAAAAATGGTTTTTTCATTGGATAATTTTTAAATTAATTGTGCTGCAAATAAATACAAAAAAATCCGATATTTATTAAAAATACCGGATTTATTATATGGACATGGCTAAAACAAGTCTTTATAATTTGCTAATATACATAGAGTTATGATTGCATGTAATTGGTGCTATATGGACAAAGGAAAATGAAGGGAAAATGGGATAGAAAATGGATTAAAATTGACGAAGGAAATCTAGCAAATTGTCGGAATTTGATAAATCTAGCTTTTTGCGAAGCCTATGGCGATGTTTGATAATTGAATCATTTTTAACATCAAGTATGGTGGCTATCATGCCCGAATCGAAACTGGCCAACAACAAGCAACACATAAGAATGTCACGTTGCGTCAATTTTTCGTAAGTGTTCAATAATCGGTCTGAGATATTATTAAATTCTAAATCCATGCAAGCAATTAGCTCTTGATAGAAAGTAGTATTTTGTTCTGCAATTGATTGTTTGGAATTATTTTTCCAAATTCCAGGGCGTTTTATTGAATTTTCGCGGTGCTGTTCAATGTTGAGTAACAGTATGGACTGAAATTTAAGTTGCTTTGAAAGCAAAGCACTATTTTCTTTTTCATTTTCTACCAGCGCATGTTCTTGTTTAAGCAATAATTGTTGTGTTTCAAATTGTTGCTTTTTTACTTTAATGCGCCAAAATAACCCTATCATCATTATTGTGCTTAGTATCAAAAGCATTAATAATAGTATAATGTCATTTTTCTTTTTCTTGATAATCAATTGCTGATTAGCTATCTGCAAACTTTGGTATTTGTATTTTTTTTCCAATCCTGCAAAGCTTACATCCAATTTGTTGTTGTACAATGAATCAAAAGCGTTGGTTGCTTTAGAAGCAAAGATAAGGGCGCGTCTCAATTTGCCTTCTTTTTCATATATCTGTTGCCACAACATATAATAATTAGGAGCCATGTCCAGCAACATCTTAACTTTGTGTAAACAATATCGTGCCGAATCGGTATCTCCGGTACGTACATATACATTGGCTTGCAAAAACCATTTATTACTGTTGTATAATTCTTCTTTGGTAACAGGTACTTTATTATAATAGTACACCGCCTGTTGATAGGCTTTTTGCTTTAAATATAGAGAACCTAGTGCACGGTAAACACCTGAAATTAACAAGGTGTCGTGAATGCTTTTTGCTGCTTTTGCTGCCAATAAATAATTGCTTATCACACTATCAAAACGTGACAATTTCAAATACTCAGTACCTATATTCAGCAAATTGATTATGTAGTTCCGTTTATCATCTGTTTTCAGAAATGATTGATTAGACCGTTTGAAATAACAAATAGCACTGTCGCATTTTCCTTGTGTTTTGTACATCGAGCCTTTGTCGCCATATACCAAACCTTTAAGTCTAATATTATCGGTTTTATCGGCATATTCTTGTGCTTTGAACAGTGCATCGGCTTGAGTTTTTGCATTGTTACTGTTGTTGGCCACCCGTGCAGCGTAAAACCACGCATAGGCTGCTCGCTGTGCTTCGTCGGAGGAATAATACTTGGTGGCAATTTGAATCAATGAGTCAGATTCTACTTTAATGTCATTTTTATCTAAGGCCTGACTCATTAGCAAAGCATACAAAGCTTTGTTGGAAGGGGTGAACAATCTATTTCTATTGATTTGTTTTAAAACTTTCAAAGCCGAATCGGGAGATGTCTCCATCAATTGTTCGGCTTTGTTAAGTTCATTGGGGGCGTAAGTGCATCCTATCAAACAATAACATAGAAATGAAGTAAGTAAACAATGTAGATATTGCATTTTTTTTGTTGTTAAGGATAACTTTTGAAATACAAATATATACATATTATTTTAATAATCAAGAATGGCTTACAAATTCATAGAATTCAAAAACACCTGTATCCGCTCGCTGGCAGGTACAGGTGTTTTAGGGCTTATACAACTTTGATACAAACAGTATTTTATTTCTACTTTGGTTTGACACGGTTCACAGAAATGTGCCAGCGTGTGAGGTATTTTAAATTGACTATTGTTTCACCAATTTGACGGTTTGCGACTTGTCTTTTGTTTTAGCTTCAACAATATAAGTACCAGGCTTTAGCATTTTTACATCCACTGTTGGGTTAGTAGCTGACACATTTGCTATTAACTTAGTTTGACCGCCAGTATTATAAATATTAATTTGTGCTTCACTGTCTGTTGTAATCGTCAATTTATCTTTTGTAGGGTTGGGATAAATATTGATTGATGAAATTTTTAATTCCTTTACAGCCGTTGAAGAAGATGTAATCCTAAAATTCACCGTACCCAAAGCATGATTAATTGTCAATTGAAAAATTCCTGTTGTAGCATCCCACAATTTAGTAACATAGGCCGATTTTCCGTCTTCGACCTGTACAGTTGGCTCGGATTTGCATTTGAAACTGAGCACATTCTTTTTTGAAACACAGCTGTATTTTTGACCTGTTGTTACGCCATTAGCAACTGCATATCCATTGGATTGAAACCAATAATTATCCACGCTCTCACGTTTTCCAAACAGAATATTCTGAAACGGCATGACGCCAGATAATGATTCGATTACACCGCTACCAAGGGCAAAAGTAAAGCTTTGATCTATATCGGCATTTTCATGGCTATTAATCACAAAAAAGCTATTATTAATTTCAAATGCCAAAGCACCGTTGTCATTGGCAGTCTCGGGATAAAGCGAGTTAAATTTGGATTTCAGGGCAGTCTCAGTTGTATAGCTTGCAAGCGTAACCGATTCAACTCCTGCTGGCACAGCACTTACTGCATCGGGGTGCGGTAAGGTGGGGATAATCATAAAGCGTGCACTATTGGGGATAACCTCCCTGACTACGGCATTGAGCAAACAGTTTTTACCGACACTTGTTTTTGCTGCCCCATAATATCTGTCCGTAACTGATCCCATATTGGTATAAGCCGTATCATTCCATATTCCATACGTATTTTTGTATAATTTTCCGTAAGGTTCGGCGTATGTACTTGATGAAGTGGACTTGTAGGGCACAACAGCAGTCTGATATGATATCAGGTTGGATGACACATACGCAGCAGAAGTACCATCCGAAAGGGTGTGCGTTCCATAAGGATTGGCGATGGCTTTTACTTTAGCCAAAACGGCGGCCTTCGAAGGCATGATATTGTGTTCCACCAAACCCTTGATAAATGGTGCTAGATAAGGTGTCATATTGGCATCGTATGCTCCTGCGCGGCTAAAAGACGAGGTTTCCATAAACGCTGTACTTCCACCCATGGCAATAGTAAGCAACCACGATTTCAGGTAGTGCGTGTAAGGAACACGGAGATAGTTATTGTCGGCTTTAGTATAAATAGGGAATTGATTGGCATAGTTGAATGAGAAATATGTCCAGCACCATTCATCATTCCATGTACCGAAATCAGAAGTCAAACCGGTTGCCCATGCACCCATAATGGCACTTTGAGTAGCCAATGCGCCATAAGGTTTTGTGTTTTTGAAAACAGGTATCAGGTAATTGCCCAATCCTTCATTTTTCAATACTGTATAATTCTCGTTGAAAAAGCGCACAAAAGTGCTGAATCCCCATCCACCTTCACCTACTATGTATTTTTTATTGTATTTTTTACATACACGTAACAAATCAAGCACCATATTAACAGTGGTGGAGTTGTATGTCCAAAAATTCTCGCCTGATTCAATTCCCTTACAATTGCTTGTGTTGGCAAAAATTGCATCTGCCTGAGCAACTGTCAGATAATAAGAGCCAACACCAGAAATAAACGAAGACGTAGTAGCTGGCATTGCATTCGGATAATTTCCAATTTCGGCTACATTCACCACATACGCTATTCCAGTAGAATCGACTCGTTTGCAAAGATCCAGATAACTATCGTTGATAAATGAGGTATAATCGCTCGTGTTTTTGGTATAATACCATGCTGAATTAACACCAAGACTATACACCACATTGGGTCGAATTGTAGCGGGAATCATTGCATTGTATCTTGTAATGCGATTAGCCGTGGTATTGGCACTGCTTTTTTTCCACATATCCAATAATCCACGCAGATAAAATGTGGGTTGATTCTGGGCAAATATGCTTATTGTCAGCATTAATACAACGACAATAAGTCCTGATTTTTTCTTGTTTTTCATTTTATCTATATATTAAATTATTTTTTTCTTTGATTCAAAAACCACTAATAAACTTTAACTCTCATTTCTGGCAAAATACGCACCGGACCAATCAACCCCGAAGCGGGGCATTTGTCGCCTTTGCGGTAGTAGAAATAAGACGAGAAGGTATAACGGCCTTTCGATGGGCGAGGCTCGCCTTTGATAAACCAGTCGGGAAATTTATTGAGTACCACACCACCATACGCCTCCAAAGCTGTGTTGGGGTTAGGTGTGCGCACATCCAAATCCTGCGGTTCCTGCTCGTCGCCAATCATACGGTTGGCCCAGGTGTTGGTCACTTTTATCTCGATGCTGTTTTCGCCCGCCTGTACAAAGTCGGTTATGTCGAGCACAAAAGGTGCTTTCCAGAGCAATCCGGCTGTTTTGTTGTTGATACTCACTTCGGCTATGTTTTTCACATCGCCCAAATCGAGTTTTACACGTTTCTCTTTGCCCAACATGTTGGCCGGAATGCTAACGGTTTTGGTATAGGTCATCGTTCCCGAAAAATATTTCAGGCCGGCATCAGAATGGTCGGTCAACGATATTAACTCCGGTAGAACAATATTGGTCGGCGCGCCCCAGTTGGCGGGGAAAGCCACGTTCCAACTGCCGATGACTTCTAATGATTGCGGTACGCGACCTACTTTTACCGTATATTTTTTATTTGATTGAGTAGTAACATCGAAACGTCCTTTAGTTCGTGAAGAAAGGAACAACTGACTGCCTTCGGTCTGTAAGCAAACGGTACTATCGGCATTGGCACTCAGTGATGCGACAGGGTCTGCCGTTGCCGACGAACGGCTAAACACCACAAATACAGATTCCAGCGGTTTCAATTCCAGCGCAACTGCGGTGCGTTTTCCCTCCGCTTTCCAATAGATAGCATCGTTTTTGCTGCCCGATTCAGCATTCCATATTTCGGGCACTTTTCCTTCGGTTCTGAAAATGCAGTTGTATTTAACGGCCTCAGTCTTTTGGTTCGACACAAAGTAGATATCTGATTCGGCGGTACGACGGTGAATCCAAGCCACTTCGTCTTTGCCCACCGCCTCTTTCACTTCAAAATCTTTGGCAATCTGCATCTCCTGCAACACATCTTCCACGGCTTTTCCCCAAACAACTTTGCCTTTTTTGTAGCTGTTCTCTTTGATATTCACGCTGTCGCATTTGCCCCAAAGCAAATCGCCAATGGCTTTCACCTTTTGGTCGCAAGCTGGAAAATCGGTCAAACTTGGCGAAGACTCCGGTTTACGGCCAATAACCACCGCGCCATCGGCCACCAGTTGTTTGATTTTTTCGGCCAGTGCAGGGCTCATTTGCGAGGTTGGGGTCAGCACCAAAGCTTTGTAGCGCATTCCGCTTGGCAAAACAAGGTCGCCATTTTCCACGTTCATCAGTTCGATAATCGAATTTTCATCAATGGCATCACCACGGTAACCGTCAGGCGTTGTAAATCCTTTTTGCCAGCGCGGATAGAGGTAACATATATCGCCCACAAAGTTGCCCTGACGCAACAGGTATTGCGAACGGGTGAGGTAACTTACCCACGGTTTGCATTGATTCCACCAGGTGTTGTGACGAGTCAGGTGAACACCCCAAGGATTGCTCACCATGCCCGGTTTCACGTTGTCATCCCACGGCTGATGCGCCATCACGTGCACCTCAAATGCATTGGCACCTTTGGCAAAAGCAAGGTCGCCCTCAGCTTTCAGGTCGATGGGTGTCATGTTCCATTTGGCGCGACTTGGCTCGGCGGTAAAGGCTTCGGCCGGCACAACGGGTTGCCCCATAATATGCGAGGCAGATGCTGCTAATCCTATTGTCCACCATCCATAAACTTTATTTGAATGCCAAAACTCACAGCCCACATAGTCGGCTTTTCGGCCACCGGCAATAAAGTTATAAGTTGAGTTATAGGGTTGTAATTCAAATTTCAGATTCGGATATTGATGTATCAGATTGGTATGGGCAGCGCAATTTTCTTCGATAAACAAATCTTCGATAGTTTGCACCAAATCGGCCCGAAAGCGGTTGGTTTTCTCCACACTTTCCACCACAATTTTTCCCGGTGTCGGAATCCAGCTCAGGCCTGAAAAACCACTTTTGCGCAACTCGTTTTCGCCAAATGTGACCAACCACGGCAGCGGGTCGTATCCTCTTTTTTCTATAAATTTCTCTCTGAATTTGGGTGTCCAGGTTTGAGCACCCGCTTCGTAACTATCCATAAACACTGACGGAATGGTCTTTCCAGTCAATGCTCCGGCTTCGTTCAACATACGTCCGGTAAAGTTATCGAAATGGGTTTTCAACGCCTCGCGGTTCATTTTGTCGCACTCCAACCCGTTGGCATAATCCACCACAGGGTGCTGCATCACGCCGGTAGTGGTGTGTCCGTAACGGAAAATTTTCCAGTTACCGGCTGGCGCTTTCCACGTCAGCAAGCCCTCTTTATTCATATTTTGGGTGATATCCAGCACATCCGCCAATGGCACGGATGCACCATCTACGCTCTGTTTTACCGCCATCACGGCTACATCTTTATAATAATTCCATCGGGCATCTACCTTGGGTTGAAGTAATTGCATTTTCACCAAGTTATTGCCCACCACCGTTGTATCTTTCCAAATTAGTTTTTGCATCGATTGTTCGGGTGTAATCCACGGCCCGCCGTTAGAAGAAAAACCGAGACAGTTTTGCATCGAGAAGGTCAGCCCCAATCGTTCGGTCTCTTTCACGGTAAACTGAATCAAATCCCACCACTCTTTGCTCAGTGTTTTTACTTTGGGTAATTTGGCATTGGGTGTTTCCAACAACGAGGCGTCGTTCACATTTGGGGCTACCTGAAACCAGATAACACCACCAATACCCACGTTTTTAAGTGCTTCCAAATCGCGGGTAATGCCCTCTTTGGAAATTTGCGTGCCCATCCATCGCCACCAGATTCTTGGTTTGGCATCGGCGGGTGGCGTTTGGAATGTTTGAAACATTTTGTCCGTTTGGATTTGGGCAAAGCCAGCCGAATAGAACAATTGAAACACAAAAATAAAAACTACAAACAATTTATTCTTTAAAAACATAATATCTTAATTTACTGCTAATTATTTAATTCCATTAATTGTTTTAACGCGTATAATGCTCAACGAATTTGCAGGGAAATCTTTATTTACGGTATTATTCACAAACGTTTCTGTACTTGTTTGCGGCACTACAACCTGCTGATTATAAAGTGAATTTTCTGCTTTTGGGTCTTTGTGAGTCAACTGAATTACGGTAGCTGGTGATTTTTTAAACTTCACACCTAAAATTGAAAATTGTGCTTGTTGAGCTACTTTGCTAGTATTTACCACTTTCAAAATCAATTCCTTGTTTATTCTGTCAAACCCAGCTGTGCAGAAAAGTGTTTTGCTAGAATCCGCCGCCTGTACGTTAAGCATCACATCGGGGCGGTTTTGTGCCAACATATA
The DNA here is from genome assembly GCA_903911085.1 of uncultured Bacteroidales bacterium. Lineage (GTDB taxonomy): Bacteria > Bacteroidota > Bacteroidia > Bacteroidales > Paludibacteraceae > Paludibacter. The sequence goes on along the minus strand of CAIWCC010000186.1, from coordinate 69,648 downwards.
ATTTACCCAATACGAAGTACGCCCAAAAACCGACTGATTATCAAACCCAATCATATTTACCGGCCAGGCATTGTCATTGACATGAAAAAACAAGGGCGCATACGAACTCATGGTAACAATATCGCTGTTTTTTTCCAAGCCCATCAGGTAAACGGCTTCTGCCAAAGCACCGGTAAGATTTCCCTGACCAACATTATGCGTGCATCCATATTCACCAACATAAATTTCGGGACCTTTGCGGTCAGCTTTGTCGTATAGATTGAAATCACGGATAAACTCTTCAGGTGTTCCGTATTTGTGGTCATCTTTTATTTCTACCACGCCATCTTTAATAGATTTATAGTTGCAGATAATTTTTACCTGAGGATATTTCGGATGAATAGCATCGTAAAACTGCTTATAGTTAGTCACATAAACTCCTGTACTTGCCTCGTTTCCAATCTCAATATACTTTAACGGAAAAGGTTCAGAATGTCCGTTGGCAGCACGTTTTGCACCCCATTCCGAAGTGACAGGTCCTAATGCATATTCCAGCGCATCAAGTGCCTCCTGCACATAAAGTTGAACCTCATCGGGCTTGCAATATTCAGCTTTGCGGTAGTTGTCGCTAAAACCGGGATTGCACACCCAAAGCGCATCAGCACCCAAATCTTCACACATTTGCAGGTACTCGTGGTAGCCCAAACCGTTGGTAGTGTAGTAGCCCCAAAGATTCATAGTTCCTTTGCGCTGCGCAATGTCACCTATCGAGTTTTTCCACTGAATGCGGTTGTCCAGATTCATTCCACCCACAATGGCACCACCGGGAAAACGGATAAATGCTGGTTTCAGGTCAGCCAGTTTTTCCATGATATCTACACGCAGTCCATTTTTCTGATGGTTGTATGTTTTTTCGGGAAACATAGAAACAACATCCAACCACAAAGTATCAGCCTGATTAATAGTGACAGAAAGACGGCCCATATTATCGGTTTGCTCCGACATAAACGAGCATTCGTATTTCTGCCATTCACCACCCACGCCCGACACTTTTTTACTGGCATAAATATGCTTTCCGTTCGGACTTTCGAGCGAAACAGTTACGTCCATTTTTTTATTGCCGGAAGTGCGTGCATAAAACGACACATTGTAAGTATCACCCATTTGCAGGTTCATTCCCCAAAATCCTTTGTTCCACACACCGGCTCTGTTTCCGGGTTTTGTAACAATTAAACGCATCGAATGTGGATTTTTACTGTTCAATGGTTTTTCATTTTGCAAACGAATATCGCCCTCAGCACCGCCTTCCGAAAGGAAAGTCCAGCCATGCAGTTCGTTTCCAAACACTTTGCGTTCCTGCCATTTATCTTTTGTTCGAACAAGGTTACCGCCCATATCAGCCCCTTCGGGAATAGTAGTAATTTCAAAATCGCGATTTTCTACCATTTCGGCATACAAACCACCTTCGCCGGCATGGTTTATCTCTTCGAAAAATATACCATAAAGCCGTGGACTCACTGTAATACCAGGCTTTGAGGCATCAATTTTATATATGTTTTGTGCAAAAAGAGAACTTGATGCGCAAAAAAACAAAGCGATAATCAATTTATATTTCATTCTTCCTTGTTCAAATTAGCAGTTTCTTATATTCCATTTATCTCTTTAAACTCTTTACTTGTAGCGCCTGTCATTGGTTTGCAAAGTTTTTGGAGCACATCAAAATTATCGTAATCGTTACCCAATTGTTTTTTTACGGTCTCGGTAAATTTCACAGGAAACTCGTCGGTTATGCCAATTTGCGTTACATCAATATCCTTGAAACCAATTTTGTAGGCGGGCGAACCTTTTTTCAACCGGAAATCACCTTTTTTGATATCCACAAAAAGTGGGTCTCCCACCACACTTGCCGAATCGATACCACGGGCACGGTAATCGGTCAAAAACGACTGGCCTTTGTCTTTGGCATTCACGTCAAAATAAAGATTTTGGTCAATGTCAGTTTGCTCAAGTTTTACCTGCATTTTTTTGCCATTTACCATACTTTCGCGGTAGAATGGGTTGTGCGTGTAGGTTTTGTAAAAGATGTTTCGCTTCACCTCCAGGTTGGTGTGAACAGGCATTTCATCTCTATTGTACACTTCCAAAAGGCTCAGATATCCCAAAAACATATTTACCGATTTGCCTGACGAAGTTTCATAAACAATATCGTGTATGTCGGCTATGATGTTGTTGTACACGTTGTTTTCGAAAAGTTTTACGTTGATACCGCCACCGTTGCAGTTGAAAACGATGTTTTGCGAAATGGTGGTTTGCTTGATAAACGCATCGGTACGAATACCTTGTTGCATCCCCTTGCCATACAAATGATGGATATAGTTGCGGTTTACCACGTTGCCAAAACCGACATCCGATAGGTAAATGGCGTTACCATCGAACATGGTTTGCATGGTGCAAAAAATATCGTTATCCTCCACTAAGTTGTTGCGAGTCATGGAATAAGGTGCCACTTTGTAATAATGCTCAATGCTTTGTTTACGAGTTCCTGTATCCTGAAACTCGGCTTCTGAATCAATTTCGCTTCGGCGTAAAGTGCCTTCCATTTCGTGGTTGGGTTCGTTCACATTAAAGAACATCGGACGCGAGCCACTCAACACAATGGCATCGTAGGGCAAATGGTGGATTTTATTGTTTTTGATAATATTTTCGCCACTTTGCCACGCCATAATGCCGTTGGATTGAAAATAGAACTGACCGCAATGGTGGATATGATTGTTGAGAATGCGGTTGGATTTGTTGACATTGAGTTTGCCCGGCCCATAGCCACAAAGCAAAATTCCTGTACCACCAATATAATCTATCAGGTTATTTTTCACCACATTGCTTTGGGCATGAAGGTCGAAACGCACACCGGCCGATCCTGAATTGGTAAATCGACATCCTTCCACTTCGCAATATTCCACATCGCGGAAACGCAACATGGCATTGCCCTTGTTCCACATATCCCATTCGTGTTGAAGTCCAATATCGCTTTGTGTCACTAAATCGCGGTCGGCACGGGTAAAGGTCAATCCACGGAAGGCAATGTTACGGACAATCTCCCCTTTTTCACGCCCATCCACCAGAAAATACTGCACCAATCCAGGCACGGTAATTTTGCCGGGGGCACCGCTTTTCGACCAAAAATAGACTTTATTTTCGCGGGTATTCAACACCCATTCACCCGGAGTATCTAGGAAATCAATCACATTTTCCACACGGTAATTACCACCATCCATGGCATGTAAATGTTTGTCCACTTTGCCCATTGGATAGGTGGCGGGCATGGTGGTGTGGGCCTCATTTTTGCTTTCGTCCACCGAAGCTAATGTCAGATAATTAGTCACATACCCCACATTTGGCTCAATAAAAATCTCAATATCTTCGAGGTTCGACCAATTTTTAAGCTCGCCGGCATTGAAGCGCAGCAAAGTGCGGTCGGCGGCCAACATGCCTTTCCATTCACCACCTCCGCCATCGCCACCGCCCATTGGCTTAGTTGGTTCCATACCTTTGGAACGGGCGCGTGTTTGCATCTCCCCATTTTCGTAGAGCGTGTAAAAACGCTCTTTGCCGGCAGGTAGTTTAGGCAGATTAGCCACATAAACTTTTCCTTTGGCAGCAGCAGGTAATCCTGCCACATCGGCAGCAGGTTTCCAACCGTTGATTTCTATATCCGAATGGAAGATGGGTTCTTCGCCCGGATAGGCCATATAGTTTATTTTGTACGAATCGTAATGACTATCATCGGCAGTAAAAATCTCTGTTTCCGACAATTTGTATTCACCACCCCGAATCATAATAAAAATATCGCGGTAAAGCGAGTGTTTGAAAAACTTAACGGCTTGCTTGGCGCGCTTTACAGTGGCAAAAGGGCCATCGGTTTTGTCGGCATTGGGCTCCGCCAATTTACCGCTCCAGCGGTCGTTACCTACGGTTGAGACATAGAAATCCGCAAAATTTTTGTTGCTTTTCTGTGCTGACAAAGTCAGAAAAGTAAACATAAATAAAAGAAATACACTTGATAATCGTTTCATCAATCTAAATTTTAATCGTTATATTATTATACTACAATTCTAAGATGTGGTTGATATTAAGTAATAGGAAATAAAAAAGTTGCTTCTTAGTTTAAATAACAAAAAAATGGGACGCGGATTTTCGCTGATTAAGCGGATGAAAAAACGGATAAGAAAAAATGCAAGCATTTTTGATTTTTCTCCAAAATCAATTCCGATTATCGGAATTTTTAATCCATATTTTAATCTATTATCAAAATCCCTTTTAATCAGCTTAATCCGTGTAAATCCGCGTTCAATTCTCTTTTCACATATCTAAGTTGACAATCTCGAATCCTAAAATAGACAACCAACCATTTCTTAAAATTGAGCCTATCTTATTACACTATAATTATTCGGCTCTATATAACACCCATTCGGCCAAAGCAGGTACGCCTTTTTCGGTTTCGAGCATTAATTTAAATTTTTGTGCTTTCACTTTGCTGAATGACTGAACAATACCCGCACCGTTTGAGCTGCCTTTCACTGCTGTTTTCCACTCTGAACCATCGAAGTATTGCAATTCGAACATCTGTTTGCGATGCCACAAAACGGCATTGGCACTGCCTTTTTCAATCACGCCAAGTGCACTGATACTATAAAGTTGTCCCAAATCCATTTCCAAAGATGCTGTCTTTGATGTTGGAACAGCTTGCCATTTGGTAGCAAGGTCATTATCGGTAATAAATACTGCTTTCGAAACCGAATCGCAGGATGAAGCAATCACCGATTTTCCAATAGTAGGAGCCTGCAACACATTGGGTTCACCTTCAAAATCAACCGCTACCACGGAAGCATTTTTATCGGGAGCATAAGCAGGTAATTGTATTATAATCTGACCTTTAATCTTGGTAATTTTTAGTTTTGCTGTTGGGTTGGCCAATAAAACGGCACTTTTAATTTTGTTGTCCAATGGCACAATAAGTTTACCATCTGTTGGCCAGTCGAATACGTGCAGGTACAACTTTTGACCTTTGCGGGTAGCGCGCCCCCAATACAAATACGGAAATGGCGATGCTTCAGTGCCGTACACCGCTTCGCCGTTCAGTTTCAACCAATCGCCAATTTCGCGCAAATTGTCTTGACAAACTTCGGGAATCACACCATAAGCGTTTGGACCAACATTTAGCAAAAAGTTACCACCTTTGCTCACAATATCAATCAACATCTGCAATACCTCTTTCGAACTTTTCCACTTATCGTCCCAAGCATTGTATCCCCAATGGCCGTTTAACGTCATGCAAACTTCCCAATTTCGTCCGGGAAATCCGGTTGCCGGAATAAATTGCTCCGGTGTTTCCAAATCGCCGCCAAAGCCTCCGCCCAAACGATTATTGGTAATCAAGTTCGGATACTGTTTTACTATATCGTCAAGCTTTTTACCCATGGCTTTGTTCATTCCCACCGGTGTATCCCACCAAAGTACCGCCACATCGCCATAGGTCGAAAGTATCTCTTTTACCTGAGGCACAGCCACTTCGTCGATATATTTGTTCATGTCGGCAATGTGGGTACTATCCCACTCTTTGTTGTTCCAAACCGCGCCGCCGGGATGATACCAATCTTGCGCCTGCGAATAATACAACCCAAATTTCATATCATATTTGCGACAAGCTTCGGCCATCTCTTTTATAACGTCGCGTTTAAATGGCGTGGCATCCACCACATTATATGGATCGCTCGATTTAAACATGGCAAAACCATCGTGGTGTTTCGATGTAATTACAATGTATTTTTGACCTGCATCTTTGGCCAATTTAACCCACTCTTCGGCATTAAATTTTGTAGGATTAAATTGCGTTGCCAATTTAGCATACTCGTTACGCGAAATTTTCCCTTCCAACATTAGCCACTCGCCACAAGTGGTACGTTCGCCCCATTTACCCGACGGAACAGCATATAAACCCCAATGAATGAACATGCCATACTTGGCATCTTTCCACCATTGCATTTTGGCATCGTTAGATGTTTTGGACTGAGCATTCATTGTGCTTTGGAACAAAACCAAAACCAAAGCCAAAAGCATTAAAGCAATTTTTTTCATTATTCTAAATATTTACAATCTACAAAAGATTATTATTACAAACTAAAATCAAAAAAAAACAATCATGAGAAATAGCCTATAAACCAGTATCAACTTTTTTGGAAATAAAATTCTTGAGCATTTTTTTGCGTGCAAACACAATATTTACTGGACCAACAATACCCGAAGGAAGAAGCGAATCGGTAGCTCTGTAATAATTCCAGGTACTGAATGTTTGGCGACCGGTTGATGTACGATTTGTTCCGTTGAGCAACCACGACGGTAATTCGCTGATTGCTTTACCCCTGTATAATGGCGAAGCATCGGTGGTGAAAGTTTGTTTTCCCCACGAAACATCATCGGGTTCCTGTTCGTCGCCAATCATGCGGTTAGTCCAGGTATTGGTTACTTTTATTTCGATGTGGTTGTTTCCGATAACGGCATAATCAGAGATGTTGAGCTTGTAAGGCGGTTTCCACAACACAGACAGCGATTTTCCATTCAGGGTAATTTCAGCAAAATTGCGCACATTACCCAAATCGAGGTAAACAACATTGTCTTTGGCCAGCTGCTTGCCCGAGAGCTTAAAGTCTTTACTGTAGGTGGCTGTACCCGAAAAATATTTGATGCGGGCATCGCTATTTTCTGTCCACGAGCTTAGCGTTGGGAATGCCACAGGCGTTGTTATGCCCGTTTCGGAAGGGAAAGTCACCGTCCATTTTTCGCTAAGCGATAAAGGGGCAATTACATTTTTAACGGTCTCGCTACACTTTTTGCCGGCCGCAGTACGAACAAGATATTCGGCATTTTTTCCGGCAATCAAAAACATACTGTCGTTGCTAACTTCTACCGAAGAGAAATTGTCGGCACCACCAGTTACGCTCATCGAAACTGCCGGGTCGGCCACAGTTGACGGTTTACGGAAAACAACGAAACATGCTCCCACGGCTGAAAGTTGGATGTTGACCGTTGTTTTATCGCCGGCACTGCTCCACAAGGGTGCGTTGATGATTTTACCCGTTTCGGCATTCCATATTTCAGGGGTTAATCCCGAAACCCGGAAGCGGCAATTCAGCGAAACATCTTTCTTCAATTGATTGGAAACAAAATAGATATCGGTGCTACCTGCCCGGCGGTGTGTCCAGCCAATATCGCTGTAAGAACCACCCAACAGCTCAAAATCAGACGCGACATTCAGCATGTCCAACACCTCTTTTATTGTTTTGCCGGAATATACTTTTCCTTTACCAAAACCATTTTCTTTGATGGTAACACCATCGCATTTGCCCCAAACCGAATCGGCTACTTGTTTCACCATATCATCGCAAAGCGGATAGTTGCTCAAGCTGACAGATTTCACCGGTTTCGGGCCGATAACCACCGCACCTTTGGCCACTAGCGATTTTATTTTATTCACCAGTTCTGGTGTATAAGCCTGGTCATTCTGCATATACAAAACCCTGTAACTTGCTCCACTGGGCGTAACCAAACGACCTTCCACCACATCCAACAGTTTGATAAAACTGGCGGCATCCATGATATCGCCGTTGTATCCGTTGGGAAAAGTAACGCCTCTTAATCCATTGGGATACAGATAGCAAATATCCCCGACGAAGCCACCTTGACGAAGCATATATTGCGAACGAGTGAGATAGGTTGTCCATCCAATGGACTGATTCCACCATGTATTGTTGGGGTTGATGTGATAGCCGTAAGGACCTGCCTGCATGCCGGGTTTGTATTTCGGATCCCATGGTTGATGCGCCATCACGTGCATCTCCATACTGTTTACCCCACGTGCAAAAGCGAGGTCGCCTTCGGCTTTTAGCTCGTAGGCATCATCGTTCCAGTTGGCATGTTGTGGCGAAGTGGTAAATGCCTCCGAAACAACAATGGGGTTACCTGTAAAATGCGCAACCGAAGCCGCCAGACTGAGTGTCCACCAGCCGTAAGTCGTATTTTTGTGCCAAAATTCGCCCGAAACTCTGTCGGCTACCGTTCCTCCCTCTACAAGATTGAAAGCGGTATTATAGGGTTGAATCTGATAATTTGCATTCGGATATTGGTGAGAAAATTCGCCCAGTGCCCTGTAACTTTCGTCAATCATCAGCTCCTCGATGGTGCGATTCATATCGTATTTGAAGCGGGTGGTTTTCTCCTCACTCTCAACAATGTAGTTATTTACAGCAGGCAACCACAAAAGTGGGTCGTAACCTCTGCGTTTGATAAACTCATTGCGGAAACGGGGCGACCAGTTCTGCAATCCCGCCTCATAGCTATCCACAAACACGGTAACGGGAGTTTTGCCGGCAGCCTGTATCACTTTGGCAGGATAGTTATCAAAATGTAACTTCATGGCATCTTTGTTCATTTTGTCGCACTCGAGGCCGTTTGCATAATTGGGCACAGGATGCTGCTTCACGCCAGTGGTGGTGTGTCCCATGCGGATAATTTTCCACGTTCCGGCGGGCACTTTCCAGCTAATTGCACCATTGGCATCCATTTTTGAAGTCAGGTCAATCACCTCATTTACAATACCAGAAGTAGCATTTTTATTGATAGCCAACACGGCAATGTCCTTGTAATAATTCCAGGCAGCATCCACCGTTGGTTTGGGTAAAGCAGTGCTGAAAGTAGTATTTTCAGTGGCAGCAGTTTCGCTCCACACCAGCTTTTGCATCGACATTTCGGGCGTTATCCACGGGCCGCCATGTGCAGAAAAGCCCATCGCATTTTGAAACGTGAACTCCAAACCGCAACGATTAGCCTCCTGAATGGCAAACTGTACCAAACTCCACCATTCGGGACTAAAAATCCTAATTTCGGGGGTAACAGTAGAAGTGATATTGAGTGAAGGCGCAAAATCGAGCTGAAAAAACACAACACCACCAAACCCGGCTTTTTTTAGGGCTTCCATGTCGCGGGTAATTCCGGCACGACTGATCTGACCACCCATCCAGCGCCACCACACTTTGGGTCGGGCATTGGCGGGGGGTGATTGAAAATTTGACACCAAAGAGTCAATTTTCAAAGTATTTTTGTTAGCTTTATCTTTTGCGTAGCTCGTAAAATGAAGAATTTGCATCAACACCAAAACTAACCCAACCTTAACAAAATCTCGTTTCATTCTATTTAAATTTACCTATTTTCAAAAAACTCCTATTATTTCTAACCAGCTCTTTCGATTTATTTTTATTTTTTCAAAAATGCTGCTCCTGAATAATTTCCGTTAGCAATAACACGAACATAATAAATGCCCTTTGGCAAATCACTTACAACTATAGAACGCGTATTATACATTCGAATATCTTTCATTTTCACTCCATTTTCATTAAAAATTTCTATGCGGGTAATTCCGTCACCCACAACATTTAATCTATCTAAAACCGGATTGGGGTAAATCTGAAATGTAGAATTTACTTTTCTTGTATTCAGTCCGTTAGGTACATATTCCTGCTCTGGCGTAGGATAGGATATAACACTGCCAACCTGATAACCACCTAAGGTAGAAGCTCCACTTGCACGGCTAAAACCCAATAAGTCAGCAGTTGGAATAATGGAGCCTGTAAATGTTTCGACACTTGACAAAGAATGATTTGCCTGTGGGATGTAGTTGGCTTTCAACAAATTTGCATAAGCATCAGTTGTTGAAGTAGTAGGTGTTTGATAACCATTAGAAGTGGTGGCTCCGTTCAATTTTAAATCGGCAATTGCAGCTCCGGCCACATAGTTTGTGCTCGCAGCCAATGTTACATTAGACGCTGTGCCAATTGCCACTGTAGAAAGCACATTGGAAACATCAACGGTAGCAGTTGCAGTCACTTTACGAATGCCTCCATTAGCGGTCGATGGCGTAGTGCCATGCAGTAACAAGTTGATTGCCTTGCCCGATGCTTTGTTAAAATCAACAATGGCCGCAGCATTAGTAGATGTGTTGGCATAAAATGTGGAGTTAACAACATTCAATCCAATTTGAGCACCTGTTGCATTTGTTCCTTCGGAGCGAAGTACACTATATCCAGTGGTATTATTCACAAACAAACAGTTTTCCACCTTTTGCATAGCATTGCTTTCGTTGTGCTGTCCTAAAACCACAAAACCACCTGTAGCCGACTTATTATTTCTGAACACCGATTTTGAAATAGTTGTACCATTTCCTAGCATCCATACAACTCCAAGATTAGAAGCAATTTGGCTATTCTGTACCAAACAACTCTCCATTTTCGAGCCATTTGACAACCCCACGCAACAATAATTTCCATTCGAGTTCATGATATTATCAACCGTACAATTCACTATTTTTGCAGCTGTACCAGCATTGGAAGTTCCTACAGTGGTTTGCAAAGTGCCAATAGAAATTGGAGTTTGAAGATTGCAAATAAAATTTCGCAACGTAACACCATCGAGTACTGCATTCTGATTTATCTCAATCATTCTATCGGGCATCAAAGCAATACTATTACTTTGAAAATAAGTAGGATATTTAAATTCCCAAGGTTCTACAATACCGTTAGCATCATTATCTTCTCTTACACGTTTATTCAAATCGGTAATTTCAGCCTCTTTTCCACTGAAACCACCATTAACTTTAAGTCCTGAAAGAGTAGTGTTACTACATGCGTATGAACCTGTGGAGAAAAAAAACTCAGTACCTTCGGGTAATGATGCAATACTATTTACATTTGTAAGCGACAGAACTTGCTCCGGGTTTTCCGTAAATTGCTTTTTCCAGGCCAATGTATCGCCGGTAGGGCGAACGTAGTAAGAAGTTAAAAGCGGCTTTGCAACAAAATTTCGCAACAAGTATTTTTTAAAAAATCCTATTTTTACTGGTCCAATTATTCCCGATTGAAGTAAACTATCAGTAGGGAAATAGAAATTCACGTTGGTAAATGTCTTGCGACCGGTGGATGGACGTGCTGTGCCATTTAAAAACCAAGCTGGTAATTCAGACATAGCTTTGCCTTTATACAAAGGTGTTGGATCAGTGCTATAACTGCCTGTCTTCCAAGTCACATCATCGGGTTCCTGCTCATCGCCAATCATTCGGTTTTGGAAAGTATTGGTCACTTTTATTTCCAAATGATTCAGGCCTACAATAGCTGCATCAGTAATATCCACTTTATATGGGGGTTTCCACATAACGCCTAGTGATTTTCCGTTTAGTACCACTTCGGCAAAATTGCTTGCAGTTCCTAAATCGATGTATGGAAAATTATTGCTTGCAAGTTGTGCAGCAGTAAGTACAAAATCTTTGGAATAAGTGGCTGTTCCCGAAAAATACTTGATTTGCTTGTCCGTATTTCTCGTCCACGAAGTAAGAGTTGGGAATGTAACCGGTGAATTTATGCCAGATTCTACAGGGAACGTCACTTTCCAGTTGGTAGCCATTACTGTGTCAGCAGGTAAATCAGTCACAGATACATTACTTACCAATCCACTTTCGGTTCTAACAGCATAGTTGGCGTTTTTTGATGCCATAAGAAACAAACTATCGCTACTGAATTTAACGGTAGATACATTGTCGGCCAGTCCATCAGCAGTAATAATTGTTACCGGATCAACCTGTACAGATGGTCTTCTGAAAACTACAAAACAAGAACCCGCCTGTGTAAGATTCAATTTTACAGTTGTCATATTGCCCAGTTTACTCCAAATTGGAGCATCAATTGCTTCGCCAGTTTCTGCATTCCAAATTTCGGGAATTAATCCCGAAACCCGAAAATTGCAGTTGATACTAACCGCTTTCTTTTGCTGATTAGAAACAAAATATATTTCGGAAGATCCGTCGCGACGATGCGTCCATGCCACATTTCCTGCAGAAAGCCCTGGACCATCAAAATCTTTAGTAACATTCAGCGTTGTTAATACCTCCTGAATTGTTTTACCCCAGTAAACCTTTCCTGCTCCAAAACTATTTTCTGTAATAGTAGTGCCATTGCAATTGCCCCAAACAGAATCGGCTACATGTTTCACAATAGAATCGCAGGTTGGATAGTTGCTTAAACTCACCGATTTTAAAGGCTTAGGGCCAATAATTACGGCTCCGTTGGCCACTAAATCTTTTATTTTCCGCACCAACTCAACTGTATAAGCTTGATTTTCTTGCATATAAAGCAGACGATAGCTAGCACCACCAGGAGTTATCAATCGACCATCAGCCACACTCATCAACTTGATTAAGCTCGACGCATCCATTGCATCCCCGTTATAACCAGCAGGATACGTTACTCCACGTAGACCATTGGGATACAGGTAACATATATCGCCCACAAACTTACCCTGACGAAGTAAGTACTGACAACGGCTCAGGTAAGTTAACCATGCTTTTGATTGTTCCCACCAAGTATTATTAGGATTAAACCAAGAACCAAAAGTTTCGACCATACCCGGTTTGTATTTTGGATCCCAAGGTTGGTGAGGTGCTACGGACATTTGCATACTATTAACACCATTGGCAAAAGCAAGGTCGCCTTCTGTTTTCAAAGCATAAGCATCTAAATCCCATTTAGAATGCTGTGGTTCAGCCGTAAATGATTCTGCTGTAACAATTGGATTTCCGGTAAAATGCGATACCGAAGCAATCAAACTCAACGTCCACCAACCATATCCTTTGTTTACATGCCAGAATTCGCCCGCAGCATTATCGGCTACGGTTCCACCTTCAACTAGGTTAAAAGGGGTATTATAAGGCTGAAACTCATACTTAATGTTTGGATATTGGTGCGTATATTCACCCATAGCTTTATAATGTTCGGTAATCATCAACTCCTCAATGGTACGGTTCATGTCGTATTTGAAACGGGTTGTTTTTTCGCTATTTTCCAATACAAAACTATTCAAAGCTGGCAACCAAGGCAGTGGGTCATAACCACGTCGTTTTATAAATTCATCTCTGAACTTTGGTGTCCAGTTGTGAGGACCTGCCTCATAACTATCGGTCATCACAGTGATAGGAATTGCACCTGCCTTCTGAATTATTTTAGCTGGATAATTATCGAAATGTACTTTTACAGCATCACGGTTCATTTTATCGCATTCCAAACCATTCACTGAGGTAGGAACTGGATGTTGCATTTTACCTGTAGTGGTATGACCAATGCGAATAATTTTCCAACTACCTGCGGGTACAACCCAACTAATAGAGCCATTTACAGCCATTTGCGTACTCACATCCACCACTTGCGTTACATTAGTCGTTGAAGTGCCATCCATTTTCATAGCCATCACTGCCACATCTTTGTAGTAGTTCCAAGTGGCATCAACGGTTGGTTTTGCCAGCGTAGCAGAAAGTGTTGTGCCACCAGTTACTGTCAATGTGCTCCAAACCAGTTTTTGCATAGATAGCTCTGGAGTTATCCATGGACCACCACTGGTAGAGTAGCCCAAACAATTCTGAAAAGTGAAATGAACTCCACAACGATTGGCTTCTTCAATGGCAAACTGAACCAAGTTCCACCACTCTGGACTAAAAATGGTTACATTTGGAATAATAGACGATGCACCCACCGCAGTACCAAATGATTCCTGAAAAAACTGGACACCACCATAACCCACTCGTTTAAAAGCTTCCATGTCGCGGGTAATCCCATCTCTGGTTATCTGACCTCCATACCATCTCCACCAAGCGTGGGGACGTGTTGCAGCCGGAGGTGCTAAGAAATTAGCCTCTAAAGTATCGGATTGAATACTTACTACATTTTGATTTTTAATTTTTGCTTGCCCTAAAAAAGGGAGCAGATGAAAAAAACTAAAAATCACAATCAACTTCAGAAATGGACTTTTCATACTTTTTTTCTAATCTAATATATTTCTTACCATGCCAACTCTGTAATTTGTCACAAAATCAATTTCAAAACCTTACCCTTATTGGCACTCAAGCTGACAATAAACATTCCTTTATAATTTAATGAAACGGTGTTTTCACCAGCAATTAATGGAATCGACATTATTTTAGTGCCATCAACAGCGAATACATCCAACTTCTGCGAAACATTGCTTGTAACCAGTAGCTTACCATCAACGACTCGCACATAACTTAGGTTTTCATTTACGTATTTAGACGATGTAGTTGCTCTTTCTAAACGAATAACCGTATTCACAGCATCCCAATTTTCGGTTTCGGGCAAAGTGATATTATAGCCGGTAGCCGTTTTGGCAAAGCTTACTGTTTGTTTCGATTTAAGCACAACGGCAGTAGTTGAAAAAGCGCTGTTGTCGGTAGGCAGGCCAATAGACAATGTTTTGCCAACGGGCGGTTTCACTACATGCAGATACACATATTTACTGTCGGCCGACTCGGTAGAAACGCCCCATTGGTACTGGTCTAACCACGCGTATCCAGTAGTATTTGTGGGGTAAGCAGTACTTAAATTGGTGTTTTTAATTGATTCTTCAACAGGCTTAATGTAATCATTCACAGCTTTTAAAGTAGCGTAAATATTGCCATTTCCGGCACCACCATCCCAAATATTAGCATTGGCAAAGTCGCTCGCTTTACCGGTCGAACAGCCTGTAGAGTAGAGCAGACCACCCGATTTATTCTGCGATGCAATCAACACATTGTACAAATAAAGGTCTTTTGCCGCATATTGCGAGTTGTTTGTTCCCTCTTTGGCCCACCATCCATTGCCCACTACCAATGCCACTTGAGGCACATAAGCCGGCCATGTTTTTCCGTCGGTCAACACCAATGCCGGATTAGGCGTCAAAAGGCTTAATGAACCCGAATTGATATGACTTACCTCCCAGGCATTGTGATCGGCCATACCGGTATAGCCGGGTGTTTTTAAGGATAAACCTCTGTTTCCACCTATATTTTCAACTATCATCATATTCGGGTTGTACGACCGTAGCGTTTTTCTCAGGCGTGGTACATCCAGTCGTGTGGCGCCACCATCAATCCAAAAGCCCTTAATTCCATCACCATATCGCTCACACATTTCATTGAGTAATTCATTCAGATACTGATTCCAGTAGGCATACCCATTGGAGCTATCGGTATATCCTGTAAGAGCCTGATCCTGAAGAATATTCTCAGAGGGACCATAATCTTTAAAATCGTGACCATCTGTAGGGTGCATATAAAGATGTAAATCTATATTTTTGGCTTTCAATGCTTTGATTAAATCACCAATCACGTCGCGGTTTGAATATGACGGTGCTTGCGGAATAGTACGGCGGTCGTCGCGCCATTTTTTCACCACTTTGCTTGGAAAAAGCGGCAACATACGTGCATGCCAACCTGTAAACACCACATATTCCAGACCAAAATCAGCCGCATCCTGCGCAAATTGTTCCACATCAAAGTTGTCGGCTAAAACATTGATGTCTTTTACAATACCATTTTTTCCGGATGTAAGATAAGGGACATAATGCACAAAGAAACCCATTTTTTTACGACTAAAAGCAGCTTGAGCATCAGCTAAATCGCCGGTGGGTGCCGTATAGGTTGGTGTCACTTTTACCTGCAATGTTTTGGTAGCAACATCTGCTGCATTCGTTTTACTTTGAATTTGTACCGAAACCTCAACAAATGTAGTGGTTGCAGGGCGAGAAAGAACAGTACCATCGGCATTGATAATTCCGGCAGGCGACATAGAAGTTATATTCACCGAATAATTTGTGTCGATAACCGGAATAACAGAAAAGCTACCTGCGGCATCGCGGATGGGTTCAAACAAAATGAGCTTATTAGCAATCGATTGAGCCGGAGGAACCGTTTTGATGGTATATGTTTTTGAAATTCCGTTATTGGTAACTACAATTGTTGCTGTTGCATCAAAGTTGATGGCTGCCGAAGCCGAAAAGTTGTTTAAGGGTGTACTGTTGACAGTGATTGTGGAATTCGACGAATTAGAAAGAGCTGCTACAGTATATGAAGTTGTAGAAACCGGTAAAACAAGCGTATAATCAATAATGTCAGAATTGAAACCGTTATCAGTATTGGCGGTTTGAATGAGTGTACCGACATTGGTGGTTAACGTCAGCAGTCGGTTATCGGTATCCGAAGCTATAAATTTAGTAAAGCTCACCGCATCAGTACGCAAAACAGTAGACTTATTGGTAGCCGATAGTTTTACTGTTTCTGTACCATCACCCGAAAAATAGAAAAAACCCAAATCAATCCATTGCGACTTGGTGGCTAGAGGAGTTACAGTAAGCTGGGCTTCGTCGATGTATTGACCAGCTGCCATAGGATTGGCGTGATGAATATCCACTGTAAAAGGCGACCCTGAAGCCACAGAAACAACTTTTACTTGGTAATAACCAGCACCCAAAGATGCAAAATCGGGTTTATATGTGGCAAAATTCCCTAATATATCACCAGCCACACTGTTTTTGAAAGAGCGAGTCTGAGTAAATCCTACCAATTGACCTGATGCCAATGTACCCCATCCACCAACCGTTCCACCGGTAGTATATTGTGGCGCACCATTTTCATTATCCACTAAAACCATGGATTTATAACTTCCATAACTGTCCAAAACTGGTCCAATTGCAGTACTTACACCATTATTTCCAATGCTCCCTTTGTTGTCTATAGGCGTTATTTCCAGCCTGATATATTTGTAAGCATCACTGGCAGATATGGTGTAGGGCGATAATTGAAAAGTTGCTGCACCATTGGTAAAACCACTATCTAAAGTGTCCTTTTGACTATTAAATCCAGCATCATCGGCTCTCACCAATGCCCATTTAGAGCCCTTTTCGGGAAGCGAAGTAGAGGAGCTATAGGTATAACTACCAGTTATTTCCTTGCCTATAATTGCTTTATTGCCATCAACTGCCATAGAAACGGTTGAAGTAGGTGCAGGTGCAGCCAATGGTGGTTGGTAAATGCGAATATCGTCGATAAGAAACGGCCCAGAAACATACAATCGTTGCAACGCATACGCCGAAACACTTGTTTGATAAGCAATAGGATTAGCCGTAATTAAAGTAGTAGGCTCTGTTGCACCATAATACAAATCCCATTTACCAGCCTTAGTACCAGTAATATAATAAACCACTTTTATGTAATACCATGTTGCAGGTGTAAGTCCGGTAGCCATCACTTGGGTAGTATTGGTATACGAAATGGTGGTAGTTCCGGCAGCGGTAGTATTAAAATAAATCAGATTAGAGCGCCCAGTTGCACTTCCACTTGTAGCACCAGGGTCATTATCTAGCGAAATAAAACCACTGCTACCAGTTGTAGCCGGTGTTTTCACTCTTGCTTCAAGCACCACTGTACCTGCAGTTTGAGGCGTAAAGAGCAAACTCAAACGGTCGTTGGTGGAAGTTATGTAATTCGATGTATTAGCACCCGTAGCATCTTTGGCTATAGATACCTGATTCGAATAAAACTTATTCCAAACAGCATTTGTTCCGGTTCCGGTGGATTCATCGTTTGTCCATTTTGCACTCGTAAAAGTGATTGCGCCATTGGCAGCTACATTGGCAGTTGTGCCCAAAACTATTGCATCAAAATTCTGACTAGCCAAATCGTCAGTTTGGTTTGTTTTAGCGCTTGCCAAAAAATTGAAACAAGCGAAAAGGATTAAAAAAGAAAGTGTGTTTTTCATTATTTGTAAATTAGATTTTTACTATTGAAGTACTACAGCCGACAAAGCCAGCGCAGGAATTTTTACCAAAAGTGGTTTACTATCGTCGAATTGTACCGAAACGATTTTATCTGTTTCCGCATCGTTTTGCAGCACAATAGTATAGCTTCCTTTGGTATTTTTGACTACTAACGAAGTAGGTTCTCCGGTAGTAAAATGAGCCACCCGAACAGTGCCCGGACGTATAAATTTGCTCACCAGATACATCACAGCATAATCGGGATTGTAAGTTACAGTGCCTTTGTTTCGGTCGATGTTTATTAAGCCGTTTTGTTTCCAGTTCCAAGCACTTTTACCAGTTTCGTTCAGAATCATATTCCAATAAGCGTAATTTTCAACACCACCGTTCAGGTAGTCGGACACTTCTGTCCAGCGAGCCTGAGCTTGTTTCATGCTGTTATCTCCATTGTAGCATTTGCCTTCGGTGTGCATCATTTTCACATTGGGAAAAAGTGCTCTGAAATCGTTCAGGTGAATGGGTTTGGTGTATTGCAAACCAACTCCTGAAACGGAATTACGGAATTTCGCATCCGCAAAAAGCTCCAGCGCTTCCAGTTTTCCATAAGTGCGGTAGGTGCCTGCCCAAATTTCGGTTTTCACGTTCGAGCGTTTAAATTCTGGAATCAAATAATTCATTACCAGATTACTCATCTCTTTGGTAGTCATCACACACGACGGATAAGTGGAATTCATATCCGTTTCGTTTTGTGGATGAATGCGGCTAACTATCACGCCTTCTTTTGCGTAAGATTTAATATATTTAGCCAAATAGATAGCATAAGCCTTGTAAATCTGGGTACTGTCTTTCAGCGTATTATCGGGACGCACACCCACCATTATACCCGAAACTTTCATCCACGCCGGCGGGCTCCAGGGCGAGGCAAAGAGTTTAATTTTGGGATTAATTTCCAATGCCGATTTGATATAGGGCAATACGTATTTTTTATCGCGGTCGATAGAGAATTTCGATTGTTTATAGTCGCCTGCCGTTTCGGAATAGCTATAAGCATCCAGCCCAAAATCGCTTGCACCAATGGCTGTACGGCAAAAGTTGAAACCGCAACCCGTTTTTTCGTCAAACAAATTTCTAAGGATTTCTTGCTGTTTCTCTTTCGGTAAGCTCAACAATGCTTCCCCGCCATTTTCATTAAAACAACCACCTATCCCGGTAATTGTCTGATATTTAATTTGAGGGAAGATGGTGATTTTTTCTTTTGCTGAGGTAGAAATACTATCCTGCGGATACTCTTTCACGGGATTACCCAGAATTTGATCAGTCGATTTAAATGATATATAAAAAACTTTTGCTGATGTGGCAGCTACTAACGAACCGCAAGCTAAATAGCTTGCCAATAAAATTATCAGACCTAAATTTTTCATTAAATCTTTTTATCAAAACTTATTAATACTTTTTTTGTTGCAACCCCATCCTTGTTTCGCAAACGAACTAACAGAATGCCGCTTCTTTTGAGAGTGATATAACTTTCGCCTTCAGGCACCTGTGTCGAAACGAGCATTGAACCATCAAGATTATAAACTTCAATATGCTGACTTGTTTCTGATTTTATTACCAATTTACCATTTGCACCGTAAACTTCCACCTTATTTGTAGCAGGAGCATGAACAGCTGAAACTACTGCATCTCCAAGTCTGACTAATGAAATACTGTCGAGATCGAATGTCCCCAAATTTCCGAAACCAAAGGTTATTTTTCCCGAATAATCCTCTTTTAAATTCAACTTGTAACTATATGATTTCCATTCAGGAGTAGGAATAACTACGCGTGGTGTTGAGTCATTCATAAACATAGTTTTATCGGTATACATATTGCTGAACTTAAACACAAATTTATTGTCGGCAGGCAGCACAGCGCTCGATCGAGCTTTAAAACGCAACAAGTACTCACCTTTGTCCAACGCCACTTTTTGTCCTAAAATAGCTGCAAATGGATTGCTACTGCTTTCCGATTTCACACGCAACGAAACCAACTTGTCGCCCGGATCTGTTTTGAGCCATGAATAACTGGTATAATTCAGTAAATCGCGAGTCATTTCCCAATTAATAGAACCAGCTGTAGTAACCTCAAAACCGCCATTTAGCAATTGTTCTGTTGGAGTAGCAGAAGGAGTTGTGGGGTCGTAAATACGAACATAATCTACTTCCATTTGAGTGCCGTCAATAGCATCGGTAACGGTTCCAGCCCATGAAATAATAGCTTCGCTCAAGTAAACAGGAGCTGGACTAAAACAAAAATCATTCTTCACACTGCGCATTTGTTTTCCATCGCAATAAAAAGCCAATGAATCGGCCGACCATTTAAGTCCAAAATAATGAAAATCGCGACCAAAGTTAACACCTGCAACAGAAGGATCCAAAGATTGAATGTCAACCCATTCCGTTCCATTCAAATATTGTACTTTGTAATCATCCAAGATATTGTTGTACGTTGTGCCACTCAACCAGCCACTTACAAACTGAATACAACCAATGGTTTTATCTGCACTAAACTCAAATTCAATCCACTTAGCACCAGCGGTTTGCGAAACCCAATGAGTGGTCAAAGACCCATCTGCCACTTTTGCCAGTTCGTAACCAGCTCCGTACACACCACTCGAAGTGACCTTAGTCAAAGGGTCGCGAGCATAATTAGTCAATCCTGTAACGTCATTATCGGCAGTGGCAGATATTGCTGACGGAAAACCAGCTGCATTAACGTTGTATATGCGAAATTCTTGAAGATGAAAATGTGTTGCATAATTCGAAGTCAAACGAATTTTACGAGTAATAATTGGGGTTTCCAATGGAATTGAAACATCAGGTGTGGTTGAAAACTTAAACGATTTGCTTGAGCTTGGATGTGTCTGAGCACCTGTAGTAGGGTTAGTGGTTACGTCAGTCCAGTTGTGGATATTTGTTGCCATATCAGATGGATAATGTCCTTCGTTTATGTCCAATTCAAACTTTTTACCAACCGTTGGGGCTGATTGACTCATTAACCAAAATGAGTTATTAGTACCAGTTGCAGCGGCATAACGATACCTGCACTCATAATAACCGTACTGAAATTGCTGTTTAGTCCAGATGCTACCCGAAGTCCAGTTCTGACCTCCACGAACCTCCTTTTTATTCATCAATTTGAGTGTACCGTTACTCACCACGGCATTTTCGCGCCAGCGACTACACAATATCCATGTTTGAGCTCCATTGGCAGAATACCATGCATTATCCAAGGCAGCATTTGAATAATCAAATTCATCGTTCCATTTTAGTTTCCATTTGTCATTTCCACCCGGTAAAATTGGCTTTGGAGCATCTGCTGCAAAAATATTATTCGATAGAAATAAAATAAAAATTGAAAATTGAAATATTCTAATTGAAAATGTTGAATTTCGTTTCATGATAGTGATATTTTATGATTATTTTTCGATAAGTATTTTTCCTTTAACCAACTATTAATTTTTTGGTTAGCAAAGTATTTTCATTCCAAAGTCGGATAATAAAAACTCCATTTTGCTTTAGTTGGTAACTACTTTCACCAGCTGGAATATGTTTTGAAACAAGTAGAAGTCCCGAAAATGAAAATACTTCAAGATGTTGAGCAGTGGTAGAACTCACCATTATTTTGCTATTAACAACTTTTACATTGGCGTCGTTCTGAAATACTTTTGAAGTGCCTGAAATCACATTTCCAATACGAACAAGTGATATACTATCCATATCAAAATTGCCAGCATTTGCATATCCAAAGTTAAGTTTGGCACTAAAGTTTTCATTTAAATCCACCATATAGTTGTACGATTGCCACACCGAAGTTGGTAGCACTATTCGGGGAGCACTATCGTTCAACATAATAGACTTTCCTGAATTATAATCGGTAAACTTAAAAGCAAATTTATTATTGGGCGCCACGGTGTTAGTTGCTCGGGCTTTGAATTTCAACTGGTAGCGGCCTTCGCTAACCGCAATCTTTTGTGAGAGGCTTGCACCGAATAGATTAGCGCTGTTTTGGGATACCACACGCATTGAATTAAGTTTTTCAGCAGGATCGGTATTTAGCCATGTAAAAGCTGAATAATTAAGTAAATCACGGGTCATTTCCCAATTTATTTGTCCGGCTGTGGTAGTTTCGAAACCACCATTTTTTATATATTCAGTGTTTGGATCACCCAAAATAGCAATGTTATATACACGGAGGTGCTGAATCGAACCTTTGAAGTTTTTCATGGTTGTATTGGTATTCACAATTGTAGAATCGGGCAAAACCACTTCGCCCACAGCAGAATAGGCAGACCCAACAGCGCCAAGTCTTCCTGCAGCTGTTCCATCTTTTGTAAACTGAGTAATTCCAGTTACTTTGCTTACAAGGCTTCCGTTGATAAAAATAAATGCAGTTCCAGAATTGTAAACGCAACATACATTTACTGGCTGACCAACTGTATAAACATTGGAAGCCAACACATCGGTATGGCTAGCCACGCTTCCAATCCTGAAAATCAAACTTCCATCTTCATTCAGCTGTACTGCCCATCCCGAAGTACCTGTTTTTGGTATGCGTGCAATGGGAGTCATATTTGCTTTCATATCGGCAGTTATGGTAAATGAAACTGAGATTGCATCACCATAACCTACATTTCTGTCGAAAAAGTAAAATTTATCATCTCCCATAAATTTAACAGCCTCTTTTTCAGCCAATTTCCACAATGGTTCGCTTAAAGTTTGAAATGGTAGTGGAGTGGGTGCAACTTGTCCCTGCAATACGGGCTTCATCAGGTTAATATCATCAATTTCTAACCACTGGCCAGCTGCACCAGTAGTTGTAATATCAATATTGATTTTATTGTTAACAACTTCAACATGTGGTATGGTGATTTTGGTCCAGCTTGAGTTGGCAGTTATGTTGGCAAACACTTCCGCACCACCAAAATCTTTGGCTTTCAGCTTGGCTTCAGTTTGCCCACCCGATGAACGTACCATGGCAGTAAGAGTATAGTCACCATTCATGATATAGGTAAGTCTTTGTGAAAGTGTAGTTTGGTAAGCTGCTGTTTTGGAAATTCTAAGTTTGTAATTATCGCGCGATGCATTTCCTTTGACAATAGTAACTGCATCCGCGGTACCAGTTACAACCCACGATACTGGATTTGAAGCGGTAATTCTATCCTGGTTGCACTCAAAATTTCCATTGGGCAAAATGTTGTATCCGGGATAATCTTTGGCATAAAAGCGGAAATACTTAAACAAGCTTTCACCAGGCAGTTTAGCTGTTTCTACCGTTCCAACCCCATTGAGGGAAGTGAGCCACACCATTTGCGCAGCATTTAGTTCATCCCATTCTGCTCGGGCTACAACCTCACCATTGTCGTAGAAAATTACGCCTTCGGGAGTGCGTTCATAAGCGTCCAAAAACCATCCGTCGGTATTGAACTTAAAAGGGATATTGGCTCTGTGAGGCCATGGATATTCGGTGTAAGCTGTTGGACAAATCTTATAATACAAATTATTGCAAGCCATCCACGATTTTGAATCAATCTCGTAAGAATCAATTTCGAAAATGTTATTGTTTGGCACTAAACTACCCGCCTGCCAAAAAGCCGAATGCACTCCCCTGCCTAACATAAAGGGCTTTGATAGACATTCGTAATAACCATAGCCAAAATCATTTTTGGTAATAATTCCACCACCGGTATTTTCATAAGCTCCGCTAATCATTTCGTACTTAGCGGTAATATGCAAAGTGCCGTCTTTTACAAACACATTTTCCTTCAAGTTTAGCCCATCGATACCAGTACCAGTGCGTGGACCAATGCGATAGTACCAGTTATTGGTGTTGAGTGTGTCGCCCACAAATGACTCATCAAAAAGTAATTTATAGCCTTTGTTGGCAGGTGGAACTGCATTTACAATTGTAGAAAAAGTCAAGCAAATAAACATCAAAAAGAGAGGCAAACTTAGTCGGATTTTCATCTGTATTTTTGTATTAGTGGTTAATAATTTGCTATTGCTATTCTAAAGAATACAATTAGCACCACAAATATAAAATACATTCCGCTAGCACACAAAATAAACAGATGAATTAATCGATGTAAACGTTTACAAAACATATAAATTCGTTGTAATCGTTTACGAAAATTTTTCGCGTAAAAATTATCTTGTTTTCCTTTTTTGCATCTCACCTAATATTTTAAATAAATGTGTTGCACATTTATTTAATTATCAGCATTTTTTGGAGAATAAAAGATTAAATAAACTTTTATGTGAGATTATTGAATTATTACTTTGCTAACTTTCAAAACAGATTTATCATTCGTTAATTTTACTATATAAACTCCTTTTGCAAAAGAATAATTCTTACAGTCATTAACATTAATTTGTCGAATCAATTCACCAGTTATCGAATATATTTCCAACATTCCACAGTGAACATCGCCAGAGATGCAGATAGTACCATTTCTACCGAAAATATTAAATTTACTCTCAACTTCATTTATAGCAGTAGTGGCAATAGGAATAAGTTGAACATCGTCAATGTCGTAAGTTCCTTTATTTGGAAATTGAAAAAAGACTCGTAAATAATCAGTAATTAAAAAATTCAAATCGAAAACGCAGGAGTAATTTTGCCACTCCGTTGTAGGTGCAATATATAACTTGTTTGCAATTAATGTAATACCATTAGAAGCTTCCGATAAATTGGTGGGCAAAAAAGTGGAAACTGCATTTTTCGTACTCAGTTTCAGATAAAAATCACCGGCATCAGCTTTGGACCGAAAAGTGAGTTTATACTTTCCCGGTGCAATTTCCTTTGAAGTAAATTGTGCCAATGCATGATTGAAGTCATCTTTGGCAATACTGGTTGTACATCTATAAAAATTGTTTCCATTGGTTTCAGATACTTTTGACGATACAAATTCGCCAGTATTAAAATTTGTAATACTGCTCCATCCCAATTCAATTGTTGAAGGATTGTATGTGTTCGAAAAGTTAAGGTCAAACGAACTGTCTTTGATCAAATTGCTGCTCACCGGAGTGTCAAGACCAGCTTTAGCCGTTTGTATAAATTCCACATTGTCCATTTCTAACCATTGATAAGCAGCCGCAACCGAATTTAGACCAAGAATACAACTATTATTTTCAACCTTAATATTGCTTAGTGTTATTTGAGTCCAAGTATCCAATTGAGGGATATTCACGGCAAAAGATGATGCACCACATTGAGTTGCAAAAAGTTGTGCCACCCGCTGTCCACCAGAAGAGCGCACCCAAGCCTTCATTGTGTATGTTCCATTGGGGATATAATCCAGTTTTTGAATTGTTTGAACTGTATAATCAGTGGTAGAAAAATGAATTAACTTACATTTACTAGTATAAGCCGTGGCAAATGTATCAACAAGCGAAGCATCAGCATTTCCAATTTCTATCCACGAAACTGGATACTGAACATTCACTTGATTTGGTGCTTTGTTGTACTCAAAATCATAATTTGATATCCAATTGTAACCGCTCATTTCTTTAGCATAATACCTAAAATATTCCCACTCCGAGTAACCAGGCAATTTAGTGTTGTCCACCGCTTCGAAGTGAGTCCCGCCCAAAGCTGTCAACCAAAAATTTTGAGCAGCAATGTATTTAAGGCCTGTTAATGTGCGAGTAAGTGTTCCATTGATATAATATTTGATGTATGTAGGAGTATATTCAAAAGCACTTGTAACATACTGCGATGACATATTTACCAACGTACTACCAGCTCCCCCAAGTGAAGTATGACTGCCAATATAATAATGAACACAAGAATAGGGTGTGCAAGGCGGGAGGGAATTTACTTCATAACCATCAATTTCAATCACTTGATTATATCTTGGTGCATCAATTCCGTTCCCATTAACTCCCATTGTCCAAAACGAGCTATGTAAACCACCTGTAGCACCAAATGTTTTAGAAGAAACTTCGTAATAACCGTATCCAAGATTGCGTTTTGTGATAATTCCACCACCAGAGTAAGTTGTAGTACCTCGTGGCTCATATAAAAAATCGATATACAATTTTCCACCACCCAAGCGTACATTTTTTTCCAGGTTAATTCCATCCCAGCGCGAGTCAAGTCTGAAAGTCCAATTGCTAGTATTTACCGTTGTACCATCAAATTCATCGGCAAAGGTTTTTACATAACCTGCTGGAACATAAGGGGAGTTTTGGGCTGATAAACTTGTAAGGCAAACACCTAAAATGCAAGCTATGACTAAAATAAGTTGCTTCTTTTCCATTTCACTGTATTTTTTAAATGAGTACTTTTTTATCCGATTTTAAACAATCAAACTAATCCAAATTTCTATCATAAAATTTGGGATAAAAATAGTACTTTGTGAGTTAAAAAATACTTTGCTAATCAATAAACAGTATTTTAGCCGATTATAAATGACAAAAATCATTGTAATCGTTTACGAAACCGAAGGAAAAAATTATCATTAACTTCAGAGCATTTGGATATAAACTTTAATTGTACAAGTACTCCCACCCAACAGTGTTAAACTTTGCTCAGCTCAACATTAAATCCACGAAAACGGGGAATAAGTAATGACCAATTTAATGTCCTTTAAATAAATTAAAAATATATTTGTAAAATAGTGATTATGTAAAAAATACTGTTTATCTTTGACATTCAAATTAATTAAACAACAAACATCCATATATGAACTTATTAACAAGTTGGATGTGCGAATACTTAACAAAAACGATTAATTTAATCATTTAGCTATATATCAATACAATAACAATTATAAATGTAGTTCTTACAGTAGATATATGCGAACTACGAGTTCGCATAGCCAATTAGAGATCGCATAGATACATGTTAGCAGCAAGCCGAGGAAAAAAGAAAAAAAATTACAGAAGTTATCAACGTTGAGAAAATGAGAAGTTAGAAATGAAAAATGGAATCATAATTCTTTTGATTAACTTGGCTTTTGTGAATTCAATGAATTCTCAGAAATACAGAATATTAAGTGTAACAAAACAAGTAGATCATTCTAGAGATTTTAATAAAAC
Source organism: uncultured Bacteroidales bacterium (assembly GCA_903911085.1). GTDB lineage: Bacteria > Bacteroidota > Bacteroidia > Bacteroidales > Paludibacteraceae > Paludibacter. The sequence continues at coordinate 42,910 of CAIWCC010000186.1, read as the reverse complement.
TGGTTATTGTTATGATTTGAACAAAATAATAGGTGATACGCTTGTTGTTCAGTTTTATATTCAAAACATAAAGAATCTTACAAAGGGAGTGACTGACTCATTTAGTTATCACAATGACATATTAAATTTCCATGATGCATACAAAGTCCAGAAGGTCAGAGATTCAATATATTACAATCCAAAAACAAAGAAAAAAGAAATACTTCATATGCTTGAAAGTAGTAGTATTTCAATAGATGGTTGGAATCCGTATCAAAAACGAATTTACACCTTAGTTGGGTTTAAAAAGGCTCCGTCAGTCATACAATACAATGAGGTATCGTTATGCGGCTGTCCAAATAAACCATTGAAATTTGAATTATATAAGAACGATACCATAAATATGCTGAATTCTAACGGGCTTAAAGAAGGTGTCTGGATTGAGTTCTATAGCACGGGTGAAATAATGAAGAAACTGAAATTTAAAAATGGAAATTCACTTGGTGGATATTTGTACAACAAGACAGGAAAAGCGACACACAGAATTCAACAGACAGCAATGGAAATAGCAGTACCAATAGAATAAAGTAAAACAGTAAGGGTCTAAATTGTATTAGACAGCGTCAAAAGTAAATTGACGTCCGACTTTTATGTAATTGCTTTCGGATAAATTATCATAGACTTCGGCTAAAGTGTAATAATCTTTGGCTAAATTGTAACAGCCCGACATAGCGAAAGACGGTATGCCGAACAGGGGAAATACCTTTTACTGAAAATAATAAGAATGCACGAGAACAGGATTTCCAAACACTACTTAATAAACACATTAGTACTATCAGGTTTGGGGCTGAACTTTTTAAAATGATAGATTTCATCTACTTCTTTTAGCTCACTTCCATTACCACGATAGGTTTTTGTGATTTGAAAAGTAGTATCATTAAGTATTTTCCCTTCTCTAATATAAGTTGGAGTTGGTTCAAAAGCAGAGGAAGGATACCATTTTTCAAATTTAATTATTGAGTCAGTTATTAAAAAAACTCCCCAACTACTTTTATAATTGTTTTTGCTTTTATCAAAATTTTGAAGATAATCAATAAATTTATTTAACGTACTCTCAGGTATAGTGCCAGAATATAATACTATTCCGTTTTTATAAAAAAAGTATGTGTCATAATGCCCCTCCTCTTTAGTGTAATTTAATCGGAAATAATACCCATCAGTTCTTATATCTTTACCATCGTAATTTTCCCTTTTCAAAGTGAGTTCGTCATCAGCTGGAATAAGTGATTTGCAGCAACTAAATAGTGAAAGAAATATAGATGTTAAAATTAAATTCGTAATTAGTTTAAATATAATTGCTTTCATAAATAATATTTTAAGATTATTACCAAAGAGAACTGCCACCAGCTCCCAACCACCATTACCCACCTTTACTCAGCCAATCAATATATCCACGAGGCAATGTACCGATCATACAGATCCGCGCCAGCGAGGTGAAAATTGATTGGCTGAACAGAAGGGATTTTGAATTATATCTTAATGATTTTTGAAAATTTAGTTCCGGTATTATCAGATATTTTAATTGTATAAACACCCTTTGGTAAACTGCTGACATCAATTTTCTCATTTGCTGTTTCAGCAAATTTATAAATCATTAAAATACCATTCAAATTATAAAAATATATTTTTGATTCGTTATTTAGGTTGTTTACAATCAAGTTATCAATTACTGGGTTTGGATAAAGACTGATTGCATTTTCTTCAAGTTGGCCAATTCCATTAGTAACATCTTGAATTACAGTTATGGCTTGTGGTGTAAAACCTGGGCCCGATACAATTAACGATGCTGCTCTTGCTGCTTTAGTTGTATTTTTTTCAGCAGAAAAACTAACTGTTGAATTTTCAATTCCACTTATATTATTTGCCAACAACCAAGGTTGATTAGACGAAACTATCCAAGATGTGTTTGAAACAACATTAAATGTTACTTGCGGATTTTGATCGTTGATTGATATAAAATTGATTGAAACAGCTAATACAGCTGCACCTTCAGCCTGTGTAACAGTAATTGTTTGTGATTGAACAGAATTGCCCGAAATCACAACTGTGGCAGTTCGTTTTAGTACTGTAGGGTTGTTTTGAGCAGTCAGCGTTATAGTTGCATTATTTGTACCCGAATAGCTGCTTAACGACAACCAATCCTGATTACTACTTGCTGTCCAGTTGATATTTGATGCTATTGTCAAAGTTTGGATGCTGTTAGCATAAGCCCCAATATTTAATGTATTGGTACTCACAATCATTGCAGGTACTTGACCTTCTTGTGTTATTGTTACAATTTGTGAAGTTACGCCTACTCCCGATATGGTAACATTTGCCGTTCTCGTATTTGTTGTTGGATTAGCTTGAGCAGTAAATGTCATTGTGTACATTGTAGCAATATTATTTGTAATACTTGTCGGACTTACTTTCAACCAAGTTTGGTCACTACTTGCAGTCAAGTTTATGTTGGAATAAACACTTATAGATCTTGAGCTATTAAGTGCTTGTGCAATAGTCAAACTATTTGTTGATGTTGTCAAAAATGCTGCACCTGCATCTTGAATTACTGTTATAGTTTGTGCTAAAATGCCAGTTCCTTTAAGTGTGATTGTGGCAGTTCTCGTTCCAATAGTTGGGTTTGAACTTGCTGTAAGATTCAAAACTGCATTTCCTGAACCGGTTGTAGCTCCTAATTTCAGCCAACTTTGATCACAACTTGCAGACCAGTTTAGGTTGGAGGTAATGCTCAAAGAATTTGAACTATCTGACAATGCACCTATTGTTAATGATGTTTTTGATGTCGTCAAAACTGGTATTGCTCCATCTTGAGTTACTGTAACAAGCTGTGTATTACTTCCATTTTCGGTAATAATTAGGTTGGCAGTTCGCTTTTCAGCTTTTGGATTGGCAGTGGCAGTAACAGTTAATGTTGAGTTGCCAGTACCTGTTGAGGTATTGATTGACAACCAATTTTGATCAGATGTAGCAGACCAGTTTTTCAATGTAGTAATACCTAATGAGGCTTTGCTATTTTCGTCGGCAGCAATTGTTAGACTATTTGTGGATGTGGTAATAACATTCCAATACATTTTCAAAACAGAAGTTGAAGTGCCAATTAATATTTCAGTAGATGATGTCTGACTATTAAATAACTTCAAGCTTTCGATATCTCCCACATTACTACCCAAATACTTGCTTACACTGCAATTAGTATTGCTTTGATAAAGATTTATTTTTCCGTCACAACTGTATACGAAGAAAATTGAGTTATTACTTTTGAAAACTCTAATGGCACTTATTGAAGTTGTTTCGGGTGTAAAATCACTAATTTTAGCTTTTGTTTTACCATCAATCACCACTATTTGTCCTGCAGAAGTGGAAGCAACGATATCTTGTACGCCATCATTATTATAATCAAAAATATCAAAATTACTATAATTTGATTCTGTCGAAGTCCAAACGCTATGATCGGAGCTATTTACAATCAGAAGGTTGCCTTTGCAAACCACAATTTCTTTATTTCCATCTCCATTGATATCAACACTTCTGAGAACTGGTTTTGTGTATGATGATGAAAGTGTTGCATTCCATTTTATTGACCAGTCGACAGGATTTATCACATACAGATTCGAACCGTTCAATGCCAACATTTCCTTTTTCCCATCTTTATCAACATCATCAATGGTCAGGGAGTAAAACTCACTTATATTTTCGGTTGAGAATGTGTGATTTGACTTGATAATATGATTTTTACCATCAATAATCATAATAGAACCAGTATATAAATATCCAGCACCAATTACAATTTCATTTTTTCCATCATTATCAATATCATTCACAGACACGTCGTATAATCCGGTCCAACAATTCGTTATGAAGTTTCCGGTACTTTTCCATTTTAATTTATTTGTTTCAGCATCTATAATAAACAAAATACCACTCTGATAACCACTTTCGCTTTCGTACGATACTGCAACTATTTCTTGCTTTCCATCATCATCCACATCACCCGAAGCCACAGCATACATTGGACCTACAATATCATCACTTCTCCACAATAATTTATTTCCTGGAACATCATAAATATACAAATAATCCGAACCTGTCGATGTCCATCCTGCTGTCCAAATTAATTCATTTTGTCCGTCATTGTTCACATCGGCATAATTTATGGCACAAACTCCATGTTCTGGATTTCTGACCGACCACATTTTTTGTAGTGTCACTGCGTTGTAGCAAAAAACACTTCCCCATTGTCCATCACCGTAAAGTATTTCGTCAACACCATCTTTATTCACGTCAGTTAAACATAATGAATTTATGTCCAAGTCGGTTTTAATTGTGTATTTTGTGGTTTTGCTATCAACATCATACACAATAATACTGTTCCACGACTGAGCAAAAACAATCTCCTTTTTTGAGTCGTTATCAATATCCGACAACTCCAAATACCCTTCATTGGAAGCGTTGTAATTCCATTCTGTAGTCAAAGTTGTTCCTATTAATTTGTAAACATATCCCGTAGAAAGAACAATTTCATTTTTATTTGTATTATCCAACACGCCAACTCTAACATAATTTGCCCCTTTGTCGATAGTGAATTTCACAGCAAAAGTTGAAGCATTTAAAATATAAGTCTTCGATGAACAAGAAATTACAATATCATTCACCGCATCATTATCGGCATCGGCATAAACAATAGAGTTAATTCCTTCTGTTGCACAACTTGCACTTTTAATTAATTCTTTTGTTACACCATTATATATTTCGATTGTTCCATTTGATAAACCCAAAAGAATTTCATTCATGCCATCATTGTTGTAATCTGCAATCTCAAGGCAACTTATACTTACAGAGTACTGAACACTCGCCCAAGTATTATTCCAAACTTTATCATTCGAGTCGTATTTCATTATATACCAAAAATTTCCAGCACCAAAGCCTTGATTGCTAGCAGTACAAATCAATTCAACACTTCCATCTTTATCTATATCCAATGAATGCATCGAATTTCTACCTATCGATGTACCCATAATAGAGCATAGGTTGTCAATTTTGCCAGTGAAAGGAGTTTTTGATATTGAAGAAATATTACTTGGAGCAGATTGCTTGATTTGTGGAGCTTTGCTTACCACTTTTTGACTCTCAAGCTCAGACCTTGTATAATTAATTCTTTCCCCTTTTTCATTTACAACACTCTTATTGTAAAGGTTATTAGGAACTGGTTTAGCACTGTACATGATAGATGAACAGCAAAATAAAACGAGGATAAACAAACATTTTAATTGTAATTTCATTTGTGTTAATTTTAAAAGATGAATAATTTATTTTTTTTAGTTTTATAAAAGTATTGTGTAAAAGCACGAATTAAAGTGTTACTCGCAATTCGTTTTCTTGATTTCTTCTCCTCCTTCTCCTCCTCGTTTCCAAACGAGGAGTAAATGGTTATTTGTTTACAACAAAGCATTAAATCACTTCGTTTGAATTTGTTTTTTTAGTATAAATATTGCGTTACAAACGCTTCAACATTAACCCTGAGTTGCAAACGAAGGGGAGTGTGATTTGTCTATATTTCTAAGTTTATTATTCTGTCATTTAATCATAGTTTTGAAATTCTTTTTTTTTCTTTTTCAACTATTTCAGGCTGTCCATATCCATTTAAAAATGTAAAACGCACAAATCCAATTTCATCAATATAATAATTTGTGTAAAAAATCGTGTGTTTCTGATAGGACTCCAGACCTAATTTTAATTTTAACTCGTACCAGCTTCTAATATTGAGCCAATTAACTTCATAGGTCATATCTGCCGGGCCATAAAAGGAGTTCAAAGTACTAAATAATCCCTTTTTATGTTCTGTTAAATATCTATTGTCTGGTTTAGATGTTCCCTCAAATAAGTTGACTATTGATTGGATTTTATTATCCATTACATTATATAATACAGCATTATAATAGTCGTCTTCACTATTTGAGAAGTGATCTTGTTTCAGCAATACCAAATACCCATTAATTTTATCGTGTATAATTATCTTACCTAAGGAATATGCTATGTATTTTACTTTGGAAGAATCTCTTATAATATACTTTGCATCGGCACCAGAGGTGATTTTGTAGAATTCGGTCGAACTCCTTAAGTACTCAGAAATTAAGAAACTAGCAATTTTCGGTTCCAATTGCTTGTAAATATTCCCTTTTGAAAAAAGACCTGCATTAATTGTGTCAAGCAGTATTGTTTCAAATGAATTCGATAAGTCATATGGTATTTTATCCGAGACTAAGAAGTTTTTAAACACAATAATGTTGTTTTCTCTAAGTATATTCGTCTTGTTGCAACTGCAAAAAACAAAAACAATAATAAATGTCAATGTAAAAGTTTTCATTCAGATTTTTATTTTTTCTTTCTCCCCTTCGTTTGAATTTGTTTTTTAGTATAAATATTGCGTTACAAACGCTTCATCATTAACCCATCGTTGGAAACGAGTGGGAGTGTGAATCGATATGGCAAAAACACCGTCACACGTATGTGAATGTTCCGCCGAGGGGTAAAAAGTACTTTCACACTGTTGTGATTGTTCCGCCGAGGGCAAAAAAGTACAATCACACCCTTGTGATTGGTTCGCTGAGTGCTCAGAAATACTTTCACACACATGTGAAAGCTTCGCCGAGGGCTAAATGATACTTTCACAAGTATGTGACGCTATTTTTGGTAACTATCTCTGTTCCCAGTAGCGTAATCCTGCGTAGTTAAAGTTCGGCGTATGGCACCAACCTACGTCGCAGCTAGAAGGAAAGCTTTACTTTCCATATTATATTTGAATATGCAAGGCAGAGCCTTGCTACCCATCCGACATAGCGAAAGACGCCGAACCAAAAAGACGACTGAACTACGCTATGCCGAACAGAGGACAAGGACTTTTCTTTTCAGAATCTATGCTTATGTCAATCAAGAAATTCTGTTTTATTTCTTTTTTGTAAGTTGTATAAATTTCATTGCTTTTGTGTCATTGTCATACAATATAACCAAAGTGTCACCATTAAATTTAAATGAGCTTGATTGACTAATTGTATGCCAAAAATCATATTTAAAATACAATTCACCTACTTTTGTCCCACCAAAGTTTTTGACTTTAATTTTATTATTCTCACTAATGGTATAATCGCCATCAACAATGTTTACATATGTATGACCAGACATTTTCCCAATTTTTCCATTGTCTTTAAATTCGAGTGAAACTGTTTCTGATTCGTTTTTTATATTCATACAATCTTGTTTTCCAGTTATAATGTCTGAATAACAGATGAAACTCCAATATCCATTTAAAGTTTGTGATGTAAGTTGTTGACATAGTCCAAATGTCAATAATGCAAGTACAAGTAAAGTTGATTTGTTCTTCATATTGTTTTTCTTGTTTTGTATATTATAATCAAATGCTAATAAGTTGTCCCTCGTCCCCCCGGATATATTCTTAAAATGTACAAATAATGCTACTTCGTTGTTGGGAACTATTTGTCAGCGACTCGGTATTCGGAGCTAATTATTTCTAATCCCAACTCTTGTATTCTTAGATTTTTAATCCGTTCTTAAAAAACTTTTGTTTATCGGAATGCAATTCCTCATAGTACATAGGGTGGGATTAGAAATAAATCCCACCCAACAGTGCCAAACTTTGCTCAACTAATCAATATATCCACGTGGACAAGGCGCTATGCCGAACTAAAAGACGACTAAACTACGCTACGTCGAACTGAGACTCAATTCCCATTTCTATTAAATTCTCTACGTCTGTCACGCTTAGTAGTTTTAATCTGTGGTTGTTTAATTTTCACTTTAACGCCGACAATGCCCCAACCAAGTAATGCGACACCTACTGCAATCAGGAAGTACCAGGCCATAAATATAAATTGAAAATAAGAAACTCTCTCATCCTCTAGAATAACATTTGAATAGTCCGGAAGATAATAAACTTTTATGCTATCACCTACATTCCCCCTAAAGCCAGCACTTCCAGAGTATATTTTATCATTAATACTTACTTGTACTGTTGAAGTTCTTCCATATATATTTTCAACTTTAGCTTTGGTCAATAAGCCATGTTTTCTGACATATACATCATTCTTCGTACCATTTATTTGAATAAGTATAATCAATATTATAATAACTCCAGAAACTATTAATTTGTATATTGGTTTACGTTTCATTTATTTTCTATTTTGGGAACAATACTTTCTGTAAGTCGTTAAGATAGTTTTGTTTGATAGCATTTCCAAGTTTGTAACGTTGGTTAATGTTGTTGATATATTGATCTAAAGTCAAGATGCTGTATTTTTAATTTCGGCTGATTTTATGGAATTCGTTTCTTCTTTCTTTTTTTTGGCTTGCTGCTAACACCAAAATATGAGCAACCCTCGTTCCCCGTAGCGAAATCCTGCGTAGTTTAAGTTCGGCGTCGTATGGCTCCAGCCTACGTCGCAGCTAGAAGGAAAGTTTTGCTTTCCATATTATATTTGAATATGGAAAGCGGAGCTTTTCTTCCCACCCGACATAGCGAAAGACGCTATTCCGAACAAAAAGACGACTGAACTACGCTATGCCGAACAAGGGTGGTTTTTTATTTCATTCTTGGTCAGGTTCTGTCCCCCAACCGTCAAAATCACAGTCAAATTCATAACCCAAGTCACACATTTTATTAGTCCAATCAATTACTACGGTGTCAGACATAATCATTTTAGTTGTCCAACCAGTTATAACAAAAAGTTTCTTATCTCCTGCTGATTTACCATATTCAACTTTATAATTCTCTTTTTGAATTTCATCAGCAAGTTTCTTGGCTTTGTCAACAGAGTTAGTGTAAAAAAAGTACTCAAGTTTCAATTCTTTTGATTCGGTTACTCCTAAATCTCTAAGCTGTTTAAGAGTTTTAGGTGTCATGTTTAATTGATTTTCTTTGTTTTTCTTGTACGCTTCTTCAGTTACATACTTTTTGTCTGAATTCTGTTTTGTAGCAAATAAGTCGAAAAATCCCATTGTTGTTATAATTATTACGGTTAATGATATTCCAATTATTAATTTCTTCTTCACAATTGTTAATGTCTTAGTGTTTTTGCTTTTTAGCCGTTACTGTGTGTCTTTTAATTGATTTTATGTCGTTTGATTCCTCGTTCCCCGTAGCGTAATCCTGCGTAGTTAAAGTTCGGCGTATGGCTCTTTGCCTACGTCGCAGCTAGAAGGAAAGCTTTGCTTTCCATATTATATTTGAATAAGGAAAGTGGAGCTTTCCTTCCCACCCGACATAGCGAAAGACGCCGAACCAAAAAGACGACTGAACTACGCTATGCTGAACAGGGGTTGAGGATCTTTCATTTTTTTAATAGTCTAATACAAATTGCTTTGCTTGATTTAAACTTGGATCTTTTGTATAATAAATAATTTCAAGGCTATCTCCTTGACTCAATTTATTATTATCATAAAATCCTTCATAATCCTTACCTTTAACTTCAAAATTATAAAAGCATCGAATTGTACCCTTTGATCCAACTCCTGATTTTCTGTAAATCCAGCCTTTTACTTCTTTTCCGTCATCTCGAAGTCTACTGATGTTATAATCAGGCCTAATAATTATATACCAAATAAACAATACCGAAAATATTAACCAAAAGATTTGACTCTTGCTTAAAGAAAAATACTTCTTAACAACAAATTTTCCTTTTTTAATTGCCATTGCCATAAATTTTATCTCCCTTCCGTTACATTGTCTCACCCGTCCCACCGGATATATTCTTTAAATGTACAAATAATGCTACTTCGTTGTTGGGATTTATTTCTTTCTCCCCTACGTTTTGAATTTGCTTTTTAGTATAATCATTGCGTTACAAACGCTTCACCATTAACTCCTCGTTTGCAAATGAGAGGGAGAATTGAAAAAAAATGCCGTCTCATCATGGAGATTGTTCCGCCGAGGGCTAAAAAGTACTTTCTCCTCATGGAGATTGTTCCACCGAGGGCAAAAAAGTACTTTCTCATCATGGAGATTGTTCTGCCGAGGGCAAAAAAGTACTTTCTCCTCATGGAGAATGCTTCGCCGAGGGCTAATTGCTACTTTCACAAGCAGGAGACGCTGTTTTTTTTGTCTAAACCCCATTTAAACCGTCTGAAAACGGGAGTTTCAGGAATTGAAAGTGATGAGCGATGTTGTTTTTATTCTAAAACGGGTCAAAGATAAGGTTAATTTTTAGAATTGTAACTATTAATTTTAAAAAAATGAAATAATATTATTAATACCAACTGTACATAAAAGTGACTCAAAGTCATTTTATATGTACTGTTGGTATTATTCGATTATAAAATCTTATCTGAAATAGATCTGATTAGATATTTTGCGCTTCATAATAATCCATTTACTGCAAAAAAAACAGCGCGGATATTATTTTTTCTCTATAACATATTCGGGCAGTTTCCACGATTGATCCCATTTGAGGTGCTTGCCTTTGCGCAATCCGTACAGGTTTTGTGTTTCGGCACTATGAATTATTGGCTCCACAACTGCCGGTTGAGTGTTTTCGTTGGGGAATAATAACACTTCTTCGTTGGCTTTCAAATCCAGCGCAAATTCGTTGTTTGGCAAAGCTGAAATGCTAATTTTTCGGCCTTTGTTGTACTGAACGGCTTTTGCCCAACCTGGAATTTTCACTACGCATGGTTCGCCAGCCAGACTTTTTACGGAAACCCATTGCGTAGCGCCATTTCTTCGGTTGGCACTTACCAAAAATGCACCCTGCGTACGCAAATCTTCGAACGATGCTTCCTTCCATTTGTCGGGCATAGCGGGGAAAATGCGGATTTTACCGCCCCAGCTTTGCAACAACATTTCCGAAATGGCATTGGCAGCACTTAGCGGCGTTTCAATTACCGGATTCGACCCATTGGATTCTACATAAAAAGTATTGGAAAGCAACACGCTAATACCAATATTTCCATTCAGAAAATGATGGAGAATACTCTCAGCATCGTTGCCTCTGCCCAACGCATTATAAAGTGATGCGGCACCGGTATAGGAGTAACCTGCAAGCTCTTTGCCACCATCAATTTTGTGCCAATGCACAACAGATTTATCCACTAGCAGCCTGTCTTTTTCATCATCTGGGTTCAAAACAAACAAGGGGTACAAACTCATTAAATGTGAATAATGACGATGCGATTTGTCCAACGCTTGCTCACTGCCAATCATCAAACCGTTTTCGTTGGTCGAAAGCGGAATCAAATCTTTCAGCGTTTGTTTCCATTGGGCTGTTTCGGTCATGCTAACATTATTTTTGTCGGCACATTCTATCATTGCACCCAGCAGCCAGCGGTACAAAGCCATATTGTAGTTGGAATTTTTGTAGATCTTAAAGCCTTCATATTCTGGCGACTCCATGGCTTGCATTTCCAGTTGTCCGGCAGCATTTTTGGTCAACCGTTTTTCGTACAGTTTGGCAATCTGCATAGCTTTTGGAAGCCATTTATCATTTACGGTTTTCCAATTGCCAGCATACCGGAGTTGCAACCAATAGTTGTGCATTGTCCATGTAAAATCGCCCAGCTTCTGACTATCGAATTTAGTTAAAAGCGATTCAAATTGCCCGTCAACCAGCGTTATCAGATTTTCGCCTTGCTCCAAATGATTACTTTGCAGCACATTCCAGTAAGTAAGTTGAATGTTGAGGTTCCACCACAAACCCGGCCATTGACTAATGCGAAAAAACGGACCGAATAAATCCAATGCCGGACCATCGGGACGTGAACAAGAAGCCATTTTGTACATCTGAATCCAGTAAAACGATTCCATTTGCCCGTCGGGAATACTCAGAAAAGATTTTTGATAAAAGGCATGCCACCAATCGCGATGCGGTTTTAGCAATTTAGGCGTTGATGTTTTGGATGCATCAACCACCGATTTTGTTGCTACAGCAAGCGATTTATTTGCAGCTGGAACTTCGTTGGCAGTAGAAATAAAGAGTGTAGATTGTGTTTTTCCGGTTTTCTTTTCTGTCCAAACGGTTGCATAATCGCCCCCCGCCAATAATGATTGCACACAACTGTGAATGTTTTTATCTGTTCCCAATACTGGTTGTGGATTGGTTACATAGGTTTTATCGCTCGTTGGAAAAACCTGAATGCGTGGCGAAGCCGGATTTCCCGGACGAAACTCCCATGCATAATTTACTTGTTTGCCATCTTTTTTTTCGGTGGAAGTCAACTCAATTACGTTCACCATTCTGTCGTAAGGCGTATAGGCTCTGAGGGTTATTGTGCCTAAATCGGTAACAATAGTTCCGCGGATTTCGGCATTCCACAAGTCCTGACGAAGTGAACCAGAAAGGATTTTTCCAACCGGACGTAACGCCATGCGACCAATATCCAACCTTGGAAAATCGAACAACACCGAAGCACCCGGCACACCCAAGGATGTTTTTCTGTCTGGCGATTTGCGGTGGTCAGTCACATCCTGTCGACCAATATGAAAATCGATACGGTTGTCTTTCATAGTGGCATACATCATCATTCCCACTTGTCCGTTGCCCACAAAAGCGCCTTCGTTCCATTGCAACGGCAATTCTTCAAAAATAAGATCGTGCTGCTGCATGAAATTTGGCCAGTCGATTTTATTAACTGTTTGAGAAAATGCGTTGAAAGGCAGAAGCAGTACTAAAATAAACAGAAGCCCCTTAGCCCCCGAAGAGGCAATAAGAGACTTCATAATCTGTTTTTGATTTATAAAATTTGTATTCAATTTGAATTTTATTTAAAGTTTACCGATGTAAATTTATACACTTTAGCTTTTTCTGTTTTCTGAGTTACAACTTTTCCTTTGTATCTCACATTCAACTTATTTCCATTTTTTGAAACAACTTGTAAAGCAACCAACGAACCATTTTTCCATTCAATACTTACACCAAAACCACCACGAGCAATTAAGCCTGTAACTTTACCATCGGCAAGTTTTGTTGGTAATGCAGGCAAAATATCGAGGAAATAATCGCCGTTTTTGTCGCGTAAATGTGTTTGAAGCAACATTTCGGTAATGCCCGAAGTTGCGCCGAAATTACCATCAATTTGGAAAGGTGGATGCGCATCAAACAAGTTTGGATAAAGTCCACCACCTTCATTCATATTTACGGCATCTGGTGTAAGAGATGGCAGAATAAGGTTATTAAGAATCAAGTATGCATGATCGCCATCGAGCAAACGTGCCCAAAAGTTGATTTTCCATGCACGCGACCAACCTGTACCTTCGTCGCCACGGTGTTTTAATGTAACACGGCAAGCCTCTGCCAATTCGGGAGTAGTGAGTGGCGAAATTTCGTTGCCCGGATGCAATCCCCATAAATGCGAAACATGGCGGTGCTGACTTTTCGGATCGTCTTTGTCTTCCACCCATTCCTGAAGTTGTCCGTATTTTCCAATCTGATTGGGTGCAATTTTAGCCATTTTTTCCTTCAACATGGAACTAAATTTTGTATCCACTCCAAGTATTTTTGCCGCATCAATGGTATTGGCAAAAAGATTACGAATAATCTGATGATCCATGGTTGGCCCCATTACCAACCCGCCATTTTCAGGGCTGTTGCTTGGTCCGCTTACCAACCACTCAGGGTGTTTTGGGTCGGGAACCAAAAAACCAGCGTAAAATTCAGCAGCACCTTTCATAACAGGATAAGCCGTTTGGCTCAGGAATTTCTTGTCGCCGGTATATTCGTAATGCCACCATAGATGTTCGCATAACCAACCGCTACCACCCATCCAAATACCATGATTAGACGCATTTATAGGTGCAGCTCCCCGCCAGATATCGGTATTGTGATGAAGAACCCATCCTTTTTGGTTGTAATGCTCTTTCGCCACATTTTGTCCAGTAACCGACAAGTCTTTTAGCATTTCGAAAAGTGGTTGCGTACATTCCGACAGATTGGTCATTTCGGCCAACCAATAATTCATCTCGGTATTGATGTTGGTTGTATATTTGCTATCCCAAGGTGGAAAAAGTTTATCATTCCAAATTCCTTGTAAATTGGCTGGTTGAGTTCCGGGGCGTGAAGAAGAAATAAGCAAATAGCGACCGTACTGATAAAGAATCGACACCAAATTAGGGTCTTTATCGTCTTTGTAGGTATTCAAACGTATATTGGTGGGACGGTTCGATAGTTCGCTTTTGCCCAAATCGATGGTGGTACGATTATAAAGTTTTTGATAATCGGCAATATGTTTAGCGCGTGCAATTTCGTAATTTTCACCAGTAACCTTTTGTTGATATGCATCGCAACGAGCAGAAGGATTGGCACTTATATCTTTATAATTCACAAAATTGGTAGCCGCCACTAATTTCAACACTACGCTAGTAGCTTGTTCAACGTTAATTGAATTTTGATTAATAGTAAGTTTTCCACCCTCGTTCTGAACCAGCAGTCGGGACTCGAAAGTAATTTTACTTTCGGGATAACTAGTGCTATAGTAATTATTAGATTTTCCTTTCAAAACCAATTGATTACCATTTGCAGTAATCGTATTCTGTTTGTGTGGACAAGCCATTGAAACTGAAAAACTCAACGATTTGGGCTTATCTGCTGTAATTTTGATAAAAATTGCTTGGTCGGGAAAAGATGCAAAAACTTCACGTTTGTATTTCACACCAGCAACTTCGTAGCTAACAGATGATAAGGCATTGCTCAAGGTTAAATCGCGATAAAAATTGGTAGCAGTAGCATGTCCAGGAAAATTCAACAGCACATCTCCAAATGGTTGGTAGCATTGTTGGCCAAGCGGTTGAGACATAAATTCCTTGTCACCAAGGCTATGAGCCTCTTTCTGCTTACCTGCCCAAAGCAGGTTGCGAATAGAATCCAGAAACTGATAAGCACCTTTGTGTGCATAATCGTGCGGCTGACCCGACCAAACGGTTTCTTCGTTGAACTGAATGGTTTCTTTTTCGGTGCCACCGTAAATCATTGCACCAAGTCGACCGTTACCAATAGGCAATGCTTCGGTCCAACGTTGTGCGGGTTTGTCGTACCATAGTTTATACTGCTGGGCAGATAAATTACTGAACACTACTTGAATTACAAAAACTAATAAAAATAGCTTTCTCGATAAAAAACGAAAGTGATTTGTCATGAGTGAAAAATTATAAATATAATTATTAAAGATTGTTTGCTGCTTTGTTGATATTATAAACAATGAAAATTACAGACGCAGTTATTTTTTTTGAAATTATCAACCATAGAATTCTTAATAGCCAAGTTGTAAGAATAATTTATTGGAAATGTGAATTAAGTAAGTGGAAGTAAATAATGTCGTATTTATTGTATTAAAAAGAAAATGAATGGAACGCGGATAAACGCTGATTAAGCGGATAAAAAAACGGATTTTAATTCCGATAAATCGGAATGATTTTCAATTGTTTAGGTATTATCAGTCATGTTTACATGACTTAAATCAGTTCTCAATCCGTTAAAATATTATCCGTATTTATCCGCTTAATCCGTCAAATCCGTGTTCTATTCTTTTTTATTCATACGACATCCTATTTTGTCCATAACTTAATTCATTTTAAAAACGTCATTTGGGATGACAAAGATAATATAATCTTATGTTAGATAACAATATAAATGTTACTTATAATGGTCGATTTGGAACAAATTTATACCATTTATTGAATTTATAAGCAAATATTTTAATTCAATTATAAAAATATGTATTTAACAATGTCTGAATAAAAAAAATGAGACCTCAACATTAGAAAAATAATATTGAGGTCTCAGATAAAAAATAAATCTTCCTTAAAATAGCAATTTGATAATTATTAAGGAGTAATTGTTTTATACGCAGTTCTAAATGTATCAATACAAGAAGCATCTGGTAAATACAACATTCTATAAGAATACGAACCTCCAGTAGTAGGGAATTTTAATAATGGAGTAGTAATAGTTGGCGACGATAAATTTGTATAAATATCACGAATGAATTTTGTTTCAAGATCGGTATTTACATAAGTAATCTCGTGTCCAATTGCAAATTTACCAAACATTGGTTCTACTGCATTATTAGCAGTCCAAGTTAGCGTATAAGCCTTGGTCAACAAATTAAATTTCGATGACAATATATTTCTATAAGTCAAAAACGAACGGTATTTATTACCCCAAGTGGTTACAGTTTTGCTAATCGCAATTGAATGTACTGTACTGTCGGCATTCCATGTAAGGAATTGCAAAACATTGGTACCTTCCAATAAGTTATTAAAAAAGAACACCATAGAATCCTTTCTATTGGTTGCACTTAAGTCGAACTTTTTCAACACAGTATCGTTGCGAGATATAGAAAATTTGGTAGCTCTAAAATCGCCAGCCCAAATAACCAATCTACCCCTTTGATCGCCACCATAAAATCTGATGGTATCCAATTTTCCAATCAACATATCTTCACCATTTGCCAAATATTGGTCGTGAAGTGCATTATTGTCGGTACATCCAACAAGTCCTACAAAAGCCAATAGGACTATTATTACATATTTAATATTTTTCATTTTCATATATTTTAAAATAATACTATTGAACTTTTCCAAACCAAGTAATTTCGGCATAAGTGAACGACTTAATTGATGCCGCAGTATTCCACATTGAAACACTTTCAATACGAACGTATCTAATAGGTTGCTTTCCTGGTCCAAAAATTAAATCAATTCCATCTTCTTCAATTGCTTTTTTATCGGCGGCAGTTGGAGTTAAACCACTTGCTCCAGATAGAGGTGCAATTAGGAAACCTTCGGGTGGGCTTAAAAGCACCCAAGCATCAGGACCTTCAGTATTAGTAGTGAGTACACTTGCACTTGTAGAACCCCAAACTCTTATATTCTTTGGAATAGCTGAGAAACCATAACCAGAACGTGCGTAAATTTTCATACGACTTGGAATAACTAAACCTTTTCCTGTTGTTTGAGCCAAGTAATTCAAATCATAAGTGACACTTGAAGTTGTATTACCACCACTAGCAGTACTGTAACATTGATTACCAAAAAGTGCACCCCATTTACCATCCCAAGTTACACTAATTCCAAATGATCCATTATATTCTTGGTAAGGTATATCTGTTGGGTTCCATTTTCTGAAATTGATTTTTGGAATTTCGATTTCATACAATGGTTTTACCTCTTTCAAAGTATCAATGGCTGTTTTATTACCCCATCTGTCAGCAATTTGAATATAAAAATTACGTGGTATAGTATCATAACCTCTCACATTAACAGTAGCAGAATCGGCAAAAGAATAGAATTTTCCACCAAGCGTAACTACAGGTTTTCCTGCTGCATCAGGTGTGGTAGCAATTACAATCACTTTGGCTTTTAATGGATTTTTCCATTTCAAATATATTCCACCAAAATCTACTCCTGCTTTAATTGATCTAAATACGTCATAAATTGGAGATTCTTTAGGAACTACTTTAACTTCAATAGGTGCCGAAACATTTTGATTTAAGTCCACAGCAACCAAAGTTACTGTTCTAACGCTATCGCCTTTTCCAAACCCATCAATTAATAATTTATTGGTAAAAGCAGAAGCAGCAGCCTCCATTTTTGTTCCATTATCCAAAGTGTAAGTAGCTTTTACGTACATTAAATCCTTGTCAATTGGAAGTTTGTATGATAGCAATACAGCACCTGGCAAAGTATCGTATGTTACATCCGACACAACTCCAGGTGGTGTAAATTCCACTGGGTATTGCCCAATAATATCCTCTTTGCATGAGTACATACCCATTGCTAAGACCGAAATCAGCATTAAAATTATTTTTTTCATATTTTTATTGTATTTTGATTAAGTGCCGTTTTTGAAGAAATTTGAATAATACTCAAAACACGCCACGTTAAATTAATTCTTTAAATAATTACCATCCTGGATTTTGAACTAGATTAGTATTAACTTGCAAGTTACTAGTTTTGATAGGCCAAAAATAATCTCTAAATTTAAAATCTGTTGCCCAAAGTACATCTGGAGTTAGATATGATTCTAAAGTTTCATTTTTCACAGTTGCAAAACCTCTAATTGTACCCTTAGCAAGCAATTTATCCATCATTTTCCAACGACGACGGTCGAAACCACCTTGACCCTCGAAAGCCAATTCAATCATACGTTCGCGTTGAATAATTTGACGCATACCTGCTTGATTAGCATATTTGTTTTTGTAAATTGGTAATGCAAAAGTATTCCAGCTATAAGCAACGCCTTTTAGATTAGCTCTTTCGCGAACCATATCAACATATTTAAGAATATCTGGATTTGTTGTACTTGGGTCAACTTCATTCAAAGCTTCGGCATACAATAAATACAAATCGGCCATACGCATTATTGGGAAAGAATTTGACCAATAAGTAATACCGTTTTGAATACTACCAGGCGTTTTTGCATCCATAACTGTTTTGTATGGCACAAATTTTCTGTTATAAAATCCAGACAATGGGTTTGTATATGAACCATTAAAATCTTTCACAAAATACTGATTATTTACATCTGTAACACCAAATCCAAACCAATTGGCACCATCAAAACCTAATGAACCATAATAACGGCTTTCTCTGTTCAAGTGAAAAATTGCAGTTTGATAACCTTGTTTGATATAAAATCTATGGTCTTGTCTTGTCAAGTAATTTGGATCTACTTTAAAACGGTCGTTGAACCAACCATTGTTTACCCAAGCACTATCTTCGTCGATAGGCACACCATCTTTTGAGTAGAATAACTCAGCTGAATTAAGCGAAGGCGATTCCCATGGGTATGCATTACTTGCACCATATAAAGTTGTTGAACTTACGATACCTGTAAACAATGCTTGAGGAATATTTGTCGATTGACCAGCTGTAACATTAGTTTGTAACCAAATAGCCTCATTATTGGCAGTAATCTCACCAAAAATCATTGCTGGTTGAATTTCATATCTGATAGAGTCGTTAATTTTAAGACCTGCAGGTGCACTATATGGTACTCCTCCAAAATGATACAATCCTAAACCTGAAGCTTCACATGCGTCGATAGCTTCTTTACAAGCCGTGGCAGCACGTTGCCATTTCTCAATTTTAGCATCACCTGTTGGAAACAAATTAAGTCCTCTGTTATCTTTAAATGTATTGTAATCGGCATTTCCATTGAACAAAGGGCTTGCTGCAGTTACTAAAACGCGCGCTTTAATTGCCATTGCCGCTGGACGCGTTATTCGTCCTATTTCAGTCAATTCCTTGCCTGTCAAATCAGACGGTAGATCGGGCAAAGCAGCATCAATTGTAGCCACAATATAATCAACTACCTTATCAACTGGCTCGCGATATACTTTCATATCATCGGCGCTTGCATTGATAGATAAATTATTATCAATAATTGGAATTGGACCGTAAAGACTAAACAAATACCAATGATAATAGGCTTTCAAAAAATTGGCTTCGGCTTTCCAACGCAACGCTTCTTCTGCCGAAATATCTGGAATATTATCAATTTGCTCCAAAAACAAATTGCAACATCTGATACCAGTAAACATACTTTTACTTCCATCCCAATAGTTTATCATTGGATTAGAAGCATTGTTACCAGTTTCTGTTATTGTTCTATTTGTAGCCCAATTTAATTTATTATTGGCAAACTCATCAGACAACATATTACCTGGATTTGCCTGAGTATTGTTATGTGCTGGCATAAACGAGTAGCAAGTGTATAGATAACTTTCGGCAGAATTTCTATCACGAAAAACGTTATCAATAGTAGCTATATTATCAGGCACAACGTCCAGATAATTACAAGCATTAATTATTGGTAGCATTAGAGCTACAATCAATATATATTTAATTTTTTTCATATCTTTCATTATTTTATTTGATTAAAACGACACTGTTAAACCAATATTATGAGTTTTCTGAATTGGGTAAGCCAATCCGTTTCCACCCATTTCTGGATCCCATAATTTGAATTTACTAAATGTCAAAAGGTTCGTTCCACTATAGTAAATACGTGCACTTTCCATTCCAATTATTCTTAGTTTCTTTACAGGGAAAGAATATCCAAACTCAACATTTTTTAGACGCATAAAACTACCATCACGCATAAACCAAGTACTGTTTTGCACGTTATTAGAAATCAAAGTAGTTGAAAGACGTGGCCACAAAGCATAAGGATTACGGTTAGCTTCTGTCCAGTGATCATCGGCATAAACTTGCAATAATTGATTGTAAGCACCACTTATTGAAGCACCACTAGAACTAGAGGTATTTACGAATGGTGAAGTTGTTGTAGGATTAATCCAGAAAGCTCTGTTTGCTGATCCTTGGAAGAAAACAGAAAAGTCAAAACCTTTGTAACCAGTAGAAATACCAAAACCGTAAGTAATTTCGGGAACTGTAGGATTACCAATTGGCACTCTATCGTAACCGTCAATTTTACCGTCTTTGTTAATATCTTTGTATTTGATATCACCAGCTTGTACAGTTCCAAAAGAACTTCTTTGGTCTGGCGAGTTAACAATATCTTGTTCATCTACAAAAAGACGCTCTGCTACATATCCATAACTTTGATTATAGTTATTACCGATATTCGACAACCAAGGTGTTGCGCTATAATTAGGCTCATCCTTTTTTGTGATTTTGTTGGTAGCAAAAGTAAATGTATTGTGAGAAGTTACCCAAAATCCACCTTTGAAATTTTTCTTGTAATCCAAAGATAAATCTACCCCATGACTTTCGATAGCACCAGTATTTGCTCTTACTTTTGAATAATCGATAAGACCGAGAGTTGATGGAACATTTGAACGAGTCATTAATACGTTGGTACGATTATCGGTAAAATAATCAACTTGCAATTCTAAAGCACGGAATAATTCTAGTTCAAAACCATAATTAGTTTTGGTTGACAATTCCCAAGAAATATCTTCATTAGCATAACGGTTGATAGAAACACCAGCCATAGAAGTATTTCTGTTTTGTCCAAAAGTATAACCGTAACTTGAATTAGCCAATGATACTTGTGAAAGGTAAAAATATCTATCAGCAGGATCATTACTCAAATTATCATTACCTACTTTACCATAAGTAGCTTTTAATTTTAATTTTGAAATTGCACTAATAAAGTAATCTTGCCAGAATTTTTCGTTTGAAATTAACCAACCACCACCAACAGATGGGAAAAATCCAAAACGGTGACTAGCAGCAAAACGTTCAGAACCATTATAGCCAAAGTTAGCTTCTATAAAATAACGTGTATCGTAGTTATAAGCCAAACGACCAGAAAGCCCCATATTACGTGTTGGTAAAGTAGAAATCAATGGATCAGCATCGCTACTTGTAGCTGTTCTTTCGTAATTACGTAAATAACCTACCAACAATCCGTTTACTCCATGTTTTCCAAAAGTTCTATCATAGTTCATAGCGCCTTCAAAATAAGTGGTAGTTGTAACAAACGGAACATCTTGTGAGTACGAAAGATACTCTCGTGCTGTCAATGGATTCAAATTGGTAGCCTTGTAAGTATTAAGTACTGGATTGTAATCAGCAGGAGATATATTATAATAATATGGTATGTATTCACGACTTGCACCGCTTGTAGCATATCTGTTGGTGGTAAACATACCACGTGCAGTAAGTCCTTTGGTTAAACCGTTCAAATCTTGTTTCAATTCAAAAGTTGAAACAACTGTTGATTTAGAGGTTGCTTTATAACCTTTTACCATGTCGGCATACGGATTCAACATAAAACCACCATTATAATCTCTGTTACCAAACATTACGTGGTGAATATACGATAAATCATCTGTTTTTGGATAATAAGCTGGGAAATCAACAGGACTTGACATAACCACTTTTCGATACAAACCAGTACCACCATCCAATGGTCCTTGGTAATTGTCCATTGTAATTCCTAAACGAAGAATTACTTCTGTGGTTTTAGTGATATTCACATTTACATTGGAACGAAGTTGGTAAGTATTTAACTTGATATTGTTATTGAAGTTGTTCGTACCGTTTACTTTCAAAACCCCATTATCAACATTATATGTACATCCTACATAATAACGAGCTACTTTGCTACCACCCGAAATATTGAAGTTGATACGTTGATTGCTTGTTGATTTTTTAAACAACATATCTTGCCAATCAACAGCAGGATAATAATATTGGTTGGTTCCTGCAATCGTATTTTCGATTTTTTCAGGATAATAAATTTCCTGTAATCCACGAGTTGTAGTCGCTTCATTATTCATCTGCATGTAAGTTACTGGGTCGGCAAACTTAACAGTACTAGTTGGCATTGAAGTTGTGTTTTCAATACGAACCGAAAGTTTAGCTTTTCCTTCTTTACCTTCTTTGGTAGTAACCAACATTACACCATTGGCACCACGAGCACCATAAAGTGCAGTAGAAGTAGCATCTTTCATAATAGAGAAAGTAGCAATATCATCAGGTTGCAAGCGCGATAAATCTGTTGTAGTACTTTCAATTCCGTCAATCAATATTAATGGACTACTTGAGGCACCCATGGTAGACACACCACGCACAAAGAAGTCGATATTGTTTTCAGCTCCTGGATCACCACCCTTTTGATAAGAAATTACACCTGCCAATTTACCAGCAAAAGCCGTGGTAAGGTTACTTGAAGGTACTTTCAATTCCTTGGTGTCGATGGTGGTAATAGAACCAATTACACTCGATTTTTTTTGCTTACCAAATGCAACTACTTGCATTTCGCCTAACATCTGTGTGTCGCTTTTAAATTCAACTTTAATTTTGGTTTGATCGCCAACTTTGATTCTTTGTTTTGTGTAACCAATAAAGGAAAACACCAATACATCATTGCTCGAAGCGCGGATTGAAAACTTACCATCTAAATCGGTAACAGTACCTGTTGAAGTACCTTCAATCATTACACTAGCACCTGGCACGTTCGATCCAGTTTCGTCGGTTACCACACCAGTAATAGTTCCTGATTTGGTCGATTGACCATAGGCAACGAAAGTCGCGCTCCCAATCAGCATGAATAGGGATAACAAAACCCACTTAGCCATTCGATGAGAATTTCTTCCCGCAGAACTTTTCATTTTCATTTTGTTTTTGTTTTTCATAAATAGATAATTAACATTTCTCGATTTTGTTGATTTTATAATTATTGCTTCTTAATACTTTTCAAAATTCATTTATACTTCTGTACAGTTCAACTCAGAATATTCAAATGTGACAAGAATTCAACTTTCAGTATTTTATAATTGCTTTTTTGAGCTTACAAAATAAGGCATTTCAAAAACAATATACCTTACTTATAACATAACAATATAGGTCTAAAATCATAACAAAATCGCAAAACAGTAGTCTTTCTGTTAATAAACATGTGTATTTAACACAATAGAATGTGATATTGAGGAAAAGTATTAAAACAAATCAACAAACAAATGTAGTGTTTCTGGATGTAATTATACCAATTTGAAAATAAAAAAGGCTTAAAATAGGTTACTATTTTAAGCCTTAAATTCATGAATTAAAAAACAAGTAATATATGGTTTTCAATAAAAAATAACAATAAATTTACACCAATCCTTGTAACCAATTTCGGAATTGGCTAACTTTTTCGCGACTAATAATTACAGATTCTGGTGCTGGAGGATTCAGTTTCACCGACAATCTGTTGTTAAAATAAAGTTCGGCTTCTACAACAGCTTTTCGAGAAATGATATATTGTCGATTGGCTCTAAAAAAGCTATGAGTAGGTAATCGCTTTTCAATTTCTTCTAGCGTTTCGTCCAAGTGTAACTTATGATTATTATTCATTACTACCGTAACAACTTGATTTTGTGTATTTATCCAAGATATATTATCACTTTGAACTGGTACTATCTTGTCTTTTTGATAAGCTAAAAAAGTTGGATTTATTACTACAGGTGGTACTTGAAAGCTTCGCATTAATTGCTGCAAATCAGTCAATTGTATCTTGTTGTATTGCACATTGGATTGTTCAAATTTCTTTAAGGCCTGTGCAACATCAGCTTCTTGAATGGGTTTAAGTAAATAATCAACTCCATTCACTTTGAATGCCCTAATAGCATATTCGTTGTATGCAGTTGTAAATATTATTGGTAATTTGATTGATAGTTTTTCAAATATCTCGAATGACAGTCCATCGGAAAGCTGAATATCCGAGAATATAATATCAATATCTTCAATGCTATTATTTTGGAACCATAATTGAGCTTCGGCAACCGATTCTAATTCAGCTACAATTTCAATTTTATTGTTAACTGATTGAATAATATTGCGCAACATACGCATGGCAATTGCCTCATCTTCTATTAATACTACTTTCATATATCTTTATTGCAGAGTTGGAATTTTAACGGAAAAATTATTATCAATGGTCTCAATAATTATTGATTGGCCAGTTAGCAATCTGCTACGTTCATTCAAATTTTTTAGTCCAATTTTTGTACCACCTGAATTGTTCATTGGCGAAATGGAGTTACGCACCACCAAAAAACCAGGCTCTTTAAGTATTTCAATTCGCAAAGGGTGTTGATTGCTCATACCATTGTGTTTAAAGCAATTTTCGAGCAATAATTGCGTACATAATGAAGGTATTAACTCCAATTCACCCTCAGGAACATTAATATAAATAATAAATTTATCGGCAAATCGAACTTTCAAAAGATAGATATATGCTTTCGCAAAATTTAATTCCTCGGTTATAGTCACTAAATTTTTCTCTTGAATTTCCAGCACATAACGAAACACCATTGAAAGCTTTTCGATAAATTCTACCGTTTTTTGCGAATTTTCCTGTGCTAATCCACTGAGTGTATTGAGCGAGTTGAAGAAGAAATGCGGATTTATTTGCTGTTTCAACGATTCTATCTGCCCCGAAAGACTCTCGCGTTGAATCTCCATTATTTTATTCTTCATTTGCTGATTCTGCCAAAAAGTTTCAAAAGCTTGAGCAACAATGATACTAATTGAGAAAATTAAAAAATTCCGAATAAACTCATCTCGGATAAAAAAACTAATTGGTAAGCGCTCGAGCATCATCCAAACTGGCCTATGCGCCATAATTGCAAAGAAACATAATAAAAAATATGCTAACAAATTAAAAGTTACTTTTTTAATTACCGTTTTGTCTAACAATTGTAAATTAACCCATAAACTACTAAAAAATAGCACACTATTTAGTAAGAATATTACAAATGCATCAACCATTTGAATTGAAGTATTTGAAGGGCCATGTCTATTGGGTAAAAAGGCAAGTGATATTGGTGTTAATGACATTAATAGGCCTGCTATTAAAGCATATAACACAATAAATTTTATACTAAGTAAATTTTTCTTCATGATTTTCAAAATAAACAAAATAACAGTGCACTAATAATGATTTGAATTTTTTTACACACTTTCAAAAAGCAATTATATATTTGAATTACTGCAATTACTGCAATAATTCAAATATATTGTTTGCTTCGATTTGTAGTCTTTGGCCGTGAAATACAATTTACATTTATATGGCAAATGCGATGTTCACAACCCCTGCAAATATACTACTTTTTTTATTATTTCAAATACTTATCCAAAAAGGCAATTAACAAATCGAGATTTGAAGTTGTACCAAAAGCCGAACTTGCGTGACCAGCACCCGAAAGCAAATTATATGTAACTTTATCACTTCCAATAACTGGTACCAATTTATCATAGAAAGATTTTGCTTGTAAATATGGTATTAAAACATCACTCGAACCATGTTGGATATAAAATGCAGGATCATCGGCTGTAATATAAGTTTCGGGATTGTACATGTTGCAAAGTGCTTGTTTTGTTTGAATTGCTCCACCCATCAAAATAGATTCAGGTGAATTAGCTGCATCATGACTTTGACCGCTCACACCCAAGGTTATCCACTGACTGTCCATGGTCAAGAAGTTTATTGGCCCAAACAAATCGACAGTAGCTTGTACAGTACTCGTTTGGTCGCTATTACCCATGCTCATGTCTTCTAATGAAGCCACACCACCCGAAGTTCCGGCTAAAGCTGCTAAACCGGCTCCTGCTGACTCGCCCCAAGTAGCAATTTTATTTGCATTCAAGTTGTATTTGGCAGCATTGGCTTTAATAAATCGGATTGCAGCTTTCACATCATAAATTTGAGCTGGGAAAAGTGCCTCACCACTTAAACGATAATCGACACTTACAACAGCATATCCTTTGCTAACTAAATAAGGCTCAACACCCGAAACCATACTTTTGGAGCCCATCATAAAAGCACCACCATGAATCCAAACCACTACAGGAAAAGGACCATTGCCACTGGAGGGAACATAAATATCCAATTTGTTGGACGAAGAAACACTTGCGTAGCTCACATTTGTATAAGTTGTTGCATTTTCATCACTAGAACTGCACGAAGCCAAAATGGCTACTAAAATAAAGACGGACAAAAATTTAAATACTGCTTTCATATTCATATATTATTTTATTGACAAATTAATTTGGTTGCAAAAGTAGAATTATCAATATTATCAGCAGTTATAAATATTTGCGAAATGTCATTCTCTATTGTTGAAATGTATAATCTACACTTTAAACTGTATTTTATATTTACTTGTGCAATTTTTTATCGAATGTATCCGTTAAACACTCTAACACTGGCTATAAAAAATTACACTTCAATTAATACTTCATACGTTTCAATGCCAAATTTCAACACTTCACCTATATTTATGAATTTAATGCGTTTTTCCACATATATCTTTGCACTCAAGAAATCGAACATGTTCAATCATGTAAGTAATAATTATTCAAAAAACACTTGTCTTATGAAAAATGAATACTTCTCATTTAAAACAATCAATTCAGTTACAATTTAAATTAATTCAGTATGAAGAAGCTAATTTTTTCAGTTCTAATTTTAGGAGCTACAATGATTTCATGTAGTAGCGATGACGCAGTAATTTCAGAAAGTGCTGCAAGTGCAATTCAAACTTATGTCGACAACAATTATCCTGATGCTACGATAATGTCGAAGGTAAACGAAAACTCTACAATTACTGCCACTTTGAACACTGGTGAAGCTATCACATTTACAACTTCAGGTACGGTTGTATCTTATTCAAACAATTCGGAGTATGGAATGAAAGCCGACAGTTTAGGACTAACAACCACCGACAGCATTCACATTGATAGTATTGCTGGTGGCAGACATGGACACGACGGTGACAAATCTGGTGGTCGTGGCGGCAAAGGTGGTCATGGCGATAAAGGTGGCAAAGGTGGCAAGGGTGGACATGGCGACAAAGGTACAAAAGATGGTTCTGGACGTGGCGATCATGGATTAAATTCAATTTCAATTGATTCATTATCAACTACAATCAACACCTACATTAGTACAAATTATGCAGGCTTTACTGTACTTCACGCCGAAGTTGATACTATTTGCCAAGGTGTTGTAACAGAGGTTCTAGTAAGTTCGAGCAGTCAAGAACCTATCAAACTTGTTTTTGATGCTGCTGGTACATATCTATTAAAAGCAGAAAGAGCACTTTATTCTAATGTACCAACAGAAGTTTCAACAGCCGTTACAACTAATTACAGCACATACACTGTAATGACAAGAGGCGAGATATTTACTATGGCTGACAATTCATTAGAATATAAAGTGTATTTATCATTATCTGGCACTCGTAAAATGGTAACATTTAAAGCTGATGGTTCAGTGTTATGTGAAAAATAAAACAACCTTAATTATTTGAAATTGCCCTAAACAATACTTATTTGTTTAGGGCAATTATGCATCAATACCATAACACTTTAAAAGAAACGGTTCTCTAAAATCTACATTTTTGGCTCTGTGCCCATATTTGAATCATAAAATGTATTATTTTATACCCCATTTATTTGGATTTCACATACTTCAATCCAGCATTTTTTTTATATTTTTGAAAGCTTTTAATTTGACATCTTTAAAACAATAAAAAATCACATTAGTTAATATTAAAAATAAGATATAAGTAACTGGAACAATATAATCTATTTCTTTTATCGGGGCTAGCCCCGCACCCCACTTACTTTTTTGCTTTGACGCAAAAAAGTAAGCAAAAAAACACCTCACCCGTCCTACGGACACCCTCTCCTTCAGGAGAGGGAAAAAGGAAATGTAGTGTTTGACTTCGCCCATTTCGCTCGAAAAATCAGTCGTTCGTAGGCTGAAAACTTTTAAACTCGCACCGACGGAATACGTCGGCACTCAAACACAAAAGTTTTCTACACCTACTTCACTCCATTTTTCGGCTCACTGGACGAGGTCAGTCCAAAAAGCAAAAGTGTAAAGCTCAGGAAAAATTTTAAGACATTAATGCTTTCCTATTACTTAATTAACTATTATAACCAATCAAATTAATACAAAATGAAAAAAATCAACACAAAAAAGCTCGGCATTATCTGCTCAATTTTCTTATTATTCTTCATTAACAAAATCAGTATTAATGCTCAAACACCCACATACGGTTATGTGGCAATTGGTGGTGGCGGTTTTGTTGTTTCAATTATCGAAAGCCTCACGGAACCAAATGTATTTTATGCTAAAACCGATGTTGGAGGAATTAACAGGTGGAATGAAGCCACACAAACATGGACTCCACTTTTCGGTTGGTGCTCAGTAAACGAAACTAGCTTTATGGGTACTGAGTCCTTTGCTATTGACGCTTCATCCCCAAACAAAGTTTACGCTTTGGCAGGTACCAATTATTGGAATAATGGGAAATCAGCCATTTTACGATCTGCCGACCATGGCGATACTTGGGAAACTGTAGATGTAACAGCCAAATTCAAAGCCAATGGAAATGGATCCGAACGTCAAAGAGGTGAAAATTTAGCAGTAGATCCCGCCAACGGAAATATTCTATATTGTGGCACACGCTACAACAATGGGCTGTTTAGAAGTATTGACGCTGGTAAAACATGGGATCGCGTAACATCTTTTCCCGATAGTATTGGATTAAAATACCCATTCAGCTTTACTATGTTTGATTATGATTCAGCCATACCAAATGTAGGTTGCTCAACCATTTATGTTGCGAGTTTTAAAACAGGAAACAATCTTTTTGTTAGTAAAGATGCAGGTGCGACATGGCAAATAGTGCCTGGTGGACATAGTACTGGAAAACCCAACAGATGCGCGATGTCAGTTTCGGACAGAAACTTTTACATCACCTATGGTGGTGGAGGTGTACCTGCAATAAAAAGATACAATTTGACAAACCTTACGTGGAATGATATTACACCAAATGCTTATGGTGGAGCATTTAGTGGAATTGCTGTTGATATGAATGCACCCAACAAAATTGTAGCTACCACATCGGGCAGTTTTAGTAATCAACAACCTTGGGGTTGGTCCGATTTTATATTTTATAGCGAAAATTATGGTGCTACCTGGAAAGAAAAAGCAAATAAAAACACTTGCTCGATGGACGAAAATGGTGTACCATGGATATCGCATCATGCCATGCACTGGGTAAGTTGTGCCACAATGAATCACAGCAAACCAGGCTGGGTATTTCTAACTTCTGGAAATGGACTTTTTGCCACCGAAAACATTACTGCTACTCAACCAGTTTGGAAGTTTATGGCCAAAGGAATGGAAGAGACAGTGGCCAATTGCTTTATAAGCATTCCTAAAGGTCCGTTTATATCGGCAGTAGGCGACCAAAATGGCTTTGTTCATACCGATATTTCCAAAGCACCAGCAACAGCATTCGAAAGTATGCCTTGGGGATTTGCCTACGCTGGACAAAAACCATCTACTATTGTGCGGACAAATAGCATTAGTGCCACGGTTAATAACATCAAAACAGTAAGAACCAGAGTATTGATAAGTGAAGACAATGGAACAACTTGGACACCAACATTAACAGATATATCCGACACCATTGAAAGAGCAATTCCTGCAATATCGTCCAACGGAAAAATAGTTGTTTGGAAAGGCTATGATAAAAATTTGGGGACACGATGTTATTGGACTAACGATAGAGGTGCAACTTGGAACAAAAGTGGCTTGTTGTTTAATGCCAATCCGATTGGAGATGCTGTTGACTCGTTAAAGTTTTATGCTTTTAATACTGGAAATGGCTATATGTATGTTAGTAAAGATGGATGTAAAACTTTTAAGCCAACAGTTTACTTAGGTGAAGGTGGAACTAGTACTATAAAATCACCATATAACAAAGGCGGTCACGTTTGGATAAATAATGCAGGAAAATTAAAATATTCTACTGATAGTGCCAAAACATTTACAACTACAAACATTTATAGATGTGTGGCATTTGCTCTAGGAAAAGAAGCACCAGGAGCCGATTATTTGACGATTTATATCTGGGGACAAGCTACTAGCACTGGCCCCGAAGCTATGTATCGTTCCATCGACAAAGGAGTTTCATGGACTCGTGCCAATGATGACAAACATCAGTGGGGATTGTTGGCTAACGCTGGCATGATAGAAGGTGACCAAAATATTTACGGTCTAGTTTACAAAAGTACTGCCGGAATGGGGATACCTTGGATGGGAATAGATGGTTATACGGCAACTAATAAAATTAGTGCTAATGACAACAACGCGAAACTCTATCCGAATCCATTTAAGAGTTCAATTTATATGACATTAAATAATAACGTACAATCTGTGCTTGTTTACAATCAACAAGGAATGTTGGTGAAAAAGATAAATGTTCAAAATCTGCAAAATGAAACCATTCAATTTGGAGATGAATTAGTTTCTGGAGTTTACCTTGTAAAAGTTATTGATAAAAACTCAAGTTATACCAACAAAATAATTAAGCATGCAGAATAAATTATGACGATTCATATCAAGTAATAGGAAAGCTATAATGTCTGAAAATATTTACTGAATTTTGCACTTTTAGTCTTTGGACTGACCTCGTCCAATGAGCCGAAAAATGGAGTGAAGTAGGCGTAGAAAACTTTTGTGTTTGAGTGCCGACGTATTCCGTCGGTGCGAGTTTAAAAGTTTTCAGCCTACAAACGACTGATTTTTCGAGCGAAGTGGGCGAAGTCAAACACTTCAATTCCTATTTTCCCTCTCCAGTTTGGAGAGGGTGCCGTAGGCGGGTGAGGTGTTTTTTTGCTTACTTTTTTGCGTCAAGGCAAAAAAGTGAGTGGGGCGCGGGGCTAGCCCCGATTAAAATAGTACATTATATTGTTACACATACTTAAGATATCCAAACAGATGAATGACGAATGTTCGATAAATTCAAACTAAGCTGAGATTATCAAACATTTAGTTATTCATTCAGTTTAAGTTAAAAATATATTAACGCATTTTTTTATACACCAATAAAAATTATTTAATGCATATAAGTGATAACATTAAGTTGTATTTTTGCATTATAATATTCTCTATCAATTAACCAACACAATCAATTTTCAATTAATAATACACAATGAAAAAACCATTTAAAAATTTTCTTAAATCAGCACTATTCCTTTCACTCTATTTATTTGCAACTACTTCAAATACCATAGCACAAACGCCTACTTACGGTTACGTGGCAATAGGTGGAGGTGGTTATGTTTGCTCTATCATCGAAAGTCTTGCTGAAAACATGAATGGCGGAAATGTATTTTATGCCAAAACAGATGTGGGCGGAATTAGTAGGTGGAATGAATCTACCAAAGATTGGACACCACTATTTGGATGGTGTAGCCCTGGGCAAACTTCATATTTGGGTACTGAAGCTTTTGCCATTGACCCCAACTCACCTAATAAAGTGTATGCAGTAGGTGGTACAAGCTACTGGAATGGTGGTATTACAGCAGTTATGCGCTCCACGGATTATGGTACCACATATCAAATTTCGGATGTAACGGCTAAATTTAAAGCCAATGGTAATGGCTCCGATCGCCAAAAAGGTGAAACACTTGCAGTGGATCCATTTAATAGTAGTACATTATTTTTTGGAACTAGGTATAGTAATGGTTTGTTTAAAAGTACAGATGCTGGTGTAACATGGAATAAAGTTACAACTTTCCCCGACAGTATCGGACTAGCTGCTTCATTCGGTTTCGTGGCGTTCGATTATAATACCCAAGGCACAATTTATGTTGGAAGTTACAAGTCTTATAATAATGTTTTTGTAAGTAAAGATTCTGGTGCAACATGGAAGTCGATAGGTGGTTTCCCTGGAGGAAAACCTCAACGCTGTGCTTATTCAATCAATGATGGAATGTTATATGTAACTTACACAGCAGGAACAGGATTTTCTACTGGCTCAGTAATGAAATACAACACTGCATCTGGAAGTTGGACAAATATTACACCCGCTTCTGGAAGAAATTATGGTGGGATAAGCGTCCTACAAAACTCTCCTAATAAATTGGTTGCCACAACTTATAATTATTGGCAAAACAAACAACCATGGGGCTGGGCCGATGCAATTTATTATAGCGAAGATTATGGTGCTACTTGGAAAGAAAAAGCTGCCAATTGCACTATGGACAATGGAGGAATTCCTTGGTTACATGCTGCAATGCACTGGGTTGGATGTGCTACTATGAGTCAAAATAAACCAGGTTGGGTTTTTGTTTGCTCTGGAAACGGGGTATTTGCAACTGAGAATATTGCTGCCGCAGTGCCAACTTGGAAATTTATGGCCAAAGGACTAGAAGAAACAGTGCCAGTAGGACCTGGCATGATTAGCATACCTGGCGGACCACTAATTTCAGCCGTAGGCGACCAAGGTGGATTTGTACATACCGATATCTCAAAAGCACCATTAGCACAAATAAGCCAATCTGACTACTTTGCTTTTGCTCCTCAAAAAACAAAAAGCATTGTTCGCACATCGGATGTTACAGTAAAAGTTGGTACCGTAGATAAATCAGTTTCAAATGTATATTTAAGTGAAAACAATGCTGCCACTTGGACCAAACTACCTGCAACTGCCGACACTATTGCTAATGGCACCACTACTATTTCGGCGGATGGAAGTATTATTCTTTGGAAAGGCTATAACGCTACTGTGGGAACAAGATGTTATTGGACAACAAATAAAGGCGTTACGTGGACACTCAGCGGTTTGGGATTCAATGCAACTCCAGTGGCCGATGCTGTTAATCCACTCATATTTTACGCATTGAACACAGGCAATGGGTATATTTATAAAAGTGCCGATGGTGGAAAAACCTATGCTCCCGTTTCGAACGTAGGTTCAACTGGTGGTTCGAGCGCATTAAAAGTAGCTTTGGGCAACGAAGGTCATGTTTGGTTAAATAATAATGGCAAATTAAAATACACAACTGATGGTGGTAAAACATTTATTAGTACAAATGCTGCAACTACCTCTTCATTTGCCTTGGGAAAAAATGCACCTGGAGTTAACTATCCCACCATTTATATTTGGGGTAAAGCATTAAGTTCAAGCCCCGAAGGAATGTACCGTTCTATCGACAAGGGAAATACTTGGGTACGAACCAACGATGATGCACACCAATGGGGCAGCTTGGCCAATGCTGGAACTATAGAAGCAGATCAAAATGTTTATGGTTTATCGTATAAAAGCACTGCCGGAATGGGAATTCCTTGGATGGGATTAAGTAGCAGCACAGGCTTAAACGACTTAAAAACTGACTATATTAATGCCGAATTGTTACCTAATCCTTTTGTAGGAAGCGTAACCTTAAGAGCAAAAAATATTACTGTAAAATCGATAGAAATATACAATCTTCAAGGAGCTAAAATATCTACAATCAACACACCTGTTTATCAAAATGAGTCGATTGATTTTGGTAACGAGTTGAAGGCAGGCATATATTTAGTAAAAGTATCGGATGAACTAGGAAGCAAAACATATAAAATTGTAAAACAATAATTTAATAACAAATAGTTCAACAAACAATCCCCTTAAAAACTTACAAGTTAGTAAGTTCTTAAGGGGATTTTCTATTTGTTATAACCAGTTCAAAAACCTTTATATAGATACACTTCCAACTTCAAAGAAATATTTTTTAATTATTGTAAAATTGATAGTCGCAATATTAAAATTTAACCTTATCTTTGACCTGTTTTAGAAATAAAACAACATCTCTTAGTGCTTTCAATTTCCGAAAGTCCAGTTTTCAAAAGGTTTATATGGGGTTTATTACAAAAATACAGCGTCTCCTACTTGAGAAAGTAGCATTTACCCCTCGGCGAAGCTTTCTCCATGATGAGAAAGTACTTTTTTGCCCTCGGCGTTACAATCTCCATGATGAGAATGTACTTTTTAGCACTCGGCGTAACAATCTCCACGATGAGAAAGTACTTTTTACCCCTCGGTGGAACAATCTCCATGATGAGACGGTATTTTTGCCATATAAATAGATTGATTTTCCAGAGTTTAATATATTATTTTCTTTAACCATTAAAAAAGTTTATATTTGCGCTGCAATAAAAAATGTGACTACACATATTTCGATATACGGCCGGTATGTACAATAAAAAACTAAACTAATGTGGATATATGGGCAATAACATTATGGAGATGCTATTATTTCGGGGTTAGGCACAAGCGGCAAAAAATACGAAAGTCTGTAAAAAAAAAATTATATTGATTAAAATTACTCATACTAAAATAGAAAAGAATTATGAAAAAAAAATTATCTCTCTTAGTTTTCGTTCTGGTAGCACTTATGGCATCAGCGCAAGTTTCCCAAACCTTAGATGTAAACACTCCTGGCACTTTACATACATTAGCTAGTGCTTATCTGAACACAGTAACGAACCTTACGATAACAGGCAATATTGACGCCAGCGATATAAAAACAATGCGTGATGAAATGTCGCTACTTGCTGTTTTGGATCTCAGTGGTTCAAACATAAAGGAATATTCAGGAGTTGGAACAGACCCGAACTCAACGACCTATAAAGCAAATGAAATGCCTAGCTTTTCATTTTTCGACCTCTATACAGGCAAAGGTAAAACCTCAATTAGCACAGTTACTCTTCCCAGTTCTTTGACAAGCATAGCAAATTACGCATTTTTTTATTGCTCTGGAATTACTGGGACATTGTCACTTCCAAATGGCATTACAAATATAGGAGATGCTGCTTTCTTTTCATGTTCAGGTATTACTAATCTCATACTTCCGACAAGTCTTAATAGCATTGGACTTTGTGCATTTTTAAAATGCTCAAGTATTAGTGGCAATGTGACTTTTCCAACCTCTGTGGTTAGCATCGGATTGTCGGCCTTTGAACACTGTTCCAATATTAGTTCATTTACCTTTCCCATTTCTCTGACAAGCATTGGAGATTATGCTTTTTCCAATTGCTCTTCTCTTACTGAATTTATTATCCCTGAAACAATTCTAAATTATTCATCTTTAAATGGAGTTCTATTTGACAAAAATCAAACAACCTTAATTCAGTATCCTGCTGGAAAACTTGGTAATTATATCTTGCCAACCTCCGTTATCAATATCGGACCATATGCATTTTCTGGTTGTTCGCATATTAGTACTCTTACTATTTCAAGCTCACTTTCCTCAATCGGGAGTTCAGCTTTCTCTGGTTGCTCAAATTTTACTGAATTTATTATTCCTGAAACTAATCAATTATATTCTTCATTAGATGGTGTGTTATTTAACAAGAATCAAACTAGATTAATTCAATATCCCGCAGGGAAGCCAGGTAATTATATTGTTCCTAATTCCGTTACAACAATTGAAAGTTCTGCTTTTAGTGAATGTTTTGGAATTTCGGAATTTACTGTCCCTGAAACCAATCTATTCATTTCCTCTTTAAATGGTGTAATATTTAACAAAAATCAAACTAAAATAATTCAGTACCCAGCAGGAAAGCAGGGCAATTATATTGTTCCAAATACCGTTACAACCATCGGAAATTATGCATTTTCAAATTGTTCCCGTATTACCGACATCACATTCCCCACTTCTCTTATTAAAATAGAAAGTTCGGCTTTTTCGTATTGCTCGGGCATCACGACTTTAACCTTCCCTGCTAAGCTAACCAGCATAGGGAATTTTTCATTTTCTGAATGCTATGGTCTAAAAACGATATATTGCTTAAACCCAACACCACCAACGTTAGGAAGTTATTGTTTCAACTTAGTAACTTCAATTACTGATGTATATGTGCCAACTGATATAGCACTTACTGCCTACAAAGCAAGTACAGATTGGTATAGCAGTTTCCCTGGAAATATTATAAAAAGAAATATCACAAACGAAATAACCGAGGAGTCAATCAACGCCAGTGTAAAAGTGTATACTGCCTCTTCCAAAATCATTATCGAAGGCACATATCAAGGAGAGAAAGTAATACTTTATACCATTGATGGCAAGCAAATACAAACCATCAAATCAGAAGGTGGACGCATGACAATTGGAGTACAAAAAAATGCTTCATATTTGGTAAAAACTTCAAGCAAAACTTTTAAGGTAATATTGTAACCATACGAAAAGAAAAGTCTTGTATTCTTAGAAGGATTTTTAATCCGTTCTTAAAAAAAACTTTTGTTTATCGGAATACAATTAGCTTACGCTGACCGTTTGTTCCTCGTAGTACATAGGGTGGGATTGAAAAAAAATCCCACCCAACAGTGCCAAACTTTGCTCTGCTAATCAATATATGCACGAAAACTTGAGTCCCATAATCAAAAGGTTTTTATAAGGTTTTACACAAAAAAAATAGCGTCACATACTTGTGAAAGTAGCATTTAGCCCTAGGCAAAGCTTTCACAAGTGTGTGAAAGTATTTCTGAGCACTCGGCGAACCATTCACAAGGGTGTGATTGTACTTTTTTGCCCTCGGCGAAGCTTTCTCCATGATGAGAAAGTACTTTTTACCCCTCGGTGGAACAATCTCCATGATGAGACGGTATTTTTTTTCAATTCTCCCTCTCGTTTGCAAACGAGTAGTTAATGGAGAAGCGTTTGTAACGCTACATTTATACTTAAAATACAAATTTAAACGAAGGTGAGAAAGATGACAGAAAAGACACTTAGCATAAAAACAAGAGCTGAATGGAGAAATTGGCTTCAACTTAATTTCAACATTGAGAACGAAGTTTGGCTGATTTATGCAAAAAAATCAACTGGCGAACAACGCATTCTGTACAATGATGCGGTTGAAGAAGCCCTATGTTTTGGTTGGATTGATAGCACAAATAAAACCCTTGACAAAGACCACACCATTCAGCGATTTACTGTCCGACAAGCCAAGAGCAGTTATTCACAACCCAATAAAGAACGACTGAAATGGTTAGCCGAAAATAATCTGATTCATCATTCATTTCTTAAAACTGTTGAAGAAATTATTTCAAAAGAGTACATTTTTCCATTAGACATATTAGATGAAATAAAGAAAGACAAAACAGTTTGGAATAACTATATAAAATTTTCAGAGCCATACAAACGAATACGAATTGCGTACATTGATAGTGCAAGAAAACGACCAGATGAATTTTCCAAACGACTGACTAACTTTATTCAAAAAACACGAGACAACAAACTTATTTTAGGATTTGGTGGAATTGATAAATACTATTAACCCGAACAAAGGCAGACTGTAACATACGACAGAAAAAACAACGAACCGCTAAAACACGCATCTATGCTTATTGGCTGGCTGACGTGCATTCCGGCAGTTTTGCTCCCGCATTAGCTTCGCTGATTTTCAATTCATTTTGTCGCTCCACGACAGCGAATACTTCCGCAAACCGCCAAATGCCCATAGCTTTAGTTGTTAGCGCCAATTTTAAAAAAAATATGATGAAAAAGATTCTATTACTATCAGTTTTATTTTTGATGTCTTATAATGCATTTGCACAAGACAAAATAAAGATTCGAGTTACGAAACAAGATTCCACAAATACTTATGGAATAAATAAGTTTTATTTTGTACATCAACTTTTTGCAAACGCATTTTTCATGACAGATTTATATAAACAACTTGACATCAATGAAATGTTGAATATAATAAATACTGCTCTTTATAGAACAGATAAAGAAAATTTAGTCGGAGTTTTGATAAAACAGAAAGAAGGACCGAAAGCAACACTAATCTTTTCTATCTATGAAAATACAAAAATTGGAACGGTATTGGTTTTACGAACAAATTTCCACGTTAAAGAAAGAATCTTTACAAAGAAACCTGATGAAAAGAATTCTCTCGTAAGATGGTATTTTATCAAAGGAGAGAAATTAGTGTATAGAAATGATTTATATTCAGAGGAAACAGAAAAGAAAATAAAAGTAGAGGCTCCGCACAAATTGATTGGTTATTATTTATTTGATGACAACTTCGAAAATGATTCCAAAGTACTTGGTTTAATTTACGAAATTTTAAATAACAAAAACTCAGACAAGACAGAGGTACTATATGCAAAGTTATATCTGGGAGAATTTTATTTATTGAATAATGAAATTGATAAAGCACAAAAAGAAATTGTTGAGTTAAAAGAATACTTCGAAAAATTTAAGGACAATGGAATAAAGTCTGAATACTCCTGGATAATAAATATGGCTGAAACTGAATTCGAATTAATGAAAAGGATGAACAAATAACTACTGCTAATACTTATGCTTCCTGCGGTCGGCACGACCTCGTTGAGCGTAGTGTGACGGTCTTTTAGTTCGGCATACGTCTTTCGCTATGTCGGGTGGGAAGGAAAGTAGGCTGGAGCCATACGCCGAACTTAAACTACGCATGAATACGCTAGGAGAACGAAGAGAAAGAAAAAACTTTGACGGTACAGTCCGCTTTAGGATTTAAATAAACGACACTGTAACGACTGAATTCTATTGTATTTAAACTTTTACTCGGCAGACAAGCGTTCAAACATAAAACAATTAGAAATGAAAAAAAAATTACTAATCATTGCCTTTTTAATTCATGTGACAATTTTAAATGGTCAGATTGTTGACAGAATTAGTTTTAATTATGGTATTACAAGTTCCAATTTACAAAGGGAAGCTGATCTAGGCAATTCACTCCCAACTTTAATTGATACAGGGACTCGAAAAACCAATGGATTTTATAGCGGGATTGATATTGATTATTTGGAAAGTAGGTTCTTTGCCTTATCAACAGGAATTGGATTTTATCAAAAAGGAGCAAAATATGATTGGGGCACTGGAGCAATTAAATTAGATTTAAGTTACCTGACATTTGACACGAAGGTAAAAATTAAATATGACTTCAATAATTTTACACCTTATCTGGTAATAGGCCCAAGACTAGATTATTTATTACAATTCAGCAGTGCATTTGATGATTATGACAGGTTGGGAATGATGAATAAAATCAATTATGGTTTGAGGTATGGGGTAGGAATTCAGTATGATTTTGGGAAAATTATACTTGGACTTGCATGGAAAAACAATTTAAGTTTTAATTCGATAGTTGACAATAATGGAGAATATATGAATCCTCCCTTTACGATAAAAGATAAAACAATGGTTTTCAATTTGGATTTTGGAATTAAACTGTAAAATAAAAAGTCGAAACGCCTATCGCACTCTCCCCCTCGTTCTTAACTCAGAGTTAATGGTGAAGCGTTTGAAACGCTACATTTATACTAAAAAACAAATTCAAGCTAAGCAGGAGAAAGAAACTACAAAAAAACCAGCGTCACATACTTGTGAAAGTAGCATTTAGCCCTCGGCGAAGCTTTCACAAGTGTGTGAAAGTATTTCTGAGCACTCGGCGAACCATTCACAAGGGTGTGATTGTACTTTTTTGCCCTCGGCGGAACAATCACAACAGTGTGAAAGTACTTTTTACCCCTCGGCGGAACATTCACATACATGTGACGGTATATTTGCCACATCGGAGGATTTTATAATTGAATTAATTGTATTGTTTGAGTTTTTCGGCAGACACTGATTAGGAATTTTTTTATGTTTTACAGCATAGTTTGTTACCATCTTGAAAATATATACGTAATTTTGACCCTTCAAAACTCGTAAGTAGTTTGACGTTAAATTAAAATAATACAAAAAAATGAAGACAAAAATTTTTCTATTAAGCTTGTTGATATTTTCTACAAGCATTTTGAGTGCCAAAATTAAAGTTGCCTCTATTCTGGGCGATAACATGTTGTTGCAACGCAATAGCGAAGTGAAACTGTGGGGAAAGGCCGACCCTAATCAAAAATTGAATATTACGATTGGTTGGAACAAAGAAAAAATTGCCACCTCTGCCAATGCAAAAGGAGAATGGTTGGTAAAAACAAAAACCACCGAAGCTGGTGGTCCTTATTCCATTAGTATAATTTCGGGAACTGAAAAGGTGCAACTTCAAAATATACTTTTGGGCGAGGTGTGGCTTTGCTCAGGTCAGTCAAATATGGAAATGTTGATAACTGGTATGACCGATTCTCCGATAAATGGGTCTACAGATGCATTATTGACTGCTGGGAATAACAATATTCGTTTATTTACCGTAGGCAAAGCCACAAAGGACGAGCCACAAGATACTTGTACAGGAAGTTGGTCGGTAGCAACAGCTGAGTCGGTTTCAAAATTTAGTGCTGTGGGATATTTTTATGCACGAATGTTACAACAAAGCCTGAATGTTCCAGTGGGAATGATTTGCTCTAGCTGGGGCGGTTCGCGCATCGAAGCGTGGATGAAAAATGACGTTATTACTGGTTTTCCTGATGCATTTAAACAAACTACGCAAACAAAAACACCTGCTCATCACCTTGCTTCTCACTTGTACAACGGTATGATTGCACCGCTTGTTAATTACAACATAAAGGGAGCAATATGGTATCAGGGAGAATCAAATATCGTTAATTATCAAGATTATGCTGCTCTACAAGCCGCCATGGTGAAAAATTGGAGAACAGACTTTGGTGTGGGTGAATTTCCATTTTATTTTGTGCAGATTGCACCTCATTGGTACAGCAATTCAAAGCTCACCAATTCCGCTTTGCAATGCGAATCGCAGTATAAAGCTATGCTGCTAACCCCTAATTCTGGTATGGCTGCTACTGTGGATATTGGCGAAGAAAGAAACATTCATCCAGCCGAAAAGGCTATAGTTTCTAAACGATTGGCATTATGGGCTTTGTCCGAAACCTATAAATTTAGCGGATTGCCATATAAGTCACCAACTTATAAATCTATGCAAGTAAAGGATAGCGTGGCGGTGCTCACATTTGATAATTTATTGAATGGCCTCACAACTTTTGGCAAAGAAGTAGAAAGTTTTGAAGTAGCAGGTCAAGACAGTATTTTCTATCCAGCCAAACTAACTATTTCCAAAAGACAGGCCAACGTTTATTCGCCAAAAGTAAAAGTGCCTGTTGCTGTACGCTATAGTTTCCGCAACTATATGCCAACAAGCGGATTCCTCTATAATACGGCTGGTTTGCCTGTTATTCCGTTCAGAACCGATAATTGGAAGAAATAGAACATTTTTTAATTTTAATCATTGGCGTCCGATAAAAGGAGATGTAAAATAATGTCGCCCAGATGGGGCTTATTGGCAATTCTAATTCATTGACTACCATAATGTCGCTTCTCCGAAGCTATTAATATAAAGTCCCATCGGGACGAAATTATGGTAGAAAATATTCAAAAATAAAATCTAAGCTCCATAGGAGCGACATTATCTCAAAGCATTATTGGAAGCGGTTTTCAGATTTTAAATAAAAAGTTTAACGGACATCAATGAATTTTAATAAAACAAAGTCGTTAATTTCTCGTTTGCTATAATGTTATAATTGCTAATTTCTTGTAAGTAGAAATTGTTATTTATTACCATAAACACTATCATTTACCGGTTTACAAGTTGAATATTAGTAGTAATACTTTTTGCTTGTTAATCAATTAAATTATGAAAATGAAACAATTCGTTTTGACTATCTTGTTTTTTGCTTTTGCTATAGTAGCATTCCCAAAAGACCGCTTTGTTATGGCAAAAATCATTATGAACAATAATGATACACTTGTAAATGCAATTAAATATGAAAAACTTTTCGACTTTCAGAATAAGTTCGAAATGGTGAATGATGATGGAACTCGTAAAACGGTTTTTCCGCTTGATGCAAAAGGGTTTTATATTGTTGTTGGTGTCAAAGATACGGTTTACTTTGAAAGCAATTGCGGATTGAAATTTGGGTTGGCCGACAATGTTGATAAAAACTGTTATTTTATAATGAAACAGAATAGTGGTAAGGCACCGTTGTACTATTTTACGTATTCAAAACTATATTCTGCAGGAGTTAATATGCAATCGGTAAATAGTCCATGTTACCTCTCCAAATATCGTGGTGAGTGGATTATGATGGAAGAAAGTAATTATATTGAACAAATCATTAAATTGATAAAACCATTTAAAAGGACTGAAAACGAAACTATTAAAAGCAAACTTGCTGAGTTTGAAAGTGCATTAAAATCACGCAATTATCCTTATGATGATATGCAAAAAATCTTTGTTTCAATCAATAAAATTTTGAACTTATAATATCTGTATTATTTCAAATAATTATTTTGTGCTATTAAACACAAAAACTTGTGATGTGTTGATTTTATTGAATTAATACTGGCTGCGTACTAAAAAGAACACTAAGAAAGTAAACGTGAAAGTTTATGCTTAGTGTTTTTTTTGTTTGTAAATGTAACGTTACAACAATTTATAAAAATATTGATTCATTTTTTTCTAATTGTTTATAAATCATATGTAATTGTAACAAAATAATGTACTATTTTAATCGGGGCTAGCCCCGCGCCCCACTCACTTTTTTGCCTTGACGCAAAAAAGTAAGCAAAAAAAGTCAAGACTTCGCCCACTTCGCTCGAAAAATCAGTCGTTCGTAGGCTGAAAACTTTTAAACTCGC
>CAIWCC010000185.1 GCA_903911085.1 uncultured Bacteroidales bacterium | reverse complement strand
TTATATAATGTAGTTCCTTCTGGTAGTATAACAGGTCAGTATACCGATATTAAAGAAATGAAATTACCCAAAACAGGTACTTACACAATAAGTTTAGAATCAACGTATTCAAACAGTAGTTTCTCATTTTGGCTATATCAAGTAGATTCTCCCATAAATCCAAAAACCTTAAATTTTACAGAAAAAGTTTCTTCAAAAATTTCTCAATTAGCAGAACCTGTCAGTTACAAACTTAGTGGAACAAAAGAAGATATGATATTCGTCGAAAATTTCACTTCGAGTAAAGTTGTCAACATGGTTCTATATGATGATTATTTTCAACCTTTAGACACTTTGGTTTCCAATGTAAAATCAGTTTTAGAAAAGAAATTAATACGGAATGGAACATATTATTTAATTTGTACTTCACCTGAAAAAAGTTATCCTATTACTTTCTCATTTTCGTATAATTTATCGCCAAAATATACTTTAAAAAGTTATAGTACAAAAAAAGTTGGTAACTCTGGAAAAAGTACTATTGTATTTGAAGGAAATGGCTTTGGTGACAAAACAAAAATAAAACTGGCTAAAACAGGGTGTGATACAATTATGACAGATACCCTTACATTAAATCGTTATAAGTGTTCTACATTATTCAATTTCAACAATAAAACACTTGGAAAATGGGATATTGTAGTGAATTTTGGTGACACAACAGTAATTTTTAAACAAGGTCTGGAAATCGAAGCATATAAGGCATCCGAAATAATTGTAGATTTAGTAGGACAAAGTTATGTGAGACCCAACAGATATACAACATATACCATTCATTATATAAATATCGGGAATACAAATGCTTATGAAGTACCAATTGCTATTTCAGCTACTGGTGTAAATATACCAAAGATAAGTACAGACTGGGTTTATAATCTCCCTCAGGGTTTTAAAACAGAAGACTTACCTGAGACTTCTTCAATCACAAATCCAACAACAGGAAAAATTACAACTCTAGTTGTTCCCACTATACCAATGATACCACCTTCCGGTGAAGGATATTTATCTTTTGGTGTAAATATGAATAAACCTATGGAAATAGTTGTTACAGGTGGTGAGCCTTTGTTTTACGCTGATAATAATGGAAAAATAGTTGCTAATGAAAACTTTTATTCATGTATATCTGGTATTTCGGACATTACAAAGAGTAAATTGACAGATTGGGGAGTTGACATTGCTAAGGATTTGATTCCGGGATTAGACTGTTACAAATCTGCCTACGATTTAGGATATGAAACAGGTAAAGATTTAGCCGACAACAATGGTAATTTCACAAAACCTGTTTTAGGTAATTTGGCTTGGAATCTGGCAAGTACCGTTACCTCCTGTGCCACAGACTTTGTTCCTGCTACAAAAGCTGGTAAATTGGCATGGAATTTAGTAAATACTGCTGTAAAAATTAAAGATATATACGATGATGTAAATACAGTAGCACCATGCAGTAAAGCACTAAACGGAGGAAAAACAAATTCAATAGCCGCAAAAATTGTAACATCGATAGATCCTAACGATAAAATCGGTTATCGCTCCCCATCAGGAAGTAAATATTTCAATTCAGATGTAACAAATTTCACTTATGTAATCAATTTTGAAAATAAGGCTACTGCAACAGCACCAGCTCAGGAAGTTTTTGTTACAGATACTTTGGATTTAAACAGTTTCGATATAAACAGCTTCAAAGCCGGTTATATTAAAATCGGTTCTAAGCTGGTGCAAGCTCCGGTAAATGTTGATAATAATACATGGACTATAGATATGCGTCCATCTATGAACCTAATTGCAAATGTAACCTTGACTCTCGATAAAACAAAAGGTATTGCAAAATGGTATCTAAAGTGTGTTGACCCCAAGACGAATGACTTCCCAACAGACCCATTGGTTGGTTTCTTACCTCCTAATGACAGTATTGGCTCAGGAGAAGGAAGTGTAGCCTTTACGATTAATTTAAAATCTGGTGTTAATGATAACGCAATAAACA
The DNA here is from genome assembly GCA_903911085.1 of uncultured Bacteroidales bacterium. Classification (GTDB taxonomy): domain Bacteria; phylum Bacteroidota; class Bacteroidia; order Bacteroidales; family Paludibacteraceae; genus Paludibacter. The sequence continues at coordinate 3,906 of CAIWCC010000185.1, read as the reverse complement.
ATCGGGCTAAAATAGTTTTTGATACTAATGAACCTATTATGACTCCTACGTGGAGTAATAAGAAAGATATAGTAGCACCAACAAGTAGTATGAATCAGCCTATAATTGCTTCGGATAGTATTGCTACACTAAATTGGCAAGCCGAAGATAATAAAGGTGGCTCAGGAGTCTATAGTTATAATCTATACATGAAAAAAGGAACCGATGATTATATACCTTTAATTTCCCGTTCAAGTTTGAATTCGGTTAACTTTAAATTTCAGAAAGGTCTAAAGTATTCATTTTATGTAACTGCCATTGACAGTGCCGAAAACGTTGAGGTTAAAACAAATGTTCCGGATGTAATACTCAACACACAATCATTTACAGTCATCATTTCAAAAAAATGGAATGATGTGTTGGTTTGCAACAATATTGAAAAGCTGTTTAGTAGTTATCAATGGTACAAAAACGATGTTGCTATAACAGGCGAAACCAAGCAATACTATCAGGAAATCGGTGGATTGAACGGAAGCTATTATGTAAAAGTGATTACAACAGATGGAAATACAGGGGTTTCAAATAACATCAATGTCACTACATCGGCTAAGTCAATAAAAGCCTATCCAAACCCTGCTGCCGATAATCAAAGTTTCCGCTTGGAAATAAAAGCAACAGAGGAGGATTTAAAAGAAGCACAACTTACGATTGTATCATTAAGTGGTCAAGTTGTATTGCAGGATAGTAACTTACAGCCACAAATGCTATTGAACGGTTTATCTAAAGGCTGTTACATAATCCATGTGCTCCTTACAAACGGAGAACAGCTAAACGAAAAATTAATGATCAATTAAAAAAGCCGGAATATGAAAACAAAACAATATATAGTAATTATCTCAGCTTTGTTTTTGACTTTTGGCATGTCGAATGCTCAGGAATCGAAGAAATTAGAGTTTGGAATAAATGGCTTTTATGGTCTTTCAGGTTTAAGTGGATCTCTAACTAACGGTAATATCAGTTCGGGTCTTGGTTATCATTTATTGGTTGATGGAAAGTTCTTTTTTACACCAAATATTGGTTTCGGTCTTGGTGCTGGTTATGCTACTTATACATCAAAAGTTGACTTGAGTAGCTATGTATCAAACACACCGGCAGTCGATGATGTAAATGAGAACTTTGAATATCGTGTAACCGCATCGGGAGTAAAAGAAGATATTGAGCTATCTGCAATTGAGATCCCTATATTCCTATCATACAGAAAACCGTTATCAGAAAAGTTGGGCCTAAATGCCAATGTGGGTTTGAAAGTATCACTTCCGATTACTGCTACTTATCAATGTACGGAAGGTACACTTGAAACAAAAGGCTATTATGCAAGTAATAATGTCGAATATGCAAATTTGCCAAATCATGGATTTGAAACAATTGATAAAATCAGTTATTCTGGCAAACTATCCACTACAATGGCTTATTCGTTGTTTGGGAATATCGGAATAACTATTCAAATGGGTAAAATGGGATTAAACTTAGGAGTTTATGGGTCGTATGGGTTGAACTCTGTCTTAAAACCAGCAAGTAAACTTTTAATTGATTATCCAGGAAAATATAATTCATTAAGTTCGCTAAGTGAGAAAGTTTCTCTTATAAGTGGAGGTGTAAGAATCGGTGTGAGTTTTTAAATCTGTATTCAGCATTTAAAGTTGAAATTAGAGCGAGACAACTTTCATTGAAAGTCGTGATTAAAGAAAGACTAATCGCCCAAAAAGCAAAAAAAGCCACAGCAAGTTCGATTAATTTAAAAGTTGTCATGCTGTGGCTTTTATAGCTTTTTATAAATTGGGCAGAGCGGTCACAGTACATTGTTTTTTGTTCACTTTGACAGTTTTATGCAATCATGAAAAAAAAACAATGAACTGTAAGTTTATTATGAAAGACTAGGGTTTGTGGTATTATATTGACTACTATGCTATCATTCAGACAGCATAACCAGAAAAAACAATAAAACAATAAAACAACAAACATTCATACGAAGAAAATGAACGAGAACCTAACACACGCCTATGCTCACCTGCTGGCTGACATGCACTTAGCAGCATTTGCGCCCGCATTCACTGTTTCGCTTTGCGACAGTGAAGCTCCCGCAAACCGCAGGATGCGCATAGCCTCGGTCGTTATGGGCAAGCGCAAAAAAAAAAGAAACAGTTCTACGAATGATTGAAAAATTAATTGACAAAATAAGAGAAGACGAAGGAAACTGGGACAGGTTCGGTGGAATTTTCGTTGAGCGAAAAATAGAATCAAAGACCGTGTTACTAAACGCTGGAGAAATTGCCAATTATGTGCATTTTATAAAAAAAGGATGTATTCGTGAATGGTTTAATAAGAACGGAAAAGATATTACTTTTCAGTTTTTCACTGAAGGACAACCAGTTTCTTCCATTGATAGTTTTATGAATTGTAAACCAAGTCTATTTTCCATTGAGAGTATTGAACCTTCGACAATCATTTCGATTAGAAAAGATGACATTGAGAAACTGTTCTCAGTCTATCCCGAATTAAAAGATAGATTTCACAACTTTATTTTTCAACGGTTTAGAAACTATGCTCAACTTTTTCTTTCAAGGATAACAGATTCTCCTAAAGAACGGTACGACGATTTATTAAAGAATAATCCAGAAATCATTAAACGAATTCCACAACATTATATAGCTTCATTTTTAGGTGTAACTCCTGTTTCATTGAGTAGAATAAGGAACAAAAAATAGACTTCATTTCTTATCTTTTGTTATCGTCACGAAGATTCTCAAAGCAGTACTTTTGACGTAAAAAAGCAAAATGGAAACAAGAAGGAATAACCGTGGACAAGCAAATACTAACTATATTCTGCTTGATACCAGAAAATGTGAAGCGTGTTGGAAATGTATTGAAGTATGTCCAAATAATGTAATCGGACGAGTGAATTTGCCTTGGCATAAACACGCAATTATCAAAATGCGTGATAATTGTACTGGCTGTTCAAAATGTATTAAAGCTTGTGAATTTAATGCCATAACTAAAGTGACAACGAACAACGAAAAAGAAAAGTCTCAAAAGAAAAATCCTTATAAACGCCTCATAATTAATGCTGGCGCATTTTTTACAGGCTTTCTTGTTGTGTTTTCAGGTTTTCTTATACAACTCAGTTATCACATGGGACAACGTGGAACAATAGATGTCAATAAAATGGTGTTGGATATCAATTATTCAGAATGGACAGCTATTCATAAGATTTCAATTTTACTTTTGTCTGTATTTATGATTTTTCATATTGTACAGCATTGGACTTGGTATAAAACAATCTTAAAGAAAAATCTTATAACGAAAAACAAGCAGGTCTTTATTTTAACGACTGTTTTTCTCTTAGTTGCTATTACTGGTTATATACCATGGATTATTGATTTAACTGTAAATAACCAAACAACTCGAAAGATTTTTATGGAAATTCACGACAAACTAACAATAATCCTATTTGTATTCCTGACTTTACACGTTGCGAAAAGATTAAAATGGTTTATGACAACTTTGAAAAAGATTAAAACAAACTGAAAACCAAGCGCCTAGCCCATAACACACGCCTATTGTCATTGGCTGGTTGACGTGCGTTTAGCGGCATTTGCGCCCGCATTCACTTTGTCGCTTGGGCGACAGTGAAGCGCACGCAAACCGCCAAATGCCCATAGCCTCGGTCGTTATGGGCAGTAGCAAAAAATGAAAAGACAGTTCTGCAATTTGAGATAAAATCTTTGACGAACTGTCCTTGTCCTCGTGGATATATTGATTAGCTGAGCAAAGTTTGGCACTGTTGGGTGGGATTTATTTCTAATCCCACCCTATGTATTCTTAGGATTTTTAATCCGTTTTAAAAAATAAAAAAATGAATATACAGCA
>CAIWCC010000184.1 GCA_903911085.1 uncultured Bacteroidales bacterium | reverse complement strand
GAAATTTTAGGATTTTAACATTTGCAATCTTAGCAATAAAATTAATACTGATTATACATACAATATAGACCAAACATTACTTCATTTGATATTTCTATTTTCCCTGCTATCGTCATTAAACACAATTAATGAATAAAAAAGTAAAGCATAATAATTATGTTAAATAGAAATTATAGCGTTTTGTGTTAAGAATTAGAATTACACGTAATTGTGTTCTGGACTTCCTAACATTTGTCGCATAAAAAGTTAAGCAACATTTTTACTATATTTATTACACTCATTATTAAATTCATCAATTGTCAGATTATCAAGGGCAGAATGTCTTCGTTTTTTATTATACCAGCATTCGATATATTCAAAGATTTCTAATCTTAATTGTTCTTTTGTTTTCAATTTACATCCATAAATGAGTTCTGCTTTGAATGTTTTAAAGAAACTTTCAGCTACGGCATTGTCCCAACAATTTCCTTTTCTACTCATGCTTTGTTGAAATTGATAGCAGTTTAAATAATTTACCGTTTGTTTGCAGCAATATTGAACTCCTCTATCAGAATGAAATATCATATTCTTTTTTAGTTTTCTGTTTGCTATGGCATTTTTTAATGCTGGAAGTACCGTTTGACTAGTTTTCATGCCATCACTTAAACTCCAACCAATTATCTTTCTATCATATAAATCTAAGACTGTAGTGAGATATATAAAGCCTTCTATGGTTTGAATATATGTAATATCTGACACACATTTTTCGCCAGGTGCACTTGCATAAAAATCACGATTCAATATGTTATCCGCAATGGGTTCTTTGTGATTAGAATCCGTTGTAACTTTATATTTTTTACCAATTCGACTTCTTATGCCCATTTCATTCATTCGTTTACTTACTGTTGTTTGAGAAATGGAATAACCCATTTTTGTTAGTTCCATAGCTATCCTAGGGCTACCATAACGTTGGCGAGAAGCAAAATACGTTTCACTTATCTTTGTTTTAGCTTCATCTTTGCGTTGCTTTCGTTTGCTTCCTCCCATACGCAGGTCGTAATAATAACTTGATGCAGAAACCTCTAACACAGCACACATCATCTCAACTGTCCAGTTCATTTTATTGGCTGTAATAAAATGATAAATTAACAGTCGCTCTTGGAGATGATACCGACGGCTTTTTTTAGTATTTCAAGCTCCATATCTTTACGCTTGAGTTGCTTACGCAAGTCCAATAACTCATCGTAATCACTCGTTACTGACTGCTTGCCTTTGCCAGGAAAACTTTCATTCCCTTTAGTTCGAGACTCTTCTCGCCAACGATACAGAAAGTTTGGAAGGATTCCTAATTCTCTGGCAAGATCAGAAACATTGCTTCGTTCGTAACTCAGTTTAACCGCGTTTTCCTTGAACTCTCGGCTATAATTTTTTCTAGGTTTTGTCATATTACAAAATTAAGATTTTAACTCTTAACTTTTTATGCTAACAAAGTTAGTAATTCCAAATGTGATATAAAAAGGGAACTGGCTTGGTTATAATAGCTGAGCCTTTTCGTAGAATAAGTTCATAGCCATTTTTTTTTCGTCGTTCAATTCGTATTGAATACGATTATG
>CAIWCC010000183.1 GCA_903911085.1 uncultured Bacteroidales bacterium | reverse complement strand
TTTAGCAACACCTGTAGCCAACACATTATCACTGCCATCCAACACATTATAAGTTATTGTTCCGGTATATCCTGTTGGATTAGTTACCAAAACATCAATTGTATTTGCACTGCGGGCATAAGTTACTGTGGGTGTCATTGCTGCAAACGAGAGAAAATTGGCAGTAGCGGTAAGCGTAGATGTTGCCGCAAATGTATAAGATGCATTCGTTGAGAGCACTGTCGCTCCATTTGTCCAGTTTACAAAAATATAAGCTCCACTTGTGGGTGTGGCTGTTAATGTCACATTCGACCCTTTACTAACAGTTGTTGTGCCCGAAGCTGATCCCATACCAGCGTCAGCTGTAGCAGCAGTTATGGTTATTGGATTGTATTCGTAGGCGCCCATTTCTACATTGGTATTAAGTACACGAGTGCTGCCCATTACGTCTGTTGAAATTGAAGAATACAATTTGTTTGTACTACCAAATGATGCCATCGTAGAGTAAGGATAAGGCAGATCAGCATTAGATGTACTTATTCCAAGTCCAATTAAAGGAGAAGATGAAGTAAGTCTCCAGTTTGAATTGTTGATTTCAGTAATGGATGTGGAATTTGTTGTGTAACCCTGAAATGAGGTCGGATTAACAAACCCTGGAGATACATAATCTGTAGAAGTTTTATTGCCGAGACCGGTTACACCACCTACTGGTATTGTTGCATCACTAAAGTAATTTGAAAAAGTTCCGGCAAAATTTGTTGTTGCTGAATAAAAATTATTTCTATTTGTTGCTGTAACTGCAGAAGTATTATTATAGAAAATATTGTTTGTCATTCTAGAATAACGAATGTTTGCACCAACATACAATCCACCAATACCGTTAGTAGCATCGGTACTTTTATTATTTGCTATTATACAGTTTATCATCGAAAAATGTGCATCCTGATCAATCCATACTCCGGCACAATAATTCGAAGAAGTATTGTTGATAATAACACAGTTTATAAGCGCACAACTCATATTATAACCAGCCGCAGGATTTGTAAGGCTCAATGTCCTTTTTGCCATAATTGCAGCTCCATAGGTTGAACCATTATTATTTCGAATAATACAATTTTGCAATACAACACCATATGTAATAAATGCAGCTGAACCATAGCTGCTACTACCACGCTGCATAATAAAACCGTCAATGGTTGTAATTTTCGTGAATGCAGCTGTTGTATTTGCATCTGTGGCATAAATTATACGCTTATTTGTTGCTCCATCTAATATTGTTTGGTATTGTGATAAATCGCGGGTTGAACCATCTGCAGAATATCCACCAGTCATATTCACACCATCCTTAATTGAAATGGTAGCCGAAGGAGTATATGTGCCTGCAGCAAAATAAACGGTCCCTTTATTTGCATCAGCAGCAACAGCATCAATCATTGTTTGAATATCGGCATTTCCTGCTGCATTTGCCCAAGAGAGTCCTGTGCCAGTACCTGTAGCTACAGTTTTAATGTAACGTGCAATTTGCGCATTCGCCACCAATCCCCAAGCAATAAAAAGCATTAAAAAAGTTAGTTTTTTCATTATCGTATTATTTTAGAATGAATTTGATATTTTTTGACGCAACAAAAATAAGGGAGAAAAAAGGCTTCAACTTATATTATTTTGCTTATAATATATGATAATATGAAGAAAAATTGCCAAACGATCTAAAACTGTTTACTATAAATAGGTTTAAGGTAATTAAGCAAATTAAAAAAAGTATTCTACAATAAAAAGGCTAAATAATATGATATGCATATAAATCTTCAAAATTTAATCATACAAAAGCAATTAAATACAGCGGATTGATTATAGAATGATTTATTTTTGCAATCGTTATGCAAAACCCATTTTATAAATCACACATTAAAAATACTACTATGACCTACATTAAAAATATTAAAGTTATGCTATTTTGCTTCTTCTATTCAATCATTAATGCTCAAACAAATGATATTGAGCTTGTAAAAAAACATCTTCGTGAAATAACGCTGAATTATACCGACCAAATACCTGTTGAAACCAGTACATCGTTAGCTAAAATTTTAAACGAAGGAAAGTTTATCGACATAAATTATAGTGATAACTCGGCTGCCCGATGGGAATGGGGCGTTCATTGGCAACGACTTACTTCGTTGGCAATTGCTTATGCTGATTCAACATCCAAACAATATCATTCCAAACTACTTGAAAATAGGATTGTTGCTGGTGTTGATTTTTGGCTGACAAATCATTCAAAACCTAAAAATGCTTGGTGGGAACTGATTGGCGTGCCATATGAAATGGGGAAAGTGTTTATTTTGATGGAGGACGAGATGGGAACAGAACGTATGCAAAAAATACTTCCTCAAATAAATCTCGCCGTTCGTCCCGAAATGTATTATTACTGGGGTAAAGCCACAGGACAAAACCTACTTTGGGAAGCATTTAATCATGTTTATGCTTCGGCTCTTGTGGGCGACAATGCTGGAATGAAACGTGCTTTTGCAGCTGCTGCCGACGAAATAATCATCACCAAAGCCGAAGGAATACAACCTGATTATAGTTTTCATCAGCATGGAGCACAGAGTTATGCTTTTGGTTATGGTAAAGCTTTTAGCCTTAGTGCAGCACAAATACTATACGCAGCTAATGGCACAAAATATGCTCTTAGTACAGAAAAAACAAACTTAATTTCAGCTTACTTACTCGAAGGTCAGCGTTGGTGTTCATACCGGAACATACTTGAATATACGGCAATGGGACGTGAAATTTCGCGTTCAGACAGCAAAACAAAAACGATTGCTATGGCAGCTGAATTGATGTCGAAAGTTGACCAACGTCGCAGCATTGAATTGTCTGATTTTGTTTTGCAGCTCAAAGCAAAACAACAAACGAATGTTTTGACGGGCAATCGCTACTTTCCGCGAATCGACTTTATGGTGCAACAAGTCAGCAATTTTATGATCACGATAAAAACCGTTTCGAAAGACATCGTGAGTACAGAAACAGGTAATCTAGAAAATCTGAAAGGCTATCATTTGGGACAGGGTACTCAGTTTATTGTTCGACGAGGCGATGAATATGAAGGCATTTTCCCTTTGTGGGACTGGGAGAAAATTCCCGGCTCACTTTGCGAACAAACCCAAAAGCCACTGCTGGTGTACGACTGGACAAAAGGAGCTCAGGGAAATAGCGATTTTGTGTTGGGCGTGAGCAATGGCAAAACAGGTTGCTTAACTTACGAATATAACAAAGATAGCATCAGAGCTCATCGGTCATGGTTTTGCTTCGATAACGAAATGGCCATGTTGGTTTCAGCCTTGTATTTCGAACGCCCCAATCCAGTTTTTCAAACTATAAATCAGACTTTTGCCGTTGGTAATGTTTTTATTAACACTAAAAAACTGGATAATAATGAAATTATTAGCAAGAAAGTTAAAAGCGTTTGGCACGATTCTATTTCCTATTTTTTCTATGCCAAAGATTTTAGAGTTTCTGCAAAATCTGTACTACATCAAGGCTCATGGAACGATATCAACCGGGCAGAATCAGATAATAAGATTGCAAAAAAGCTGTTTACACTGGGGATTGATGCCGGAAAATCGGCAAATAATGGAGCTTTTGCATGCATTATTGCTCCAAATGTTGGTGTTAAATCAAAAAGTAAACTGAAAATTCTGAAAAACACCAATGTACAACAAGTTGTTTACAACAAAACGTCTCAAACACTTCAGTTTGTGGCTTATTATCCGTGTGAAATACAGTTGCCATGGTGTAAAATGACATTAACAGTAACACAGGCAGGAGTTGGAGTAATTCAACAAAACACTAATTTGCTTGAACTAAGATTCAGAGCATCAAAGGATAAAGAGACTTTAATCAGAATACCTGGTGAGCAGAGATCAAATACTGTCATTTAATTACAAATTTGACTTATTAGTTATATAACAACTCGGGATTTTCCTTTTCTACTCTGATTAGCAACTCACCAAATAGTGTATTAGCCCATGCAAACCAAGAACGGGTAAATTTTGCAGGGTTATCTTTGTGAAACGATTCGTGCATAAACCCTGTTCCAGCATGCGTCGTTTTTAGTATTCGGATGCATTCGGCAATTTCTTTTTTATTATTCGAAGTCAGTGCTTTCATTATGAGAGACATTGGCCATACCATATCCTGCCCAACATGTGGACCACCAATGCCTTCGGCTACTTTTCCTAAGTAAAAATAGGGATTATCGACACTCCATACAAATCGACGTGTGTTTTGATAGATATTGTCACTTGTTCTGCAATATCCCAGATAAGGCAATGATAATAAAGAAGGAACATTAGCATCGTCCATCATCAGAAAATTGCCAAATCCATCCACTTCGTAGGCGTAAATTTTACCATATTTGGGATGATTTACAATTCCGTATCTTTGAATACCTGCATTCACTTCACTTGCAAGTTGCTCACAATCAATTGCAAAATCATTATTTCCCAAAACATACTTTTCCATTTCAGCCAGTTGTTTTAGCGATACTACAGCAAAACAATTGGCTGGAATAAGAAAGGGATAAGTAGTTGCATCGTCCGACGGGCGAAACATGGAGCATATTAAACCAGTTGGGCGCATGGGATTTCCATAACCATTTCCAAATTGCGTATCCGATGCTTTGGCTGTTTTTCGCAAAAAACGGTACGGTCCGTTATCCGTTTTTCGTTGTTGCTCATGGAACGTTCTCACAATCAATTGCATGGCATTTCGCCAGTCAGCATCAAAACAAGAAATATCACCTGTACGTTTCCAGTATTCGTAACTCAAACGAATAACGTAACACAGTCCGTCTACTTCCCATTTCCGTTCGTGAAGTTCGGGTTTCATTTCAGTCAAGTCAGCTTGCCACTCGCTGCCTTCTTTATTCATATTGAACGCATTGGAGTATGGATCTATTAAAATGCATTTTACTTGACGGTTTATGACTCCGGCTATCAATTGTTGCAACTTTTTATCTTGCTTCATATAAGGCATATAAGGCCATACCTGTGCCGATGAATCGCGCAACCACATCGCAAAAATATCGCCGGTAATCACGAATGTATCTGGTTTGCCGTTTATCATTTCAAATTCAACAGTTGTATCGAGTGTATTTGGGAAACAGTTGGTAAACAGCCAGGCAAGTACAGGGTTGCTTTGTAACACAACCTGCATTTCGGCAATTTTTGCTTCGATAGCAGGGCTGCTGAAATGTCTTTTATCGATAGGAATGCGAACGGTTTGGAACGGTTGAGCAGAAAGAAATTGAGTAGAAAAAAGAAGTATAAATAAAACAATTCCTATATTTGTCGTCCTCATAAAGCTCAGTTTTTTACTATTTTTTCTGTTGCATGAAAATTATTATTGCCTATCAACGAAAGTAAATAATTGCCAGCAAATAATCCAGATACATCTATTGTTATATCTTTTTGGGAAAAGCCAGAAAACGATTTGGCTGTTTTCCCGCAGTAATCAACGATATCCACACGATGAATGATATTATTATCAGATCTGATTTTCAATTGGTTCCGTACAGGATTTGGTGAAATGCTTATTTTTTTATCTTTTATCTGGTTGACTGAAGTTGACTGCAAACGAGGTTTTATAAAATTATTCCACAGTTCCTTAACCACCGGATAACCTTCGTATTTATGATTTTGTTCGTACTGATTGCTGTAAACACCTTTCGAAAAGGCATGGTAACCTGTTTTGAGTTTATAAATCAAATCTTCGCTACCAACATACATTCGTTGTTCAATATCTCTAAGTGTACCATTAGCAGGCCATTCGCCTAATGCCATCATGGCAGCAACTGTCGGGATATGTAAAAACCAACCTAAAAAACTGTAAGTAGCGTCGCTGCGTTCCTGCACATTGGGTGGAAATCCATCAGTTATCTGAAACTCCCTACACATCCCCAAACGGCCAAGCATAGGCGACGAACCGTTATTCAGAATATAAGCTGCACCCGAAGTGGATGTATTGGTGGTTATGTGACAATACATCCAGTTGCCAATAGAACGATAAAGTTCCACAGGGTCGAATGCAATTCGTTTGGTTGGTGTGAGCGGGTCGCCCATTGTAAAAGGCATACGCACTCCTTTCACTTTTCCTCCACCTTTGTCAGTACCGCCAGTCTCCATCAATATTTTCCCAGTTTGCGACCAACAGGTGATAATATTTGTAAATCCAAATCGTTGAAAATCGGTCATGAATGTATCATAACTAAAATTTGCAAGAATTGTATTTACAGCATCAGCACTGCCAAAATAATAGAATGCAGCAATCATTATTCCCACATACCCATCATTGTGGTTCGGATTCCATGTTTTTCCAATATCGTAGGTCTGGTACATACATCGTTTTGGCCAATTGTCGAAACCATTTTGATAATTACCAACAACGGCAAAGGATTTCATCAGTAAATCAATTTTCTCTTTTTCCACATCTGTAAGTTGCGACCAAAGTTGGGGAGTTCTTTTAGCAAACAGAAAAGAAAATGCCTGTCCGATTTCTTTCCACGAAAACAAATCGCCCCTACACGAAGGTTCTTTGCCACCGGAAATAATATTACGAATGTGTAATAAAACTCTGTCGCGAACCAAAACACCGTTCGTACTTTTAGCATCAGGATTCAGATATGCGGTCATTGCAAGAGTAAACAATGTTCTATCACCACCTATCACTTGATTCACTTTGAGTTCAGAGTCGGGCAATGGATTTGTCACATTAACTACCAATGCAACACTCATTAAACTATCCAGCATATTTTGATTTACGGTCTGAACAATGGGCGTTGGGATTGTACTATTGTCATCTTCAGGAGCATCAGCGTACGTAAAACTTGTCCACGCATCGGTACGAAACGGAAAGGTGGCTATCCCTTCGTTGTTTTGGAAATTAGTCATTGCGCCTTCGGTAAAAGCATGACGAACAGCTACTGGAGCGCTTACTTTTGTGGACGAAACCACCACCGAATTCCCATCGATAACTGCTGATGCGGGATAGAAAATTTTATCGGCACCAGCTATTTTGAAACATTTCAAACGGCTTCCGTCTTTGGTTGTCAAACCACTACCAAGTGATTCGGGTGAAAATTGAACACGAATTTTATTGCCTTCGACTAGAAACGATTTGTAAGTTGGTCCTGAGTATTGGATTTGTTCTCCATAATCATTAGCTAAAGCAAGTAATGCTAATCTAATACCAACTTCTTTTTTCATGCGTGGATGTGAATTTGGAAGTTCAGCAGTGCTTAGCATTAAATCGCCGGTTGCAACAATTCCTGTTTTTGGAAGCGTTAAAATTTTTGTTTGCGCTTCGCGGAATAAAGCACGATTATAACCTAAATCTTTTGTTTGTGTTGAGCTCCAGAATCGAGGAGTCAATTGAACAGCATAAAACGAAAAATAGGTTCCCCAATCTGCTCGCCAATCGTTTATCATAGCAATATTGGCTTTGGTATAAACGGCTCCATCTCCTGCATTGGATTCACCCTGATACCAAATCACACCTTTTATGGCAAAGGGAATAATGGGAGCAATCATGGCATTGTACAAAAGGCTGGGTTTGGTTTCGGTGGTTGTAAATGTACCATTGATATATTTAGTTTTAAAATCGGTATCTGATTGTAAAACAGCGTCTTTCATCCACGATTGAATTGAAGAACCGCTATATGAATCGTGAATTAACGCAATAGGAATATTCAATGCTTTGTTATTGTAAAGTTCTCTCCCAAAATAGTAAGCTACTGCCGAAAATGAAGAAATAGATGAAGGTGAACAACTTAACCAAGAACCTGTACAATCGGCTTGAGGCGTAGTTGCACCAGCAGTTTTTACGGTAAACAAACGAATACTTGGATAGTTGGCAGCAGCAATTTCCGCAGCATAATCCACCACGCCAAGCATAGAGGCATCGCGATAATTCATCGGAAACCACATGTTGGACTGCCCCGAACAAAGCCAGACTTCACCTACAAGTACATTGTTGAATGTATAAGTATTAAGGGGTCCTTTTATGGTTAGTATGTAAGCAGGAGCTTCGCCTGGAACTGCAATAGGAGTTTGCAATAATGCTTTCCACTTGCCATCATTCCCAGTTAAGGCAATTGTTTTTTCGCCCCAGCTGCCACTAACTTCCACACTTGTACCTGCCGCTGCCCAGCCCCACACAGGTACTTTCGTGTTTTGTTGCAAAACCATATTGCTTCCAAAAATAGATGGAATTGTAATAGTTTGAGAAAATATATTTTGGGAAATAGTAATGGATAAAAATAAATAAAGAATGTTCCTGAAGTTCATTATTGAATAGTATTTTTAAGATTAATTTTTAATAAATTTAGCCGTAAATATTCCTTCATCGTTTATTGCTTTGACTAAATAAAGAGCATTTTCTAAGGCTGAAATATCCATTTCTGCAACTGGATTTACTTTTACCGAACGAATTAATTTTCCTTGAAGGTTGAAAATTTGTAGTTGTGTGGTCATTGAAAAATGAACGTTTAGTACATTGTTAGCAGGGTTTTTGCAAATCTGTTTACTTGTTAGGTTAGTATGTTCAACACCTGAAATTATTGAATTGTTAACAACAATTGCATTATTCCAAGTACTTGTTTTGAAAGGAGTAGCAGGCAATCCTTCTTTATTTGTAAAATTTGTAATTGGACTGGCCGAATATGCATATTTAACGACGGTAGGTACGGTTACATTTGGAGATGAAACTTCCACTGTATTGCCAACTATAATTGCATCGGCCTGATAAAAAATATTATTTGAGCCACAAATTTCGAATTCTTTTAAAACTGTGTTGTCTTTGGAAAGTAGTCCTGTTCCAATTGTTGCCGAATGAAATGATATAATTATCTTATTACCCTGAACAATATTCGATTTGTAAATTGGACCCGAAAAAACGACGTTTTGTCTGTAATCTTTTGCCATTGCCCATTTTGCTAATCGTTGTCCAACTTCAAGCTTATTTTCTGGATGAATATTGATTGGATCAGAATCAATAATGTCGATTGTAACTGCCATTCCTGTATTTGGAGTTAATAGCATATTGGTTTGGGCATCTCTAAAAGCAGGCCAGTTGGGATCTGTATAAGCAGGTAATTGAACAAAATATAATGGAAAATCGCCCAATCCCCATTTCGTTCTCCAGTCCTGAAACATAGCACTGCAAAGTTTGGTATAAAAAGCACCATTCGATGCATTCGATTCACCCTGATACCACAAAGCCCCTTTGATACCAAACGGAATAAGAGGTGCCACCATACCATTATACAAATTTGTAGGTCTGTTTTCGGGGTTTGGTGTAGTAGGAGCTGCATCGTAGGGATCGAGAATCTTTGTCTTAAATTCAGCATCGGTCGCAAGCACTTCTCGACTCATCCATGCCTGACATGAGGATCCGCCATAAGCAGTTAACAATAAGCCTATTGGGATATTTATTTCAGAATTTTGATTTAATTCTCTTCCAAAATAATAGGCAACACCCGAAAACGCAGCCACATTAGTTGGATTACACTCAAGCCACGTTCCGCCACAATTTTCTGCTACTTGGGCTTGTGCGTTTCTTGGTATTTTATACAAGCGAATATTGGGATAATTAGCAGCAGCAATTTCAGTAGTAAAGTTTTTTACACCGCGCGTCCAAGGCAAATTGGGAGTCATGGTGTATTCCATATTCGACTGACCAGAACAAAGCCATACATCGCCAATTAAGATATTGGTTAGGGTGATGGATTTAGTTGTTGTTTTAAATGTCAGGTTATATGGCGTAGCCTGACCAGGAACGGCTTTTGGCGTTTGTATTTTTGTAATCCATTTGCCTTTAGCATCGGCAGTTACAGTAGTTACGGGTCCCCAACCGGCATTAATTTCTACATTTTCGTTGGCGCCAGCCCAGCCCCAAAACGCAGTTTGTGAGTTTTGCTGAAGTACCATATTACTCGAAAAAACATTGGGCAAAGTTAATGCCGATATAGCTGGTCTTGTTGTTAGTGTAATATCATCGAAATACCATTTTTCACCATTATGAGTGTTGTCGCCCATATCAAAACTAATAACAATGTGGTCGTATAAGTTAGTTTTGGCAGCAGGCAGATCAAAATAAATTTCCTCCCACTCGCCCACTTTTGTTGTTGGAACCGTAACTGAAATATAGTCAACTGCTTTGTTTGGAGTAAATTCCAGTTTAAATGCAATATTTCCAATACGTGGTGAAAGCACTTTCATTTTATAGGTTTTCATAACTGACAAGTTCATGGGCGAATACGCAACTGAATTGTAAATACCCTCGTACGTTGAGTTCGAACTACTGATTACCTGACCAGCATTTTCACTTGTATTAATACCGGTTTTCGACGGATTACTCACCTTACTAAATTGTGCTCCGCTAAAAGTCAGAAAAGACATGTCCAAATCATCGAAATTAACAAAAATATTGTTAGTTTGAGCAGTTAACTCCTGGATACCTGACAGTAATAATACTAGTAAGAATAATGTGTAATTTTTCATTTTATATTTTAATATTTGTTTTCATCAATTCCCTTCTCCTTATTTCTTTCACGGCATCCACCATAGCCAAAAATCCTTCCACCGATGCATATTCGGGAATTGAATTACCCGAACCCAGTCCATAACCTTTTGCCTTAGCTCGATAACTGGTACCTTCTTCCAACACCTGCTGATAAACAGTATCATACGGATTTAAAATCAAGTCGTTCATATCAAAACCACCGAATAAGCCAATCCTATCGTTATATTGTTCAATCCAGCGTGTAAAAGGTGCTATGGATTTTTCGTTCGAATGTTTGGCATCAATTCCGATATTTATCAAATCGTCCATTACATCAAAAATGCATCCACAACTATGCAGCAAGAATTTCTTATTTCCGCCGTGTACAATATCAATAATTCGTTTATATTGCGGAATAATATGCTGCCGGATAGTATCGGGTTCAAGCAATGTATTGGTGTGAAAGCCCAAATCGTCGCCCATGCGGAAAAACACAAAAATATCGGAATAGCGACGCACCATTTCACTCCAGAGTTCGGCATATAAGTCGCCGATTTTATTAAAAATATCAGCAAATAAGTCGGGATCGTCATATTGCATAATGCACAACGAAGTATAGCCTACTAAATCCTGTGCCGACTCAAAAATACCATATCCACAGCCACCGAATGCTTTCATTCCGGCAGGCATTACTTTGCGTATTGCTTCCAAATGTGGAGTGTACGTATTCCAAAAAATGGCAGGTAATTCAGCGAAAGGGTATTTTTCAAAATCTTCGCGTGTCTGTATTGGTCCTTCGCCACCCAAAATAGCTCCATGTCCGGGAAAAATTTCGCAAACCGCTGCTTCGTAATCAAACGCATCATAAGTCATATCTTTCCAAAAATCAGTCACAGTTCGGTAATGTTCCTCCAAATCAGAACCGATTTTTCCTGCGCTGCATACTTCTTTTCCCAATACTTTGGAGATGAAGGGTGCATCAATATGGTGCTCGTACAAAGGCAAATAATCAGGACGCTGATTGTAAAGTACTTTCAGAATGTTGTTGTAATCGGGTTGAAATGTCATATTATCGTTAACTTTGGTTATTCCATCCATTAATTCCTATTTTGATATTCTCAAGTGGTTGGTCGTGAGCCGCTTCAAACTGTCCGATAAGTCCACCGTTTACCCAAAGATGCTTTTTCATTTGATTGATAGCATTCTGCACATCTTCGGGCGTACCAAAAGGCAGTATGTTTTGCCTACATATTTCGCCCCAGTTCGTGATTTGTCCATTGCATTTGGCGGCTACTTTGTCGAGCCCCATGCACCAAACCTGACTGTTGACAGCATCCACTCCCAGTTCGATAAAGTCATCGTACAAATCCAGAATATAGCCATCGCTATGCATAAAAACAAATTTTCCTGCATTTTTCGCTTTTTCAAAAAGACGGTTATAAATCGGTTTAAATAATCTACGCCAGCTTTCAGGGTCAATAAGTAAGGAAATTTGAGTACCCCAATCGTCGGCAAATACAATTCCGTCTACAGCCGTTTCGAGCCACAAATCGAGGTATGTTGTATAATAATCTTCTACAATTTCACAAAGCTTGTAAAACTCATCCGATTCCATAAAAGTATCGATAAGGAGGTTTTCGGTACCACGCAAAAACTGCAT
>CAIWCC010000182.1 GCA_903911085.1 uncultured Bacteroidales bacterium | reverse complement strand
TGCTTGGATGGACAGTTTCAGATCGCTACTTAATAGATTTGATTACACAGTTTCAAGCTGGAAAAGCTTCAATTACATAGCTTTTATGATTATATTATTCAAGAAAATTAAAACTAACAAAAAGTCAAGATGACTTCATATTTAAACACTCTCAAAAAACAACAAAAATGAAAAAAACTATTTATCTTTTGGTCTGTGCAACAACTTTGGTATTTGCACTCAACTCGTGCAAATCGAGCGACCCTGCAGTGGACACCACATTACAATTTTCGACATTGCCTGTTGAACAACAAAAAGCAAATGTTGAACAAAATGGAATTGATCTTGTCAACAAATTGGATGGAGTTAAAGACACAAAAGCAATGTCTGCATTGTTGTCTTTTATGAATCATTCCAATGGCTCTACGGCATTTCTAGTACGCCCATTAAGTGACCTGCGCACTAATGTTCTACGAAACAATGTAAAAACATTAGATGTATTAAGCACTCAAATGAGAGTAGCAGCAAATGTAGGTGACAATATTTGGGGAGAATGGTCTTGGAGTTCAGAAATCAATGATTTTGTAAAGTCAAAGACTCTAGTAAACCAAGCTATTTACCATTTCCCAGCCGATTCAGGCTCATTGGTAAACAATGGAGAATTGTCGCTAACATATATTGAGTCAAACATTGTTGCGCCAAAATCAAACCCAACTCAGAATATGCCGTCAAGTTTTGCATTAACGGTAAAAGTAGGTACGACAACTGTATTAAAAGCTAATTTCGCTGCAACTTACAATACAGATGCAACCCCAATAACTTTATCACAAACCCTAGAAATAGAAAAATACAATTGGTCTATTGATCTTTCGAACAATCAGAAAGATGTTTCAGCAAAATATGCGTTCAAATACGACACTCAAGTATTATTGAAGTATGAAATTGGAGCAGCAGGAAGTTTTACCGCCAAAAGTATTGAAGAAAGCACTGGTCCACAAGACATTATTGATGGTGGCTATATGTCTATCCAAATTATGAATATTGCTTTGTACGGTGGAATTGCCGATATGAAATCCATGATGAATGAAGGGAATGCATTAAAACCTGATTCAGTTATTCATACTCAGCAATATGGAAACGAAACTTATTCATATACTGAATACATTTACAGTAAAGCGTATTATGAAAAAGAAGTTGGTATCTTCAACAAGTACTTAAAGTTTTATGCATTTTTTGTAGCAGAGAACCAAAAATTTGCAGATGCAGAATTTTACTTGGTTGAAAAAAATGAACAATATTACGACTATTACAACTACCCTTACCAATTAAAAACAAGAACAGTTTACAATGCTCAACCTCGTCTTGTATTAAGTGATGGTTCTAAAGTAGATATGAGCAATTATAATCAATTAACAGGATTTGAAGATTTGATTAAACAATTAGAATCTTACAATATGAATTTTTAGTTCAATTATTTATTAAGAAAAGGAGGAGTTTTTTACTTCTCCTTTTCTTTTATGGGATAACCACAATATAACTCGATACGCCATTACCATACCAAATACCAAACCCAGGATAACTAATATTTGATTTTAAGGATTCTTTTTCTCCTATCAGAAAATTGTTTCCAATACCGTTTGACGAAGATAATATAGTTAATTTTTTGAAAAATTGAGTACTTACACTATCTATTGTACATAATCTAACCTGAATTGTATCACCTTTTACAAAGTAACCGCCCTCACTATAACTTGAATCAATTCTTGATACAGAAGGACTTATCGAAAAAGTATTGCTTCCATTGAGCGTAAATTTTGAGTTGTACAAATATTGAGTTTCTTTAAAATAGCCATCCTTTTTCTTGTATGTATAAACTCTGTAGCTATTCTTGAGATATGAATTAACATCAAACGTCATAAATAATTCTCTTAATGTGTCATTTCCTATAACTGGTTTAGTTGAAAACTTATCTATATGTGTCTTAAAAGGTATTGTTGTTTGGGCTTTTAAAGTATAACCACTATAATCTACTGTAAGATAATATATTTTACCTTCTTCGCCTTTATATTTAGTGCCAAAGTATTTATATGGTGGGAAAAGTCGTTTTTCTGACTCCCAGGCTGAAGTCAAAATTTCTGTTTTAGCTCCAATGGCATTAGGATTTAATGAGTCTGAAATTGTAACTTTTGCAAATCGAATAACATTCTTATAAATTATTGACGAATCAAACCTTTGAGAAAGAGGTATATTTAACGTCAAATACACTTTTGGATATTCGTCATTAGAAATATATCCTTCTACGATAATTTTTTGTGTGTATCCTTTAATTGAATAATCCAAATCTGTTTGACATGAGTTAAACAACAACAAAATAAATATGCAAAAATTGATGTATCTCATAAATCTAAAATTTGAAATTCCATGAAATAGAAGGGATAATTGGCAATAGATAATTCATCATTATTTTTTGAGCACCTGGGTTAAAAAACACCTGAAACGGGTTAGATCGATTATAAAGATTGTAAATCGAAAAATCTATCTCAGACTCAATACCAAACCAAGGTTTAAGCTTATAATTAACCGAAAAATCTAGACGATGATATGGTGGCATTTCAAATGCATTGTATTTGCCATATTCCAACACATATTTATTGTCGATAATAAACCAACTTAATGGGAGATTCAGTCTGCTTCCTGTTGCATAAACAAATACGGTAGATAAATGCCATCGTTTATTTAGTTCATACATTCCAATTACGGAAATATCGTGCCGTCTATCTTGACGAGCTAAAAATGCAATTCCATTATTAATTTGATCAAATTGTCGATAATTCCAAGCTAAATTATAAGAAATCCAGCCAGTAAATTTACCATAATTTTTGCTCAACTTTAATTCTAATCCATAAGTCCATCCTTTTCCTGAGAGTAAATTTTTCTCATACATTCCATTCGAAAACGTACCAACTTTTCCATTGTTGAATTCCAACTGATTTTCTAAATTTTTATAATACACCTCTGTACTCATTACCCATTTATTTTGGTCTAGATTTAGAAAATAACCACTTGAAAAGTGCCACGAACCTTGTGGCTTAACATAAAGTGAAGATGGAATCTGCAAATCCATTGGAATTCCTACTGAAAAAATTGGAATTTGATTAAGATATTGAATATGACGCGAGACAGCTGCTTTTATAGATGAATTTGAATTTATAGAATATCTAGAAAAAAATCGTGGCTCAACACCCGAGTATGTTTTAATAATCCTATTATTATCATAAGTCAAATCATTGTTATCTTCAAAATCGGTGTAAGGTCCAATATGGGCATAAATATTGGCACGCATGCCGATATTAAATTGCCACTTTCCAGTCGTCCACTCATCGCGACCATAAACAGTAAGTTGCGCAGAATGAATTAAATTATGCTTGGTATTTATCTCATTAGGCAAAATTGAATCGGAACTAATGTAATTTGGCATAGCATCGTTATAAGTTAATTCAGTACCAAATTTTAAATTATGTTTGTTGTTGACAACATGAAAAAACTCGGTTTTATAGTTGAGATTCTTTAATTGAGATTCGATATTTTGATTGGAACTAAACCAGTTAAGTGAAGTTTTAATTTGAAACCGTGAATAGTTCAATTGATGATTCATGCTCCATTTTTCATTGAAAACATGGTTCAACTGCAATGCAAATGTTGTATTTTTCCAAGAAGTGCTATTTCCTTTAAGGCTTAAATCTCTAAACTCTCCGATTTTGAAATCATCTTTCCCAACGTAAAAATGCCCTGTCAATCTGGTCTTTGAGGAAAGACTGTAAATAAAACCTGCATTTGTATCCCAAAATTCATATTTATTTTGCGTTAAAGTACTGTCGAGTCCAAAAGACGAAAGTAACGGTAATACTGTAGTACTTAAGTAGCTGCCGCGCCAAGATGCATAAACTGCAAATTTGGAACTTATCGGAATTTGAACGGATAGTCTACTTGAAATGATACCAAGAGAACCTTTCACATCAATTTTCTGAGGAATATTATTGAGAGTGCTAATGTCGACAATCGAAGATAATCGCCCACCATATTCGGCTGGCATACCTGATTTTACAAATCGCATTTGCCCAATCAAATCAGGATTAAATACAGAAAACATACCCAACACATGAGTTGGATTTTGAATCATAGTTCCATTAAGTAAAATTAAATTCTGGTCGTTGTTTCCGCCTCTAACATATAGACCCGAATTGGCTTCACCCGACTGGGAAACACCGCCCATATATTGCAAAGCTTTATAAGGATCACTTTCTCCTGCAAATTTTGGCAACTGCCGCAATTGTTTTACATCAATAAAAATACCTGTAGAACCCGACTTAATATTTGCATCGCTGA
Source organism: uncultured Bacteroidales bacterium (assembly GCA_903911085.1). GTDB lineage: Bacteria > Bacteroidota > Bacteroidia > Bacteroidales > Paludibacteraceae > Paludibacter. The sequence goes on along the minus strand of CAIWCC010000182.1, from coordinate 7,291 downwards.
GCTTGCCTGTTACCTGAACTTCTTGAATATTGACGTTTTTTTGAGACCAATTACTTTGTTTAATTGTATCCGCAGTAAGATTTAGCTTTTCTTGCCCCAAAAACATGTTTGAGTTACATATAAAAAAGAACAACCCCAATCTTCTAATTGAAAATTGGAGTAAATTCTTTGCTTTTAGCAACTTAAACATCATAAAAAAGCTAGTATTATACAAATTAACTATTATTAAATAAAGCTTTTATGTAAAATTACACTACAACAGCTTCCAAATTTTTGGCTCTAATTTTTACATAAACTGAAGAACCTTGTTTGCTGTAATCTGTTTGCACATAACCCATTCCAATGCCTATTTTGGTATCTGGCAACATGGTACCAGAAGTAACCTCACCAATAATATCACCGTTTTCGTTTACAATTTCGTAACCATGACGAGGAATACCACGTTCTTTGAGTTCAAAGCATACCAATTTTCGGCTTACACCTTCAGCTTTTTGCATCTCGAGTAACGGACGATCGATAAAATTTTTACCTTCAACAAACTTTGTAATCCAACTCAAACCAGCTTCAATAGGCGATGTAGTATCGTCAATGTCATTTCCGTACAAAGTATAACCTTTTTCTAGTCGCAATGAATCGCGGGCACCAAGCCCTATTGGTTTTAAACCATATTCCGCACCAATAGCAAATATAGCATCCCATATTTTCGGACCATTTTCGGGGTAAAAATAAATTTCGAAACCACCTGCTCCAGTATATCCAGTGTTTGAAAGAATTACATTTTCCACACCAGCTATGTCACCCACAGCAAATCCAAAATATGGTATTTGCGATAAATTTACCGATGTAAGTTTTTGGAGCAACTCAGTAGCTTTTGGACCCTGAACGGCCAATTGTGCCATCCAATCGGAAGCATTTTCCAATTCGGCGCCTTCGGTATTATTAGCCACACACCAGTTCCAATCTTTCTCTATATTCGAAGCATTTACTACCAGTAAGTACTTATTTTCTTCAAAAAAGTAAACAAATAAATCATCTACAATTCCACCTTTTCCATTAGGGAAGCAAGTATATTGTGCTTTGCCAATTTCTAATTTTGATACATCATTGGTAGTAATTTTTTGCAAAAAAGCAAGGGCATTAGGACCTTTAACCCAAAATTCGCCCATGTGAGATACGTCAAAAACACCAACTGCATTTCGCACGGTTAAATGTTCTGCCGTAATTCCACTTGGATATTCGATTGGCATATTATAACCTGCAAATTCATGCATTTTAGCTCCCAAAGCAATGTGAATGTCTGTAAATGGTGTTGTTTTCATAAATGACTAAAACCTCTATAAAGTTTTTTTTAATTTGTATTGTTATGTTTATTATTTCTTGAGTAATTACTTATTAGTTAATTATTTTGCCACTTTCTCTATTATTTTCACAATTACTTGCATGGCTTTTTCCATCGATTGCACAGGTACAAATTCAAAACGTCCATGAAAATTATGTCCACCAGCAAAGATATTTGGGCAAGGTAAACCTTCATACGAAAGACGCGAACCATCAGTTCCACCTCGAATTGGCTTAACGTTTGGTGTAACGCCCACTTCATTCATAGCTTCAAAAGCCAAATCGATAATATGCATTACTGGCTCAATTTTTTCGCGCATGTTATAATATTGGTCGCGTAGTTCCAAAGTGGCAGTGTTGTCGCCAAATTCTGCATTAATTTTATTCACCAAATGCTCAAATTCTCTTTTTCGACGATTGAAGCGGTCGCGGTCATGGTCGCGAATAATATAACTTAATGTCGATTTTTCAACCGTACCCTCCATATTTGTCAAATGAAAGAATCCCTCGTAACCTTCGGTGTGTTCTGGCGTTTCGTGACGTGGAATCATAGTGGCAAACTGATGAGCCACTCGCATGGAATTCAGCATTTTATGACGAGCATATCCAGGGTGAACATTAATTCCTTTGAAAGTTACTTTGGCAGAAGCAGCGTTAAAATTTTCGTATTCCAATTCGCCAATCTCTCCACCATCCATGGTATAAGCCCATTCGGCAGCAAATTTGGCAACATCAAAATGATCGGCACCCTGACCAATCTCTTCATCGGGCGTAAATCCTACACGCACTTTACCATGTTTTATTTCGGGATGTGCTATCAGATATTCCATAGCAGTTACAATTTCGGTAACACCTGCTTTATCATCGGCACCAAGCAAAGTTGTACCATCAGTCACAACAATATCCTGCCCTTTATATTGCAGTATTTCAGGATATTTGCTCGTTTCAAAAACTATTTCCTTTTCACTATTGAGCAAAATGTCATTGCCATCATAATTGCTAACAATGCGTGCCTTCACATTTTTTCCACTCATATCGGGACTAGTGTCGATATGTGAAATAAATCCTATTGTTGGAACTTTCTTATCTGTATTAGATGGCAATGTGGCCATTACATAACCATTTTTATCCAATTCAACTTCCTGTAATCCAATAGATTTAAGTTCATCGGCAAGAAATTTAGCGAAAATCATTTGACCAGGAGTACTTGGTGTCATGTTTGTATTTTCGTCCGATGTTGTGGTAAAACTAACATATTTCAAAAAACGTTCAGTGATATTCATAATGCTACAGATTTTTTAAATTGAGCGCAAAATTACTCAAAATTTGGTATACTAATTCATTTTTCTAACCTTTTTCTAATCAAAACAGCCAATAAAACCGAAATGTGGATACTGAGGGGTTTTTTATTTGTATTTTTGTACCCAATAATTAATAATGCTTATCACTTTAGTAAAGATATTTAGGGGAAAAGCGTTTTTTATAAGTTAAAAAATGAACGCCATGATAAATTATATAAAATCACAATCTCAAAAACCTACATCGAAAGGTTTAACAGTCAATAGATTCCAACTCACCGACTTTCTTCCCACCACAAAAAAGGAACTCGAAATCCGTGGTTGGGATGAAGTAGATGTTGTACTATTTAGTGGAGATGCCTACATAGATCATCCTGCTTTTGGATCGGCAGTGATAGGACGAGTGCTCGAAGCGCAAGGTTTGAAAGTTGCCATTGTACCTCAACCAAACTGGCGCGATGATTTGCGCGACTTTAAAAAAATGGGACGACCACGCATGATTTTTGCTATATCTGGCGGAAATATGGATTCGATGGTTAACCATTATACTGCCAATAAACGATTGCGTTCCGACGATGCTTATACTGCAGACGGAAAGGCTGGTATGCGCCCCGATTATGCAACAATAACCTACTCGAACATCATCAAAAAACTTTATCCCGATGTGCCAATTTTAATAGGGGGCATTGAAGCATCGTTGCGACGGTTTACACATTACGATTATTGGTCGGATAAATTGATGCCAAGTATTTTGATAGATTCAAAAGCCGATTTATTGATTTATGGAATGGGTGAAAAACCAATAATTGAATTGGTAAAACAATTGAAAGATGGAAAATCGTTTGCCGAAATGACCGCAATTCCGCAAACCTCATTTATTTCAAAAGAAGTACCTCAGCATCCTAAATGGAAAGATATCAGTTTGGTATCGCACGACTTATGTTTGACTGACAAGAAACAGTACGCATCAAATTTCAAACATATTGAACAAGAATCAAATAAATATGATGCAGCACGATTGCTTCAGAAAACTGGTAATCGCTGGATAATTGTCAATCCTCCTTACGAACCTTTGACAGAAAAAGAATTGGATGCTTCATACGATTTGCCTTACACACGAGTTCCACATCCCAAATATAATGGCAAAACTATTCCAGCTTACGAAATGATTAAATTTTCGGTAAATTTACATCGCGGCTGTTTTGGAGGTTGTTCATTTTGTACTATTTCGGCACATCAAGGCAAACACATTGTGTCTCGTTCCAAAGAATCGATACTAAAGGAAGTGAAAAACATTACCGATATGCCCGATTTCAAAGGCTATTTGAGTGATTTGGGCGGCCCGTCGGCAAATATGTACGGCATGAAAGGCAAGAAAATGCATATCTGCCATCAATGCAGAAAACCATCCTGCATTTTTCCCAAAGTTTGCTTTAATCTGGATACCGACCATAACCCACTCTTAGATATTTATCGGTCGGTTGATAAAGTGCCAGGAATTAAAAAATCCTTCATTGGCAGTGGCGTACGGTACGATATGCTATTAAGCGACACAAAGAATTTTGAAGCAAATAAAAGTCATTCGGAATATATTCGCGAATTAATTACCAATCATGTATCAGGCAGGTTGAAAATTGCACCAGAGCACACTTCGGATAATGTTCTGAAATTAATGAGAAAGCCGTCATTCGATTATTTTGCCAAATTTAAACAACAATTTGAGCGCATTAACCGTGAAGCCGGACTTAACCAACAATTGATACCATATTTCATTTCTAGTCATCCTGGCTGCCACAATGAAGATATGGCCGATTTGGCAATTGAGACCAAAAAGTTTGATTTTAAACTAGAACAAGTGCAAGACTTCACACCCACGCCAATGACTTTGGCCACTGAAATTTATTATTCGGGCTACCATCCTTATACGCTCGAACCTGTATTTACGGCCAAAGGAAAAGAAGAAAAATTAGAGCAGCGAAAATTCTTTTTTTGGTACAAAGGAGAATATAAAAATCAAATAATCAGAGATTTGAACAAGGCAAAACGACCAGATTTAATCAAAAAATTATTTGATAAATAAGCTATTGAATGTGATGGATGACGCAACTTATATCCATCCTAGAAAGTAAATTAATTAAGTAAAAAGCCCTGTCCCGATAGATCGTAACAATCTGTCGGAGCAGCTAACTATATTAAAAGATATTAGAACAAAGAGCAAGGAAATATCGTTGTTTATCAATACTTTACCAAAGTTATAAATGACGTTTATTTTATCTACCCATCCCACCAAACTTATTTCGTAACTCAGCACACCACTTGTTTTTTAATTATTTGATTTTCAGTTCGACTAGTCGAACTAAAAATCTTTTTGGATAATTTTAAAGCTAGCGCAAACTCTCGTTAACGTTAATAGTAAAAAGCAGCACAGAAAGCGAACAAAATAAAGTTTAAAATGTTGGAATATAATACTTAAAATTATTGTTGTCCGGTAAAAAAAAAGAAAAAATAATGTCGCTCCTAAGGAGCTCTGGTAATACTTGTAACTTATTGACTACCATAGTGTCGCTTCTACGAAGCTATTTATAAAAAGTCCCATCGGGACGAAATTATGGTAGAAAATATGCAAAAACAAAATCTAAGCCCCATCGGGGCGAAATTATCTCAAAGCATTATTGGAAGGGGTTTTTCAGATGAAAATTAAAAGTTTATCGGACAACAATAACTTATAATAAATGTATGTGGACAAAATCTCACTCAATCGTAACAAAAGTTGCCACGAAAGAACAAATGTGGAAACTGTTTACTGACATAAACAATTGGCATGTTTGGAACAATGAAATTGAATTTGCAAAACTTGAAGGTAAATTTGAGGCTGGCAATCAATATCTGATTCAACCAAAAAACGGAAGAGCAGTTAAAGTCAAATTACTTAAAGTCGTTGAAAATAAACATTGTTTAGAACTTGGAAAATTTCCGCTAGCTAAAATGTATTATGACCACATAATTGAAGAAACTCCAAATGGTCTGAAAATAACCAGCACTATAACAATGACTGGTCTATTAAGTATTCTATGGGTACAATTAGTAGTAAAGAAAATTGCGGCAACAATTGATTCCCATGTAAAAGAACAAATTAAAGTTGCTTCAAAACTGTTATAAACAGAAGGAATTTAGGAGTAATATTAAGACATATCAAGAATTAGAAAAAGAAAACAAATTAAATACATAGAACAAATTAATAGATAAAAAAAAATGAAGAAAGAAAAAATAATATTTTGGACAGCAACAATAATAATTGCTTTATTTGAAGGATTAATGCCTGCTCTAACATCACAAACAGAATTAGCTAAAGAAGGGATTAGACATTTGGGCTATCCTGAATACTTTGGAAATGCATTAGTTGTTTTTAAGGTATTGGGAGTATTAGCATTAGTTATTACACAAGTTCCAAAACGTATTAAAGAGTGGGCGTATGCGGGTTTTGCATTCGAATTCCTATTTGCTACCATAAGTCACGGAGCAGTTGACGGTATTACTGGACAAACATTTTTTCCTTTGGTAGTATTTGTAATTCTGGCAGTTTCATACTTTTACTATCATAAATTAAACTCAAACAAAATTTAAATAATTATGTCATTTCAAGCCTACATAGACAACATAAAAGAGAAGACAGGTAAAAACCCTGCCGACTTCAAGAAACTGGCAGAAGAAAAAGGTTTTTTTGAAAAATGGTGAACTTGAAAAAACGGTAAAAGCTACCGAAATTACAAACTGGCTTAAAGACGAATTTGAATTAGGACATGGTCACGCGATGGCAATTTACATGACATTCAAGGGTAAAACTGAATGATGAGAAAAACAACGTACTGATAAAATCATAAGATTTAAACAAAACGAACGCAAAACACCTCGTCAGCACTGCGTTTGTAGGAGAGCAAGGGTTGAGTTGACTACAGCATTTTTCAAAATATCCTGTTTTTAATCATTATGCAGATGCGGATAATTAAATCTGTTTCCAACCCAGAAACAACATGAAAACAAAAAACCTATGTTTTTATTCAATTAAAGTCCGCACAATAAATCAAAGCTTGTAAACTAATTATTAAAATACACGGCAATACAAGATAAAAAAACCTGCTATTTCACTAAATAACAGGTTTTTAAATGGTTTTTGTGGAGCTGGAGGGACTTGTACTCTCAACTTTCACGGCTATTTCTCAATGAGTTATATGTGCAAAATCAATTGGGTACCCGATTTTTCACCCTCAAAAAATTTACTCAAAAAGTAAAGTTCAAAGATTAGAAAATCGTGTATACAAAAGTACAAAAATTCTATGAAATTACAAAGGGCTGTAGGCTATTTTTTAGTGTGGTTAAAGTATAATATCTAGGAGGATAACTAACTTTTGGTATGGTGTTTCTGTCTGTTATCCTTTTATGAAGGGTTGTACTTGTTCGGCTTTTAGTCCTGTATATTGGCAAAACTCGTCAATACTGACAAATTGGTGTTCCTGCTTTTGTCTTAGCCCCCTAATTAACTGGACTATTTTGTAGAATCAATTTAGGACATTAATTTTGTGGAGTTATGAGTAAAATTAGAAGAAAATTTAGTTTATCAGAGAAGCTTCAAATATTGAGTGAAGCAGACCAGAATG
>CAIWCC010000181.1 GCA_903911085.1 uncultured Bacteroidales bacterium | reverse complement strand
GACTTTATGTTTGAACTGACAAAACAAGAATGGAATGAACTGGTCACAATTTGTGACCAGTTCCCTGAAAGCCTAAAACACAGTTCTGTGAACCCTACAGTATTCACAGAACAAGGAGTTGCCATGCTTTCGAGCGTGCTACGAAGTGAAAAAGCGATTGAGGTAAACGTCCAAATTATGCGAGCATTTGTTATACTGCGCCAATATGCCTTAGGTTATGTGGAACTAAACCGTAAGTTGGAGGAGTTTATGATAGACACTAATATGCAGTTTAATGATATTTATCAGGCATTAACTGAACTGGCAAGCCAAAAGGAATTGGATAATAAGCCGAGGAAACCGATCGGATATATTCAAAAGGAGGAATAGAGATGAGTTTCGAGGTATTTTGAATGAAAGCTGTATTGTTGCACCAATACGGCTTTTTTCATACATTATGTAGAGCTTTGGTATACTTTATATATACTACAGCTGTACATGAAACACTATCCCGCAATAAACGGGGCAACCTGGTCAATTTTTAATCCAGTGTACATGCAGAATTCATCTACTGTTACGAACTGATGTTCTTTTTTTTCATTGCTATCTTTTATCTTAGCAAGCAACAACCTTCCGTAACGTTCACTCTTTCCAGTGATGCGTTGGATATCTTTCGGATAGATACAAATTCGTTTTACTTCCATTTCTCATACTATTTTATACAAAAGTACAAATTTTATGTATACTCAACTATACCTTTTTAGGAAATAACGGAAAGGATATGCAAAAGCGGAAGTAGCTGAGCTACAAAATGGTATTTATGAATATACTTTTGTTCTGAAAATTTTAAAAAAAATATTATGGCAAGACAAAAAAGTATTTTGAAATTACAAGGAACCATTGGTGGAATTTCGTTCTACAAGTCAAAAGATGGTTACCTTGCACGCGAAAAAGGTGGGGTTGACGCTTCGCGAATTGCGAATGATCCAGGATTTGCGCGAACCCGTGAAAATGGCGCTGAGTTTGGTAATGCAGCATCTGCAGGTAAATTGTTGCGCGACACTTTGCGAGCTCTGGCAAAAGATGCATCGGATGGTCGAGTAACTGCCCGTATCACGCAAATCATGGCACAAATCAAAAACATGGACGAAGCTAATGCCCGTGGTGAACGCCATGCTGGTGAAGGAATGGCGAAAGATGAAGCCAAAGCTTTGTTGATTGGATTTAACTTCAACGTAAATGCTGCTCTTGGAACAGTTTTATACAAAAGCTTTGAAGTGGACAGTGAGACCGGTGAGATTAAAATTGCTGCATTAAGTCCACAAAAAGATATAAGTTTGCCAAGTGGAGCATCTCATATCATTTTGAAAAGTGGTTTTGCTAGCATCAACTTTATGACTGGTGAATCGGAAATGATTGTTTCTCCTCCTATTCGCCTTGCGGTTAATGCTGAAAATCAGGCTGCTATTTTGAAGCCGGCAACAGTACCGATAATTGAAGGTACTCACTTTATCTTGTTTTCAATCGACTTTGTTCAGGAAGTGAATAATGTTGATTATTCTCTGAATAACAATGCATACAACGTGTTGGCGATTGTTGCAGTTGAGTAAGACCTCACCCGTCCTTCGGACACCCTCTCGATCTCATCCGCCCTATGGGCACCTTCTCGACCTCACCTGCCCTTTGGGCATCCTCTCCAAACGGAGAGGAAAAAAGGAATTGAAGCTTTTGAAAATTGAGTTTGAGAGGGAAATGCCGAAAATTGAGAGAATAGTAAAATAAAATTTAACATTAAAACTGAATTCAATATTTATGGCTACAGAGAATAATCAAATAACAATTAATCCAAACAACATGAATGTTATTCAACGGTTAAAAGCTCCAACTCCGAAGTTTTTCAGAACTTTACGAACAATCGGTTTAACATTGGCAGCCATTGGCGGAGCAATTTTAGCGTCACCAGTTGCACTTCCTGCCGGTCTTGTAGCCGCAGCGGGATATGTTGCACTGGCAGGTGGAGTCGTTTCAGCAGTAAGTCAAACGGCAGTTGACAGCAATTCAGAATCAAACAACAATGAAATTCCCTGAAATAAACAGTGACGGCCAGGTATATGCCGGTACCTGCAGCGGTATGTTGCTATCAGTGTTTAGCAACGTGTTTGTAGCTGATTTAGTCAAAACAGTTATACTCGCCGTTGTAGGCGCTGTTGTGAGTTTTATTGTTTCATTGGTTTTGAAGAATTTGATTCGTCGAAAAAAACGATAAAACGACAGCTTTTCAGTATGGTAACTTTTTGTAGTAGTGAAGCCTCCCAAATCGGGAGGCTTTTTTTAGACCCCTAAGCCCTAAAGGGGAATACTTTCAAATGATTCTGAAAATTGAGACTTTAGCTTGTTGAATCAATTTCAGATTTTGCCTGAACTTCTTTTCCATTTTTTCCAGACTAAGTAAAGTTTCGACGGCTTTTTCAAATTGAGCCGGATTTTCATTGGCTTTATTTAAACCATCCAAAAGGCAAGACTTTACATCCCGCAACACTATAAACGGAATAACCGACCCACGTAAAAAGGGATAATAAGCTTTTGACTGCCACAAGCTATACGACAGCCAGTAGCTTTTTTCTTTTTCTTCTTCGCATTGAAACTGAATAACGAAGCAATTAGGACATGGAACTGTAAGCGGCTTTCCGCTATTATTTCCTTTGTTTAAAATGAAAAAATGGGGCATGGAATAAACAACTG
>CAIWCC010000180.1 GCA_903911085.1 uncultured Bacteroidales bacterium | reverse complement strand
CCGCGCACACAACGAACAAAGTGTTTTGGACCTACGCTGATACTATAGGATTTTATATGTCCGGTGCCAAAATTGACACCAAAGGCAAGTTCTGAGCCTGGCGTTTCCATCGTTGAACTCACATTGCCCAATACTCCTGTATATTTGTCGCTACTCCAGAATATTGCGTGACTGAGTTCTTGTTCATCTGTATAGGTAATGTCAAAATAATCAGTGTCAATATAGGGCCATCCGACACTTACATCCCACAAAGAGTATAGCTCCTTAATGGTTGGCAAACGCCAATCGTTGTATCCACCGTAATTTTTTTTGTTTAGACTACTGATTACGCTTTGAGTACCAGACCAGTTATAAGTTCCACTATCATAGCTTTTTTGCCATGTTAAGCCAGTAACTTCGTCTTTAACGGTTAGTCCATCACTGCTTTTGGTGTAAGCCGGAGCTGTATGCACATATTGAGCATCTTGCCCATAAAATGCATCTCCCAAAACAGGAGTAATAATGTTGCCGGCACTGTCCCAGGATTTGTTTTGACTTGTACCAACAATTGGATAACTGCCTACTGAGGCTGCTTCTCGTGCAACGATTGTTAACTCTAATTCTTCAGTTTTGCAACTGAATGATAAAATCGAAATTAATAACATCAGGTGCATCTGACGAATAGCAATTACTTTGGAAGTTTTTCGTTTCATTTGAATAGTTTTTTTTGTTTATGAGAGCAAATGTAGTATTCAAAAAAACAAACAAAAAATGAATTCATTGGAGAGGGTAAATTCGTCACTCAATAATGGTTTTTTGTCACTATTAACTCCGCAGGGCAATCCGCAGCCGCCAAAAATCCCCGTCCCTCGTTCCTCTGGGTATGCACGGTATTTTTGTGGACCTCCGCACAATCTACTCTAAGCTATTTTCCAAAACATGTAGTTAATGGCATTTACTTGCCTGACTGAAAATCTATAGGAAAGCCCATATCCTAATTATTTATATTAGCCACAAAACCTAAGCATTTCCCGACGAGACAATTCTTTTCCATTTCGATTCTTAAAGAGACATTATATATTTCCCACAACTTAGCAACCAATTATAATAAATGTTTGAAAATTATTTCTTTTCCGAATTGTTGCAAAATTTCAACCAGTTTTCCCTTTCCAATTAAAAATCGTACCTTTGCACCCAAATTATTTGCACCCACTGTTCAGCTTTGAGAAAAATGGAACAGAAATATTAATGGAATGTAAATATCTAACGAATTATTAGATATAAAAAAACAATGGGAAATATTGTAGCAATTGTTGGTCGCCCAAACGTGGGAAAATCGACCCTTTTTAATCGGCTCACTGATAGTAGACGAGCCATAGTAAATGAAGAAGCAGGCACCACTCGCGACCGTCAATACGGAAAAAGTGAATGGGAAGGTCGTGAGTTTTCGGTAATAGATACTGGTGGATGGGTTGTAAACTCGGATGATGTATTCGAAGATGAAATCAAACGACAAGTAGTTTTAGCAATTGAAGAAGCTGATGTAATTCTGTTTTTGGTAGACATACAAAATGGTATTACCGATTTAGATTCAGAAGTGGCGCAAATACTTCGTAAAAATACCAAACCTGTAATTCTTGTTTCAAACAAAGCTGATACGTTTGAATGGCAATATCAAGCACCTGAGTTTTATAAACTAGGACTTGGTGAACCACAAATTATTTCAGCAATCAATGGACTTGGGTCTGGTGACTTGCTTGACAGATTGCTAACACATTTTAATCCCGATACAATAGATGAGCCAGAGGAAGATTTACCTCGTTTTGCTGTTGTGGGTCGTCCAAACGCTGGAAAATCGTCAATTATTAATGCATTTATAGGCGAAGAACGCACCATTGTAACTGATATTCCAGGCACAACGCGTGACTCAATTTATACTAGGTTCACCAAATTTGGACAAGATTTTTATTTAGTTGATACCGCAGGTATACGAAAAAAAGCTAAGGTAAATGAGGATATTGAGTATTATTCTGTAGTACGTTCTATACGTGCAATTGAAAATTGTGATGTGTGTATTTTGATGATAGATGCTACTCGTGGCATTGAAAGTCAGGATTTGAATATATTCTCACTGATTCAAAAAAACAAAAAAGGTTTCGTTGTTTGTGTAAATAAATGGGATTTAATTGAAAACAAAGAATCCAATGATATTAAAAAATATGAAGTTACTATTCGCGAAAGATTAGCTCCATTTGTTGATTTTCCTATCATTTTTACTTCGGCCATTACCAAACAGCGTATTCTCAAAGTAGTAGAAACGGCTGTTGAAGTGTGTGAAAATAAACAACGCAAAATTCCAACGGCTAAACTCAACGAATATATGTTACCATTAGTTGAAAATTATCCACCACCAGCTCTTAAAGGTAAATTTATTAAAATCAAGTATGTAACACAGTTGCCAAATACGCAAATTCCAACATTCTTGTTCTTTGCTAACTTACCACAATACGTAAAAGAACCATATCGTCGTTTTTTGGAAAATAAAATTCGTGCAAAGTATGATTTCAACGGAACACCTATACAAATTTTTATTCGTCAGAAATAGTAAATAAAGATTGACACAAAAAAAGCAGCGGGAAAATTATTTCGCTGCTTTTTTGTATTTATTGAATAATTATAATAGATGCAATGAATTTTTTAAAACCCTACCGAAAAACTTATAGCTGACCTATTTAATCCACCATTGGAAAATAAACCAGTTGGATAATAATTGTATGCAAGTCTTGCATTAAAAATTCCAAGAAACCGAATTTTACTACCAAGTGTCCAACCTAATTGACTGTTTTTTATACCAGAATAGTAGTTACCATCCATTTTTGATGAAAGAATTAATTCATAAACTGGACCTGTGTAAACTCTTATATTTGTAAAGAGTGTTCTATAAACTCTATACTCGGCAGTAAGAGGAAATGATAATGATTGAGTTCTAAGTATTTTATCATAATTTGAAGAGTTAAATTCAGCATTGGAATACAAAGTGTATTTACTCCAATTGTAATCGGCAGCAATTTGCCATGACGCTTTTGAATTTAAATGGAAGCGTTGACCATAAGCAGTTCCAAAATTAAAATTACTCCATCGATAATCGTTCGTTTTATTCAAATCCCAACCAATATGCATATTTTTGAACATTTGGCGTTTAAAGCTATCTTTTGAATAAGCATTACCGAAACCAACACTTAATAGATTAAATATGAGTAGAATAATGATGTTTTTTTTCATTATAATATTTATAAATGATTATTATTTAAGTAATTTTAGCTGTACTCGCTTACGTACAGTATCAACTTCTAAAACCTGAACATTTACATGTTGATGAACCGAAACCACTTCGGCAGGATTACTGACAAATTTATCGGCCATATTTGAAATATGTATCAATCCATTTTCTTTGATTCCGACGTCAACAAATGCGCCAAAATTAGTAATATTAGTAACAATACCAGGTAGTTCCATCCCAAGTTTTAAGTCACCAATAGTTTTCACATTAGCAGCAAACTCAAAAATCTGAATACCACTTCGAGGATCACGACCAGGTTTATCCAATTCCTGCAAAATATCATTCAAGGTAGGCAAACCTACTTTTGGGGTAATATAATTTTTTAAATCCAAACCCTTTTTAAGTTCCTTATTTTGAATTAGTTCGGCCACAGTTGATTTCAAATCTTTTGCCATTGTTTCTACAATTCCATAACTTTCGGGGTGAACTGCAGAATTATCAAGTAGATTCTCACTATCGGGAATGCGTAAGAATCCTGCACATTGTTCAAAACTTTTTGCTCCCATTTTAGGAACTTTCATCAATTGTTTTCTTGTTTTGAATGCACCATTTTCTGATCTAAAGTCAACAATATTTTGTGCCAACTGTGGACCAAGCCCTGATATATATGTCAACAAATGCTTGCTAGCCGTATTAAGGTTCACTCCCACTCTATTCACAGCATTTTCTACTGTTTGATCTAATGCTTTTTTTAGCAATGATTGGTCAACATCATGCTGATATTGACCAACACCAATAGATTTTGGGTCAATTTTCACCAATTCGGCTAACGGATCCATCAATCTTCGTCCAATTGAAACTGAGCCTCTGACAGTTACGTCATATTCGGGAAATTCTTCTCTTGCAATTTTGGAAGCTGAATAAATTGAAGCACCATTTTCGCTCACTACAAAAACTTGTACTTCACGATCGAATCGTGTATTTTGAATAAATTGCTCAGTTTCACGTCCAGCAGTTCCATTTCCAATGGCAATTGCCTGAATATTATAAGCTTCCACCATTTTTTGCACTTTTCGCATAGCCTGCTGTGTTTCAAATTGAGGAGCATGTGGATAAATGGTTTCGTTGTGCAACAAATTTCCTTGTGCATCTAAACAAACTACTTTACAGCCTGTACGAAATCCTGGATCAATTCCCAAAACACGTTTTTGTCCCAATGGAGGAGCTAACAAAAGTTGACGAAGATTTTCTGCAAAAACACGAATTGCTTCAGTATCTGCCTTTATTTTACTTAGGGCAGCAAATTCAGTTTCGATACTCGGCTTTAGCAATCTTTTATAGGCATCAATCACAGCTTCAGATACTTGATTAGACGATTCTGTTTTTCCTTTTACAAATATCCGTTCCAGTCGCTCATAACAATGTTCATCTTCTGGAGTGATATTTACACGTAAAAAACCTTCTGATTCTGCTCTTCGCATTGCCAATAAACGGTGCGATGAACATCTTGCAAGTTTTTCTGACATATCAAAATAATCGCGGTATTTTTGAGCTTCCTCTTCTTTTCCCTTCACCAATTTTGACGAAATAACAGCTTCGCGCGAAAATATTGATCTTATTGCATTTCGTGCTGATTCACTTTCGTTAACCCATTCTGCAATGATATCTCGTGCACCACTTAATGCGTCATCAATATTTTCAACCTTCTCTTTTACAAATGATTGAGCAAGTCTCTGAACATCATTACTTTCTTGCTTCATTAGCATTTTTGCCAATGGTTCCAAACCTTTTTCACGAGCTATTTCGGCACGTGTTCGTCGTTTTGGTTTAAATGGTAAGTAAATATCTTCCAACTCGGTGATATTCCAGCAATTATCGATTCTGGATTTTAATTCAACGGTAAGCTTTTCTTGATCTTCGATGGATTTTAGAATTGCAATTTTACGTTTAGCCAACTCGCACAATTTATCATACTGCTCTTTTGTATCACCAAGTTGTACTTCGTCCATGCCATCAGTCATTTCCTTTCGGTAGCGACTTATAAATGGAATAGTAGCACCTTCGATAAATAATGTAATGGCATTTTGTATCTGTTTTTCAGAGAGTTGTAATGTAGATGCAATTAATGAAATAAATTTTGATGGTATAGCAGAGGAAATTTCGTTTGACATTTTGTTGAAGTTTGAAAGATTTTGCGTTCAGTGTTTCGCGTTTCGTGTTCCGTGTTTCGTGTTTTGTGTTGAAAGAGAAAAAAAGTAAACGAGTAGACATGCAGTAAGTGAAATTGTGTACTCGTCAACTTGTCTACTTTAATGTAATATTTTAAAAATCAATTCTTTCATTAAATCACCTTCGTCGGTACTTGGGTTGTCAATACCTTTGTATCGGGCATCTGTTTCGCGAATATAAGTAATAATATTCATGGTTTTCCAAGCTCCGAAAACTTGTGACGCTTTTAAATAATCTTTAATAAAATATGGATTTACTTTCAATTCAGCGGCAGCCGCTCCTTGACTTTTATCTGGTAAATAATGAAAAATCATTAAATCGCTAAAGAATTTAAACAGTTGTGCCAATACCAAAACCATTGGATTTGCCTTCTTGTTTTCTGCAAAATATCGAATAATCCGATTGGCTTTCAATGCATCTCGACTTATTAAGGCCGCTTGTAACTCAAACACATTGAAGTCTTTACTTATTCCAATGTTTTTTTCTATGAGTTCAGGAGTAATACTTTTTTGATTGGTAGGTTTTGTTAAAATAAGTTTTTCCAACTCATTTACCAATTTGCTTAAATCTGTTCCTAAATACTCCGAAAGCATTGCCACTGCTTTGTCTTCAATGGCAACATTTTTCGATTTGGCGTATTTACTAATCCAATTGCTAATTTCGTAATCACGAAGTTTGCTCGACTCGAAAACAATTCCTACTTTTCCAATTTCTTGAAACCATTTTTTACGCTTGTCTGGCGTACCATATTTATAGCAAATAACTAATATAGTGGATTTTAATGGATGTGACAAATAATGAATTAGATCATCCCAATTCTTAATTAATTGAGCTTCCTTAATAATCAAAACTTGATATTTACCCATCATCGGATAACGTTTAGCAGCATTTATTATGGTACTGACATCAATATCTTTACCATATAACACAGTTTGGTCGAATTCTTTTTCGCCTTCGTCTAAAACGTTATTATGAATGAAATCAGAAATTTGGTCAATATAATACGGTTCTTCACCCATGAGAAAATACACAGGACTGTACACTTTTTTCCGTAAATCAGTGAGAACTTGATCGTAAGAGATTGATTCTTGTTTTGCCATTATTTTAACTACTACAGACCTTTTTCGGATAAATAACGCTCAGCTTCGATGGCTGCCTGACAGCCAGTACCAGCTGCTGTAATTGCTTGACGATAATGCGGGTCAGAAACATCCCCAGAGGCAAAAACTCCAGCAATATTAGTGCGAGGCGTACCTGGTATAGTTTTAATATAACCCACTTCATCTGTTTCCAACCATGGTTTGAAAATGTCAGAATTTGGTTTATGTCCAATAGCCAAGAAAAATCCATCAATATCAATATGTACTTGAGATTCATCAGCTTGCCCACGACGTTTTACTAAATCGGCACCTTGAACTACGCCTTCACCAGTCAATCCTATAGTTTCATGTTCGAAAAGCACTTCAATTTTTGGGTTGCTAATTACTCGTTCTTGCATAATTTTTGATGCACGTAGAAAATCTTTGCGAACAATAAGATAAACTTTATTTGCTAATCCAGCCAGATATGTTGCTTCTTCGCATGCTGTATCGCCACCACCCACAACAGCTACGGTAAGTTTGCGATAAAAAAATCCATCACAAGTAGCACATGCCGAAACACCTGATCCAGCATATTTTTGTTCGTCGGCTAAACCAAGATATTTTGCAGTAGCGCCTGTAGATATTATAATTGTTTCAGCTTCTATAGTTGTTTCACCATCTATCACAACTTTATAGGGAGATTTAGAAAAATCGGTTGCAGTAGCCATCCCAAAACGTATGTCTGCACCAAATCTTTCAGCCTGTTTTTTAAGGTCTTCCATCAATTCGGTTCCAGTAATTCCTGCTGGATATCCTGGAAAATTCTCTACTTCATTGGTTGTTGTCAACTGCCCACCAGGTTGCATTCCTTCATACAAAACTGGTGATAAATTAGCGCGAGATGCATAAATTGCTGCAGTATATCCTGCAGGACCAGAGCCTATTATAAGGCAACGTACTTTTTCCATATATTCTTATTTGTTATATTTTCTGTAGTTATTTTTTTAATGGAGAGTTATTTATTTTCCAAACTTAGTTTATTTATAAACCCATAATTGAATTAGCTGGCATTACTCTATGTATGTAAATAGAAACAATTATTTCTTCTCATAAATTTCGCACATCAACACCGTAATGATCACTAAGAATTTGCCAAACCTCATCCCACACTTCATCTTCCGACAATGAAGTACCATTTAACATGGCTTCGGGAAGTGGATAATCTACTTTGGCAACTTTTTTATGTTTCTGTATTTCGCGTACCAACTTACGTCCTGTTGGTGAGTCTGTATTTATTCTAGCAGTTACTTCCATAAGATTTTGTGTTATTTAATGAATGACGAATTAGAAACAACGCGATTGACTATTTTAAATTATATGCTAAACTCAAAAAAATTACCTCAAATCATTTTCCATCACATTTTTGTATTTGGTTTTATCAAAAATAAAAGCATTATCATTCACTTTTATCCCTTTTTGAAAACCATTTAAAGTAAGAACTGAGCTACCACCTTTTTTATTTATCAGTTTGATAGAAAACAAATTGCCATTGGTTTTGTTCACCTGAACTTCAATTTTTGAGATGTCTTGATTCTTAATTTTGGGAAGCATTTCAATACAATAATTTTGTGCCGATTTAGTTTTTTTTGAAGTTTGAATTGTACTTTTTGATTTAAAACTCGACAGAATTGCCATTGGATTTGTTTCTGCCAACTCTTTTTCCGACGGTTCGGTTATTGATACTTCATTGCTTTTGGCAAGATATGACCATTGAGTTTTTCCGTCAAAAAACACTTTTATTTCATCCATTTCTAGCACAAATTTATTTGCTTTGATAATAAAAATTCCACTCGTGGTTTGCAAAGGTGAGTTGCTTTTTTCACCAATTGCAAGTTTGAAATTTGTTTTTATTGCATTGTTTTTGGCATCTGAAAGTAGACTGGTGATAATTTGTTCTGCCTCAGCGTTTGTTTGCGCCCAAGAGAGATGAATTGAAAAAAGTACGAAACCAAGAATGAAAACTGTTTTATTGAACATGATAATACCTTATTTTAATTTGTAACTAGTTGTTGTTGTTGTTGTTGTTGTTGTTGTTGTTGTTGTTGTTGTTGTTGTTGTTGTTGTTGTTGTTGTTGTTTGATAATGTTTTTACAACGTGAGAATTGTATTTTTCACTTACTAAATGCATGTATCCTCTTACAGATTTTTCAGTATTTGTTCCAAATGATAATCGTCCATAACCAACACTTGGCGGGCTTTACTACCTTCGAATGGTCCAATAATACCTACTACTTCAAGTTGATCGACAATGCGGCCTGCACGGTTGTAACCAATTGAGAATTTACGCTGAATAAGTGAAGTTGAACCTTGTTGATTTGCCACAATTAGACGTGCAGCTTCTTCAAATAGTGGATCACGCTTGCTCATATCAACTGAACTTGCATCTATTCCTTCACCGTCTTGTTTTACATATTCGGGTAAATAGAATGCAGTTGGGTAACTTTGCTGACCTTTGATATGATTCACAACATTCTCTACTTCGGGAGTATCAACAAATGCACACTGAACACGCACCAAATCGCTTCCTTGCGAGAAAAGCATATCGCCTCGACCAACCAATTGATTTGCTCCAGGTGAATCTAAAATGGTTCGCGAGTCAATCATTGACGAAACTCGGAATGCAACACGTGCTGGGAAGTTAGCTTTAATTACACCAGTAATGATGTTCACCGACGGACGTTGAGTGGCAATAATCATGTGAAGTCCTACCGCACGTGCCAACTGTGCAATACGTGCAATTGGCATTTCAACTTCTTTGCCGGCAGTCATAATCAAATCGCCAAACTCATCCACAATCACTACAATATATGGTAGGAAACGATGTCCTTTTTCGGGATTTAGATGGCGATTAGTGAATTTTTCGTTGTATTCTTTTATGTTTCGAACGTGTGCTTTCTTAAGCAAATCATATCTATCGTCCATTTCCTTACAAAGCGAATTGAGCGTTTCCACCACTTTACTGGTGTCGGTAATAATTGCATCTTCGCCGTCGGGCAATTTTGCAAGAAAATGTTTTTCAATATCGCCATAAATATTAAACTCAACCTTTTTAGGGTCAACTAAAACGAGTTTTAATTCTGCTGGATGTTTTTTGTAAAGTAATGAAGTAATAATGGCATTCAATCCCACCGATTTACCTTGACCAGTGGCACCAGCTACCAATAAGTGAGGCATTTTGGCCAAATCTACCATGAAAATTTCATTGGTAATAGTACGTCCAAAAGCTACTGGAAGTTCAAATTTTGATTCTTGGAATTTTTTTGATGCAATAATTGAATGCATCGAAACCACTTGTGGGTCAATGTTTGGCACCTCAATACCAATAGTTCCTTTGCCTGGAATTGGTGCAATAATACGAATACCAGTTGCAGCTAAACTAAGCATTATATCGTATTCCAAGTTACGAATTTTGGAAATACGAACTCCAGCTTTTGGAACAATTTCGTAAAGTGTAATGGTAGGCCCAACCGTAGCCTTAATATTATCAATTTCAATACCAAAATTTTGTAAAATGGTGATAATCTTGCTTTTATTTGCCTTTTGTTCCACCATATCAATTTGCGTATCGTTGTCCGTACCATAAATTTTTAGTAAATCTAAGGTTGGTGGATTGTAATGCGTTAAATCTAGCGTTGGGTCGTATTTTCCCAGTTTAGTTACATTATAAAATGGGTCTTCGTTATCAACATCGGTTAAACCAGAATCCTCGGAATCAATAGCAATATTTTCTTCAATTTCAACATTTTTTTGGATTTCAAATGGAATATCCACTTCTTCAGACTCAAGCTCTAGCTCAGGCTCTGGTTCATTTATTTCTGTTTCAATTACAAAATTTTCTTCATCATCACTTCCTTTTACAATCCAATCTTCAGGGATTATTTCTGTTCCAACAGCAACACTATTTTCAATTTCGTCATCATCTTCCGCAATTTGTTCAAAAATTTCAGGTTTAACTATTTTCGCAGCTTTTGGTTTTTTTGTAAATAGTTTTTTGATAAATGGTATTGTTGATTTGCTTGATACAATGCTATATATGAGGAAAGTAGCAATCAAAATCAGAACTGTACCTGGAAATCCAACATACGAAACCAACCACTTACTAGCTTCATCTCCATGTTTTCCACCCGGAGAAAAAGTGTAAATATAGTTTTCGTAAAAAGGACTAATTATAAATCCAAGTAAAACAGAAACCCAAATTAACCAAAAACAGGTATGAAAAAATGCCTTCCAAACAGCAAAAGAAGTCATTTTCATAAGGCGGAAAGCCAATATACAACCGAAATACAAAATAACAAAAGAGGAAACACCAAACCAACTATTGATAAATGTTTCTGAAATTACTGCGCCTGTAACCGATGCCCAGTTTTGAATATCAGCACGTGTTTGTTGTATTTCCGACCAAGAATGATTTTGCACGATACTTTGGTCGGCTGCCCCTGTAAAGAAATAGGAAGCAAATGCAACAAACATAAATATCACCACAAAACTCAATAGCATCCCTAAAATTAGTCGTGTACGTTCGTCTGTGAAAAAGCGCTTGATCTTTTCACCAAATTTTGGTTCATTTGGATCAACAACTTTTTTTTCTGCTTTTGATTGTGTTTTAGCCTGTGGTTTTTGTTCAAATTCCAGTTTGGGAGTTGCTTTTATTGGTTTCTTTGGTGCCATGTATCTTTGTTTACTGAGAGAGTAAATGTGGTTTATGAATTTAATTTGCAAAAATAATAAAAAGGAACGCTAGAATCCCATCTTTTGATATAAATTTGCAGAAAAAATGTCAGCAAATTCATAAAGGTTTTAAAATGCATTGTTTTAACTTGAAACAAGTAAAATAGTAAACCAGAAAAAATAGTAAACTAGTACACAATTTTACATACTGCGTGTCTACTCGTTTAATTGTCTACTCGTTTATTCTTTCAACACAAATATTATGACCACAAATAACCGATACAAAAATATTATTGCATGGTTCTCAGAAAATGTACCAATTGCTGAAACCGAATTACATTATACCGATTCGTTTGGATTATTGGTAGCAGTAATTCTATCAGCTCAATGTACAGATAAACGAGTTAATATGATTACACCACGATTATTGGCCGATTTTCCAACACCTGAAGCAATGGCAGCTAGCTCACATGAAGTAATTTTTGAATATATTCGAAGTGTTTCTTATCCAAATAACAAAGCAAAGCATTTGGTAGGAATGGCCAAAAAATTGGTATCCGATTTTGGTGGGTTAATGCCCGACGATGTTGAAAAACTTCAGACCTTACCTGGTGTAGGACGTAAAACAGCCAATGTAATTCTTTCAATTGTTTTTGATAAGCCCGCTATGGCCGTTGACACACATGTTTTTCGTATTTCAGAACGGTTAGGACTGACCACGAATTCAAAAAATCCATTACAAACAGAACTTGAATTGATTAAACATATCCCTGCCAAATTAATACCAAAAGCACACCATTGGTTAATTTTACATGGTAGATATGTGTGTGTGGCTCGAAAACCAAAATGCGATGAATGTGGTTTGAAGGAATGGTGCAGAGAGTACTCTAATCGTTAATTATCTACTCATTTGAATGAAAATACAATATAATTTGTTTAAAACCGAACAAACAAATGTAGCATAGTATGTACTTAAACAGCAATTAATTCTGTACCGATGTTTTTAAAATTATGGACTTAATATCAACAAACTAGAGTGAATTTAGGATAATTCATTATTAAAAAATGTACATTTTTTTGCCTATTCTTAATTTGGTATTATCTTTGCACTACAAATCAAACTTTTAAAATACTATAATAATGATAGACGAAGAATTAGTACGTTGCCGTCCGTGCGGTTATGTAATGAAAGAGAGTGAGTTAGGCGATGTTTGTCCGGCTTGCGGATTGCCTCGAAACGTGTTTGAGCCATACCGTGAAAAAGTATCAGCAAATCGCTTATTTATATTGGCGTTAGATATTCATCCAATTGCAATTCACCTTTCTCAAACTTTTGTAGCTTTAACACCAGTATTGATTATTTTCCATTACATTTTTCCTTTATTTCAAGAAATTATCGTTCACTCGGTAATTAATTTTTCAATTTTCATGTTACCTTTATCGCTTGTTGTATCTACCATTTCGGGTGTTGTAGATGGTATTACACGCTTCAAAACGATTAAAACTCCAATGTTGAAAGCGAAAATTGTTTTCAGTTTGTTGATTTTGGCACTCTCTATAATACAATTATTTACAACTACTTACGATGTTTATAATTGGTTTACATTATTGATTAGTTTGGCAATATTTGCATGTGCTGTTAAATTAGGACTTTTAGGTAAAAGGTTGCTTGATGTTATTTTACCTGGAAAGTATGTCCCTCGAAAAAAGAAAGCTACTCCTGCAAAATAAAACTAATGTAAACATTATTTTAAAAAACCGCTTCTGAATATATTAGAAGCGGTTTTTTTATTCGAATAATTAAGTTTCTTTTTTCCCATAAAAAAAGGTAAACCACAAAAATGGAATACCTTTAAACTAACGTTCTTTACGTTTACTTTTCACTTAAAAGTGGTTGTTCTTTGCTCGAAATAGATACATACAAAACCGCCATTACTTTATTGTATTGTTTGGTTGTCAATATATTTCTAGCATTACTTAAGCCATACCAAACCGCATTATCAGCTTCAATTTCGTTTTGTGTTTTCAATGCAGTTTTCAATTTATCATTTGACACTGAAAATATATTACTCAATTGATTAACCTGCTCTTTGTCAGCTTCTAAATACCGCACCAATGCTTTAAAATTTGATTTGTTGTACAATTTGCTAAAAGCATCATACTCATTCGGGTTTGCTGCTATTGCATTTGATGCAAAAGCAATCATTACTAAAAAAACAACTAAAATCTTTTTCATAACTCTAAAAAATTAAATTCTACAATCTTTATACCTATTAATAAAAAAAACAAAGAATTCCCCATGTGATTTTTTTACCAGGGTATTCTTTGTATTAGATTTGTCATATAAAATAAATTCTAAATGACGATGCAAAATTACATGTTATAAAACATATAATTGGCATTTTTCATGTTAAATATTGAATTTTAGTAGAATATTTAACTATGTGTAGTTTTTAAAATTGATTAAAGTTTTAAATTACAGATATTTAGCAGTTTTTGTTTTTTAGTTATTTCAATGAAAAATAATTAGGAATTTCAGAAAAAAAATCATATTTAGCATTTATTGTGTCTACTTTACAGCAAAAATGCTCAATTCCATTGCTAATTATAAAGAAATCGACCTTCAATTTGGCATTATACACGGCCACTTGATCAAAAGTAGCTTGCGTAATTGATACATTTGGCGCTTTAAATTCAATAATTAATATCGGTTGTGCATTTTGATTATATAAAATTGCATCGCACCTTTTTTTCATTCCATTATAATTTAGTTGTTTTTCAATTGCCAAAAAAGCTGCAGGATATTTTTTTTCGTCAATCAAAAACTTTATAAAATTTTGTCGTACCCACTCTTCAGGTGTAAGCACAACATATCGTTTTCGTTGAGTATCGAAAATTAACAATTTATCATTCTGTTTTTTTATACGAAAAATATACTCAGGTAGATTAAGTTGCCACATTTTTTTGTATTTTTGCTTCCACTTTGATTTATTAAATGCAAATTTCGCTAATTAAAAGCATAATAAAAAATTTATAAGCGTTTATTAAGTGTTTAAGTTTAAATGTCAATATCTAATCAAAACATATTTAAATAAACTTTTCGCAAGGTACAATAATGGTTCTTAATTTTTAAGATATGAAAACAAAAAAAGAAATTGTTGAGAATTGGCTTCCCCGCTATACAAAACGTCCGTTGGATGAATTTACTGATTACATACTTCTTACTAATTTTAATAATTACGTAGAACTTTTTGCCGAATGGAATAATGTACCTGTGATGGGACGCGATGGTAATATGCCCAATGCTTCTGCAAATGGAATAACAATTATAAATTTTGGGATGGGAAGTCCAAATGCCGCAATAATTATGGATATTTTATCAGCAATTCATCCTCGTGCTGTATTGTTTTTGGGAAAATGTGGTGGGTTGAAGGACAAGAATAAAATGGGTGATTACATATTGCCAAGTGCTGCTATTCGAGGCGAGGGAACCTCTAACGATTATTTTCCACCTGAAATTCCAGCTCTTCCTGCTTTTAGTTTGCAACGTGCTGTATCTTCTAATATTCGTGATTTAGGAAAAGATTATTGGACAGGAACTGTTTATACTACGAATAGACGCGTGTGGGAACATGATGAAAAATTTAAAGAATATTTAAAAACTACACGTGCTTTGGCCATTGATATGGAAACAGCTACTCTTTTTATAGCAGGTTTTTCAAATAGTATTCCTATAGGTGCCTTATTATTAGTTTCGGATATGCCATTGCACGAAGATGGAATTAAAACATCAGAAAGTGACAAAAAAGTTACTGCCAATTTTGTAGAAGAACATTTAAAAATTGGTGTCAAGTCATTATCTTCATTGATAAATAATAGTAAGACTATAAAGCATTTACGTTTTGAGTAAATGATTTAATAACTGATTATTACAAGTAAATTTCTCATCAAAATTTGCAAAATCACTCTAAAAAAAATATTAATATCAATTTTCACAAGCAAAGATTAATTTTTGCAACAACTCTCAACTGTGAACAAACAAATATCTAAATGTCCAATTCTGCACAAATTTCACATAAATTAGCCACTGAAAATATTGGTAAACTTATTTGGACATATTCAATTCCAGCCATTGTTGGAACGGTAGTTATGTCACTTTACAATATTGTTGATCGTATATTTATTGGTCAAGGTGTTGGTCCATTGGCGATTTCAGGTTTAGCACTTACATTTCCATTTATGATTTTGTTAATGGCATTTGGTATGCTGGTTGGCGCAGGAGCTGCTGCAAGAATTTCGATTACTTTAGGTGAAAATAACAAAGAAAAAGCCGAAAAAATACTTGCTAATGCCCTTGTTCTCACATTTATTATATCTGGAACTGTAGTAATATTATCATACATTTTTATGAGTGATGTTTTGCGATTATTTGGCGGAACTGAGAAAACCATTCAGTATGCCGAAGAATTTATGCGCATTATTATTCCAGGAGGCATTTTATCAGCTCTAAATTTTGGGTTTAACAATATTATGCGTGCTTCTGGATATCCCCAAAAAGCGATGTACACAATGATAATTTGTTCTATAATAAATATTGTTCTGGATGCAATATTTATTTTTTGGTTTAATTGGGGAATTAAAGGGGCTGCTATTGCAACAAATATTTCGTACTTGGTAGGCACAATATGGGTATTATCACATTTTATGCAAAAAACGTCTATTCTTAAGTTTCATCGAAAAAATTTCCGATTGGAAAAAGATATTGTTAAATCAATTTTAAGTATTGGAATGTCGCCTTTTAGTATGCAATTGGCTACAAGCTTTGTAATTGTACTTGTTAATTCTACTTTGCTTCGCTATGGTGGCGATTTGGCAATTGGCGCTTTTGGTATAATAAATAGCGTCAACACACTAGTTATTATGGTTATAATTGGTTTGAATCAAGGAACACAACCTATTATTGGTTACAATTTTGGAGCTAAAAATTATGATAGAATGTTTAAAACATTAAAATATGGTATTTGGATAGCAACTTGTTTAACAACAATCGGATTTATTATTGGAACATTTTTACCATCGTTAATGGCACACCTTTTTACGCAAGATTTTGAATTACAAGATATTGCTACTACAGCACTTCGTATATCAGTTATCATGTTTCCAATAATTGGATTTCAGATAGTTGTTACTAATTTTTTCCAATCAATAGGTAAAGCTAAAATATCTATATTATTGAGCCTCACACGACAATTTCTTTTCTTAGTACCTTGCTTAGTAATTCTACCACCAATTTTTGGACTTACTGGCGCATGGGCTGCAATGCCGGTTTCGGATGGACTTTCTACAATCGTTTCGGCTTTTACAATTTATTATTTCGTAAAGAAATTTAAGCGAGAAAATTTTGAATCTTCAATTATTTAAAAAAAATCCCTACAACTTAGACAAGTTATAGGGATTTTTTTTTAGAATTCACAATTCAACTATTCAACCATGTTGTGAAATACATTTTGAACATCTTCATCGTCTTCAATTTTATCTAATAGCTTCATTACTTGAGCTTTTTGTTCTTCATTAAGTTCTTTCATGTCATTTGGAATACGTTCAAATTCAGCACTGAAAATTTCAAAACCATTTTCCTCTAAGTATTTTTGAATAGGTGAATAAGATTGAAATTCTCCATATAATACTATTCCATCCTCATCTTCTACCAATTCATCTACTCCAAAATCAATTAATTCTAATTCCAAATCTTCGAGAGAAACATCGGGTTTGGATGCAATTTTGAAAACACATTTATGGTCAAACAGAAATTGTAAACATCCACTTGTGCCCAATGAACCACCATGACGGGTTAAATAGCTTCGTATGTTTGCAACTGTACGAGTTGGATTGTCGGTAGCGGTTTCAATAACTATTGCTATGCCATTTGGTCCATAACCTTCATAAACCACTTCTTTGTAGTCTGCTTCATCTTTCGAAACAGCTTTTTTTACAGCACGCTCCACATTTTCTTTGGGCATGTTTTCTTTTTTCGATTGTTGTATTAAAACTCTTAATCGAGGATTTGTGTCAGGATCGGGACCCGATTCGCGTACCGCAATGGTAATTTGTTTTCCTAACTTAGTAAATACGCGAGCCATATTGCCCCAACGTTTCATTTTTGTCGCTTTTCTATATTCAAACGCTCTTCCCATAATATATATTTACAATTTACTTTTTTTTAATTCTATAATTAAAATCCGTTCGTTCCGCAAAAGTATTAAAACCATTGCATAATACCATCTTTTTTTAGTATTATTTTGAAATAAAAAAAGGGAGTTGACAACCAACTCCCTTTTTTATTTGATATTTAGTCTATTCGAAAGTAACTTCTTCAAATGTAACCACAAATTCTACACGTCTATTTTTAGCTTTTCCAGCAGGTGTTTTATTACTCATTACTGGCTTGGTATCACCAAATCCTTTTGAAGTCATACGACTTTGTGCTACACCTTTTGAAATTAAATAATTTCTAACTTCTGCTGCACGTTTATCAGACAAACTTAAATTTAAATCAGGTTTACCAACATTGTCAGTATGTCCTTGCACTTCGACTAAGTAAAGAGGATTTTCAACTAACACTTTAGCTATTTGATCAAGAATGACGAAAGATGTCGTTTTGATTGTTGATTTTCCAGTTTCAAATTGAATGCCTTGTAAAGCTTTTTGGAATAGCTTTCTCACTTCTTTTTTAACTTCTGGACAGCCTTTATTAGATGCCACTCCAGCAATTTTTGGACAATTATCTATATAATCGGCTATTCCATCACCATCTGTATCACGTGGACAACCCTTTTCGTCTACCATTCCACGAGCTTCTGTAGGTGTTTTTGGACATTTGTCCAAATAATCAGGAACACCATCGTCATCAGAATCAAGTACACAACCATTTTTATCAATAAATCCACGAGCTTCAACAGGAGTATTGGCACATAAATCCAAATAATCAAATACACCATCACCATCACTGTCAATCAAACAGCCTTTACTGTCCACCATTCCTTTTGCTTGCGAAGGTGTATCAGGACATTTATCAAGATAATCAGGAACGCCATCTCCGTCTGTATCTGCAGGACAGCCGTTTGGTGTAATATTTCCACGTGCATCAAGTGGTGTATTTGGGCAAATATCCAGATAATCGGCCACACCGTCACCATCTGTATCTATTGGACAACCATTTTTGTCAACTTTGCCCTGAGCAGCAAGTGGCGTACCTGGACAAAGATCTAAATAATCAGCTACTCCATCTTTATCGGTATCTACCGGACAACCAACTGCATCAACTTTCACGCCAACTGGAGTAAATGGACATTTATCAAGATAATCATAAACACCATCATTGTCAGTATCGAGTGAGCAACCAAATTTATCTACATATCCAATTGCTTCTGCCGGAGTAGCAGGACATTTATCAAGATAATCGGCAATACCATCCTTATCGGTATCTTGAGGACAACCACATTTGTCAATTTTTGAATATGCTTCTGGTGGGGTATCAGAACAATCATCATAAAAGTCGAAAACACCATCACCATCAAGGTCAGATGATTTAGATTTTTTCCATTTTTTTCCTTTGTACGGAATTTCGGGATAAACTTTTTCAACAAATTCTTCTGCTTTGCGAACACGTGGTTTTCGTATTTTATTACCAAAAACTATATTAGCGCCAAATGCAAAATTAAACCTATCAATATTATATGGTATAGGAATGTATAAATTCTTGGCAATTGATGGAAAATTTTCAGGAATACTTACTCCTAATGAATCCAATGGCAATTTAGCATTGTTTAATGAGATATAATCAGCTGTAAATAACCAATGTATTATACCAGTTCGCCATCCTAATCCTGCACCAATATTATTATAGCGTCCATTTGTAAATGAATATGACAACGATAAATCAAACCAATTTGTAGGACGAGCATTTACTGATGCTGTTAATTCTTGATACGCTTTTTCATAAAAAGTAGTTGTTGAAAGTATACCTAAACTCATTTTATTTTTGAAAAAACCATATTCCAAACCTGCATTGATTTTGGGATGGGTATAAGTTGTATATGAATTCGAGGTAGTATCAGTACTTATTGCTTTTTTAAGATTTGTTGATTCTAGTTTTAGTATAGAGTCACTATTATTGACAAAATCATTTAATGAACCTTTTAGCCCAGTAAACTTATAATCAACATTGTAACTTGCATTTCCAGGATTTTTATTCCATCTTATTTGACCTAAATCAGTTACAGCTGCCGAAAAAGTTAATCTTCTTGTAGGTTTAAATGTAAAACCTAAATCAAAACCTCCACCCATACCAGAAGGATATGCTAGATCTACATTATTGGTAGGCAAATCTGGTGTTTTAAAGTCATTTAAATCTTTTGGTATTTGTACTTTTAAAGGAGAAGAGTAATTAAATGTTCCTTTTCCATTTAAAGAAACTGCATCTTTGTTCAATATCAAATCTAGATTATCATTAACCATTGACATATTTGCTTGTCCTGCCAAAAACTTTAATTTGAAACCATAAGAAAATTTTTCATTAATTTTCCTTGAATAGCCCAAACCAACTTCGGTGTATAAACTTACATCAAAACCTAAATTTTTTAAATTAAATAAGTTATCGTTCACATTATCAGGTGTACCATAAAGTAATAGTTTCATCATATCTTTTGGAACTCCATTCTGAGTTTGAAATTTCTCAGTTATCGAAAAATTCCAATATGCTCGTCGAGCACGAAATCCAAAATTAAGAATATTAAATTGTAGATCAGAGCTTAGTAAAGTTGGATCTTGAAATGCATTAAGGAAAGCAGCCTTGTCACCATTTTCATGTAAAAATGTAATTGTTTTTCCATTTACATCTTTATAAATTAAATCCTTTAAAGAAAGTGAATTATTTCCAAATCCAAATTTGGTATAACCCAATATAGGTAATCCAAGATAGAAATTATTTAATGGTTGAAATGCTGGATTCAACATATTGCGCTCAGGAGCATTTTCCATAAAGTACAAAGTGTTAACTTGCTGTGCTGTGATTTGCAAAGTAGTAATACTTAAACAAAAAACAATAACTATTTTATATATAATATTTTTCTTCATAATTGCATTTTGTTATTTGTTAAAAACTCCAAGAATAGCATTACCCTTTCCATAAACTCCAACTTTTACCCCAAAGCTATCTTTTTTAGTGAGAAGAATTGGTGCCCAAGTATTATTTGCTAATTGTTGACCTCCAATTTTTATTTTAAACACCAAATTTTTCATTTTTTTCATTTCTTCAAATTGGCTTGAATTTATGTTTAAATTAATTGTTTGTGTTGTAGGAGTTTTTACTTGTCCAACGTTCGACTTAGTTATATCAGTTTCAACAATTGCCGATTCAATAGGATAAATTTTAGTCCAATCAGTTAGAATTGGTACTCCTTTAGAATCAATTGGCGATACGATTTCGAAAGAAG
Source organism: uncultured Bacteroidales bacterium (assembly GCA_903911085.1). Classification (GTDB taxonomy): domain Bacteria; phylum Bacteroidota; class Bacteroidia; order Bacteroidales; family Paludibacteraceae; genus Paludibacter. The sequence continues at coordinate 20,141 of CAIWCC010000180.1, read as the reverse complement.
TTGACAATGGGAAACCATTAGTTATTGTTAATACTAAAGCAATCTCTGCATTCAATGCCTTCACTGAGTTTATGGAATCTAACATTTTTCCAAAATCTGCAATACTATCTTTCATCTCAAAAGTGGTTCCACTATCAAAATGTAAAGGAAACTTTATATTTACTTTTGCCTTAATTTTGGCATCAGGAGTAAGATAACTTAGATTATTATCATTAGGATTTACACCTGCACTAAATTTATAATCTAATGATTTTGGAACTTTTCCTGTTTCAAAAAGACGATTTGTAGCTCCATTATCCCTGTTCAAAATTATTGTTCCTTTAGAAAAACCATATTCCACTGTAGGTCTTGTTAAATCAAAAATTTTACCTTCACCACCATTATACGAATCAGGTCCTGTAAAATTGGCTTTAGCAATAATATTATTATTTTTGTCAAGTGCACGAACATAATCAACATTAAATCTTAATGCTAATCCAACATAGTTTTCAATTGAAACAGTTGCTTGTGGATCATAAAATTTAAGATTTAAACTATTGAAAAAATCGGGCAAATCAATTGGAACAGAATTCGAATTTGTTGCTTTTGTTGAAGGTTTAAAATATCCACGAATAATTGAATAATCAATTTGATTAAAACTCATTTTACATGATATTTTTGAAGAGTTAGTTATTGTCATAATTTTATCACCAACCTTTGCGTTTATTGTAACTTTTACCGGAATACCTGATGCATTACCACTTGTCTCCATGTGAAAATCAATCAACTCTTGAGGAATTAATTGACCATATTTTACGGGCACGAATTTTAATACAATATCATCACCATTGCTTTTATGGACTTTTTTATTAGGAAACTCAATAATTATACTAAGATCGCTTTCTTTTATTGTTCCGTTTGCTGGATTTGATCCATTAATGTCTGGGGATAAACTGATAGTAAACCCAATAGTTGCTTTTTTTATTTCGGCACTTATAATTCTTTCAGAATCCCTTCTATCTGTTCCGTTTAAACCTAAGCTAATTGAATCAGTTGTTTCAATTGATGGAATTACATAACGAGCAGGAAGTATAAGTGAGGGAATTAGTGACGATACAACACTTGCTGGAAATAATGGTGCATCAGTTGATTTTGAAAACTCCATCATATTTACTTCCCTAAATGGGTATTCAACGCTAGATTCTGAAATTAAACTTATTTGATTTCCAGTAGTATCTAAATATTCATTTGTACCAACTTCTTTTATTAAATCATTTAATGTAAAGTTAAGCTCACCCACAGGCACAATAAGGGCAGCGTCAATTTTTACATCGGTATCGACGTTTGCCAAGTCTATTTGGGGATCAACACACGAGACGACTATTGCTGAACTCAACAATAATGTGGATAGAAATTTAAAAATTGATTTTTTTTTCATAATGGATAATTATTAGTTGTTGAATTTTTTTTTAATTAGTTTAATAACTTGTCCAATATATAACTATTAAAAAAATGTTATATTGGTATAAGTTATTAATTTGTCTTATTTTATACTTATATTTTACAACATCAACATTTGATATTTAAAATATATTTAAAGAAATAATTTTCAAAGATAATAATAATTTGTATTAATTGTTACATTTTGACTTTGAAATAAAAATTTATACTGAATTTTTGAAAAAAATCAGCATAAATTTGACAAAAAATAATTTGAATTCCATTTATCAAAAGCTTTTTTCTGGAAAATTTACTAAATAAACAGTCTCAGTGGCACGGGTAAGTGCAGTATAAAGCCAACGATAAAAATCGCTATTTAATTGGTCATCGGCAATTTGACCAGGATCGATAAAAACCTTTTTCCATTGCCCACCTTGCGCTTTGTGGCATGTTACTGCATATCCAAACTTTACTTGCAAAGCATTATAGTATTCATTATCAAACACTTTTTTATACAATTCACGTTTAGTTGTAATCTCGGGATAATCTTCGGCTACGGCTGCAAATAGTTTATTAGTCATTTCATTCATTGCTGCTGGCGTTTCCGATTGTAAAGCATCCAACCATATTCTTGCATCAATTTCCCACTCATAATCCAATGAGCGTAAGGATAAATCTACAAATCTGAATCCATACATTTCGTGATGTTTACCCACACGTACTACTTCCAAAATATCACCATTGGCAATAAAATCAATTTCCTTGTAGGGTTTATTCCAAAAATAATTATTGCGCGTAACCATCAATAAATCACCATTTGTCAATTCATCTTCTTTCATCATTACACGTGCTCGAATACCATTGTTATACATATTGGCACGTTTATTCGAACGTGTAACTACAATGGTATCTTCCACTCCCACTCCATCGTATGAACGTTGAATTTCGTCAATTAAATCCATACCGCTAAGTTTTCGAATATCAGTAAAACCTTCTAATTCAAAATGAGGAAATTCTGCAGTTTTTTCGTCTGTTAGTTGCTGTCGCAATAATGTCGCATTGTGCAATATACCGCTCTCTAATGCTTGACGAACTACATGAGTAAGTGTAAATTGGTGTACATTCAATGCATAACCAGCCAATTGATTGCTTTCCAATGCAGGGCTATGTGGTTGCATTACGGGTGGTAATTGAGCAATATCTCCGAGTAATAAAAGGCTGCAACCATCTGAACTATAAACAAATTGCACCAAATCGTCGAGTAAACGACCAGACCCAAAAGCTGTTTCGGTGCCTGCATTGGAAATCATAGAAGCTTCATCAACAATAAATAATGTGTGAGTTTGCAAATTTTCGGCAAGTTGAAAACGAAATTCAGACATCGATTTTTGACGGTAAATTTTTTTATGGATGGTAAATGCAGGAAACCCCGAGTAACTAGCAATAACTTTGGCAGCGCGACCTGTAGGTGCTAAAAGAATAGTTTTTTGTTTCAGTATATTAAGTGCTCTTACTAATGCACTTACTACCGAAGTTTTACCTGTTCCGGCATAACCTCGAAGTAAAAAAACTTTATCTTTATCTGTAGACATCAAAAATACGCCAAGTGTATCTAGCAATTGTGTCTGCTGCTCAGTAGGTTCAAATGGTAATTGCGTTCTTATTTGTGACGCTATAAAATTATGTAACATATTGCAAAGATAAACATATTCAATTAATAATGACTAATTAACGCTTAATAATATGATAATTACGAAGATTTATTGAAAATAAACTCTAATTTTGTGGCTCAAAAAAATGAATCATTCATATAGTATAAATTAATTGTTTAATTTGAAAAATTACGCTATTTATGAAAAAAATAACTCTAATTTGTATGTCAAGTATGTTAATTACAAGTGCCTCAATGAACGCTAATACTCTTGAAAATAATAATTTCAAGTATTCTGTTGATAAATTTGCTGATATTGAGATTTTGCGATACCAAGTTCCCGATTTCGAGAAACTGACTTTGAAGCAAAAGGAACTAATTTATTTTCTATCTGAAGCAGCTTTGGAAGGACGTGACATTCTTTACGATCAAAACAACAAGTACAATTTGACAATTCGTCGAACGTTGGAAGCAGTATATTTAAACTATAAAGGCGATAGAGAATCTGCTGAATTTAAGCATTTTACAATTTATCTAAAACGTGTATGGATGGGCAATGGATTTCATCATCATTATTCCGAAGATAAATTTATTCCTGAATTTACTGCTGCATTTTTTGCAAAAGCTATTAAAAGTATTGACGCAAAGAAATTGCCTCTTGGCAAAAATGAAACGGTTGAAAAACTTATTAAAACCATCACTCCTATTATTTTTGACAAAACCATTTATCCAAAACGAACAAATCAAGCTCAGGGAGTTGATTTAATATTAACTTCAGCAAATAATTATTATGGCGAAAATGTAACACAGGCAGAAGTTGAAGCGTTTTACGATAAAATGAAAGATCCAAAAGATAATACGCCAATTTCGTATGGATTAAATAGTAAATTGGTGAAAGAAAATGGAGTTTTAGTCGAAAAAACGTATAAAGTGAATGGCTTGTATAGTGCTGCTATTAAGCGAATTGTATCTTGGTTGGAAAAAGCAGAAAATGTTGCCGAAAATGCGAAGCAAAAGGAAGTTATAGCTTCATTAATAAGTTTTTATAAAACAGGAGATTTAAAAACATACGACGATTATTCTATTAAATGGGTAAAAGATTTGGATTCACAGGTTGATTTTGTGAATGGATTTACCGAAACTTATGGTGACCCATTAGGATTGAAAGCAAGCTGGGAATCAATGGTTAATTTTAAAAATATTGAGGCTACCAAACGTACCGAAATAATTAGTTCAAACGCGCAATGGTTTGAGGATAATTCACCTGTTGACAAGCAATTTAAGAAAGAAAAAGTAAAAGGTGTTTCTGCAAAAGTTATCACTGCAGCAATTTTGGCTGGCGATTGCTATCCAGCCACTCCTATTGGCATAAATTTACCAAATGCAAATTGGATTCGTCGCGACCATGGTTCTAAGTCTGTTACAATCGAAAACATTACCGAAGCTTATGATAAAGCTTCGTTGGGAAATGGTTTTGCCGAAGAGTTTATGAATAGTAAGGTAGAACGTCAACGTGCTAAAGATTTTGCATCAATGACTAATAATTTACATACCGATTTGCACGAATGTTTGGGTCACGGTTCTGGGAAATTGTTGCCAGGTGTTGATCCAGACGCGTTAAAAGCTTATGGTTCTACCATTGAAGAAGCCCGTGCCGATTTATTTGGATTGTATTATATGGGCGATCCTAAAATGGTAGAATTGGGATTGTTACCGAATAATGAAGCCTACAAAGCTGAGTATTACCAGTTCATTATGAATGGTTTAATGACTCAACTAACACGTATTGTTCCTGGTAAAAATATCGAAGAAGCACACATGCGCAATCGGCAATTAATTGCAGCTTGGGTTTTTGAAAAAGGAAAGACCGAAAATGTGATTGAAATGATAAAACGCGAAGGTGAAACTTTTATTGTAGTGAATGATTACGTAAAATTACGAAATCTGTTTGGTCAATTATTAGCCGAGATTCAACGCATCAAATCAACTGGTGATTTTGAAGGCGGAAAACAAATTGTAGAAAATTATGGCGTAAAAGTTAATCAAACTCTTCATACCGAAGTGCTTGATCGCTACAAAAAACTAAATTTAGCTCCATATCGTGGTTTTGTAAATCCAGTTTATACATTGGTAAAAAATGAAAAAGGTGAGATTCTCGATGTAAAAGTTAGTTATAATGAGGGTTACGCTGAGCAGAATTTACGTTATTCTAAGAAATACTCAAGTTTGCCTAATATCAACTAAGAAGTTTTAGTTATAAAATTCTACTGTTTTTTACAAACTTATAATTAAATATCCTATTATCAAATTATTATGATTGGAACTATTATTAATGCTGTAGCGGTTATTGTTGGTGGAACAATTGGTTTATTACTTAAAAAATCAATGCCACAACGAATTACCACTATTTATTTTCAATCTATTGGATTGTTTACCATTGCAATAGGAATATCTATGGTTTACAATATGCAAAATATTTTGATTGTGGTTAGTAGTTTAGCTGTAGGTTCATTATTGGGTGAATGGATTGACTTAGAAGCTAGAACTGAAAAGCTAATTGATTATTTGAAACTTAAATTTAAAATTGGAAGTGATAAATTTTCAGAAGGTTTGATTACTTCATTTTTAATTTTTTGTATTGGTTCAATGACAATAATTGGTGCTATTCAAGAAGGTACTGGAGGATCATCCGATTTATTATTTACCAAATCGCTTATGGATGGATTTTCTGCATTATTATTAGCATCGGCTTTTGGCTTTGGAGTTATTGTTTCTTCCATTCCACTTTTGATTTTTCAAGGTGGTATTACACTTTTAGCCATGTTTGCATCGTCTTTTTTTTCGCTAACAATAATAAATGGACTAACAAATATTGGTGGAATTTTATTGATTGGACTTGGAATAAATATTTTAGAAATAAAAAAACTTCGTATAATGAATATGTTACCAGCACTTTTGGTAGTATCGCTACTATTGTGGTTATTTGCCAAATAAGCTGTGTGAAATTTCAATTAATTAAAAAGCTGAAACCACATTAAAATTGATTTTACAATAATAATCAATTTTTTAATTCGATCTTAATACAATAACTGATTTATATTGAAACAATTAAACAATATACTTTTAGTTCTTATTAGATTTGTTAATTGAAACTTTTTCTTTAAATAATTGTTATAAATTTATATCAACAAAAAACAATTTAATAATTAAAATATGAATAGAATATCAGAAGTAGTAAAACCTGGTGTAGTAACAGGTAGTGATTTACAATTTATTTTTCAGGTGGCTAAAGCCAATGGTTTTGCAATACCTGCAGTGAATGTGGTTGGTTCTTCGACCGTAAACGCAGTAATGGAAGCGGCAAAAAATGCAAATTCACCTGTAATGATTCAGTTTTCGAACGGTGGAGCAGCTTTTAATGCAGGTAAGGGTTTAAAATTGGAGGGGCAAAAAGCAGCAATTTTGGGTGCTATTGCAGGTGCTAAACACATTCATACACTGGCTGAAGCCTATGGAGTACATGTAATTCTTCATACCGATCATGCAGCAAAAAAACTTTTACCTTGGATTGATGGATTACTTGATGCAAGCGAAAAGAATTTTGCTGAAACCGGCAAACCTCTTTTCAGTTCACACATGCTGGATCTTTCTGAAGAACCACTTAATGAAAATATCGAAATTTGTGAAAAATACTTAACTCGTATGAGTAAAATGGGTATGACCTTGGAAATGGAATTAGGTATAACTGGTGGCGAAGAAGATGGTGTTGACAACAGTAATGTTGACAATAGCTTACTTTATACTCAACCAGAAGATGTGTACAAAGTTTATGCAGCTTTGAGCAAAATCTCACCAAATTTCACTGTTGCCGCTTCATTTGGTAATGTACACGGTGTTTACAAACCAGGTAATGTAAAATTGACTCCAAAAATTCTTAAAAATTCACAAGAGTTTATCAAAGCTAAAATTGGTTCGAATGATGCTCATCCAGTAAACTTTGTATTTCATGGTGGTTCAGGTTCATCACACGAAGAAATTCGCGAAGCTATCAGTTATGGCGTTATCAAAATGAATATTGATACTGATACTCAATGGGCATATTGGGATGGTATTCGTGGATTTGAAGCCTCAAATCGTGCTTTTCTTCAAGGTCAAATAGGCAATCCTGAAGGTGCTGAAAAACCAAATAAAAAATTCTACGACCCTCGTGTTTGGTTGCGCAAAGGTGAAGAATCACTTATTGCTCGTTTAATAATTGCCTTCGAAGATTTGAATGCAATTAATAGTATTTGATTTTATACAATAATTTTTTTATTGTAAAACCTAAAAAATAAATAGTCGCTTGAGTTAATTCTCAAGCGACTAATTTTTTGTTCAGAAATAAATGTTTTATTGGTGTTAAATTGAGAGTGCTATTTAATAATTCGTTTTTTCTACCTCAAAATATGCTTGAGGGTGAGCACAAGTTGGACAAGCCTTAGGTGCTTCATTTCCAATGTAAACATGACCACATTCACGACATTGCCAGCTAGTTTCAGCATCTTCTCTACTGAAAACAGTGCCTGCTTCAACACGCTCCAAAAGTTTTCGGTAACGTTTTTCATGTTGAGCTTCAACGGCAGCTATTTTGCGATATACTGCTGCAATATTTGCAAAACCTTCAGCTTCAGCAATATCTGCAAAATGAGGATACAAATCCGTCCATTCCTCATTTTCTCCGTTTGCAGCTTCATACAGATTTTCTGCTGTTGTACCTATCATACCAGCTGGATAAGAGGCTGTTATTTCAACCATGCCACCTTCCAAATAGCTAAAAAACTTTTTTGCATGTTGTTTTTCTTGTTCAGCAGTTTCTAAAAAAATTGCAGCAATTTGTTCAAAACCTTCTTTTTTTGCAACCTTAGCAAAAAATGTGTAACGTGATCGCGCTTGACTTTCACCTGCAAACGACTTAAGCAAATTCTTTTCGGTTTCTGTATTTTTAATGCTTTTCATAATGATGAATTAATATGTGAGTTATTACTAGAAAATTTTTAATTATTAAAAAAATAAAACTAAATTTAATATCAATAAAAGTAGAATAAATTAACAAATTATTGAAGCTTATTTATCAGAATATCATATCAATATTTAGAAAATCGACCATATCATCTCCTGTTGCATCGTTGTAATCGTCTTCGGTTTGTTGAATGGTATTCAAATCAATATCTCCTTCCATTTGAATATTTCTCACTACAATATTCATACTACGGGTAGCTACCCAAGCATAACCAAAACCAAGAGTGAAAACCAAAATGATGTAATTGACAAAGATTAAATTAAACATATCAAAAAAAGTTGCTGTCGATTTGAAAGTTATTTTCTTAAAATCTTTTTGTAAGGTGATATTGTCGATATAATAGTTGTAAATGTTTTTGACATACCAAAATAAATAAATTCCAAGTGTAATAATTGATAATAATAAACCTTTCAAATTTAACAAGAAATAATCCCAACCTTTACCACTGAATTTGAATTTGGTATCACCAAGACGCAGATTATTCAGAATATAAGAATTAATTTTTATTTCCATCCAAGCACCATAAAATCCTAATGTAATGATAGTAAAGAAACTCCATTTTAAATAATTGATAAACAATTCATTTCTATCTCCACGGTATCCAAATCGAATATCTCGCCAAAAAGTGCGTGACATACGATAACGATATGAACCATGTATAATAAGCGGAATAATTAAAATATTTCCAAAATACATTATTACAAATCCTATTATAAGTAAGTCGAGCTGTAAAAAAAGAAATAAAAGTCCATAAACTAGCACGAAAAAAAGCAGAGTTTTAATATAACCTTTGAAAATTTCTTTTCCTGTCCCACTAAATGAAAATTTATCACCATTTAATGTTGTTGAACTGTACATGAAATTTAGTTGTTTTACTTTTGCCCACGGATAATAAAACCCTAATGTAATGATTGTTAACAACCAATTTTTAATCCAAATGCCAAAGAACGTACTTCCTTTACCAACGAAACCAAGTTTATAAGTTCTAGTTTCTAAAATCTCATTTTCCATTTTTAAATTTTATTTGTTAATAATTAATTAGAATAATCCTTTTTTTTAAATTTCACTCAATTCTAACCATCGCATAGTTTTTTCGTCAATGCTATCTGAAAGTAGACTAAAACGTTGCGATGCTTTAATAATTTCATCACTAGTTAAAGTTCCAGAAGCAAGTTGATTTTCACAATCTGTTTTTTCAACTTCTAATTTTGGTATTTCTTTTTCTAAAGCCTCAAATTCTTGTTTTTCTTTGTAAGATAATTTTCTTACTGAGTCTTTTTTAATATTTTTTGAATCGTTATTCTCAACTTGATTATAAGAAGTTTTAATGGAAGCAACTTTTTTTTCTTCTCGCTCTTGCTCTTCAATTAGTTCATTCCACTCACGGAAATCTGTGTAGTTACCCGGAAAATCCTTTAATTCAGCATTTCCTTTAAATACTAATAAGTGATCCACCACTTTATCCATAAAATATCTATCGTGACTCACCACTATTACACAACCTTTAAATGATTGAAGGTATTCTTCCAAAATATTCAAAGTCACAATATCTAAGTCATTGGTAGGTTCATCCAATACCAAAAAATTTGGATTCCGCATTAACACCGTGCATAAATGAAGCCTACGTTTCTCACCACCGCTAAGTTTATAAACAAAATTGTGTTGTGTTTCGGGGGTGAATAAAAAATGTAATAAAAATTGTGAAGCCGACATTTTTTTTCCATTGCCTAAATCTACTTCTTCAGCTATATCTTGCACTACATCAAGCACTTTCATTTGTTCATCAAATGCTAATCCATCTTGACTGTAATATCCAAAAACTACAGTTTCGCCTACATCGAAAGTCCCACTATCGGGTTTAACTTCGCCTAATAACATTTTTAAAAATGTAGATTTTCCAGTTCCATTTTTTCCAACAATACCCATTTTTTCGTAACGAGCAAAGTTGTAATAATAATTATCCAGAATTTTGAGATCGCCATAAGATTTACAAATATATTGAGCTTCAAAAATTTTTGAGCCCAAATAACTTGCTTTCACTTCTAATTGTACCGAAGAGTTATTTCTCCTTTGTTTGGCACGCTCTTCAATTTCATAAAAACTTTCTTGACGTGATTTGGCTTTGTGTGCACGAGCTTGCGGTTGGCGGCGCATCCAGTCAAGCTCTTTTTTGTAAAGATTATTAGCACGTTCACTTTCAGCATTATACGATTCAATTCGTTCTTGCCGTTTTTCTAAATAATAACTGTAATTACCATTATATTGATACAAAGCTTGATGGTCAATTTCATAGATGTTAGTACATACACGGTCAAGAAAGTAGCGATCGTGAGTTACCATCAACAAAGCCATAGTGGAACGTTTTAAAAAATCCTCCAACCATTCAATCATTTCAAGATCCAAATGATTTGTAGGCTCATCTAAAATTAATAAATCTGGCTCTGAAATTAACACATTGGCAAGCGCAACGCGTTTGAGTTGTCCTCCTGACAATTTTCCAATTAATTGGTCGAAATTGGTAATTTTTAATTTTCCAAGAATTTGTTTGATACGCGTTTCGTAATCCCACGCTTTGTGCAAATCCATTTGTGCTAAAATTTCATCTAGTCCATCATGATTTTCGCTCAACATACAATGTTCATAAGCAGCAATTGTTCTTACTGCTTCGTTATCAGTTTGTAAACAAGCATCTAACACTGATAATTCTTTTGGAAAATCGGGGTCTTGATCCAAATATCCTATGCGTAAATCACGACGAAAAGTGATATTCCCATTTTTATAATCCTCTTTGCCTGAAATTATATTGAGTAAAGTTGTTTTTCCAGCACCATTTTTGGCTATCAAAGCCACCCGTTGATTATCGGCAATGCCGAAAGAAATATTTTCAAAAAGTAGATTGTCCCCAAACGACTTTGTAAGATTTTCTACTTGTAGGTAACTTGCCATAAATAACTAATAATTAAATACTTATTAATGATAAAACTAAATATGTTTATTTGTTTATTTTTTGATAAATGAATAAAATATTAAAACACTATAGTTTTTTTAATATAATTCCATTTTTTTTCAAACCGTCTTCCAAGCTATTTGCTTGTACAGTTTCAAATGCTTTTATTGCAATTTTTGCACAAGCTTCAGCATCATCACCAGCACGATGGTGTCGGAATTTAATGTTATGATATTCACACACAACGCCTAATGAATGACTTGGTAAATTTTTCCAAACTTTTTTGGAAAGACTCACACTACAAAAATACTCGGCATTAGGAATAGCCAAATCATAATGTGCTAACGCCGCACGTAAAACTCTCATATCAAACGCTGCATTATGCGCAACCAATGTACTATCATCAAACCAAGGTTTTAGTTCACTCCACAACTCATCAAAATTTATAGCATTTACAAGATGTGAATTTGAGATACCATGAACTCGCTGGTTCCATGGGTTCATATACGGAAAACAAGCAGGTTTAATTAACCATGATTTTGAATCAATTATTTGCCCATTTTCGACTTTAGAAAGCCCAATTTCACATGGATAATTGGCATGAGCTGTTTCGAAATCAATTGCAGTAAAATTCATTTTCCTGTAAAATATAAGGTTTTTTACGATAATTATTGTTGGTCAAAGGTACTATTTATACTCCAAAACAGCAACTTTTTTTTGAGTCATTTTTTATTAGAATAATAATTGTTTTCAATATGTAATTTCCATTAAATTACTCATTACTAATTATATAATTATTGATTAAATAACTGATTAATGAATCATAAAAAACAACAAACAATGCAATATTTCCTTTATAATTGTGTTAAATGATGATTTTTTGCTGTAAGACTGTGTGTTATTCAGCTAAAAATGTGTACTTTTGCACACTAATCGTTTAAATGTGCAAAATGAATAATTTAAAAATCGGAAATCTTACAGCACGCTTACCTATAATTCAAGGAGGTATGGGCGTTGGAATTTCCATGTCTAGTTTAGCGTCGGCTGTTGCAAATGAAGGTGGTGTAGGCGTTATTTCTTGTGCAGGTCTTGGTCTTATTTATCGCCATGCGACAAAAGACTATATGGAAGCTTGTAAAATTGGTTTGAGGGAAGAAATAAAAAAAGCACGAGAAAAAACAACAGGTATTATTGGCGTTAATATTATGATGGCGCTAACAAATTTTGGTGATATGGTTAAAACTGCTATTGCTGAAAAGGTTGATATAATATTTGCAGGTGCTGGGCTTCCAATGGATTTACCAAAATACATTACTCCAGATTGTACTACCAAATTAGTTCCAATAGTTTCATCGGCTAGAGCTGCAAGAATAATTTGTGAAAAGTGGAAAACTCTTTACGACTATTTGCCAGATTTAGTGGTAGTTGAAGGTCCAAAAGCTGGTGGTCATCTAGGTTTTAAAGCAAATCAAATTGAAGATGAAAATTTTTCTATACAAAAATTGATTCCTGAAGTAGTAAAAGAAGTCGCAATTTTTGAAGAAAAATACAATCAAGAAATTCCTGTTATAGCTGCTGGTGGTATTTATACTGGAGAAGACATGTATAACATCATGCAATTAGGTGCTAAAGGAGTTCAAATTTCAAGTCGATTTGTTACTACCAACGAATGCGATGCAGATATTAAATTCAAACAAACCTACATTAATGCTAGCAAAAATGATGTTGAAATCATTCAAAGTCCTGTGGGAATGCCTGGTCGTGCACTAAAGGGTGAATTTTTGGAAAAAGTAAAAATGGGTGAAACCAGACCAAAATCTTGTCCCTATAATTGTCTTCATACTTGCGACTACACAAAAGTGCCCTATTGTATAATTTTGACACTATATAATGCATATAAAGGTCAAATGGACAAAGGATATGCTTTTGCAGGTAGTAATGCTTATTTGGCTACAAAAATATCATCTGTAAAAGAAATAATAGATGATTTAATTGTAGGCTATAACAAATCTGAAAAACTTGCAATAGTTTAAAATGAGCATTTTGAAATAAAGAAATTAAAGGACAAATCAATAATATAAATGATTTGTCCTTTTTTTAGATTCTAAAGACATTAAACCTTTTGAATTATTAATTGTCTAATTAAAAATAAATGATTGATGTGATTTTGAAATTTTAAAATAAATAAAATTAGGCAAAAATAATTTCACAGAATCAGAATTTATAACTAATATTGCAAACAATTAAAATTCATATTTAATAATGAAACGAATAGCAATTCAATATAATAAAGACTTTAATGATATAGACTTAGAAATGGCATCTAAAATTCTAGATGGTTTTGGACAATCCGATTTGGTTGAAAGTATTAATTGGGTAAAAAAATATCCATATAGGCCAATTACTTTGTTTAATATTGCAAGGTCAAGCAAAAGTATTTTTATTAAATATTCTGTTCGTGGAACTATGCTTCGCGCGATATATTCCAATGATCAAGAGCCTGTATATGAAGATAGTTGCGTTGAATTTTTTTGTAAAACTCCTGAAAGTGAATATTATTATAATTTTGAATTTAACTGCATTGGAACTTGTCAAGCTGCTAAAAGGAAATCGAGAACTGAGGATGTTAAACACCTTTCAATAGATACTTTAGCTAAAATTAAAAGATTTCCTTCAATAGGTCGTCGAGCGTTTAAAGAACTTGAAGGGATGTTTGAATGGGAATTAACCGTTGAAATCCCATTTTCAATAATTGGTTTAGATCCTGATAATTTGCCTGAAAAATTACTAGGTAATTTTTATAAATGCGCTGATGGAACTGACTCTCCTCATTTTGTAAGTTGGAGCCCAATCAAAACTGAAACTCCAGATTTTCATCGACCTGAGTTTTTTGGGGAATTAATATTCGAATAATAACATTTACAACACAATAGCCTATTATTTAAGTTTTGTAATCCAATAGAATAAACAATGTTTATAGTAATTTGAAGATTATTTTTAAATTTAAAATACATATAGATTAAGTGAAAATAGGACTAAAATTCTAATTTAGAATGGTCCAATAATCAAAAATGAAATCTCGCTACCTCAACTATAATCAAAAACTCAAAGCTGAATTTGCTGATAGAGTGCAAAAGATTACAATTAATGCTGGTTTTACTTGTCCCAATAGGGATGGTAATAAAGGTATTGGAGGTTGTACGTATTGTAATAATCAGACATTTAGTCCTGAATATTGTAAACCATCTAAAAGTGTTAGTCAACAAATTGAAGAAGGTATTGCATTTTTTCAACACAAATATTCATCCCAGTTATATCTAGCATATTTTCAATCATACACAAATACTTACGATACTTTTGAAAATCTAAAAGCTATCTATGAACAAGCTCTCTCATTTCCTAATGTAGTAGGAATTGTAGTTGGCACTCGCCCCGATTGCGTAAACAATGAATTACTAGATTATTTTGCCGATTTAGCTAGAAATTATTATATAATGATTGAATATGGCATTGAATCAACTAACGATGAAACGCTAGAATTAATAAATCGTGGACATAACTTTGAATGTGCCAAGAATGCAATTTTCGAAACTGCTAATCGTGGTATTAATACTTCAGGTCATATAATTTTAGGTTTACCAAACGAAAGTAGAGCAACCATACTATCTCACGCAAAAAAACTTTCCGAATTGCCTCTTACATCTCTTAAAATGCATCAGTTACAATTGGTTCATGGAACTAAAATGGCAGTACAATTTACTGAGTATCCCGATTGGTTTAAGCTTTATTCTGCTGATGAATATATCGATTTAGCCATTGACTTTTTGGAACTTTTAAGGCCTGAAATAGCTATTGAGCGTTTTGTATCACAGTCTCCCCCAAAATTGTTAATAGCTCCAGAGTGGGGTCTAAAAAACTATGAATTTACAGCAAAACTTGAAAAAAGATTAGTGGAAAGAGATACATGGCAAGGGAAAAAGTATTAATAATAATTGCATAATAAAATGTCTTATAATTAGTTATATATTATATCTAAATATATACTCTAATTTGTTTATAAACATAATAAAATAGGTTTTATGAAAAAACTAAACAATATTCTTTTTTCGATGTTAAGCACAGTCGTATTGTTAATTATTTTTGGTTTAAGTATTGCTTCTGCTACTTTTATCGAGAATAATTCGGGTACAGAACAAGCCAGAGAAATAATTTACAATGCTAAATGGTTCGAGATTTTATTATTTATGTTGGTTATCAATTTAATAGGCAGTGTATTTCGTTATCAGATTGTCAACAAGCGAAAGTTTAGTGTTTTATTATTTCACTTAGCATTTATTTTAATACTTGTAGGAGCTGGAATTACAAGATATTATGGGTCTGAAGGCATGATGCATATTCGGGAGGGCGAGACATCGAATGAAATTTCATCGGATAAAACGTCTGTAGGAATTGCTTTAGAATATGAAAATAAAAAAAATGAAAAAACATTTGAAGCGAATTTTTCGGAAAATGGTGCAAATTCATTTTTAGAAAATATTAATATTGATAATAAAACAATTAGTGTTGAATATGAGCAATTTGTACCCAATGCAATAGAAACTATTGTACCCGATGAACAAGGTGAATCTGCATTATCATTATTTGTAATGAACGACAAAAACCAAGGAATGGATTTTGTTTTACAGAATGGAGAAGCAAATAAGTTTGATGAATTATCCTTTTCCTTTGGAGATACAACTAATAATGCTGACATTAATTTTAACTTAGTTGATAATCAATTATTTTTTAAGTCGTCTGTACCATTAGCTCAAATGGGTATGATGGATAAAAAAGAGGTCATTTTACAACCAGGCATCTCCTACCCGACTATATCAAAAACAATATACAAAGCTAATAATGTGATATTTGTGATGAAAACATTCATGACAAAAGCGAAAAAGAATCTAACACAAATCACTCCTGAAATGAAAAACTCAGGTGTTATATTAAAGGGTAAAAATGCTATCGTTTTTAAAATTACGGATGGTAGCATATACAAAGATATTAATGTAATATGTACCGAAAATGGAATTTCACAACCTGTAAGCAGCAAAATTGGTGATTTGAAAATTTATTTGTCTTATGGTATGATGTCAAAAAAATTACCTTTTAGCATTACTTTACGTGATTTTCAACTCGAAAGATATGCTGGTTCAAATAGCCCTTCATCATATGCAAGCGAAATCACTGTTAATGATATGGAAAATAATACAGAACGTCCATTTAGAATTTATATGAATAATATTTTAAATTACCGCGGATATAGATTTTTTCAGTCGTCTTATGATCAAGATGAAAACGGCACAGTTTTATCGGTCAATAACGATTATTGGGGAACTATGATAACTTATATTGGTTACTTTTTAATGATGCTTGGGATGATATTAACGCTATTCAATAAAGAAAGTCGATTTAGAACTGTACTTAAATTGAGTAACGAATTACAAAAAAATAGAAAGATGAACAAAACAATTCTACTTATAGGTATAATTTTTTCAACGATTTCACTTTTTGCAAATGAAAACAATGAAAGCAAAGAAAATCATATTAAATCGCTGAATAGCTTAATGATACAAGATGAAGCGCAAGGAAGAATTGAACCTTTCAACACTTTTGCTTCAGATGTGATTCGAAAAATTACAAAAAAAACTACTTTCAACGATATGTCATCAGTTGAAATTTTACTTGAAATGAGTATAAATCCATCAAAATGGCAAAATGAACAAATAATAAAAGTAGGAAATGCTCAATTAGCAAAAGAAGTAGGTGCAATTAATGATTATATTTCCTTCAATCAACTTTTTGATTATGACAATGGCGGGGTATATAGATTGAAAGATTTAGTAGAAAAAACATACCAAAAAGAACAAGCCACTCATAATAAATATGACAAAGAAATTGTAAACCTTGATGAAAGAGTAAATATTTGTTATCAAATTTTCTCAAATAATATGTTAGCAATTTTTCCAATACCAGGTCAATCAACTGGAAAATGGATAACAGCAAAACCTAGCGAACCAAATGCTGAAAATGCAAATTTTTGTCCTGCTGGAAAAATGAGTAATATGGAAAATTCTTCACTTCAAAGTGGAATGTCAGGAATGACACCACCTCCGGGTATGGGTGGAATGACTGAAGAGCAAATAAATGCAATAATGAGTAAAACAAATACTCCTCAGAATAATAAAATTATTACAAATAATTCCCCAGAAGTATTATTAGCAAATTACTTTAAAAATGCTAATGAAGCTATGAGTTCTGGAAATTGGATTGAAGCTGACAAATCTTTATATAGGATTAAAAGTTATCAATTAATGAATGGTGGCAATAATTTACCATCAAAAAATAAAATTGATCTTGAAATAATATATAATAATATCAATATTTTTGGAAAATTATCAATTATATATTCTATAATTGGTTTCGTATTACTTTTATTGTATTTAATGGAAATATTTCAAGTAAAATCGGGATTTGAAAAACAATTAAATTTTGCAATTTATCCATTTATTATTGCATTTGCTGCCTACACGTCTGGATTGGCAATTAGATGGTATATTTCAGATCATGCTCCTTGGAGTAATGGATATGAGACCATGCTTTTCGTTGGATGGGCATCAGCACTCTCAGGTTTATTATTTGCACGAAAATCGCCTATAAGTTTAGCTGTTACAGGAATTCTGTCGGGTATTGCATTATTTGTAGCTGGAATGAGCTGGATGAATCCCGAAATAACCCCTTTAGTTCCTGTTCTAAAGTCTTATTGGTTAATAATTCATGTAGCCATAATCACTTCAAGTTACGGTTTCTTAGCAATGGGCGCATTATTAGGAATGCTAAATCTTATATTAATGATTGCACGTAACGAAAAAAATTATCTTCGTTTGAAAATTAGTATTCAAGAGATAAGCTATATTATCGAATTAGCATTAATAGTAGGACTTCTTTTATTAACTATTGGTTGTTTTATAGGTGGTGTTTGGGCTAACGAATCGTGGGGACGATATTGGGGCTGGGATCCAAAAGAAACATGGGCATTGGTAAGTATTTTAGTTTACTCAGCTATTCTTCATTTGCGAAACGTTCCTATGGCAAACAATCAATTTGTATTAAGTAGCTTAGCATTAATAGGTTTTAGCACCATAATAATGACATTTTTTGGTGTTAATTATTATCTTTCGGGAATGCATTCGTATGCACAAGGCACACCGCCTCCAATTCCATTTGGAGTTTATATTGCTATAGCTAGTATTATTGTGTTGGTAGCTTGGGCATACAAATCGAATAAAAAATGATTAATTAAAATTAATCATTTTGATAATTGGTAACATTTAAAATATTTTGCGATAAATATGGCAATATGGTGAACCATGTTTTTTATCATAATATTCTTGATGATAGTCTTCAGCTTTCCAAAATACTGGAGCTTTTTCTAATTTTGTTGCTACTTTATATCCTTTTTTAGTTAGTATTTCAATATATTTTTCGGCAATTAGCTTTTGCTCTGCAGAAGTATAAAAAATCATTGACCGATATTGATTCCCAATATCTGGTCCTTGTCCTCCAACTTGGGTAAAATCGTGAGTTTCGAAAAATAGTTTTACCATTTCTTCATAGTTGGTTTTTGAATTATCAAATTCAACCTCAGTAGTTTCAGCATGTCCTGTTTGACCTGTGCATACATCTTTGTATGATGGATTTGTTGTATTTCCACCCATATAACCAACAGTAGTTTTCACCACACCTTTTGCTTTCATAAAGTGATATTCTGTTCCCCAAAAACAACCCGAAGCAAAATATGCTTTTTCAATCCCTTTTGGAGTTGCAGGAATAAATTTCATTGAAATGGAATTTACACAATAACGAGTATCCTTTTTTGTAAATCCTTCGCCTAAGAATACATGTCCAAGATGTGCACCACATTTTTTGCATGTAATCTCTGTGCGACGACCATCGGCGTCAATTGTTCGATTTACAGACCCTGAAATTTCATCATCAAAACTTGGCCAGCCACAATGTGAATCAAACTTATCTTCCGAACGGTATAATGGAGCATTACACTGGCGACAAATATATGTTCCATTTGCTTTATTATCAACATACTCTCCAACAAATGGCCTTTCAGTACCTTTGTTTATAATAACTGCTTTTTCTTCGGGGGTGAGTTGATTGTAATTCATATTCTTTTTCGTTTGAGTACATGCAGTCAGATTAAACAAGGCTAGCACACAGATTAATAATATTAGTTGAGTTGATTTCATTATAAATATATTATTTCATTATGTTGCTTAAACAGCCGAAAGTAATTTTTTGTTCAATTAATGAAAACAATAAACGCCTCGAATAATCGAAGCGTTTATGTATATAAATTTCAAATTTGATATTTATCTAACTCTATTTAAAGATTTTACAAGTTTTTCGTCTTTACCAATGGCACCAATAGCCAAATAATTAAGAATTAAGCAAATAAGTGGAAATGATGTTGTATAACGAATAGTCCAATCGGCATTTAATCTTTGACCAACCAACCATAAATAAATGAATAAAATTATATAAAAACCAATCATGAAAAAGATGTTTAATACCGAAAATCGAATTTGTTTTATTCTATTTTTATACTGAAATATTGAGTAAAGTGAAATAAACGGAATAATGCCAGCAATAGCAGTAAATCCCCAAGCACTTGAATCAAAGATGCTGCCTTTGGTTTGCAATAAATAAACTCCTTTAAAATCGATTACATAATGTAAACTATTTGTTTGATTTATCAAATCAGCTGCTGGCATAAAAAATGTTATTCCAGATAAAATTACAATTGCTAATAAATATAAAGTCTGAATTCGTTGTAACATAATATTTTATTAATTTGTCAATTTAAGCATATCATGCGAATTAAGGGTAGAACCCAATTAAAAAATATGCTGATTAACAGCAAAATAACACTTAAAATATTTTGATATATCAGTAAATATCAGTAACTTAGAAGAATATTTACCACAATTTATTCTAAATTATGACTTCTACTG
>CAIWCC010000179.1 GCA_903911085.1 uncultured Bacteroidales bacterium | reverse complement strand
ACTCGTTGTTGCCTGACCAGCGGCATACTGAGAAGTAACATAAGCTCCAGTAGCATCATTTTTATATACATTAATATAATAACCAATTGCATTTGGCACAGCTGTCCAGTTGGCAGTAAAGCTGGTGGAAGTGATATTGGTAGGTGTTTGAACAGTTGGGGCTGTAAGTTTTGTATAACTTGTTATCCACGATAAAATTGGATAACCGCTGTTGATATTTGGGTTTACATCTGCACTCCAAACGGTTGGATCTTGGATGTTATTTAACGTAGAAGCATAACCCTGTAAAGTAGCTGCATCTGCTACTGAAGTACCATCGTTTGCAATGGTATTTGTTCCCGAGCTTGCCAAAAAATAGCTGTTGGTTATTGTACCAGGTGTTGCCCCATTATTTGTTAACTGCCCTGCGATTGGTTCTTTCACATATCCGGTAATCGTTCCGTTATTATAACAATTCAAAATTGTTCCGAAATTTCTTACACTTGTGCCAGTACCTACATAACCAAGAATTCCACCTGCGCAATTTACGGCGTTAACTGACGTGGAGGCTTTTATTAATCCTGTATTATAGCAATTCTTAATGTCTAACACTCCATTTGTATTGGTATATCCATAACCAATTATTCCACCAGAGCCACCAGTAGAAACT
The DNA here is from genome assembly GCA_903911085.1 of uncultured Bacteroidales bacterium. Taxonomy (GTDB): domain Bacteria; phylum Bacteroidota; class Bacteroidia; order Bacteroidales; family Paludibacteraceae; genus Paludibacter. The sequence goes on along the minus strand of CAIWCC010000179.1, from coordinate 8,176 downwards.
GAAATAGCAGCGGTATTAAAACATTTGTCAATGGTTAGATAACCATGACCATTTCCTATAATTCCTCCCGAATAAGAAGCAGCATTAACTGCACCTCTGTTATAACAATTCCTTACATAACTTATATCGGAAGCACCGTTTGTAGTCAATGCTAGAAATCCAGCCACAATACCAGCTGTGTACGAATTCGAACCTTGAGTGGATTTAATAACGCCTGTATTTCCACAATATTCAATTATTGAAACGCCATCTGCTCTGCCCACTATACCTGCTGAATAGGCTAATCCAATAACCGGAATGGCATTTTTACAGTTGGTAATTTGTGTATATTGACATCTTGCAGCAACACCGGCTGCGTAACTTAGAGTTGTTGTGATTGACCCCGAACCAATAGTTACATTTTTTACAATTGCACTTATATTGGCAGAAGAAGTTCCTACCACATATCCAAACAAACCCTGATTTAATGCTGTAGCATTGATGTAGATATTGCTGATAATATGGTTATCGCCATCAAATACCCCTGCAAAAGCGGCAGTTGTCAATGAACCAATTGGTGTCCATGGTTTTGTTGGACCGTTTAAATCAATATCCGCAGTGAGCTTGTAATACTTTCCTGAAGTATTTCCATTGGTTGTCTGACCTGCAGCATTTGCTTGTGAAGCCAAGTACGCCAATTGTTCAGCAGTTGCAATTTGATAAGGATCGGCTAAAGTTCCAGCTCCACCAGCATAAGCAGCTGCTGTAGTGCCATCCCAAGGTGTGATTGCCATGGCAGAAACTGCCAGCAATGCGCTAAATAACAATGTAATAAGTTTTTTCATTTTTTTGTGTTTTTGATTGTTTTTATAAATTGGTTTTTAATTATTTCAATGATTAATACTATTTCTTATTTTACAATTACTTTTTTCGTTTCTGCACCGTTGGACACAAAATAAATACCGCTGTTAACTTGTATTTTTTGCTGATTTGAAGAGACTTTTCTAGTCATTATATTCTGACCCAACCCATTCATAATACTGATATTCAATCCAGCACAGTCTTTCACTATAATTGCTTTCTCTATGCCATAAACCGAAAGTTTATTTTCGGGAAATTCGTTAATGGTAGTTTGATTGTCATAAATTGCTTTTACTGATTTCACATCATAAACCAGATGCCAATTGGTCGGCAAAGTGATAGCAATAAAAGTTCCAGTCACCGCTTTCGTTGCTGTAATCAAAGTTATCGTGTCATTCAACTGAGCTGCGTAATTTGCGGAGTAATTAAGCGACAAGCCCGAAATGTCAAGTGTACCGTCAGCCGATGCCAAACTTATCTGGTCAAAGTCTTTTCCGGCAGTTACTTTTCCTGTTGCGTTGGCTACGTAATTTCCTGATAATGAATAAGTACCACCACTTGCATTGGCATAATAATTCAATTTACCAATACCAGAACCTCCGGGAGAAATAGTGCCTGTACCCATAAAATTATCGGCAACAATGCCACAATATCCTGTGAATGTTCCGCCATTGTTGTTGAATGTAATATCGTTGGCAATGCCCGTACTGTCGTTTATTACAGCAGCAAGAGCAGTTTCAGCAACTTTAGTTATTATAGTTTCTGAATTTGATGAAGGAGTTTTGGCCTTAATTTTATTGAAAGAACGTACCGCCATTTTCCCAGAACCGTTTCCTGTTGTAGGGCGTTGAATCGAGAACAATCCCCAAACTTCACCACGAGTAGCCACTCCTGTATTGGCAATTGCCTGAACAGTAATTATTTCCCCATCAGGATTGGGCGTTAACGTGTAAGTATTTGGGTAAGGAAGTCCTGCCGTAGCTGTCAATTCTTTGTAATTCACAACGCCACCAACTGTCCAGCTCACGCTGATTTTCCCGTTGTATTTCAGAACAATGTTTTCACCTTTCCCCATAAAACTAATTGGATCTGTAAGAAAATCGGTGGTATAAATCCGCACACCATACCAGTTCCACTGATTGTCTTTGGCTATCCAATTTTGTGGAGTGCCTATTGGTATTATGGCATCGAGGCGTGCATATTCAAGATTTCCTGTTCCAACTAAACTTGTTAATGACATATCAGAAGTAGGTAAAGGTTGGTCTAAACCACTAATTATAGTTGCCGAAAGTGCATTGGCATAAAGCGCATGACCAATATCCGACGGGTGAGTTCCATCAGGGAAAAATGTTGCCAAAGTATATTCGCCATTGATAAGTCCGGTGTTGATATTCGGGCCATTCAGCACTTCTGCAATACCGTATTTTTGTGCCACTTTGTGGAATGCTTGCACCGATGGAGGCACAATTCCGTTGGCATAATAAGTGGTTTGAAAGCTTGTCATGCTTGTGTAAAGGAAAACAATACTGACTTTCGGATTTTGTCGAATGGCTTGTCTTACAATTCCTTCCATGCCGTCAATTCGGTTCAAATCAGTGGTATTGGCATCATTTACGGCAAATTCCACCACCAATAAATCAGGATTATGTGTCAAAACCTGCGCTCCAACCCGATACGCTCCAAACGAAGATGATGAACCACCAATACCAGCATTGAAGGAAGTTGCTGAACCACCTCTTTTGGTGATTTCGGCAATAATGGCTGCTGAAGATTTCGAGTAATAACTATTACCCGAAGTGCTACCAGAGCCAAAAGTAATAGAACCGCCTATATAACAAAGAGTTACAGGAATTTTGTTTCTTACTTTTTCGGCAAAGAAACCCAAATTGGAAGTGCTTACCAACTGAACATCGCTCACATTGGAAGTTTTTGCCCAAGGTGATTCAAAATTTACCGTTCCTGTAGTGTTGTTATTGAATTGTGCCTTCCCGGTTCCTGATAGACCTGAAATTGAGCCTTTACCGATGGTTATTGTTCCTGTATTATTCAAAATACTTTTCCCATCACCCAATGCAATCGCTCGTGCTTGTGAACCAGTTGCGCCAAAAGTCATAGTGCCTGCATTTGTAATGTTGGCGGTGGCAGCAGTTGATTTTACTGTTATTCCTTCGGCAGTGTTATTTCCATTGATTGAAATCGTTCCACTGTTTGTTAGATTCGTTGTTCCAGTACCACCAATATAAATGTAGGCTTGCGATAAAAATCCTCCTAGATTGATAGTGCCTGTATTGATAATTTCGTTGATTACAGCAAATGGTTCACTATAAATGCCATTGGCACTTGCCCCGCCCACATTGATTGTTCCGTTATTTATCAATTTATTGCCAAAAGCTGTTCCCAAATAAACTGGAGCTGAGCTAGTTGCAAATCCTGAACTGTATGAATTCAAGGTCAATCCTGAACCAACTGTCAGCGAAGTGGCAGCATTTATGCTGTTGATTTTCAACAATCCGTACGAAACATTTGTACCAGCATTGATAGTTCCCGATCCACTCAAAGTCGCATTTCCGGCTGTTATTCCAATGGCATAATTACCTGACGAAGCAGTTAGATTTACGGTTCCGTTGGTTGCAAACGAAGGATTTGCATCTGTTTGAGTAAAACTGATACAATTGCCTGTATTGCCAGTTGCTTCGGTGTTAATAGTCAAATTTCCAGTCCCTGAGTATGAAGATGGAGCAACAAACGTTCCATTGGAATTGGCAAAGTTGATACCATTGGCTGTCCCTGTTCCGGTAATGACCGAAAGCGAACCGTTGTTTTCAATGGCGCCACCTTGCAACAGCACCTGCGTTTGATTCGGCGTATCGGAATTCACAGATAATAAACCAGTTGCATCAATTATCAATTTGGGCTGAATAGCATCGGCAGTTGTGCCTATTGTCAATTTATCAATCGTACCCACATTCGTAGAAATTGTTGCCGTAAATCCTCCATATATACAAACCTGGTCCTTAGCACTTGGAACAGTATTTGACGACCAGTTCAAAGGATTCGACCAGTTTGTATCCGTTCCTGCTCCGCCTGTCCAGTAAATAGCTTCGGTGGCTCCAGCTGAATATGAATGTGAAAGGTCAAAATTCGCTGCATCAACAACAGTATAAACTATGATATAATATTTCGTGGCAGGATTTAAACCCGCAATGGAAACAGATGTTCCATCGCCATTGTAAACGCAATATGCCGATGCATCGTTTTGAAAAGCCGTACCAGAACCCATAGCAGCATTAGCTGTATAATTTGAAGTTGAAAAAGAAGGGGTTCCGGCAATAATTGCACTAGCAGCTTTTACAAAAACAAGCGTGTTGTGGTTTGCATAATTATAGCCAATGGCTGCATTCCAGCTAATATCAGCGGTAGAAGTACCTGTTGAAATCATTGTAACTCCTTTTACCTCGTTGGGCATGGTTGCTACATTCGCAGTGGGTACCGAAGTAGTATTATAAAGTATGTCTGCTCCAGAATTTGTGTAAGAATATATTTTGTAATTGTACATCGCGCCTGGCAACATATTACTGAAAGAAGATGCTGTGGTAGCCGTAGAACTTAGTTTTACATTGGCCAAACCTCCAGTAAATGAGCTAACATCAACCGGATCAACTCCATCAACTGGATCGGTAATCACGACATCACTTGCTTTTATCAAATATCCGTCGGGCGAGGTACTTCCAGCCAATGCAGGTGTCCAACTGAATTGAATACTTGTATTGGTTATCGAGCCTTTTGTAATATTTGTAACTTGATAACTTGGTTTCAGTTTGGGTGCTGCCTGCCATTTCAGTATCGGATTTCCGGCATTAATGGCGTTTACATCATTGGTCCAAACCAACGGAATCTGATTGTTATTGATGGTTGACACAAAAGCAATATCCATCAATTCAGAAGCGGTTTTTGAAGTTCCACCATTGGCATTTGTAACTGCCAATGTGCTTAAATAATAGCAATTGGCGACAGTTCCCGTTGTAGTTCCACCCGCAGCACCAACAAGTTGACCAGCAATTGGTTCTTTCACATATCCAGTAATAATTCCTGTATTATAACAGTTAAGAATTGTCCCAAAAATTCGTGTATTAGCGTTACCTACATAACCAAGAATTCCACCTGCGCAATCTACAGGGTTAACTGACGTAGAGGCTTTAATTGCTCCTGTATTATAGCAATTCTTAATGTCTAACACTCCATTTGAATTTGTATATCCATATCCAATTATTCCACCAACGCCACCAGTAGAAACTGAAATAGCAGCGGTATTAAAACATTTGTCAATGGTAAGATAACCATTACCCATACCAATTATACCTCCCGAATAAGAAGCAGCATTAACGGCACCACTGTTATAACAAGACCTTACATAACTTATATCGGAAGCACCGTTTGAAGTTAATGCTTGAAAAGAAGCAGCTATTCCAGCTGTGTACGAATTCGAACCTTGAGTGGATTTAATGGCACCCGTATTTCCACAATTTTCAATAATGCTCACTCCATCTGCCCGACCTACTATACCACCTGTATAGGATAATCCTATAACTGGAATGGCATTTTTACAGTTTGTAATTTGTGCATATTGACATCTTGCAGCAATACCGGCTGCGTAACTTAGAGTTGTTGTGATTGACCCCGAACCCACGGTGACATTTTTCACAATGGCACTTGGATTGGCAGAAGAAATACCCACAACATATCCAAATAATCCCTGATTTACCAATGCATTATTGATATAAATATTGGTAATAATATGATTATCACCATCAAATACGCCTGCAAATGCTGTAGTTACCAATGAACCAATCGGTGTCCAGCTTTTCGTTGGCCCGTTTAAATCAATATCAGCTGTAAGTTTATAATACTTTCCCGCCGTGTTTGCATTGGCTGTTTGGGGCGAAGCATTGGCCAACGAAGTCAGATAGGCAAGTTCTTCGCCACTACCAATTAAGTAAGGTGTGGCCATAGAGCCATTACCACCAGAAAAACTGGCAGCAACGGTTCCATTCCATGGGCTTGCATTTGCAATTACCGACAGACTAACTAACAAAATGATATGGAAAATTCTTTTCATTACAGCTAATGTTTCTTTTTATTTTACAATGACTTTACTAACAGAACTATGTGTGCCATCAGTAATTTTCACCAAGTAAAAACCTGATTGTTTTACATCCAAAGTCAATTGTGATTGAGTGGATTTTTGATGATTGATAAGTTTACCATTGATAGAATATAGCGAGAAGTCATAAACGCTAACATCCTTTAAATCAACTTGTATTGTTTTTCCAATAGCATAAACGCTCAAGTTCTTAAATTCAATATTCTTTAATGCAGTATATGCAGGAACTGATAAGGGTTGCCAAGCCAAAATTGGATTGCCACCATTAAAATTCACATTACTAATCCAAGGAGATGGCGTTTGTCCAGCATTGAGTAGGTTCAAAAATTCTGGTGTTATTAAATCAGCAGCTGTTTTCATAACGCCTCCATTATTTTTATTCTCCAAAATTGGATGTTCAACAAAGTAACAATTAGTTACTACACCTGTACTACCTGCAATAGCTCCACCAGTAAGTGAACCAGCTATTGCCTCTATCACGCCGCCCACTAAAGCACCGGTATTGTAGCAATTCTTGATTTCCTTGAAGTATTTTCCAGCTGCATTTCCGCCAACACCACCTAAAATTCCTCCTATAAATACTGTTGCTACCGTTGAAGAACTCATCACACTACCGGAATTATAACAATTTAAAATGGTTAGTAAACCGTAACCATAGCCAACTATTCCTCCACAGTAATCCCCAACAGCTAACAATCTGCCTTCGTTATAACATTCACTGATAGTAAGGTTTCCGGAATTTGTACCACATATACCACCAACATATTTAGTATAGCCTGTAACAGATGCGTTGTTATAACAGTTACGAATTCTACTGTAATCGGTTACCGCTGACGATACAGAAGAATTTCCAACAAGGCCACCTACATAATCGCCTGGTCCATCTACTTTACCTAAATTATAAGAATAATCGATGGTTGACACACCACCCATTTGTCCCAATAAACCACCAGCTTTCGAACCAGAAGTGCCAATCACAATGGCTTTTACCGATGCATTGTTTTGACAGTTATAGATGGTAATACTGTCGGCTCTACCAGCCAGTGAACCAGCAAAAGTTCCTCCAGAAATGGAACCTGCACCAATAATTATATTTAAGAATTTAGCTCGTTTAGCATAGCTAAATAATCCAACAAAACAATTTGTAGTGGTATTGATGTAAATGTTGTTGATAACATGATTATTTCCATCAAATATACCCCTAAATACTACTGTTGGTGCTGTAGTAGATGTTGATGCGCCCCCGATTGGTGTCCAGGGAAATGAGTTCAAGTCAATATCGGCTGTAAGTTTAAAATGAACTCCGGTGTAAGTGTTTGTGGCTCCTTGTTGCGATAGATAAGCCAATTGCTCGGCGGTTCCAATAAGATAAGGATCAGCAGAAGTGCCTGTTCCACCTGCATAAGAACTTGCAACAGTGACGCCGTCCCATGGTGCAGCCATAGAAGTGGCTGCAAGCATAACGCTAAAAATGAATGTAATAATTTTTTTCATGATAGTAATTTTTTAATGGTTTTTATTTAATTGTTTGAATTAATTTTTTTTCCATTCAAATTCCTTATTAAAGGAATTTGAATGGCTTTGTTTTATTTTACCTGAATAATAAATTTCTGAATGGTTTGTTGAGAAACTCCCATATATGAGTTGGTAAATACAAATACTGCCGAGTAAACACCTGCTTTAGAATAGATGTAGGAATAAGGACGCGGGAGACCTGTAATGTCTTTTATGGCAACACCCTGATCGGCTGTTCCTCTGCTCAAATTGATAATGGGTGATATCAACCACGTTTCGTTTTTATAATTCGCTTGCCCCGAAACCTGAACCTGTGAGCCTGTTGAAGTCCATTTTTTAGCAAGAGTTAAATCTCCACTTACCAGTACTGAATACCAAGAAGTATTTCCAACGCCTGTTACTAATGTTGTAACTGGATTGATTAAATTAGTTGTCAATCCAAATTCTTTGGTAGAATCAGCAACTGCAAACGAATTCACAAATACGGTAGGTCCTTTTGCTATTGTATCATTTTTATATTGGAAGGCAATATAAAAGGGCTTTTGGGCATATTCAGTCACATCCAAATTCCCTGAAGCTACACCCACAGTGCTTGATGAAACTGTATTATTGGCAAAACTAGAAGTTATGTCTTTCCATGTGGCATTTTGAATAGAATTT
>CAIWCC010000178.1 GCA_903911085.1 uncultured Bacteroidales bacterium | reverse complement strand
TTCTCTTTGCGAAAACCTTGGATTAGGTCATCGCCATTATCTTTAATTTTTACAACTTGCTTTATATATTCTTTTTCCCATTCGGCACTGACTTTGGTTTGCAGTTTCACCTCGTCGTTGATTTGAATAAGAACATTTTCTCCCACCAATTTTTTGATTAAAGCTTTTATTTTATTGCGAAACTCATCTGAATTTACATTCAAATTATCTATCAATAAATCGGCAATTGTACTTTCATTGGATTTGAGATTTTTATCCACTTTTTTGATTTGCAATTCGTCAATCAGAAAAACAATGCTTAAAATACGTCCTTCCAATGCATCATCTCCACCATTTGCCTTTCTACTTTGAATCAAGTTATTTGTTTCATTCAACAATGAAGCATTTTGTAACAACTGCGATTGCTTTTGCTCAAAAATAAAATCACCTGGAACAATAAATCCCAAGTCTTTGTTAGCAACTGTTTTGATACTTTCGTTTACAATGCGGAGTTGACTTCTTAATTGACCAGAAGTTCCGGCTGTGTCAATTACTTGCAATACTTTTTTCCAAAACTTACGAATAGAAGGTATTATTGGATAATCGGCTACCAATGTGGCATTGTCTGAAGTAATATAACCAAAATCAGTACCACCCAAATTTCGAGAGATTTCCCCTAATGCGTTGTCCAGTTTTTTACTAATTTCATTTATCGTTGTTGGCTTTTTCTCTAATACCGTTTTACGGGTAACTGTTTCTACATCTGTGTCCGACAAAGATACTTTTACAGTAAAACGGTCTTGTAATCGTTGTAGTGAGTTAGTTTCCGAAAGTGCATTTTGACCAGTACCAATGAGTAAAAATTTACCATCGAAATTGCTACAAATATCTTGTGCCAAGTTTTGTAAATCAATGCTTTTGTTACTATCAGTTCCAATGTATTGTTGCACCTCATCGAGAACCACAACCGTCAACGGAATTTTATCGCCAAAGAACATGGGTAGAACCTCTGTTTTAATTGCGTCAATTAATTGGTCACGGCTTACATTTTCAACTCTTTTGAAATTTACTTTGAAGTTTTCTTTAACTTTGGCTTCATTCTCGGCAAATTCGGGCATAATTTCTAAAACCGCTTTTGCAATGGCTGTAGAAACATATAAATTTTCATATTCTTTTCTAAAATCTTTCCCTTGCGCTTCGACCAATGATTTTAGTTGGTCGTAAATGCCTTCTTGTTTTGCCCAATAGACAAATTTAAAATGGTGGTATTGTTGAGGTAATCCGAGTGCATTGAGGAACAGCTGCAAAAAGGAGTAACGAATATCCGGACTTGGAAAATCTTTTAAAGTGCCTGAAACCGAAAGCTTTCCATGAATTTTTTGCTTGCGCTCCAATTCAGTCAATAAATCAGTTACATCTTGTGGTAGCGATTTTATGGTACGAGCTGTATCACCATTTGGAAAATTGAAATCTTCCCATAAATAGCCTAACATTTTCACTAAGTGCGATTTACCACTACCAAAGAAACCACTTACCCAAACAGCTGGTTGTTTTGGCTGGTCGATATGTTTGAGAAATGTATCAAGGATTCTATAAATGCCCCTCTGATACTCACCTTCACAAACAAAGGTTTTTAATTCGTGACGGATAATTTTCAAACCCTGATCATCCCTTGCCGTATTAATTTCAACTACCCCATCGTTAATGAGGTTATTCTCGTCGGGATTGAGCGTAAAAAATTCTTTGTTTTTCATGGTATAATATTAAACTGTAATTGGTCTTGCTAAGTAACTCCAACCATCTCTGGCATCTAATAATCTATATTGATTTTTGTCGTATTCTCCAGGAAAAAAAATA
>CAIWCC010000177.1 GCA_903911085.1 uncultured Bacteroidales bacterium | reverse complement strand
TAATAAAATAGTTAAATTAAAAAATATAAATGCTTTAGTAAATATCATTAAACTTGATTTATCAGAAAACAAACTAGAGAAAATTGAAAATCTTGAAAGTAATATCAATTTATTAGAATTGAATCTTTCAAGAAATTGTATAAAAAAAATAGAAAATTTATCTAGCCTGTTAAATCTAAAGGTCTTAATTTTACGAAGTAATCAAATTCGTAGAATTGAAAATTTACAAACCCTTATAAGTCTAAATAATTTAGACTTAAGTTCTAATCAAATAGATAGGATTGAAAATTTACAAACCCTTATAAGTCTAAATAATTTAAACTTAAGTTCTAATCAAATAGATAGGATTGATAACATATTCAATCTCGTTAATCTTGAAATTTTAAAATTATCAAGCAATCATTTAGAATCAATTACGAACTTAAGTAGTCTTGTTAATTTGACAGATTTAGATATATCATTAAATCACATTAGCACTTTTAAGAATACAGAGAACTTGAAAAAACTAAAACATTTTTCATATCTCTTACAAAGCCCTAAAAACCCAGGCAAATCATTCCCATTTTCTAATTCAGGATTTCCTTCTCAACTACCAAATAATATTGACAGAGATATAATTAATAGTGCGTTTGATGGTGATCCTGATAATTATTGGAATATAGATTAAATTATTAACAGTCAGAAATGAGAGAAGATATCCAACGTATAAGAAAACCAAGAATCGAAGCAAAAGACCAAACACCTAGCCCATAACACACGCCTATTGTCATTGGCTGGCTGACGTGCGTTTAGCAGGTTTTGCTCCCGCATTCACCTTGTCGTTTCACGACAGCGAATGCTCCCGCAAACCGCCAAATGCCCATAGCCTCGGTCGTTAGGGCACATTCAAAAAAAATAAAAAACAACAAAAATGCATCGAACGACCATTATTCATTTTTTACAGACAAGAAATTAATATTGGTTGGTCGACTAAAATTCTAAAAATTATGAAGACTAAATTTATTCTAGCATTCCTTCTTTTAACTTGTATGACAACATTTAGTCAAAACAAAGAAAAAAGTAATTTCAACCTTATGTCAATCGACATGGGGTTAACATCGAAGAATTATTTGAATATGAATTATAATGCAATTTTCAACAAGGTTTTATATGGTTTTGAATTTGAAATGCCTTTGAAATCGGGTGAAATTGGAGAGTATTATTCGACAATTAATTGGGATCAACTCTCTGAAGACAGACAATCTTCAGGAATGTATGTAAGCAAATTATTGTGTTTTCAACTAGGATACAACATAATAGATAAAATGGTAGTAGGGGTAGGAATCGGATTTGGTGAAGAAATCTATTATCGAAACATGTTTGATGAATTTCATATTCTTGGAAATAATGGATACTACTACCTTAATAAAAGTGGAAAAGTTCTTTTACAAACGAAAGTATTTATAAACTATTTCATTCCATTAAGTGAAAAGTGTTATTTAGCACTGAATGCTCAACACACGAAATTAGGAGGAACAGGTGGTGGAATTGGAGTTGGATTTAAATTTTAAAACATAAATTTATGACACAGCGAGAAGAACTTATATTTAAATTCGAAAGAAATAAAGATTTAATCTTTGAATTCAAGAAGGATTATGTAGCTCATTTAGACTCAACTAACACTTGGGATAATATTGCTTTTTTTGATTCAAAAATAACGAATAGGCAATATCTTACCTTACTTGATCAAATTTCGACAAAAGAATATTCTGAAGAACAATTTCAAGCTATAAAAACAGTGTTTATACATGACAATGCAGTTGAAAGCTATATTATTAGCGTTGACTCTCAGTATAACAATCTGAAAATTCTATATGACGACTTAGCTTTAAGACGGAAACAACTAAAATGACTTTTGACATAATTTGAAAAGAAAAATGAACGATGCCCTAACACACGCCTATTGTCATTGGCTGGCTGACATGCGTTAAGCAGGTTTTGCGCCCGCATTCACTTTGTCGCTTGGGCGACAGTGAAGCGCACGCAAACCGCCAAATGCCCATAGCCTCGTTCGTTATGCGTCACCCTAAAAAAAAGACCAGACATATTTACAACAAAAAAAACTCAACCTAAACAACTCAGAATCAACACTAAAAATGAAAGATAGAAAGATACAATTAAAACCGCCAATAATTTCGTATTTTTGCAAAAGATAAGGAAAGAATCCTTCAAAAAAGACAACAAAATAAAACGATATGCCCAAAACGAAACCATATTCTCAAATTAAACCAAATCCAGAAGTACTTGCAGAAAGTCGCTCACCTTATGGTTTGCGCACTTACATTAGTCTTTTTAGCAGTGCTGGAGTAGGTTGTTATGGATTTAAAGAGGAATCTTTTTATTGTGTAGCGACTGTTGAACTCTTAGAAAGAAGACTTAAAGTTCAAGAATATAATAACAAATGTATCTATCCGAGTGGTTATATTAGTGGAGACTTAACCCAAAAATCTACTAAAGACAAAGTTTTCTCAGAATTAGAACTATGGCAAAAGGGGTTTAATGTAAAAGACTTAGATGTATTGATTGCAACTCCACCATGCCAAGGAATGTCAGTTGCCAACCACAAAAAGAAAGACGAATTAAAACGAAATTCTCTAGTTGTTGAGTCAATTGAATTGACTCAACAAATAAAACCTAAATTCTTTATTTTTGAGAATGTCAGAGCATTCTTAAATTCAATTTGTACAGATACGGATGGAAATGATAAATCAATTCGCCACGCAATTGACTATAACCTTTCGGGAGCCTATAATATCCATTTTCAGGTTCTCAACTTCAAAGATTATGGAAATTTATCAAGCCGCACAAGAACAATTGTATTAGGTGTTCGTAAAGATTTAAAGGAAGTTACCCCTTTGGATATTTTTCCAGACTTAAAACTCGAAAAAACATTACGTCAAGTAATTGGACACTTACCGTCATTGAAAAAAATGGGAGAAGTCAGCCCAACAGACATTTATCATAATTTTAGGCGTTACACGCCTCATATGGAAAATTGGATTGCTGACATTAAAGAAGGTCAATCTGCTTTTGACAATACCGACATTTCTAAAATTCCACATAGCATTAAAGACGGAGAAATTGTTTATAACGCACAAAAAAACGGGGATAAATACACTCGCCAATTTTGGGATAAAGTTGCACCTTGCATTCATACCCGAAACGACATTATGGCAAGTCAAAGCACTGTACACCCAACAGACAACAGAGTATTTAGTATCCGTGAAGTGATGCTTATGATGTCTGTGCCAAATAGTTTTAACTGGTCAGAAATGCCATTTGAAAAACTTAATTCCTTGACTGATAAAGAAAAACTGGTGTATTTGAAGAAAGAGGAAATGAATATCCGGCAAAGTTTGGGCGAAGCTGTACCGACAATAATTTTTCGTCAAATTGCCCATAAAATCTGTAAACTACTGAACAAGAAAGAATACACTGAACAGGAAGTAAATAACCTTATAGAAAAAAAAAACTTAACCATACACGAAAATCTATTGAAATTCATTAGAAGTAATGAATCAATGGGTTTTGCGACACTTTCTAAGATTGCAGAATTAGCAAATGCAAAACGAGAAGATAACTCAGCATATTATACTCGACAAGACATTTGCTATTCTATTGTCAAAAACCTCCCTGATGCAAAAGATTATATAGACTTAAGCATTCTAGAGCCGTCAATTGGTGTAGGTAATTTTTTGCCTGTATTAATCAACAAATACAAGAGTGTTTTGAGAGTTACTATCGACCTAGTAGACATTGATTTTAAGAGCATTGAGATATTAAAAGAGTTGATTGCAAAATTAGAGATTCCGTCTAACATTACGATTAATTATATCATAGCTGACTTTTTATTACACCATTTTGATAGGAGATACGATATTATTGTAGGCAATCCACCTTACAAGAAAATCACCAATGAAAAAGAACTTTTAGCTAGATACAAAAAGAATATTGGCAATCGAAACACGAACAATATTTTTGCTTTCTTTATTGAAAAAGCTATTTCTTTAGGTAACGTAGTTTCTTTAATTGTTCCGAAAAGTTTGATTAGTGCGCCTGAGTTTAACGAAACACGTTCATTAATGAACAACTACCAAATTTCGAGAATTATTGACTTTGGTGAAAAGGGTTTTAAAGGTGTAAAAATAGAAACTATTAGCTTTATAATCAACACAAAAAAGAAACCTAATATAACAGAAATAGAATCTTATATTACAAACAAGATTGAAGTACACCAACAGTCTTATTTGACTGACTTGCAATTTCCCTATTGGTTAATTTACAGGAATAATGAGTTTGATTCAGTTGCAAATCGACTTCAATTTAATATCTTTAAGGCTTACAGAGACAGAAGCATTACAAAAGCAGTTACAAAAGATAGAGGTAAAATAAGAGTATTGAAATCGCGCAATATAGCTGACAATGAGATAATCGACATTAAAGATTATGATTGTTATATTGACGATATTAGCGGACTTGACGTTGCCAAGTTTTTAAACCAAAACAAATGCTTTTTATTACCCAACTTAACATACAATCCAAGAGCTTGCATTTTACCTCAAAATTGTATAACTGATGGGTCTGTTGCAATTCTCACTTTAGTTGATGAAAATACAGAAATAACAAAAGATGATTTATCTTTTTATGCAACTCCTGAATTTACTAAATTTTATGCTGTTGCTAGAAATATGGGGACTCGTTCTTTAAATATTGACAACAATTCAGTTTTCTTCTTTGGTAAATTAAAATAGAAAATAAATGAGAGATGTAATTACAAGCTACTTAAATCAATTTGATTTAGATATTCGGAAATCTGGCGATGCACGTTTTATGGATCAAAAATGCACACCTGATGTTGTGTGCTTTATTGCAGATTGCGTAATTAACACAGTCCAGTCAAATCAAACTTTTGTTGTAAGCGACATTTGGGAATCACAGTATTTTATTAAGAATACACGAGCTATTTTCAACAAGCCTTGGGCGACCGACAAGAAAGCACAACATGAATATGATAAGTTTATTCAGCAACCCTTGAAAATGTTAGGTTATGCTCAAATTCTTGAAGTAAAGATGATTGGAAGACAAAATGTTTACAAAATAAAGAACGTAGAAATTTTAGATTATATTGCTCAAAGAGAACGAAATACTTACAATTTTCTTTATTGCTATTTTGAGAAAGTACTCACAGATAGTGGACTTTGGCGTTATTTTATAGACTTCAAAAAGAATCCTCAGACAAAAGAAAGTTTTAACGAGCTGAAAGCTCGTTATACTCGTTTTATTATTGGTCATACAGGCATTAATGGTGAAGTAGAAGTTCATAGAATTTTCCCTAAAATCATTAATGTGTTTGCTGTCGAGAATCAATTGCAGGGTGCTGAAAAAGGGCATATTTCTAAATATGTTTTTACATTCTCTGACTTGATGTACAATCGCAAAAATTGGAGAGACCTGAATAAAGACAAATCAATAACCCGACAAGAAGCAGAATTGCAAGATATTGATTTAGAACAACAGGAAGCTTATAATGCATACTATGTGCAAAAAGCTATTGCAGTTATTCGGAAAGTTCACTCGGAAAGCGAAGTTCATGACCAGTGGGGAAATGGGGAGGCTACACAAGTTCACCATATTTTTCCGAAAGCAGATTTTCCTCAAATTGCTCATTATATTGAAAATTTAATCTTACTAACAGCGACTCAACACAATACGAAAGCACACCCAAGTAACAAAACTCAACAAGTTAACAAGGACTACCAACTTACTTGTTTGTTAGCCAAATCTGACAGTATAGAAAATTCGCTGCTTCGATTTGGCGAGAAATATTATAGAAAAGAATCATTTGTTTATGTCGTAAATATTGGTCTTGCAACTAAAGTCGACATGACACTTTCATTTGCAGACTTGAAAAGAAAACTAATCCAAATATATAACGCAGCATAAACTAACATTCAAATTTAATATTATGTATCAATCAACATTTGGAACTAAGAATCAAGTAACTTTCAACAATGAGCATGAGTATTACGAGTTATTAGGCTTTCTAGCAAAATCAGACGATACCGTTTCTATAGCCTGGGAACGTAATGAAGAACAAGGTGCTTGGGGTAGCGAAGGGCGATTACAATTCTTTAAGAACTATACTCCTTTCTCAGCGTCTTTGTCTCGAACTGCTGGTAATGGTAATATTATTTTCAGAGTAAATTGCAATGACTTTGTTCAAAACATAAATGAAAATCACGCTTTTGTGTGGGGTAAAAAACAACCAATACCTGAAATAAGAGCAACAATTCCGGCTGAATTTCTAATTGATTTTGAAAGAGGTTTGTCTTTGTAAACTTAAAACGAAAGGGCGAACGCATAACACACGCCTATGCGCATTGGCGGGAGAATTGCACTTAGGAGGCTTTGCTCCCGCTTTTACTTTTGTGGCGGTTCGACAGTGAAGCTCACGCAAACCGCCAAATGCCCATAGCCTCAGTCGTTAGGCGGCAGTGTAAAAAAAAAGAAAAACAGACGTTTATTTGTAACAAAAGACAGAGAAATGAAGATTGCAACTTGGAATTTAAAAAGATTGGAGAAAAGAAAAAATCAATTGATTATTGAGAAATTAATCGAAATTGATGCAGACATTCTTATTTTGACTGAAACTAACGCATGTATTCAGCTTGACAATTACATTTGCATTTCGACTGAACTTTTGCCAAACGGTTTCGACAACACGAAATATGAAGTTGGAGAAAACAGGGTTAGCATACTGACAAAACATAAAACGACAAATAGACATGAGACATATGACTCTTACACGACAGTTTGCGCAGACATAGAAACACCAGATGGCACATTGACAGTTTATGGGTCAATTATTGGTTTTCTTGGCAACAGACAACCATATTTTGACAAAGATTTGTATGGTCAAGTTGCTGACTTTGAAAGATTATTCGCAAATAGACAGATTTGTTATGCAGGAGACTTAAATACAACTTTTTCAGGTCGAGTTTGGCCGAGTAAGAAAGCAAAGCAAACACTTGTAGACTCATTCGAAAAGTACAAATTAACTAATACGACTGCGAGTATTGAAGGAACTGTTGACCATATTGTCTTAAGCACGAGTTTTATCGAGAACAAACAACTTGAGATAGAAACTTGGAACCATGACAAAAAATTTAGTGACCACGTTGGTCACTTGCTAACTCTAAAATGACAAATTGAGAAAAGAAACATGAAATAATCAAACACCGACCAATTAATACATTTAGGTGCACTTTTGGATGAATGTTTAAAAAGAAAAAATTATGGAATATATTATAATAAGCCTATTATTAGTGTCTTTTATCCCTATTTTCCTTCCTTTTAAGAAAAGTCAGGCAGACAAACGAGGTCAAGATATTTTGATAATAACATATTTAATTTATCTCGTTTTATTTATACTTCTTGTATATTTTGTTTTATTTAAGGAACTCAGTTTTGGATTAGAATTGGGTGATTTAGTAATATATGCAGTTTCATATTTAGTAATGATGATAGCTAATTTGGGTTTAGGTCTGAGAAATTCGACTGGAAGAGAAATTAAATATATTTTTTCTCTTATTAATGTTATTACAAGTATCTATTTGATTCACATGTTTACTATAAGTAATATAATGAAGTGAAATTTGCGACTTTGAATTTTGAGTGATATATTAAAATTAAAAATATAACCATTTGATAACCAAACACCGACCGCCTAACACGCGCCTAAGCACATTGGCTGGCTGACGTGCATTTAGCAGGTGTTGCGCCCGCATTCACTTTGTCGCAGTGCGACAGTGAATACTCCCGCAAACCGCCAAATGCGCTTAGCCTTAGTCGTTATGGGCAAGTGCAAAAAAATAAAAACCAAACAAATAGAACAAATGAAACAAATGAAATTTTTAGGATTAGCGATTCTATTAATTAGTCTAACTGCCTGCGGACAGTCGACTAAGAAAAATGAAGCAACAAAGGAAAATGAAGTAACAACAATCAAAAATGGTTGGAAAAATCTCAATGAAAATGGGTATTCAATTCAGTATCCTGAAAATTGGGATTTGAATAAATCTGGACAGATGGGAATGAGTTTTATTGTTCTTTCGAGATTAACTTCAGAACAAGATAAATTTAAAGAGAATGTCAATTTAATGATTCAGAACCTAACAGGACAGAATATAAATCTTGACAAATATGTGCAAATTTCGGAAGGACAAATTAGCACTATGTTAACCAACGGAAAACTTATAGAAAGTAGTAGACAGAATGAAAACAACTCTGAATTTCATAAATTTATTTATACAGCAGACCAAGGAATATATAAACTTAAAACAGAACAATATTGCTGGGTGAAAAATGAGAAAGCTTACATTTTGACTCTTTCTTGTGAAATAGACCAATATGAAAAATATAAGAAAATCGGAGAACAAATTTTGAACAGTTTCAAATTGAATTGACAAAAAAGAACAGACAAAATGGAAAGAATGGACATTTATTCAAGTAAAAAGAAATCATTTTTACTATTGATAGGCTCATTAGTATTTGTAGCATTAGGGATTTGGCTTCTAATGGAAGCTGACAATTTAACTGGGTGGAGAGCGAGTAATCCAACTCTCACTCGTGGAATAGGACTTGTTTCAATTTTATTCTTTGGACTCGGAGTTTTTATTAGCTCCAAAAGACTCTTTAAATCAGA
This sequence comes from uncultured Bacteroidales bacterium, assembly GCA_903911085.1. Taxonomy (GTDB): domain Bacteria; phylum Bacteroidota; class Bacteroidia; order Bacteroidales; family Paludibacteraceae; genus Paludibacter. Next base: position 574 of record CAIWCC010000177.1, on the reverse strand, counting down.
ACTTGCTTTAATTATCACGTCAGAAGGAATTAATGTTAATCCCAAGAAATCACTGTTAGATTTCATAAAGTGGGAAGACATTCAAAAAATTGAAGAAATAAAAATTCAGAGTACAAGAATTGTAATTATTGTAGTAAAAAATCCCCAGTATTGGCTTGATAAAGAGACAAGTTCATTTCGAAAAAAGTTAATGCAGTTTAATATTAACAACTACAATTCTCCTTTCAATATTTCTGCTGCCGGACTTGACATTAGTTCGGACAAACTTTTTGAAACTTTGAATATCTATTTTGACAAAAATACAAACTAGCGACAACCAAGCACCTAGCCCATAACACACGCCTATGTTCATTGGCTGGCTGACGTGCATTCCGGCAGTTTTGCTCCCGCATTTACCTTGTCGTTCCACGACAGTGAATGCTCCCGCAAACCGCCAATGCCCATAGCCTCGGTCGTTAGCGGCAAGCCATAGAACAGACAGTCAAGATGTTAGACGTTCGAGAGATAAGAAAAAAGAAAATACATTACAGAAGTGGTTGAGACAGATAACAAGAAAAATATATAAAATTATGTC
>CAIWCC010000176.1 GCA_903911085.1 uncultured Bacteroidales bacterium | reverse complement strand
TTAATTCTCAATTAATCAAATACTTGGTCTTAATTCTTAATTCTTAATTCTTAATTCTTAATTATTAATTCTTAATTCTTAATTCTTAATTATCAATTATTCTCCGTTGGTCGAGGTAAAATATATGGGCGTTCTTGCGATTTTCCTTTCTTTTGAGTTTCTATCATTTTAACAAGAAACATAGGACTGCAACATGATACAGGCACTCCACCCGACTCGGCACCACAAGTACCATTAAACACGCCTTTTTCGCCACCTGCCATATCTATTTGCGAAAACATAGCCAAAGGTGTTCCAATCAAATCCACACCACGCACAATTTCGTCGGGACGACCATCCACATAAACCCTATAAACCAATGTTGGCATAACGTTAAAAGCACTTGGCATAAATCGACCTGTGGTAGTAAATCCGCCAGTTACTTCCTGAAACAAATAACCATATTGAAGCTTTTGTTCTTTGGTCAATCTAATTAACTCTGCGCGAAGGTCGGCTGTGGTTTTGCGCTCTGATGTTTCAATTACTAAGTTGGACTGACGCGATACGGGCTGCATACCTGCCTGTGCTCTACCATGACCGTTTGAATTGGCAAATCCCTTAATCGGTGAACGCGACATTAGGAAGTTTTTCAAAACACCATTTTCTACAATATTTACTCGTTCGGCTTTTGTTCCTTCGTCATCGTACTGATAATAACCATTTAGCTCAATGCCATGATATGTTTTCTGCAATGGATCGCAATAAACAGACAACATTTTAGGTAAAATAACTTCTCCCACTTTTTTCTTGAACGTTTGAGCATCATTTTCGTTTTTCATGCGTTGTCCTTCAACTCTATGACCAAAAATCTCGTGAAAAAATACGCCTGATGCCGTGGCTGACAACAAAGCTGGACCTGAAAATGGTTCTGCTACAGGTGCATTTTTTAATGCAACCAAATTTTGAACTAACTCTTCGGTCAACTTCATCATTTCTTTATCGGAAGGTAAACCATCTGGACGGAAAGCTGCAAAACTTTTGTAGAGAGGCAATTCCATACCATCTTTTGCTTTTATATTGCCTGCTACTGATAAGTTGGTAGAACTTAAATTCTGAATTATTTTATCGCCATTGGTACTAATAAAATACTTACGAGTAACTTTCATATCTAATCCCGAATTTCCAGAAAAAATGGCTGAGTCTTTAAGAAACTCTGCTGAATATTTCTTCAATCTCTTTTCCCATTCTTTCACATCAAACTTCAAACTCTCAATCTTAATAGGCGATTCTTCGTAAACAACCGGCGTTCCAATGGTAAAATCGGCTGCTTTATCTTCTTCATCCACTTTTACTGTAACATTGGCTTTAACTTTCGAGAATTTTGAAACAGCATCCAAATATGCATCATTAGTTGCTTTCCAAACAATATTTTTAACTGCATCAGCATTGTCTTCGGCAGGCAATTCTATTCTTCCATAACCAAAAGAACCTTGAGAATCGCGCACTGGATGCGAATTGTCCAAAGTAGGTGTACCAACGCGTAAATTGATTGTCAACACCCTCGATTTATAACTATCTGAATTAATCAGCGAGCCGAATTGTGCCGTAGCTCCATAACCATTTACATCGTCTACTCTGTAAGAAATGTAATAAACAGGTACTTGTTGTTTTTTTAGAACAGAAAACTCACGATTTACTTCGTCTTGAAGTATCGTTGCCAATTTGTCTTGAGCCGACACAATTGAATAGCAACTAAGCAGTTGCAGAAAAACAGAAACGAAAATTGTTCGTTGAAAAAAGTTTTTTTTCATAAATCAGATGGAAATAATAAAATGTAAATAATTATTAATGTGATAGTAAATTCAAAGATAAACATGCAAATATAAAAAATGACATTAGAGCAAAGAAAAATGACCAGACATGCTTATCATTACTTTCCCAAATTCAGCCCAAAGTTTATAAATTACGTTAATTATAAATCTTTAAAATCTATCGAACTGTAAAAATACAGAAAGTTAAATGATTTATTCACAAACGACCAACCATTTAACTTTTATTGTTTCATAAATATTAATTTTATACATATCTAATTTATTAATCCAATAATTAGTTATATTAAAATCAAAGATTGAGAAAATTATTATCTCCAATTTTTGTGCTTTCCGTCACACATAATTCATTGCATTGCTATTTGAATTTATTGACTTACTTTTGTAACAATAAAAGAAACAAAGTTAGTAAATAAACCTAGGTTAGTTTAATGATTGTTTATCAGCAAATTGCAAAGTTTGAAATCAAATTTCCAATTTAGTTGTTTTAAACTTTGTATCAAAAAATGAAAGACAAAATGAAAGACTTTTTACAAAATAAGATATTCAATATTATTTCGGAAGCTGCCGACGAACAAAATCAAGAATGTTACGTAATAGGGGGTTTCGTGCGCGATATTTTTCTTAACCGACCATCAAAAGACATAGATGTGGTGGTGGTGGGCAGTGGAATAGAACTCGCAAAACGTGTTGCGGCCAAGTTAGGCAAAAAAGCAAATCTCAGCGTTTTTAAAAACTTTGGAACAGCTCAGGTAAAACTAAACGATTTGGAAGTTGAGTTCGTAGGAGCACGTCGTGAGTCGTACCAAAGAGATTCGCGCAACCCTATTGTGGAGGATGGAACGCTTGAAGACGACCAAAATAGACGAGATTTTACAATCAATGCATTGGCACTTTGCCTCAACAAAGACCGTTTTGGTGAATTGGTTGACCCATTTGGCGGAATAGAAGATTTGAAAAACTTTGTTTTGCGAACACCACTCAATCCCGACATTACTTTTTCGGACGATCCACTTCGAATGATGCGCGGAATACGTTTTTCGTCTCAACTTGGATTCTTTTTGGAATCAAATACCTTCGATGCCATTGCTCGAAACAAAGAACGTATTGAAATTATTAGCAAAGAAAGAATTGCCGAGGAATTGAATAAAATAATTTTGTCCCGAAAACCTTCAATTGGTTTTATACTGCTCGAAAAAACAGGCTTATTGGAACTTATTTTCCCCGAATTGCTTGCACTTAAAGGTGCCGAAACAAAGGATGGTGTGGGTCATAAGGATAACTTTTACCACACTTTGGCTGTGTTAGACGGTTTATGCGAACATACCGACAATTTGTGGTTGCGTTGGGCAGCATTGTTGCACGACATAGGCAAACCACGCTCAAAACGCTTTGATGCACGAATGGGCTGGACATTTCATAATCATAATTTTGTGGGAGAAAAAATGCTGCCCGAAATTTTCAAAAGAATGAAACTGCCAACCAACGAAAAACTTAAATACGTTCAAAAACTGGTTACACTTCACATGCGACCAATTGTTTTGAGCGAAGAAGAAGTGACCGATTCAGCCATACGTCGCTTACTATTTGATGCTGGCGACGACATTGACGATTTAATGATGCTTTGCGAAGCAGATATCACTTCCAAAAATCCTGATAAAGTAAAACGTTTCAGATCTAACTTTCAACTAGTACGTAAAAAATTAAAGGAAATTGAAGAAAAAGACAAAGTACGTAATTTTCAGCCACCCATTAGCGGTCAAGAAATTATGGAAACATTCAATCTTCCAGCATGTGCAACCGTAGGAGAAATAAAAATGCGTATCAAAGATGCAATTCTTGATGGAATTATTCCAAATGAATATGAGGCTGCTAAAAAATACATGAGCGAAGTGGCAAAAGAATTGGGCGTGAATGGTTGAAAAGTTTTACATTTGGGATTTTGCATCATCCTCAGAAACCAGATAGCATCATTAAAATTGCAGACATTTGAGTTGCCAAATTATTGCAGCAACATGATTTTTAATCGGCAGTTAGAAGCCAATCAACAAACGCTAATCTTTAAATATCAAATGGTTATACATTCGGAAAGAAATATCACTTCAACAAATTCATTTTTTTCCACTAAATAATTTGTCAAATGGGCTAAAAACGTTATCTTTGCACCGCTTTAGAAAAAAATGGCGGGATAGCTCAGTTGGTTAGAGCGTCGGATTCATAACCCGGAGGTCACGAGTTCAACTCTCGTTCCCGCTACCATAACAAGGAAGTTCAGAAATGAGCTTCCTTTTTTTAGCTTTTTATTTTTAAAATTACCAGCCACAATATACCTATTCTTCAAATACCTGGACTATTAACCTGAATCCGAAATTAGCGTAAAAACTAATTCTTATTATTTATTCTGATAATAAGTTTCTTGAAATTCAACGATATCGTTCACATTATCCCTATTCACAAGCCTACCAATTGGCACTCCCTTTAATCGAGCCTGAAAACTGAAATATTCGGACACAATCCAATCGCAGGGTAAGCTTGGCCCATCAAAATCATACAGCACGCACACTTCCAACCATTCATTGTGTCCATCCACCATTTTTACCAACTCCAACCCACGATTTTTCCATTCTTCCAACATCACCTCTATATCATCCCAACCCATTGCACCATCTCGCAACAAATACTCATCGTACCAAACATTTCTGCCAATCGCTTCAGCATTATCTATTTTGTATCGCTCAAAACCTCCCTGATATACCTTGTCGATATTTTGAATGGGAATAATAAGACTTATAAATTCTAGTGCTACTGCCATAGACGTACATTATCAAGTTAATAATTTTGTTTGTTTATAATAATACCCCGCACACCACTTTTAGGGTTTTATACATTAACTGCATAGCGTGGTATTTAGTGCCCATGCTCTAGCATATATGAACGCACCCCGAAAAAGCTAACCAACGTACCTACCGAAAATGGAATAACCTGCCCTTCAAAACCAACACTAAAGAATGCCAACGCAGCCGAAGCAAGACAACCTATTGCAAGGCTAAAAGCCAAAAATGTAGGCACGAAAATTTCTGCTATAAACAGCAGAATGGATATGATTATCCAAATTTGATAGGTTTCTATGTTCATGTTTTTTAAATGAATTTGGAGTTAATTTTTAATTGTTTCGGATTTCTCTCATGATGTTATTTCTTTTCAGAATATTCATTTATAATCTAGCTATAAATAAATTGTTGCAGGAGCAAGATAAATCAAACGATAAAAAAAATCAAATCTTGTTTCAAATCTAAATAACGTGTATCTTTTTTGCCAAGCATCAATTGATGTATAGCTGTATGGCAATTTGGGCATAATAAGGCAATATCTTCTTCATTTGTTATCGTTTTTTCTGATTCTGATAGTGCTATTTTATGATGGGCCTCAATAAAAGCTACATTATAAACTTTTTCCATCTTTAAATTGCATATCTCACAAATCCAATCACGTTTATTCTTCACCTTTCTAATAATGTATGAATCTCTTTCAATTTTTTGATGTGTGGCAATGATTTTTTCACCTTCTGTTACTCCAACATTATCATCGTCAAAATCATTTTCATCTCGAATTGTTTCAGAATTACTGTTAATGGACAGAATTTCTTCATTTCTGATAAATTTGCCAATTTCTATATTATCATCAATTATTTTTCTTATTTGTTCCTCTTTTAAATCATATTCATTTGAAAATTCTAAAATAATATCATTATAACTGGTTTCTTGCTCATTAATTCGCTTAGAGATAGACCTGATTATTATGCCTGGTAGCGTTTTTGAGTTAAAACCATCGTATGATTTTTGATTAATTCCATAATAAGGACCAGGATATTTTATAAATCTATGTTTACTTTCATTTGAGTAAACTCCGTTTAAAAATGAGATTTCTTCAAAATTACTTTTTATTTTATCTGGAAATATTGAAAATGCTTTACTAAATAAATTTCTTCCAAATACTGGGTTTTCTTCTAAGTTTAATATTTTATATGCAATATCAGCATATGTTCCGCTTCCAATCTTTTCTTTTAGTTCAGGATATATTTCATTTAATCCAAAAATATTGTTTTTCCCAACATTGAAAAATATATCTTTCACTCGACTTAAAATATTTCGATAACCAGAAATATGATTTTCGTTGGGAAACATTTGTTTTATCTTCTTTTCAATATTCTCATTGGTATCGATGCCATCCAAGTTCTTTAAAGCCAAATACAACATCGTTACAGAACTTGGACTTTTTAAATAGTAGTTTCCTTCTTCATTTTGAACAAACAAATCAAAATTCTTAATTATTGCATTAATAATTTCTTCAATTCCAACAAAAAGAAGTTCCTTTTTTAGATTATTTATTATTTCAATTTTTGATAAAGGTTTAATATTATTATCAACTAACTGCTTTACTTTGATTGTTATTGTTTCTAAATTTTTTACTTTTATATTTCCGGGAATAATTAGATTAGGTGTTTCAAGTTGGTTGGTAATAACTTTTCCTTCAATTATTTGGAAGTCAAATATTTCAACTAAACAATGATAACATTTTTTCTCTTTATAACTAAGGTCTTTGTAGTCTTTGTTTGAAATATTTTTTAAAACAATATATGTAGGAAGATATTTTTTTTCTTGTAATATGCTTTTAAATTCAAGCAAATTGTTTAATATTTTATCATTGATATGGAAGCTATCATGATTGTCATTCAAAGTATTACTTTTTAAATCAATTTTAAGTTCATTTAGGTTTAACCTTAGGGTTTCTCTATTTTGATTAAGAATCTTTGCAACATTCGTTATGTAAGTTTTGCTTTCTCCCTCAACTATAATTTCACCAATATAATATTTGAAAATGAGTTGATGCTTTACTTCAACTGCTTTTGTTGCATATTCAGATAGAAAAGAAATCCAATTAGTAAGAAAATCGTCTTCATCTGAATAGGTTTTAAGCAAATATTTTTTGTTTTTTTCGAGATTTGCTGATGGCGTGCTGATAAGATCTCGTTTCAATTGAAAAAATGCATCTTTTTTGTTGCCAGCTTTATCGGCAAAAATTTCAATGCTAGTTTTAGCCAAGTCTTCTAATGTTAATATATTTCTTTCTTCTAAATTTTTCCATTTCAAAGGTCTATACTTGTAGTTGAACTCTTTTTTTGAAATACAATTTTCAATATTTATTTTCATAAATTCAATATTTATATTTTAAATTGATTAATTATTTCTCAAAACTCCAATCAACACCAATACACTCAGTGATAATTTTAGCAATCCGCAAAGACTTTTCCCACCCTCCACAACATTCTGGACTTAATGCAATAGTAAACACTTCAATTGAATCCCATGATTCGTTAATTTCATTTGCAATTTGGAGAATATATTCATCGCTAAAGCATTGATATATTTTTTCATCATGATCTGTAGTAAAGAAATAATCAATGTCAAGATTGACTATCCATTTATTACACGACATTTCTCTGATTTTATATGCCAATTCATTTTTCAGGTCAATAAAGGATAATTCGTAATCAATATATTTTTTATCAGCACCATCCTCTTGGTGAGTAGCAAAAAAAGTTTTATTGATTATGTCAGGATAAAGTTTTTTAAATATTGGAAGGTAGTTATTCCAACGCAATATCTGGATTTCATTTTCCAGACTAAGACTCGGATGTTGAAAACTTAAACACAATAACTCCTCTATAGAAGCATCAATGAATCTTATTTTTGACTCAATTAACTTATTTTCAAGGAATGGCAATGTGTCCTCAGATAAATCATAATGTTGATCAATATGAAAGAGATTATATTTATTATTCAAATCAATCTTTTTCAACCAACACCAACTTGCAGCAAGGTAGTTATCCATTAAATAAGTTTTATCAATATTGTCCAATAAGTTTAAAGAACAGCATGATGATGTGTTTTTTCCTTTAAATGTGATTATGTGTTTCACAATATCTTTATTATTCAACTTCATACGTATCATAATTAAAAACACCAATCTCACTTTGTGAGGTGCATTCTATTTCGTTAATTGAAACCAGCTTACTTGCTGAACCATTAGGTATAGGGACTGAAATTTTATATTTCAACCCATTTTCAGTACTTATAACAGCAGATATTCTAACTATTTTATTATTATATAAACCTTCTGAACTCGGTTTAATTACTGATACATTATTTTGTCCTTTAAAGTTCAAGTTTTCTGCTTCTTCTTTCAAACATTCTTTTATTAAAAAAATAGCATCGATAGTATCTTGATTTATTTCTTCATTTTCTGTAAATGAGAAATTAGAACTTGAATCTTTAATAAGTTTACAAGCTAAATCAAACACCTTTTTAAGTTCCTCAACTTCGCTTAATCGACTCGTGAGCCTTAAACTACCGTAAGATTGATCATATATGGCAATGAATCTAGAATCTTTAATGAAACCTAAGTCATTGTCCTTGAACTTATTTTTGGCATAACTAATATCTTGTTTTTCAAAAGGTATATTTAGCAAAAATATTTCATAAATTAATTGTGCAACAATGTATGATTTTACATTAGGTGCATCCAAAACAGGATGAGTTAAAACAGTTCCTGTTGTTCTGTAATCTCTTGAAAAATCGTGGTGATTATAATACACTTTATCTGGATATATTCCTTCCAAGGGATAATTTATTTTGACAAGATTTGCACCTCCTCGTTTTTCTGTAAGTCCAGTGTTTTTTTCATAGACTTGTAATTCGACTTCTATTACAGTCAAAGCACCATATTTCGATCCAGAAAATATTTTTTCATCCCTCAATTGCGGAAATACCGCTGTAGGTAATTGATTTGGTTTAGTGAAGTATTTTTTCTCTTTTCTTACAAAAACAGTATTCACTTTTAAATCAACTTTATATACACGGTAACTATTTGTATTATAATAATATATAGCACCTGGATAGGCTTCTCTTTGCACTTGGCTGCGTGAAAGATTACCCAATGGAATTTCTCTGTTTTGAATTGTAGAAATAACTTTAAATTGAGGTTCTAGGTCGCGAATTGGATAGGAAAATTGAGGGTAACTACCTCCTTTATCACGAATTTCATCGTATTCTCTTTTTGAATTGTGATTTCTAATATCTTTACATACTTTTAAAAATGACAATGGAAACTCCACTTTTGTAGTCAATTTTTCGGTATTGCTATTAACAGCATCATATTCACCATTTTGTTCTGCCCAACATAATGCATGTATAAACTGAAGATTCTCATTCTCTAAATACAAAGCACCCTCAGCCATTGGGATTTCAAATAAGCGTTTAGGGTCTTTAAAGATGGTATTTGATCTAACAGTGTTGTCATTGACAATAATTATTAATCCATCATTATCACAACCAACACGACCAACACGACCAATCCGCTGGTAAAAGCTAGTTGAAGAATATGGAATTCCAAGTAAAATGCATAAATCAAGTTCTTTAATATCGATACCCATTTCTAATGCACTTGTACTTATTATACTCTTTACTTCACCAGCCATTAATTTATTTTGAATATCCTCACTGTCTTTTGTCTCATATCCTGAACGATATGGATATATTCTTTTATCATCACCAAATTCAAAATCTTTTAAGAGCTCATCGCTTTCGTCTTTATTTAATTGTCTATTCACACTTACTGCAACTTGTTCAACCATTTTTCGACTATCGAGGAATGTAATTGCTTTGCGGCTAGTATCTTGAGCAAAATAACCCACTAATTTATTCATATTTGATAAAGTTTCAACGAAGTTATTTGGTTCGATTAATATAATATCAGTTGCTTTTTTAGGCGAAGTGTCATTTGTAACAACACAAAAATCCAACCCTACAATATTTCTCAAATGTGACTCTGGATCATTTATAGTGGCAGATGCAGCAATATATTGAGGAAAACTTCCTTTTAAAATATTAATTATATGATTCAATCTACGGTATAAATATGCAGAATTACTCCCGAAAACTCCAGTATAAGTATGTACTTCATCAAGAATAATTAATTCCGTTTTTGTTAAAAACTCTTTGATTTGATAGCCTATTTTATTGTCGTTAAGCTTCCCAAGTAAAAACATGTGAATTGTATCTGGTGTAATCACTACAACACTACACTCCTTAAGGATTCTTTTTCTTTCGTCAGTTTGTCCTGAGTTACTCCCATCAATTCTGCCAACCTTTATATTTGTCAAACCTGCATCTTTCAAAGCCTTGTTCCAATTATCCTCTTGTTGAACACCGAGAGCTTTTAATGGATATATAGCAATAATTTTTGCATTTGGTGTTTGTGCTAACTTTTCAATACCAACGGTATAAAAAACATAACTCTTACCAGAACTTGTAGATGTAGCCAAACAAACATTTTCATTCTGTTTGGCAAGTAAAATTGAATCGAACTGATGTTCCCAGATATTACCTTGAACTTTTTTATTTAGAAAATTCCGTGTTGGATTTGAAAGATTTAATAAGCTAATATTTTTAGTAATTTCTGGTCTTTCTGGTATAGGGAAATGTCTTATAGTCTTAAATCCAAGATTTTCAATATTCTTTTTAATCTCTTCTAAATTTTGAGGTATCGAGATTGTTTCTAAAGTCTGAAGTGCTTCTACTTTTTCTTGCTCAATTTCTATAATTGAGGCATCTGTCTTGTATTCAACACACTCAGTAAGATTTAACTTGTCAATTAAGTCCAATAAATCTTTATTTGAATAATTGATTGACTGGCTGGTAATATTGTGAAGTTTATTTGCAATTCCATTCATGTCAGTAACATGAAACCATGTACTTACATTTTGAGAAAAGCTTGAACTTTCTATTTCTATAGTTTGATTAAAAAGTACAACAGCACTAACATGACTCAAATTAACATACGGTTTATAGAACCATGTATTAAATACACTACATAATCCAGTTTTGTTTAACTTCACTTGCATATATGGATTTTTTCCATTGCTTCCACCTTTAACGGTAATTCCATTACTTTTCCAATCACCGTTTTCCGCTATAGATAGTTTTCCACCATAATTTTTAAGTTCAATCACAGTTATACCATCTCGTTTAATAAATACTGCATCAATATCTCTATTTTCAAAACTTGGATTTGAAATTAGTAAATGCACATCTTCATGTTTGTCAAACTTTGCTTTTAAAATTTCAGATAAATGCTCAAATTGTTCTCGTTCGTGAGTGGTTTCAAATTCCGAAACCTTGTAAATGTTTAGACTCATATTTTTCTATACGTTATTTCGTTTGTGAATATTTTAATTATTATTAATCATATATTCTCTTCTTTTTCAACCCCTTCAGAGAGGTTTAGAGAATGAATCCATTTTATTATAATGCCAGCAATAAATTTGTAAAAAATATATTTCTATCTTATTCTGCTACTCATCCAACATTAATTTCCCCGACGAATTCTGGAGTTTCCGTAATTGCTCGCGTTCTACATCGCTGATACTTTTGTTGGGTATGGGCAAGTTTTCGGGCATAGTGCCACCCACACGCTCTATGGTTGCTCGTACTTCTTTGCCCACAATAAAATGCGTATCGTTGGCTTTTTCGGGAGTAGAGGTTTCGTCTTTTTTTAATTTATCTTCGGTTTGTGAGATGCGAAACAAATTGGCAATCAGTTCGGTACTGCCCATAAAATCAAGAATTTTGTCGGTTTTCTTCAAGCCTTTTTTCTGGTGAATATCCTCTACTTTCATGCCACCGTACAACCCCATATATCCCGCATTCTGAAACTTGGCATACTCTTCGTTGCTTATTACACCTGCATTGTGGGCAGCTTCGGCAAGCATTTGGTTCCATTGCTTGATGTCGCCTCGTATTACCAGCCGTTTGTTATCCTCGTCCAGTTGATTAAAGTAGTCCGCCACTTCCTGTCGTCTGGTTTGGATGGCAAAGTAGGTTTGCCCCAGTGCAATCACTTCCTTTCTGGGGTCACCATTTTGCACTATCAGGTAGCAAGCATATCGGGTAAGTCGATATTCAGTAACATCTTTCGTTGCCATTTTAGGCATTGCTATCGTTTTGCTGACCTCAGCAAAATGTTCTACAAGGCTGCTACCACTGTTTTTGCAGGCAAGCATCGCTCTATTTAACACTTTGCTAAAATTTCGCCATTGCACGTATTCTATCACTTCTGCCAGTTCGCGTGCGTACCAATATTCGCTGCCATCTGCCGATATGTGCTTTATATCCTCGAATGGTTTGTATTCTATCACTTCTAAATTGCTCATTAAGTTTTTTGTTTTTTAATTTAAAAGCATCTTGTTTAAATCGCCTCAAAAATATGTAAAATTTAAGAAATAAACCAACTCATTATTGTGTTAGAAAACATGTTTTTATTTTTAATAGTGTTTGATTTGATAGATTTTAAAAATGAAGTGGGTTAATTGACATTACCATGTTTTCAACACTAAAAGATAATAGTTTACCAAACTTTTTAGTATTTCATACCATTCCGATTTTTCATTGCTATTCTCCTTCAAATACAATTTCCGATTGATTTCTATCATAATACTTTGAACATTGGGGTTAGATTGATAATACGACATTGGAACTAAAGTACCATTGTAGGGTTCATTTATTGCTACCGAGAAGCCAGCTTGCTGAAAATAAGCAATAGTTTGGTTAATAAGGTTTTGCGGTGTATGAAAAAGGTCTGTTCCAATACAAAAGTCTGGTTGTTCCACATTTTGATACAGAAATGGTAAAAATGGATTATCAGGAAACGAATGACAATCTACGATTAGCGCACTGCCAAATACATCCAATTGTTGTTGAACAATTTCCGTTAAGCGATTATGATGCGGTTGGTAATACTCCGTCATTATCTGTTGTTTCAGTTCAGGGGTAATGATACGCAGTGTTTCACCGGTACAGGTTTTTTGGTACAAAGCACCCATTCCATAGCTTGCCATTGGTTCTTGAGTATCATCTGCAAATCTTTCCACATCGCAAAAAATACGTGAAAAAGGAGTTGCAATCATAGTATCGGCAGCGGAGTAAAAAATGTCATCTGTGTACCAGTCAGTGAGTTTTAGCATTTCCAAGTTGAGAGTATCAGCATCCACCACAAAACCTTCAGTATTGGGTATAAAAGTCGAAGCATGAGGAATGTGAAGTATGAGAGATTTTTTCATAAAGTTGTATTTTAGATGATTGTAAGAGCCAACCACAATAGAAACAATAGTTTACTATAGTTCTTCCTATTGTGTCTACTGTGGTTAAACCTTTATTTTAAAATCCCACTTTGCAGCGGTTCATTTTGGATGAAATCTTTTCGGTTTCGCAAAAAGTTTTAATCCTTTCGTTGCTGGGGCGAATGCCTGTAAGAATTTCCTCGGTGATAGTTTTGCGCACGATATTATCAATTTCTCCCCCCGAAAAATTGAATTTATCCGCCAATTCCCCCACCGCTTCTTCGTCCATCCATTCCAGTTTATTTTTCCAAATTTGCTTTTTTACGGATGCACTTGGCTGCTCAAACTTCAGTTTAAACAAAAAACGTCTTTCAAAAGCCGCATCCAAATTATCAGTTAAGTTGGTAGTAGCCATTAGTATACCATCCAATTTTTCCATTTCCTCTAGGATGATATTCTGAATTGCATTTTCGGTTTGCGCCACAGTGGAAGCACCTGTGTCTTTGCGTTTTCCAAACACCGCATCGGCTTCATTAAAAAGCAGGATGGGTTTCACTTTGCTTGCCTTGCAAAGATGGCGATATTGGTCAAAAATCTCCTTAATTTTCTTTTCACTTTCGCCAAACCACATCGATTTAGTTTGGCTAATGTCCACATGCAACAGCGCACGTCCAGTGGCTTTTGCTATCTGAAAAGCAGTTTCTGTTTTGCCTGTTCCTGGAGCGCCATAAAATATACATGCCACTCCTTTGGACAATGAATGTTCATTCAGTCTGACTTGTAATTCCTGAAATTTATCATTGCAAAGCGAGTTTTTAACAAATTCAACTTCACACATAAATTTATCTTCAAAAAATAGTACTTTATCCTTTATATCTTCGGGTACAATGCAATTTTTATTTTTCTTATTTCCAATAAAAAGCATTGCATCTTCCTGTAAAAACAGTTCTATTCCTTTGTCGTTGAGACCTACGCGGGTATCTCCAAAGAAAGCATCTTCTTTGGTCTTTATTAGTTCCAACTCAAACATTGGGTTTTTGCCTTCCATAATTTCGCGCGCTTTTCTAAACCGTGTTAACGGATTGTCGTAAATATCTGTCAATGTTTTATTCAATGCCGACCAGCCACCCAAAATCAGGTCATCACATATTTCGTAATATAATGTTCGATTTTCTATACCAAGATTATAATTTTTAAGCGCTTTAACCATCTCAATTGTCTCATTAGTATTTTCGAGTTCTTCTACCATTTCAAACATTTCGTAAGTATCAATTTTCTCGTCCATACGCTCTTCAATCAAATCAGAAACTTTTTTGGCAAATTGACAGTTGTCCAACTTCAAATTTTCGGTAAACAAAGTGATTACTTCATTTTCATAAATACTATCAATTACGTCATCATTTATCATAAAATTTGCCCTTGAAATATTTACCTTTTTCGATTTATTAAATCTATCTCTATCCATTACAACGAGCTTTTGCTTCAATAATAATTCAAAATCAGGTTTCATGGCCAGAATATCAAAAAATTCTAATCCCAAAAAACGTGCAATGTTTTTCATATCTACCTCCCCATTCCGGTGGTTTTGTGTTGCATAAATGGAAATTAGAATTAGACTTTGACGTTCTGTTACATTAAAGTAGCTAGCCAAAGTTGCGTTATCTGCTTCAACATCAGATAAAAATATTTGCAAAAGACAAGAGTCTTTTAGCTTTTTTGCAATTTTTGTAATAGTGTCAATTACATTAAAATTCACTTTTTCAGTTGTTTTCATAAGGCTTTATTATTAAATAAAATTATAAATTAATGGTTATAAATCGTTATTCAGCTGCTTCTGGGGCTGAAACCTTACTGCAAATACCGCTCACGTAGACATTCCAATTTATCAATTTGGGCAATATCCCATACTACATACTGAAGTTTTTCAATAAGATAAAATACGTGCATTTCGGGTTTTCCAGCAAATGTTCCATCGATAGAAGGCAACAGTTCGGGAAGTGCAGTAATCCAAATAGCGCGATGGCTCATTCCATCGGAGGGAGTAACTTCTATTAAACCATCAAAGCCATAAAGTTTGTGGCTGTCGATAAATTGATCAAATTCAAATTTAGTCATAATCATAAAATTTATTTGTTATTTAACAATATTAACACTGTGCAATAAAGTGGCTTGTAAGACTGAGTGTGTTCAGTTCACTGGTTGGGTGTTATATGATTTTTTGAGGGGAAATTGGGTGGAATGTTACCCAAAGTTTATTTGGCGATTCGGACTGTTATGAGGGGAAAAGTTACAGCCATTATACCAAACTTTGTATCTATGCTAACTATTGGTAGCAACTGTAAAAATGCAAACCAAACTTTTTTGGTTTTTTAGAGAACTAAAATACTTTGAACTTATTTTCATATTCAGTTTCATATTTTCTCTTTTTAAATCTTTAACAAAAGTAAGTAAAAAGTTTGAATCCTGCAATAGTATTAACATTTATTGGCGATAAATATTTGGTCATTTGAAATATATCATTTTAGAAATGTCATTTTCAAATGATTTATAGATAAAAAGTAAATTTCAACTTTAATCAGAAGGTGAGTATTAACCTGCTAAATGTCTATGTCAATAGAATAATCACATAATAGTAAATCATTGGACGTAAACTGTCGAACAAAAAAAAGTATGTGAGAGAAGTGGCCACTATGCGCTTCTGTTTTTGGATAACTAAGAAATTAGCAAACTATTTATTTGTATTTCAATCAACTAACTTGAATTGACATTTTTTTATGTAAGAAATTCCAATATATAAATAATCCAAAGTTTATAAATCATTTTCTTCTACAATTTCTATCAATTTACTAAAAATTCGACGCAGACTTATCATTTAAACATCCCCGCGGCAGCGGGAGGCTTACAGTAAGAAAATATTGAACCAAAAAAAGTTTACCGGAGGCTTAAAGTTAGAAAATATTGAACCAAAAAAGTTTACTTGAGGCTTACAGTTAGAAAATATTTAACCAAAAAAGTTTACCTGAGGCCTACAGTTAGAAAATATTGAACCAGAAAAGTTTACCGTAGGCTTACAGTAAGAAAATATTGAACCAAAAAAGTTTACCGGAGGCTTCAAGTTAGAAAATATTCAAGAATAAAATTCTCCAGACACCTCCATTTTCCCAAAAAAAAGCCCACAGAATAAATCTGTAAGCTTTCTTGATATAGTAAAAGTTTTAAAAACCTATACTTTAAATTTGTTAAATAACGATAAACTGCGTCTTGTCTTGGGTTCTATGCTCTTAGCTCTACTGTCTTAATTTTTATTTCAAATCCACCATTATTTTGAGGTTGTATTGGCGTTTTGTAAGATAATTTGGCACAGCCATTTGTTGATTATAAATATCACTCACCCAATAATATGAGTTGACATTATTGAAATCGAGAAGATTAAACACTTCAAGGTTTAGCCATATATTTTTCACATGCTTTAACCAAGGTTTGTTCAGCAAATTGTCGGTACCACTCACAAGCACACGCGAAACACCTATGTCTACCCGTCGATAGGCTGGTGTACGAAACGAATTGCGAAAGCGCACATTACGAGGCGGTCCAAATGGCAATCCATCCGACCAGATAAATTTTAATTGCAATTTATATTTTGGATTATTGGGCAAATAATCCTGAAACATGGTTGAAAACGTATACCGTTGCTCGCTAGGTCGTGAAATCCATCCAGGATAAACTGTATTTGTAGCAATAATTTTTCCATTATCATCGTAAGTATTATCGATATATGAATCGTTATACAAATTTTCTTTGGAGTCCATTAGTGAAAAATTAATCCACGAATCGGTACCAGGAACCAACTCCCCGAAAAGCTTAAAATCTACTCCTGCAGTATATGCTTTTGCATCATTCTCGCCAGAATATCTTATTCGCACATTGTCTACAGTATACGAAACAACATGGTCGGCAAGTTTCATAAACGTCTCTGTTGTAAATTTGAATGGACGCCCCCAAGCTCGAAAATAATGATCGCCACCCAATACAAAATGTACTGTTCTTTGTGCTTGAATATTGGAGTTCAATATAACATTAACGTTTCCGGATACATCCGTTGCAGTATCACGCATTTCTTTATAAAACGGTGCTTGATAGTAAACACCTGTTGCAAATCGGAAACTAAAATCGCGCTTCCAACGCGGCAGATATGAAACCGAAAAGCGTGGGCTAACCAGTAATTCTTTGTTGAATGTCCAGTAATTTGCTCGCACTCCACCCGTCAAAGAAACTGTTCCAGCAGCAGAACTCCATTTACGGGTATTTTGATAAAAAGCAGTAGTTCGTAATGTTGATAAACTGTTGTATGCTTTCATATTATAATACAAATCAACCTGCTTATCGTTGAATGGCAATGAATAACCAGCCGAATCGCGCCATTCCCATTCGTTAATTTTGTCGTTGATTATTTCATTTTGCAGATTTACGCCCCACAACATTTTATTATTATTAATCTCATATTCACCCAAATGCGAAATATTTGCAACGGTTGCATTTAATCTATTGCGCGCATGTTCGTGGTATTTGCCTACGCCCAATGATTCACCTTTTTTATTCTCAGCTTTCAAATCAAGTTTAACTTCACTAAGTACGTACTCACCAGCTATATCGTAAGTTTCAGTTTCGTTGGTATGAAATGCCGAAGCCAATAAACTAAGCTTAAGCCCCTTTTTAGGTTTGAAGTTTAATGTGAGCGCACCAAATGAAGTACGAAACAAATCTTTTTCTTGACCCTCGAAGTAAATTGTCAATGCTCTGGCCATATTATATGTTCCAAAAGAGGTGTTTCGTTCTTGCGGAGTAAATTGATATGAATTCTGAGAAAAATTTCCTAGAAAAGTTAGCTCCCATTTTGGCTTTAATTGGTAAGTTAAATATGTTTGATAATCAAAAAAAGCTGGGTTATACTCACCTTTAGTATCCAGTGTGCCAAGTAAATATGCTGATGTTTTATAACGAATACCATGCATTTGAGTAAATTTCTTATTGGCTGAACCGACATAAGCCGAAGCACCGAGTAGACTCATTGATGCAGAAGCTTCAAACTCGGTCGGTTTTTTGTAGTTAATGTCCAACACCGATGACATTTTATCACCATATTTGGCATCGAAACCACCAGCCGAAAAAGCCACATTTTTTACCATATCTGGATTAATAAAACTTAGACCTTCCTGCTGCCCGGCTCGTACCAGCAAAGGACGATACACCTCAATACCATTGACATACACAATATTTTCATCAAAATTTCCACCTCTAACATTGTATTGTGAACTTAGTTCATTACTTGAGCTTACGCCCGCAAAAGTGATTAACAATGACTCTATTCCACCATTTGCATTTGGCATCAAACGATATTTGCTTGCATCCAACAAATCTAAAGTGGATGTTTGTCGACGTTGACCAACCACATTCACTTCACCAATTTCTTTATTCAAAATTGGAAGTTCAACCGATATTTGCAGTATTTTTTGATGTGGATATATGGTATGCCTAATGGTTTTGTAACCGATAAGTGAATAAACCAGCGTAGCAGAGTCAGTTATTTCGGTAGAAAGCTCATAATAACCATTTTGATTGGTTGTTGTACCAACTTTTGTATTCTCTAAATGTACATTTGCCAGTTCTATTCCACGGTTGCTGGGGTCAATAACGTAACCGTAAATGCGCACTTTTGTCTGTGCCGACAATCCTAAAGAAAAAAGGAAAATGAAAAGTATTGAGAGTTTTTTATTATTCATGCAATGTAAAAATATCAAATTTGGTTATTCTTTTAACCTCTATGTAAAACGGTAAATTTGAACGATTATTTCATTAGTTTGCTTACATTAAGTCACAACGATAGCTCATCGTGAACTCTAGAGTCTGAAAATAAATTTTCAACTGTCATCACCATTTTTTAGGTTTAAATACTAACGCCGAAATTCCAACAAAAACAATATAAAATGGGTAAATCAATGACAAAATTAATGCGTAAAACCAAACAAAATCAAGCTGAAAAAAATAACGAATATTATATAAAAAAATGGTGTCAAGAAAGTATTTTAGAACAAAAACAAAAAGAAGTTGCAACCAATGATGTGGAGCAAAAATGGCTAAACATAAAAGACAAAACATGTATAAATTGACACCAAAAACAACAATAGCGGTCGCAATTAATTGCCAATCGGTATATTTTGTTGATTTACCTGCCCAGCGATGCCGTTGCGCAAAAAAGTCGGGTAATGTTTTAGCCGGATTGGTAAAAACAAATGCTGATCTCGATTTAAGGAATCTGATTTTTCCACCTCGTTTTTTAATGCTTTGCAATAAAAATATATCATCACCCGATTGCTCTTCAACATGTAGTTCACCCCAACTATCTTGCCATGCTTTTTTAGTAAATGCCAAACTTGCACCGTTGCATAAAATTGGCATTCCCGCAGCCGAAGCTGCTGCTCCCGAAGCCACTAGTGTAGAAAATTCAAGCACTTGCAACTTATCATAAAACGATGTACTTTCTTTAATTTTAACAGGGCAAATAACCAAATCACATCTATGCTCAAGTTGAAAACTCACTATCGACTCAAGCCAATGAAATGATGGAGTACAATCGGCATCGGTAGTAATAATAAATTTTTCATCTGCTTTTGAAACACCTTCATTTAATGCATTTTTCTTTCCAAATCCTAGAGCATCAATTATTTGTATATTTTTAAAATAACTTTTTGCGCCCATCATTATTTCTAAGGTGCTATCTGTTGAATGATCATTTATCAACAAAAGTTCAAATTCTTGATAACTTTGTTGTGCTAAATTGGCCAGCAATTTGGGTAAACTCTGCTCCTCATTTCTACAAGCAATTACCAACGAAATTTTCGTGTTAATTTTTTCAGCACTTGTAGGTTCAAAACTAGATAAACGAAACCATCCAATCAAAAAAATAGTGATTAGAACGAGGTAAACAATCGAAACAAAAACAGTAATAAATATAAACATAAACTAAGGTAAAAATGAAACAAAACAGATTATAATATAAGGTATTAGAACAGATAATTTAAGCCAATGTACATTCCAGTTTTGCCATCCTGAGCATTAAATGCTTTTCCAAAATCGGCTGAAATAACAAAGTTTTCATTCCAACCAACTTTTAAACCAATGCCCGCTGATGTATGGAATTTACCGGACTCGTAAGTATCAAAAT
Organism: uncultured Bacteroidales bacterium; assembly: GCA_903911085.1. Lineage (GTDB taxonomy): Bacteria > Bacteroidota > Bacteroidia > Bacteroidales > Paludibacteraceae > Paludibacter. The sequence continues at coordinate 1,783 of CAIWCC010000176.1, read as the reverse complement.
ACTTTGATTGATCGGCTAATGAAACATTTCCCAAATTCAATTCTATTGGTTTCACTATTATTCCAGAGTCGAAAAACACATTTGTTCCTAAATAGAAATTCTGCTTAAACATCTCGAAACGAAGGAATTTATAACGAAATTCAAAGTTGCCAAATCCCACAGCATCACCAATAATTCTATTACGCAAAATGCCACGTACAGAACTTTTTCCGCCAATTCCTTGGTGAGTAGCAGCTGTCAAAAAACTTGTTATTAAAAGTGGCTGAGCATAATATGGCACTTTACCCGAACCAACTGTCATTTGATAATCAAGGCGATAAGCAAACGACAAATCTTTTGTCAAAGTAAAATACTGTCTGTGTACAATTGACATTTTTGAGTGTGGAAAAGTTTGATTTGCAAACTTTGGAGCACTTTGAATTACCGCTTCTGTCCAAATTCCTTTCATGGGACATGCCAACTGATCGCGCGAATCATATTTCAATCCAATCTTAAAATAATTTATATTACCACCGTTGGCTTCATTTGCATCAATCAAATTCCACGATTTATAATTTTCGAATAAAGTAGCGCCTGTTTTTATTTTGTTAAGCTTAGAATTATTCACAGTATCAATCGCAAAATTATAAAAAGTATAACCAGCTACCCAACCAAAATTGCTTTCACTGAAGTTGCCTTGAAAATCGGCTTTTGCGCGAAACATATTTCGTTCGTTTTTATAAAAAATTCTATTTGAATTTGCAACTTCAATGGGGTTATACAACGATTGATAACCGTTAAAGCCATAGAAATCTGACATTTGGTCAGTAACATAAGCCACATCAACTGTAGTTCTTACTTTGGGGATTAATCTTTCGGAATCATATCGCAAACGTGCAATACTTGTGCCTTTAGTATAAGTTGAATACTCCAAATACAAGGAATGGTCGTATTTTGGGAATCTCAACCCATCACCATAATGAAATAAATTGACCAATGCACCATACTGAAAACCCAAATCAGAGTCGAAAGAAACAGCTGGTAATGCTCCGAAACTAAACCCTTTTTTAATTTTTTGTTGACCATACATCGTTAGCAAAGACACAAAAAGGCATAATACTAAAGTAATTCTTTTCATTGCACATGTTTTAAATTCTGATATAAACGATTGATTACAAATACAAAACGACAATAAAACTTAAAATTCGAAAGGATATATTTATTTGCCTCAAAGATATTGAAATAAATGAATAAAAAAAAGCACAATTACTGATTGTGCTTTTCAAAGGAGATTATTTGAGTTAATTCTGTTTACATTCTTCGCAAAAACCCATATATGATATTTCTACTGCATCGATACTGAATTTAGAATTTATTGGCAACTGAAATTTACTAGCTTCTAAATTAAAAATATCATGTACTTTTCCACAACTTCTGCAAATAAAATGTGCATGTGCTGAAATATCAATATCATAGCGAGAATTTTTTTCGTCGAGTATCAATGAACGTACAGCTCCTTTTTCCACAAAAAGATCGAGAGTATTGTAAACTGTCGTTTTTGATAAAGTTGGCATATTAGGAACAAGTGCCAAATAAATCTCGTCTATAGTTGGATGTGTTCTGTTATTCATTAAATAATCCATTACTGCAGTTCTTTGCACGGATGGTTTTATTGAATACTGCTTCAAATAATTGTGAGAATCATGTGTTGTGTACATACTTTATTGGTTTTTGATAATACTTTTTCCGGACAAATGTTCGTGGCAAACCTTGATTTTGCCATTGATTCGATAAAATTGGACCC
>CAIWCC010000175.1 GCA_903911085.1 uncultured Bacteroidales bacterium | reverse complement strand
CCACGTAATTCGTGTAATAATACATTAAATGATTCTGGTAAACCTGGAGTTGGAAGTGGTTCGCCTTTTACAATAGCTTCATAAGCTTTTGCACGACCATACACATCATCAGATTTAAGTGTTAGAATTTCTTGTAATATATTAGAAGCACCAAATGCTTCAATAGCCCAAACTTCCATTTCTCCAAAACGTTGACCCCCAAATTGAGCTTTACCTCCAAGTGGTTGTTGAGTAATAAGAGAGTATGGTCCAATTGAACGAGCATGCATTTTGTCGTCAATTAAGTGTCCAAGCTTAAGCATATAAATTATACCTACTGTAGCTGGTTGGTCAAATCTATCTCCAGTTCCACCATCAATTAGATAAGTTTTACCAAAGTCAGGAATTCCAGCTTTTCTTGTGTAACTCGTAATGTCATCAAGTGTAGCACCATCAAATATTGGAGTTGCAAAAGTTAACCCTAATTCTTTACCAGCCCATGCTAATACAGTTTCGTAAATTTGTCCAAGGTTCATACGCGAAGGCACACCAAGTGGATTTAATACGATATCAACAGTGGAACCATCTTCTAAGAAAGGCATGTCTTCGTCGCGAACGATTCTAGATACAATACCTTTGTTACCGTGACGGCCTGCCATTTTATCACCAACTTTGATTTTACGTTTTTGAGCAATATATACTTTTGCTAATTGCATAATCCCAGAAGGTAATTCATCTCCAACAGTTATACTAAATACTTTTCGTTTGTATTCACCTTCAATTTCCTTTTGTTTTTTGCAGAAATTAACGAGTAATTTTGAAATAGTTTCGTTTTTAGCTGTATCAGTTGTCCATTTATCTGTAACTATATAAGTATAGTCTTCGATTTCGTTTAATGCTTTTTGAGTAAATTTAGCACCTTTAGCAATTATAATGTTTCCAGCGTAATCCTTAACTCCTTGTGATGTTTTACCATTTACAAGAGTGAAAAGTTTTTCAACTAAAAGTTCCTTAAGTTTACTTGATTCTTTATCAACATCAACTTTGAATTTAGTAAGAATTGGTTTCTCATTAGCTCTTGATTTTCTGTCTTTAATACTACGAGTAAACAATTTTTTGTCAATCACAGTGCCAAATAACGAAGGACGAGCTTTTAACGAAGCATCTTTTACATCGCCGGCTTTATCACCAAATATTGCACGTAATAATTTTTCTTCAGGAGAAGGATCTGATTCACCTTTTGGTGTAATTTTTCCAATAAGAATATCACCTGGTTTAACAACAGCTCCAATTCGAATAAGTCCATTTTCATCAAGATTCTTAATCGCTTCTTCGCTTACATTTGGAATATCCGATGTAAATTCTTCTAATCCTCTTTTGGTATCACGTACTTCAAGAATATGTTCATCAATATGAATAGATGTTAATATGTCATCACGTACAATACGTTCCGAAAGCACAATAGCATCCTCAAAATTGTAACCTTTCCAAGGCATGAATGCCACTTTAAGGTTTTTACCAATTCCAAGCTCTCCATTTTGAGTTGAATATCCTTCAGTTAAACACTGATCTTTTACAATAGTTTCGCCTTTTACAACGATTGGACGTAAATTGATACAAGTGTTTTGATTTGTTTTTCTATATTTTATTATATTGTAAACTTTTAAATTATCTTCAAAAGTTACAAATTCTTCTTTTTCAGTTTGATTATATCGTACTCGAATTTCTGAAGCATCAACGTATTCAACTACGCCATCGCCTTCAGATGTAATTTGTACTCTAGAATCTTTGATTACCGTTCTTTCAATACCAGTTCCAACAATTGGAGCTTCAGTTTTTAAAAGCGGAACAGATTG
>CAIWCC010000174.1 GCA_903911085.1 uncultured Bacteroidales bacterium | reverse complement strand
TTGTCAATTATTAATTATTAATTAGAATTTAGGTGGTTATAGCGACAGGGTTCCACCTCTTCCCATTCCGAACAGAGAAGTTAAGCCTGTCCACGTCGATGGTACTGCTGCAAAGTGGGAGAGTAGATAGCCGCCGTTTTTTAAAAGCCCCGCATATTAAGTTATGTGGGGCTTTTTTTGTGCTATTTGTTTACAAATTGTTTTTTGCGATGATTAGATATTGTCATTGAACCACACCAATGGTAGTGTTTATGTGTTTTTAAATTAGAGTTTAAAAAATTTGATATTAGAGCCATGAGTTAAGCAACTTGATTTTCTTTTAAAATATCAAATAGTGTTAAGTGAATGTGTGATTTTGGTATTTTCTTAAGTTGAAAACTGAACTGTTCAAAAATGCTATTCGGTAAATCAATTTATGGCGTGTTGTACTATTTATTCTCTAGTAATGCTATCAAAAAAACGCTTCCAATATATTACTGATGTCAGATTTGGGATGTCTTTTCAGGATTTTTATAATGTTTTGAATCTCCCCATTCACCATATCCAACTTTGTGGTTTACAAGGTGAACTCGGACATCAATGCAATTTTTGCAGTCTTCGGCATTTTCATCTGTACAAGGTTTGTTTTCGTATAGAGCGTAGCTATCACGGTATTTTCCGGGTGTAATGTTGGGCATTAAAATGTTAGCACCTATTTGAATAGCTTTCTCTCGACCTATTTTATCGATAGTTTGCAGTGCAGTTGTAGCGGCTATATTGATATCTTTCATCATAATTCTAAGAATTGCTATCATTCTTAAAGTCTGATTAAATCTTTCTTTCAAAGGTATTAAACTATCTTTAAACTCATATAAAGGCGTGTTTTTATGTTCAATATATGGTCCCATTCCGCACATATCAATGTTAAGATGCTTCATAAACAACAAGTCATCTGCCAAATGCTCGATTGTTTGAAATGGCAAACCTACCATCACACCTGTTCCAACTTGATATCCAATTTCCTTTAAAGTTTTAAGAGCATTTAAACGTGTTTGAAAATTATGATTTTCATCATTCGGATGAATCTTGTAATACAATTCTTCGGTTGATGATTCAATGCGAAGTAAATATCTATGAGCACCGCTTTCAAACCAAGTTCTGTATGTTTCTATTGATTGCTCACCACATGAAAGTGTAATTCCTATTTGACCCTTCGTAATTTTTTTTATTTGAAGAATGATATTGTTGATTTTGTTAACGAAGGATTTAGTGGAGATTTCCCCTGATTGAATAACAATTGAACCATAATTATTATCGTATGCAAATTTTGCTGCTTCAATAACCTCTTCTTCGACAAGCGAATAACGTGTGGACAATATGTTTGATTTTCGAATTCCACAATACAAACAATCTTTTGCACACACATTCGACAGTTCTATTAAACCACGAAGATAAACAGTATTACCAATATTATCTTCTTTAATTTTGGCGGCATATTTGAAGAGTAACTTTTCATCGTTACCACTCAATTTTAAAAGCTGAATAATATCGTTTCTGGTAAATGAGGGTTTTTCTAAAATTGAAGTTATTGACATTTGGTTTTTTGTAAATTGGAACTAAATAAAAAAAATGGTTATTCAGGATTTTGGAATTTCCTAAATGGTGCAGTAGCTCTTTCAAAAATACCGTGCATATATGCAATCGCTAATCCGTAATTTGTGACAGGAATTTCAGCTTGAATAGCTGGTTTTAGTCTACTTTGTAATTGTTTTTTTGTAACCATACAACCACCACATTGAATTATCATAGCAAAATCATTTATCTCTTCTTTTATCTCTGAGAGTCCTGTTACAATGGTAAAATCGAGCTTTTTTCCTGTAAATTCTAAAAGCCAATTTGGAATTTTGAATCTACCAATATCATCGCAACTTACATGATGTGTGCATGACTCCAATATCAATACTTTGTCACCATCTTTTAGTTTAGATATATGCGAAGTGCCTTCAAGGAACTTATCAAAATCGCCTTTGAGTCTTGCGAATACAACACTAAAGCCAGTTAAAGGTACATCATCTGGTATTAATTTGGATACATAACCAAAAGCTTGACTATCTGTAACAGCTAAAGCTGGTTTAATGCCAAGTTTCATAAATGCTTCAATTTCAGTCTCTTTTACTACTACAGTTATACAATCGTTATCCAAAACATCTCTAATTGCCATGTTTTGTGGTAAAATCATTCTACTGTCTGGCGCTTCACTATCAACGGGGGTTATAAGTAAAACCACATCTTGGGGTTTTACTAAATCTGCAAAAAGTGATGGCTTTTGATATGCAGTTGGTGGTATTGTTTTCTTTATCAAATCAACTAATTCGTCAAAATTGGTTGTATGTATGGTACTAAACTCAATAATTTCAGATGAGGTAATAGATTTAATTGTTTCTATCGTAATTGATTTAATGGGTTCTAAATCTGATTTATTATGTACAATTAAATATGGTATATCCAATTCGTTAAATCGTTTTATCAAATCAAGTTCATAAACTTTAAATTGGTTATTAGCAAGTATTAAAATGGCGCAATCAACTTGCTTTATTACTTCCATTGTTTTTTTTACTCTTTTATCTCCCAATTCACCCGAATCGTCAATTCCAGCAGTATCTATCAAAATTGCAGGACCTATTCCAAATATTTCAACGGATTTCTTGACAGGATCTGTGGTTGTTCCAGCCTGTTCTGAAACTATCGCAAGTTCCTGCCCAACCAATAAATTGATAAACGAACTTTTACCATTATTTCGCCTTCCAAAGATACCTATGTGTGGCTTTATGTCTTTTCCCTTATTCATATCTATTAATACTACCTACTTTTATTAATTATTTGTACAAACTTTTTTCTCAATAATACAAATCTCTTTCTCCTTTTTTTATTTTTTCAATTTTCTCTAAAACCGATTTTTTTATACTATTATCATCCAAAGTTTCGATGTTTTTTTCAATAGCTTTCCAACCCTTAATGGCTGTACTTTCAGGAGCATAATCCATAATATATTCAGCCATAGTTAAAATAGCGTTTGGAGTACAAAACCGTTTTATAAATCCAGGAACAGAAAATTCCATAAAATGTTCGCCCGTTCTACCTCGTCGGTAACATGAAGTACAAAATGAAGGTATCATCTCTTGGTCAAGCAATTCATCAATAATCTCGTTTAAAGATCTGTCATCATTAATTTTAAATTGACCTTTGTTGAGGTTTTTTTTCTCATTGTTTTTAGAATAACTTCCCAATTCGATTTTAGTTCCACCATCAATTTGAGAAACACCGTATTGAATAATTTCATTACGCAAAACCTCTGGTTCTCGAGCCGTCAAAATCATTCCTGTATAAGGCACTGCTAAACGTAAAATAGCAATTAGTTTAGTAAAATCATCATCTGAAACAAAATATTTATCGCCAAAGTTTAATGATGAGGCATCTTTTATACGAGGAAATGAAATAGTATGTGGTCCTACATTATAACATGCTTCGAGGTGATTGGTATGTCGAACTAAACTCATAACTTCAAATCGCCAATCGTAAAGGCCAAACAATGCACCTATTCCAACATCATCTAACCCAGCTTCTTGAGCTCTGTCCAAGGAAGTTAAACGATAATCGAAATCAGATTTTTTTCCACTTAAATGATAAGTTTTATATGCTTCTCGATGGTAAGTTTCTTGAAATATCTGATAGGTACCAATACCTGCTTCTTTGACAATTTTAAAACCATCGATTTCCATTGGAGCTGCATTGATATTGATTCTACGTATTTCACCATTTCCTTTTCGAACATTATAAGCAACTTTCACTGTATGAGCTATATAATCTGGACTGTAATGAGCATGCTCGCCATATACCAGTATTAGCCTTTTTTGTCCATTATCTTCCAAGGCTTCTACTTCACTTATAATTTCTTGGTCGTCAAGCGTTTTTCTAACAGCATCTTTATTTGATGCTCTAAAACCACAATATGTGCAGTTATTTGCACATTTACTCCCTACATATAGTGGTGCAAATAATACAATTCTATTTCCGTAGATATTTTTTTTTAGTGTTTTGGCACCTTCTTTTATTTCTTGTATCAATTCAGGTTCATTAGCATTTATCAGCACAGCTACTTCCTCTAGATTGAGGCGTTGTTTAGATAAGGATTTACTAATTATTGATCTTACTTTTTCTGGCGTTGAAATTGTTTTATGTAAAAGGTTCCAAATTTCATCAATATCAATAAAAGGAGTCATTGGAATGTCAGGAATACTGTATATTTCAGGAGTAAATTTCATAATTAATGTTTCTAATTCATTATGTTTACGGCTCAAACCGATAACAAAGTGATATAGATTTAATTTAGTAATTATTGTTTTATTGTTTTTTTTTGCAAAGGTACTACTTCTAATTATTAAATTACATAATTGTATTGATTACAGCTACGATATTTTTGAAATTTAAACTCAATTCACAAAAAAAACATATTTAATTTAACTCAATAATTTGAATTTGAAAAGAATCATGTAGTTTTGTATAAATGATATTTGTCTTATAATTAATTGATTAAATAATCTGCATGAACTATATTATTTAATAAATTCAATCTCATATTATGCTTTTGGATCAATTAAAGAAATTTATCCGTAATTGTTTGCAGTATCGAAATCAAATCACTAATTTTGTGCAACTTTTTGAAAAAGCTCAATGTGTATACAATGAACTAATATTTAGCATGTTACAAATTTTCTAACTTCTAATTATAAAAACTAAAACAAAATTCTATGTGGTTAATTGATTCCTCAATCGGGCGAAAGCTTGTAATGAGTATTACGGGAACTTTTCTCGTGTTATTTTTATTATTTCACAGTTGTATGAACATTGTAGTGATAATTTCGCCCGATGGTTACAATACAATTTGTGAATTTCTAGGTGCAAATTGGTACGCTATTGTTGGTACTACTATGTTAGCAGCTGGATTTGTGATTCACATTTTGTATGCTTTGTATCTTACGTATCAGAACATGCGTGCTCGTGGAAATGAGCGATATGCAGTTACTAGCAACCAAAAAAGTGTAGACTGGTCATCGCAAAACATGTTGGTTTTAGGTGCCATTGTGTTAGGTTTTCTTGGCTTACACATGTTTAATTTTTGGTACAAAATGCAATTTGCTGAATTATCAGGTATTGAAACTGGTCAATTTCATCCAGCTGACGGAGCTGCTTATGTGAAAGACTTATTTAGTAACTGGGCTTATTGCGCAATTTACATCGTTTGGTTGTCAGCATTATGGTTTCACCTTACACATGGCGTTTGGAGTGCATTACAATCTTTGGGCTTAAACAACAAAACATGGTTACCTCGTGTAAAAATGATTGCTAATGTGATTTCTACCATTGTAATTTTGATGTTTATGTCAATTCCTTTATATTATTTATTTGGATGCGGTTCTTGCTGCTAATTGTAAATTAAAAAAAATAGCAAATTAAAATATGGCAAAGAAAGAAGAGTCTACTACGGTAGAAACAACTAAAATAGACGCTAAAATTCCTGCGGGACCGTTGGCGGAAAAATGGAGCAATTACAAAGCACATCAAAAATTGGTGAATCCATCAAACAAACGTCGTCTAGACATTATTGTTGTTGGAACAGGTTTAGCGGGTGCTTCGGCGGCTGCTTCCATGGCTGAAATGGGCTTCAATGTATTGAACTTTTGTATTCAAGATTCTCCACGTCGTGCACATTCAATAGCTGCACAAGGAGGTATCAATGCTGCAAAAAATTATCAAAATGATGGTGACTCGGTTTACCGTCTTTTCTACGATACCATTAAAGGTGGCGATTACCGTGCTCGTGAAGCTAACGTTTATCGTTTGGCCGAAGTGTCAAACGGTATTATTGATCAATGTGTAGCTCAAGGTGTTCCTTTTGCACGCGAATATGGTGGTTTGCTTGATAACCGTTCGTTTGGTGGTGCTCAAGTTTCACGAACTTTTTATGCTAAAGGTCAAACAGGCCAACAACTTTTATTAGGTGCATATTCTGCTTTGAGTCGCCAAGTTGGTAAAGGTGCAGTAAAATTGTATTCTCGTTACGAAATGCTTGATGTAGTAGTAATCGACGGTCGCGCTCGCGGTATAATTGCTCGTAATCTAGTTTCTGGAAAAATTGAACGTTTCTTTGCACACGCAGTTGTTGTAGGTTCTGGTGGGTATGGAAATGCATTTTTCTTGTCAACTAATGCCATGACTTCAAATGCATCAGCGGCAATTCAAATGTATAAAAAAGGTGCATATTTTGCAAATCCTGCTTATGCTCAAATTCACCCAACTTGTATACCTGTTCACGGAGAATTCCAATCGAAACTTACATTAATGTCCGAATCTTTGCGTAATGATGGTCGTATTTGGACTCCAAAGTCGAAAGAAGATGCTGAAGCAATACGCACAGGAAAGAAAAAGGCAACCGATTTAAGTGAAGACGAACGCGATTATTATTTGGAGCGTCGTTATCCAGCATTCGGTAATTTAGTACCTCGCGATGTAGCATCTCGTGCAGCCAAAGAACGTTGTGATGCTGGTTATGGTGTAGGTAATACAGGTTTAGCTGTTTATCTTGATTTCTCAGCGGCTATCAAAAGGCTTGGTGAAGATGTTGTTCGTGCACGTTACGGAAACTTATTCCAAATGTATGAAAAAATCGTTGATGAAAACCCATATAACACTCCAATGATGATTTATCCAGCAATTCACTACACAATGGGTGGTGTTTGGGTAGATTATGAACTTCAAACTTCGGTTAAGGGATTATTTTGTATTGGTGAAGCTAATTTCTCCGATCATGGAGCCAACCGCTTAGGTGCATCGGCATTGATGCAAGGTTTGGCTGATGGTTATTTTGTTTTACCTTACACAATTCAAAATTATTTGGCCGATCAAATTCAAGTACCTCGTATGAGTACTGAATTACCAGAATTTGTTCAAGCAGAAAAAGATGTAAATGATAAGATCAAAAAATTATTGAGCATTCAAGGAAAAAAATCAGTGGATTCACTTCACCGCGAATTAGGTCTCATTATGTGGGATTTTGTTGGTATGGGTCGTAACAAAGCTGGTTTGGAAATTGCATTAGAAAAAATCAAAGAAGTTAGAAAAGAGTTTTGGAGTAACGTATTTATTCCTGGAAAGGATGCAGATATGAATTCCGAATTAGAAAAAGCACTTCGTGTTGCTGACTTTATCGAAATAGGCGAATTGATGGCACGCGATGCTTTACAACGCGAAGAATCTTGCGGTGGTCACTTCCGTGAAGAATATCAAACTCCAGAGGGTGAAGCATTGCGTAACGATGAAGAATTTTCTTTTGCTTCATGCTGGAAATTTATGGGCGAAGGCAATGAACCTGTATTGTTAAAAGAGGCGTTGGACTATGAATTTATTCACCGTCAACAACGAAATTATAAAGCGTAGGAAAAGTAAACTAGTAGTTTACGAGTAGACGAGTTCACAGTTCTGATAAAGTAAACGAATACACAACAAATGCTCGTTGAATTAATACGTTCAAAGAATAATGGACAACTCGTAAATTTAAATACAGATAAAAAAGTAACAGAATAATAATTTCGAATAAACTTGTATAAGGAGTCGCGCTGTCTACTCGTTTACTAGTTGACTCGTTTACTTATAAAAAAAATATGGACAAATCGATAAATGTAACGCTAAAAGTTTGGCGTCAAGCCGGTCCCAAAGTCAAAGGCAAATTTGAGACCTATAAATTGGATAATGTTTCTACAGATAGTTCATTCCTCGAAATGATGGATGTGCTTAATGAGCAATTAATTAACGAACGCAAAGAACCAATTGCTTTTGATCATGATTGTCGCGAAGGAATTTGCGGAATGTGTAGCATGTATATCAATGGTCATCCACATGGCCCAGATGGTGAAATTACTACTTGTCAACTGCACATGCGTGTTTTCAAAAATAATGAAACCATCACTATCGAACCTTGGCGTTCGGCAGCTTTCCCAGTAATCAAGGATTTGATGGTGAACCGTGGAGCTTATGATAAAATTATTCAAGCTGGTGGTTTTGTAAATGTAAATACTGGTGGTGTTCCTGATGGAAATGCAATTGCTATTGGTAAAGACATTGCCGACGAAGCAATGGATGCAGCATCATGTATCGGATGCGGTGCATGTGCGGCAGCTTGTAAAAATGGTTCGGCTATGTTATTTGTTGCAGCTAAAGTAAGTCAGCTAGCACTATTGCCACAGGGTAAAGTGGAAGGTGCTGCTCGTGCTAAAGCTATGGTAGCAAAAATGGATGAATTAGGATTTGGTAATTGTACAAATACAGGTGCTTGCGAAGCTGAATGTCCTAAAAATGTTTCGATTTCTCATATTGCACGTTTGAATCGAGAATTTTTATGCGCTAAATTTCAAGACTAAACATTTGTAATAAAAGAAATTAAAGACCGCTATGTTTTTTCGTAGTGGTCTTTTTTTATAGCAATTGCATAATTCGAATGCTAATTCAATATTAGTGTTGTCATTGATTTGATTTGTTAATCTTAAGAGTTTAAAATAATATGTATATTGACAAATTCTAGCTATCAAAATCATTTTCACTTCCATTTAATAAAATCTTATAATTTCCAAGATATGCAATCAAATTTTAAATTGTTTTTAGTTCTTTCAAGTTTTTATCTACTGACATCATGTAACTCACGCCATAAACAAGAGATTTTGGCAGATCAATATCTTAGTAACATAAAAACTTTAATTAACCAAAACTCGTTAAATGCAGCAAAAATTAAAATTGACAGTTTACATTTACTTTTCCCTCGACTGGTAAATAAAAGAAAAATTGCTGCTTCATTAGAGGATACAATAATTCGTCGCGAGAGTTCAAGATCATTAGAATATTGTGATAGTATACTGCCACTTAAGCAACATGAAGCCGATTCAATTCAACGAAACTTTCGATTTGAAAAAAATACAACTTATCAGCAGTTTGGTAATTACGTTTATAAATCGCAAATTACAGAAAACAATACAAATCGCACCTATCTCAAAGCTTATGTAAATGAAAATGCAGATTTCTACTTGGTTAGTAATTATTGTGGGAGTAAAATTGAATATACTAATTTAATAGTTTCTTCAAATGAAATTTTTATTCGTACTGATACGATATTGACAAATAATTCAGCAAATCATATATTCTTTGATGGAGGAACTTGTTGGGAATCAATAACATTTAAAAATGATGAAGATAAAGGAGTTGCTATGTTTATAAGTCAGAATTCAGCTGCAAGAATAAAAGTATCACTTAAAGGAAAAAAATCTTTTGATTATTATTTATTAGAAACCGATAAAAAAGCAATATCAGAAACATATCGTTTGTGGGTGATAAAAAAAGATGTTCGCAAATTGCAAGAAGAGATAATCAAGGCCAAAAACAGAATAAAACGAATTAATAAATCATTTTGACCAAAATAATTCAAAATACATTTCAATATATTTGAAATTATTAGCATTTATTGATATAATATTGGATTGATAAATTTAAATTTACCTAGTAAGTTTGGTGAATGTAAGAAAGATAAAACTATAATTAAGAAATATTTTTTAAGGCTAATTCTCTAATTAAATTTACAAATACCATTGTCAATCAAAGAATTATTACTATCTTTGCACCGCTTTAATAAAAACTAAGTATTAATTACTAAAAAGCTAACAAACAGTATGTTAAATCATTATGAAACCGTTTTCATTCTAACTCCCGTTTTGTCTGATGTACAGGCAAAGGAAGCGGTAGAAAAGTACAAAGCCATTTTAATAGAAAATGGCGCGACAATTACAAACGAAGAAAATTGGGGATTACGCAAATTGCAATATCCTATTCAAAAAAAATCTTCAGGTTTTTATTCGTTGCTTCAATTTGATGCCGAATCTACCATCATCGCTACGTTGGAAACACAATTCCGCCGCGACGAACGTGTACTCCGTTTTTTATCGTTCCGTTTGGACAAATATGCGTTCGAGTACGCTGAAAAAAGAAAAAGTATTAAATCTAAAGCAGTAAAGGAGAACTAAAAATGGCAGCAAACAACGGAGATATCAGATACTTAACTCCACCATCGGTAGATGTAAAAAAGAAAAAATACTGTCGCTTCAAAAAAAGCGGTATACGTTACATTGATTACAAAGATCCAGAATTCTTAAAGAAATTCTTGAATGAACAAGGAAAAATTCTTCCTCGTCGTCTTACTGGTACTTCGTTGAAATTTCAACGTAAAGTAGCTCAAGCAGTGAAAAGAGCACGCCATATAGCGTTGCTTCCTTATGTAACCGACATGATGAAATAATAAACAAGGAGGAAAAAGTATGGAAATTATATTAAAAGAAGATGTAACTAACTTAGGTTACAAAGGCGATATTCTGAAAGTGAAAAGTGGTTACGGTCGTAACTTCTTAATCCCTACAAAAAAAGCAATTTTAGCAACAGAGTCTGCTAAAAAAATGTTGGCAGAAGATTTAAAACAACGTGCTCACAAATTGGAACGTATCAAAAATGAAAGCCTTGAATTGGCTGAAAAATTGAAAGGTATCACTTTGACTGTTGGAGCTAAAACTAGTACAACTGGTAAAATATTTGGTGCTGTAGGTCCTATTCAAATTGCTGATGCCTTCGAAAAAGCAGGTTTTACTGTCGATCGTAAAGTAATAATTCTTAAAGATGCAGTAAAAGAAGTTGGTTCATATACAGCAACATTAAAATTACACAAAGAAGTTACAATTGAAGTAGCTTTTGAAGTTATAGCAGAATAATAATTATTCAATTCAAAATCACCCCAAAAAAGACTTGTGTGCTAAATGTGCATTGGTCTTTTTTTTTGTATTTCAATAATCATGCATAATACTTATCGAATAATTTCAAATAAAAAAGAGACTTAAACCGTGGTTTAAATCTCTTTTTGAGCGAAAGACGGGACTCAAACCCGCGACCCTCAGCTTGGAAGGCTAATGCTCTATCAACTGAGCTACTTTCGCAATTTAGTTGACAGTTTTTAGTTGATAGAATTAACTGTCAATTGTCAACTTGATTAGTGGGCAGTGAAGGATTCGAACCTCCGAAGTCGAAAGACAGCTGAGTTACAGTCAGCCCCAGTTGGCCACTTTGGTAACTACCCATTTTGTTTTCAATTGCAGTGCAAAGGTAGTCAATTTATTTCATACTACCAAACAATATTTGCCATTTTTATAGCAGTAATTGCAGCTTCTACTCCTTTATTTCCGTGGATTCCGTCTGCTCTATCCAATGCTTGTTGTAAAGTATTAGTTGTGAGAACTCCAAAGATAACAGGGATAGGTTCATTTCGCAGATTTAATTCAGTAACACCTGCCGTAACACTTTGACAAACATAATCGAAATGTGGGGTATCACCCTGAATCACACAGCCAATAACAATTATTGCTGAAAATCGTGTGCCAAAATTTGTTATTAAGTGTTTAGCTGCGTATGTCAACTCAACAGTTCCAGGCACATGTACTACATTAATTTTGTTTATTTCTACACCATTCTCAGTTAATGCTGAAATTGCTCCTTTTAGTAGCGTATGTGTTATTTGTGGATTCCAGTCTGCTACTACAATTGCGTATTCTTGTTTTGCCAAAACTGATTTATTTGGCAATAATTCAGAGTTGTAATCCGATAAGTTTTGATATTGAGTTGCCATTATTCTTAATTTTAATGTGTTAGCTTTATATTTAAATAATTAAATTTTATTTTTGTCGAAGTAAAAAAAGCTACTTCAGGTAAATGAAGTAGCTTTTATTTATAAGAATATCAAAATGATCTATTTTTGAACACGTGCAATATATTTATCAATATCAGAAGCTTCTGGGCTTTTTGGATAGGTTTCTTTAATAGTTGTATATTGCTTATCTGCCTCTTCTAATTGTTTCAGAGATTCATAAACTAAACCTGCTTTTTTTAAATATACTGGGCTTAAAATTGAATTATTAGCATCAGCAGCCTTTTCAAAATAACTAATAGCTTTGGTCATTTCGTTTTTCTCAACATAACAGTCTCCTATCAATCCTGTTATTGAAGTTTTGAAATAATTATCTTTTCCATCAAATTGAGAAAGTGATTTAATTGCATCATCGTATTGACCTAATTTATAATAACATATTCCAGCATAGGCATATGCCAAATTTCCAGAAGAAGTAAAGCTGTATTCAGAAGCAATTTCTTTAAAGCCCATTGATTCAACCCCTTTTCCTTCTAGCGCAACTTTAAAAGAATCTGTAGCGAATGCCGCTTGTGCTTTAAACATTTCATTTTGAGCTGATACCTCACGTGGTTTCAAATAAAAATTGTTGATAGACAATGCGACTAATACTACCAAAACAACGGTTCCAACTCCAAAAATAATCTGTTTTTGATATTTTTCAATAAACGCTTCAGATGTAGTTAACACGTGTTCTACATTTTCTAATTCGTCGTGCTTTTTCTCTTCTTTTTTCGACATAATACTTTATTATATATTTATTGTTTTATTTAATGAGTAAAATTATTGATTATGAGTGTTATATATCTAGTGTTAACTTAACGCAGGAATGTAATATTTTGAACTGCTGTTAATATATTTTTAAGCGTTGCAAAAGTATATATTTTCTTTTACATAGCGAAATTTTATCTTATATTTTTTTTTATTGAGACAAAGTAAAGGTCTAATTTATAGAAAATCAACTACTATTATATATTTAACTAAAAAAAATAAGTGTTATTGAAATAGATTTGAAAAAAATGTAGTATATTTGCAACACAAAAATACTAACCGCATTGTTCTGAGATTGGAAAACTCAACGTTTAAAAATTAAACGAGAAATGTTCGGTTTTTAATGGCGGGCTGCACCTTCGGGCATCCTATATGGACGGCAGATTACAACGAAAACCAACAACTCAAATCCTATCATATAGGAGTTTTCTCAACTAACGACAATGCGGTTTTTGTTACCTCAATTTTTAATGTCTACAAAAATGTCTTACGATTCTTCGGTAAGAATTTCTTTCAACAACTCGTGATTAACAAAGAAACAAACAGCCGTCGTTTCAGACTAATTCTTTTCCTTTTTTTTTGATTAAGTTTATTTCCTCAAAATCATGTTGAAAACACTACAAAAAGTTCAAAAATACATATATAATCATCATTTAATTAAATCCGAAGGGCAAATAATTGTTGGAGTTAGTGGTGGTGCCGATTCAGTTATGCTGCTGCATTTGTTATTATCAATAGGATATGATTGTGTTATTGCACATTGTAATTTTCATCTTAGAGCAGATGAATCCGAAAGAGACGAAATATTTGTCCAAAGTCTTGCTCAAAAACTAAAAATTCCTTATTATCATATTGATTTTAATACAAAAGAAATAGCAAAAGAGAAGCACATTTCTATTGAAATGGCCGCAAGAGATTTACGTTATAATTGGTTTAAGGACTTACTTATAGAACTTAATGGTCAAGCAATTGCAGTGGCACATCATGCCGATGATAATATTGAAACTCTTCTAATGAATTTAGTTAGAGGTACTGGTTTGCGTGGTCTTACTGGTATGTCCCCTCGAAATGGAAATGTGATACGTCCCCTTCTGTGTTGTAATCGTTTAGAAATAGAAAAATATTTGTTAGAAAATCAATTAGAATATGTTACTGACTCGAGCAATTTATCAAATGATTACAAAAGAAATAAATTTCGCAATGTTATTTTACCATTATTGGAAGAAATAAACCCATCTGTTCGACAGACCTTATGTGAATCTATAGAGCGATTTGAGGGTACATTAGCTATTTATGAGCAAGCAATTTCAAATTTTAATGACGAGTTAATTGAAATTAATTCTAACAATGTTAGAATCAATATTTGTTTGTTAAACAAACAAATCAATAAAAAAATAATACTTTATGAGCTACTTAAACCTTATGGTTTTAGCTCAGCAGTTGTTGAACAAATTGTATCGCATTTGGACAGTGAATCTGGTAAACTTTTTTATTCTGTGACCCATCGCTTAGTAAAGGATCGTGATTTTTTAATAATATCAATTATTGAATCAAAAAAAAATGAATTGTATTGGATAGATAGTTTCATCAATGAACTTACTGAACCTTTTAGAATATTAATTTCAAAACAACAAGTAGACAGAAATTTTAAAATCTCAAAAAACAGTAAACTTGTGCATATCGATTCAACAAAACTACATTATCCATTATTGCTTCGACATTGGCAGGACGGTGATGCGTTTTATCCATGTGGAATGAATAAACTTAAAAAAATTAGTGATTACTTTATTGATAACAAATTTAGCATGTTGGACAAAGAAAATTGTTGGTTATTAGTTTCTGGAAATGATATAGTCTGGGTTGTTGGTCATCGAATTGACAATCGCTATAAAGTAACTGAAAATACAACACAAATTATTGAATTGGCATTACACTTAGAATAATATCACATATTATACTTCCCCCCACTTATAAAATTAAAAATCACATTGACTTTATAGCAATAAAAAAGTAGTTTTTCATTCCATACGGAGCTATAATTGTCTGAACATCTAACAATCTTCCTCTGTCTTTCTCCCTTACACCATATTTCAGTCATCAATTTAAATTAAAACATACATATATATATGTCTATTTCCGTCAATGCACTATTAAAATTTGGTTTATTAACATTACAAATCAACAATAAAGATAGAAATGTAGGTCATATCTTATAGTAATATCTACTTTTTCTTTTTGTTTTAGAACAAAAAAGTAGCGTTTGCTAGAAAAAGACACATAAAAATGCGTCCAATCGCCTAAATAATTCAATTAAAATTTGGCGAAATGTGTACAAAAAGTGTCTTTAGAGACAAAAATTGTAGTTTCGGGAAAAAAAAGCGAAAATAATTTAAGTACTAAAGTAGTTTTGGTTCAGCATATTAAGCGTAAAACATGTTTTATAGCAGAAATATTATCAAAAAAGATTTGGTTTATAAGATAAAAGGGAGTACTTTTGCACCCGCTTAGAGAGAGAAGCACTGCTTATTAAAAGGTTTGTTAGATAGTCAATCCAAATAATACAAAGATCAGTTGAAACAACAAATAATTGCGTTTTAGAAAACAAATTATTTTTTTCAAAAAAGTTTGGTAGTTTAAAAATTTGTATTACCTTTGCAGTCCGTTTCGCTCAATTTTTTTTAGAGTCAATAAAGCTAAAATAAAACAAGCACAAAAAAAAAGTCGTTTAATAGGGAGCTATTAATAGATA
>CAIWCC010000173.1 GCA_903911085.1 uncultured Bacteroidales bacterium | reverse complement strand
TTTGATTCACTTGAGAAAATGGAAAACTTCATATGCCAATTGGTGGTGAGTACTACAACTAATGAGGTCAATTCGATTTGCAGATACAGCTACATTTTTTCAGATAGCTTTTGGGTCATAATATAATTGCATTTGGTATAAAAAGTACTCTTTTACATCAGACTATAAAGAAAATCCCAATCGGCATATGCTAATTGGGATTTTTTGGTAATATATTGTAACTGAATTATTTGAATGAACCACCTAAAATATCTAGTAATTCGTTAGTAATGGCTTGTTGTCGCGATTTATTGTACAACAATGATAAATCTTGAAGAATATCATCTGCATTATCAGTAGCAATTTGCATAGCCATTGTTCGTGCTGCATATTCCGATGCATTAGAATCAAGCAATGCAGTGTAAATTTTCAATCGTAACACCTTTGGAATTAACTCTTCAATAATAGTCTGTCTATCGGGTTCCACCAAATAATCGAGCGCAATCGTTCCTTTTGCAGGCTTGCTCAGCTGAATTGGCAAAAATGTTTCGGAGGTTAACACCTGCGAACTTTTGCTTTTGAAATGGTGATAAATCAATTCAACTTTGTCAATATCTTTATTTTGATACAATTGCATTAAATCATCGGCCAGACTAACAGCAGCGGCATAACTTGGTTTATCTGCCATAGCTTCATAATTGGAATAAGGTTCAAAACCAAGTTTCAGACTAGCTTTAGCAACCTTCTTCCCAACAGGAAAAATCAAAATATGCTCACGACCTAATGATTGATAAGCATTTATTGTTTGTGTCAATCGTTTAGCCACATTGGAATTAAAACCACCACACAAACTTGAATTAGACGAAAATACTACTATCGCCACACGCTTAACTTCTCTAATTTCGGAGAATGCAGAAGTACTATCAGCCTCTGAACTTAAGAAATTACGGAGTAACCCATTCAATCGCTGTTCGTAAGGAAAGAAATTCTCAATCGTTTTCTGCGCTTTACGGAGTTTTACCGAAGACACCATCTTCATAGCAGATGTAATCTTCTGAGTCGACTTTACCGACTGTATACGTGATTTTATTTCCTTTAATGAAGCCATAAAAAATTATTGACTATTTATCAATTTACTATTTTATACAAATCAACAACAACAAATTGACAACTACAATAAACATCCAAAATACTTATTCTTTGAATTGTTTAATACAATCAAATGCTGAGTCAAGTTTCAATTCTTGGTTCTAATGTCTTTTTGAATTAACTATTCACAGCAACACGTTTTGCAACCTCGTCAGCAACTTTTTCGATTATAGCCGTAATTTCATCGTTGATAACACCTTTTTTCAGCAAATCTAACACATCGGTTTGATGAGATAACTCAAGTACCATAAGAAATTCCTTTTCAAATTCTTGTACTTTATTCACTGGAACACTTGATAGCAAACCATTTGTGCCACAATACAATACCGCCACTTGCTTTTCTACGGCCATAGGTGCATGAAGCGCTTGAACAAGTAAACGTGTATTTTTTTGCCCTTTATCAATAGTCATTGCAGTTACAGGATCCATATCACCACCAAACTTTGTAAATGCTTCTAGTTCACGAAATTGTGCTTGATCCATTTTCAAAGTTCCAGCCACTTTTTTCATGGCTTTAATCTGGGCATTTCCACCCACACGCGAAACCGAAATACCAACGTTGATAGCCGGACGATTACCTTGATTGAACAAATCGGTATCTAAGAAAATCTGACCATCAGTAATAGAAATAACGTTGGTAGGAATATATGCCGACACATCACCTGCTTGTGTTTCAATAATTGGCAAAGCAGTTAACGAACCGCCACCTTTTACTTTACCTTTCAAACATTCAGGCAAGTCATTCATTTGAGCAGCAACTTCTGGTTGTGAAATAACGCGAGCAGCACGTTCCAATAAACGTGAATGTAAATAGAAAATATCTCCAGGGTAGGCTTCACGACCCGACGGACGACGTAAAATCAATGAAACTTCACGGTATGCAACAGCTTGTTTTGACAAATCATCATAAACAACCAAAGCATGTCTACCAGTATCGCGGAAATACTCACCAATGGCAGCACCAGCAAATGGAGCAAAATATTGTAAGGCAGCAGGTTCAGCAGCATTAGCAGCCACCACCACAGTATAATCCATTGCACCTGCCTCTTGTAAAGTATTTACAATAGAAGCTACTGTAGAGCCTTTCTGACCAATAGCAACATAAATACAATATACAGGATCGCCAGATTCAAAATTTGATCGTTGATTGATAATGGCATCTATTGCAATACTTGTTTTTCCTGTCTGGCGGTCACCAATGATTAGTTCACGTTGCCCACGACCGATAGGTATCATTGCATCAACCGACTTTAAACCTGTTTGTAAAGGTTGGTTTACTGGTTGACGAAAAATAACGCCAGGAGCTTTACGTTCTAATGGCATTTCTAGCATTTCACCAGTAATTTTTCCTTTACCATCCAATGGTTCGCCAAGCGGATTGATAACCCTACCAAGCATTGATTCACTAACCTCGATGGAAGCTACACGTTTAGTACGTTTTACGGTATCGCCTTCTTTAATTTCACTTGAAGGACCTAACAAAACTGCACCAACATTGTCTTCTTCCAAGTTCATTACAATGGCTTTAATACCATTTTCGAACGCTAACAATTCATTAGCTTCTGCGTTGCGCAAACCATAAATACGAACTACTCCGTCGCTAACTTGCAGTACTGTACCTACTTCATCGAACTGAACACTTGTGTCAATTCCTTCGAGTTGCATCCGAAGAATTTCGGAAACTTCGCTTACCTTTATATTATCAGACATCTTTTTGTTATTTACTTTTTTATTTGCAATTAATTATTGTGAAAATAATTATTCTCTTATTATCGCAATAATTAGTTCATTCATTTCTAATACTTTTTCTGCCAATGGAACAACAGTAATCTCATCAAAATCAATAAAATCTGCATAATCATTTTCTTGTCTCCACAAAAACTAATTTGAATATAGCTTACCATATTGAATATCAAGTTCACATGTTTTTATAAAATGTAAATTAAATTGAGTTTTTGTACCATTATGGGTTTCAGATTTTATTTCATATTTGTATAATAAAGCACTTACCAAATAAAAACTTGAATAATAGAGTCGATTAACACATGAATTCCATCTAGAATTGCTTAAAAGAAGTTTTGCATCATCAAAAATCTCTAAAGATTTTGCGACTCTATAATCAATATAATCTTGTTTTGTTCCCACCATTATAAATAAATCCCTTCCCGCTTAATATTTTGATAAAGAGGTGTCACCATATATTTCTGTTCCCATTCATTTTTCGAAAAAACGAAGGTGGAAATTGGCTCTCCTAATTCAAGTTCAAGTTCAAAAAGATCATCTCTAAATTCTTTCTCTACAATTCTACTAACGGTGGATTGATTAAGAAGTACCAAGATGTCCCAATCGGAGTCTTTATGTGATTGCCCACGAGCATGAGAACCAAAAAGAATAATTTCTGCCTCAGGATTTTTTTTCTTAATCCTAAATTTTATTTTTTCAGCTATAATACTTTCTTCTTTCTTCATAAAGCAAATAATATATTTAATGCTGTCATTTTATAATAGTTTAATACCAATATAACAAATACACAATATTTACTTATAGAAATTACGGAAAAAACATTATGCTCGTTTCTGATTCTTATCTAGATATTCACTTTTTATTCGTTGAAGTTGTCCAGCAAGACTTGCATCCATACGTACAAAATCTACCTCGAAAAGGAAACCACCCAAAATAGTTGGATCTACTACTTTTTCAATTTCCACAGTACCACCAGTTTGCATCTCAATCATAGAAATCAAACGCTTTTCGGTAGTCGATTCAACATTGGTAGCAGTAATTAGTTTTCCAGAGTGAATATTTTTTTGTTTACGATACAAATCAATGTATTTCAACATAATGGCTTGCAAATGCACTTCCCGTTTATTTTGCAACACTAAGTCAATAAATTGTTCGAAAATAGTGCTAGCTTTTCCACCACCAGCCAAAAGAATAATTTCACGCTTTTGACCAATGGGCATTACCGGATTATCAAGAACCGTTCGCAATTGTCCAAACTGGAAATAACTGTTTGTAACAGCTTTAGCCTCCAAATAAACACGTTCAGCAAAGGCGCTTTGATTGGCAAAACCTAACAAAGCAGTGGCATATCGAGCAGCAATAAGTCCATTATTCATGCCAGTTACGATTTTGAGATGTTTATTTCGTCAAGCAAACGATTGATCATTTTTTCTTGCTCGTCCTTGTTTTCCAATTTTCCACGAAGAACCTTTTCAGCAATATCTACCGAAAGTTCAGCCACTTGGCGACGTATATCACGAATTGCGTCTTGTTTTTCTAATAAAATTTGTCGACGGGCCTCTTCAATCAATTTTTGTCCCTCTAAAATGGCTTTTTCTTTGGCGTCATTTATCAACAAATCGCGCGTTTGAGTAGCTTCGTTTAGAATTTTTACCTGCTCACGACGAGCATTATCCACAATGACTTCACCAGCAGCTTTCACCTTATCCATCTCTACATAAGCCTGCTTGGCAATAAGTAATGATTCATCAATATAAGTCTTGCGACTTTCCACCATCTTAATAATGATTGGAAAACCAAACTTAGTAAGGATAAAAACAACTGCACCAAATGACAATAGCATCCAGAACAATAAACCCGATTCAGGTATTAGTAACATAATTAATTAATAATTAGTAATTAATAATTAATAATTGACAGATTCAATAAAAAAACTGACAATTAAAAAAACTAAACAGACAGTTTAAAGGATAAATCCGCAAACTACGATGGCAAATAAAGCAACCGCATCAACAAGAGCAGCAGCAATAATCATGTTCATACGAATGTCAGAAGCAGCTTCGGGTTGACGGGCAATACCTTCCATGGCAGAACCACCGATGTTTCCGATACCAATACCAGCTCCAATGGCTGCAAGTCCTGCACCAATTCCAGCTCCTAATTTTGCTAATCCAGCACCTGCGGCTGCTTGTAATAAAATTGTTAGTAACATAATTTCTATTTTTTAAATTTGTTTATTATATTTTAATTTTAAACTTTTTCTTTTTTATGATGTGGTTCTACCCTTGCCAATCCAATAAATACTGCCGACAACATGGTAAATATATAAGCCTGAATATAAGCAACTAAAATTTCAACAAAACCAATAAATACACTAAACACAAATGATAAAACCGTCATACTTGTATTCATTGCTGGCCCCATTTTCACGGTTACAAATACCAAACATGTAAGACCAAGTACAATGGAGTGACCCGCCAACATGTTTGCAAAAAGACGAATCATCAAAGCAAAAGGTTTTGTAAAAACTCCAACAAGCTCAATCAAAGGCATTAATGGAATTGGTGCTTTTAACCAAAGCGGAACATCTGGCCAAAGAATCTCGCGCCAATATTCTTTTGATCCCGAAATATTTACAATCAGAAATGTAACAATGGCTAATACAAAAGTTATGGCAATATTACCTGTAACATTGGCACCACCCGGGAAAATTGGAATTAATCCTAATACATTATTTGTGAAAACAAAAAAGAACAATGTCAACAAATAGGGCGCATATGGTTTATAATCTTTTCCAACACAGGGCTTTATCACATCATCATTGATATTCATTATAAACATTTCCATAAAACCAATAAATCCACCACGCGATTGCAATGGGTCTTTTTTATATGAACGAGCTACAATTAAAATTACACTTATCAACAATATACTGCTGAATAACAAGGAAAAAACATTCTTAGTTATCGATATATCGAAAGGTCGAACTTCGGCACCATTACTATCAATCTCAACAATTTTGCCTTTATATTTTCCTTCTTCTGCAATTGAGAATCCCTCATATTGATTACTTTGATGAAACGCTGACGCCATGAAAACATGCCAACCAGTAGTGCTACTATATAAAATTACTGGTAAAGGAATCGCAATTTCATTTTCTCCAATTTTAGTAATATGCCAAACATAAGAATCTGAAATGTGTTCAAGAATAAATTCACGTACATTTAACTCTTCCTTTGGTTCAGCTTTTTCAACTGGTTCGTTGGCATTAACTCGCGCTCCCATGGTTGAGATTAACAAAACCACAATAACCAATATTTTATATAATCTGCTCATTTACTTTGTTTAATTTTTTTCTCTGTAATATAGAAAATGTAAAATTCATGTAATAAATATAATGCATAATAAACTGCAAAAACCATTAATATCAAACGAATATCTTCTTTGTTAATAAAATAAAGAATGAGTATCATTATCATTGCAACTACCAATTTCGACAATTTCAACAACATATAGATATTTACCAGTTTACGAGCATTATCTTTATTTACTTTCTCTAAAATAATGGTCAATAACATGCCCATTATCCAAAAAGTAGCAGGTAAATATGGATACCAATTTATGTTCATTACTGGATTTACCCACTTTAGAATAAACCATCCACCCCATCCTATTACTAAAATGATCAAGGAAAAAAGTGCTTGTATTGATTTTGTTGTTTTTGGCACTTTATTTTTAAATTAATTCCAAACAAACTGTAACTACGTTTTTATTAACTTCTGCAAATCCACTTTCAATACTTAATTCTTGATCCTGATTATTAGCTATATATTTTATTTTTCCTTGTCCTAATGACGAAATAATTGGCGCATGATTTTCCCATAAGGTAAAACTGCCTTTTTTCCCCGGAAGTGTTACCGATGTAACTTCGCCTGAAAAATATATTTGTTCGGGAGTAATAATTTCTAATTTCATTTTTTTTTAATCTTTTACGAAACCAATGCGATTAGGCTTATCGAGTTCTTTTTTCTTGTTAGCCATTTCAGCTAATGCAATGTAAATGTCATCTATTTCTTGCCGAGTATCTTCACTTAAATCATTAATTGCCGCTAGTGTTTCTTCGCCCGACTGTTCTAGTTGTTTCAATCTTTGCCGCAACTCATCAATGCTTTGTATAATCTCTTTGTTTTGAATCAGAAATTGTCGCATTTGCACAAAAGCCCGCATAATTGAGATATTGACATGAATTGCTTTATCGGAACGTAAAATTCCAGAAAGCATTGCTACCCCTTGTTCAGTAAATGCCATCGGAAGAGTCACTCCAAAGTTGTACTCAGGGGGTATCACAGTTTGTGACACCCCTATGAATAACAACGAATTAGCCTCATTTTTAGTCAAATTAAACATGAAATCAGATGGAAAACGATTGATATTACGTTTTACAGCTTGCTTTAATGCTCTTGTTTCAATACCATAAAGAATTGCCAAATCAAAATCCAACATTACACGAACTCCTCTGACTTCGTATATTTTATGTTGAATGAGCTCAATATCCGCCATAATCAAAATAATTTTTACCTACTTTGTCGCTGAGTTTTGTCGTTAAATAATAAACGTCATTTATAACCGACACTTTGAATTTGATAAAGTGTTGATAAACTAGGTCTTGTCTTTGCTCTTGGTTCTTTGTTCTAATGTCTTTTATTATAAATGCGAATTAAGAGTTGATTTTAAAATATTAAATGAATGAAAGCAGCAGCAATTCTTCCACAAACAAAAGTCAATAAACCTTTTGTAGAACGAACTTTACTTGCTTTTTGAATATTAG
>CAIWCC010000172.1 GCA_903911085.1 uncultured Bacteroidales bacterium | reverse complement strand
TCTAAAATATGTTCTTTCACGCATCGAAGATAATGGTTTTCAATGGAATATGAAAGAAATTTGCAGACTATTTTTATTTATTTTTAATGGCATTCACTTAAAATATTCTGTATCATCAACTTAGAGGTGCTGAGTAGTTACGGAAAATTAATATCAAATCAATAAACAATGCCTTGCAAGGTGTGAATGATGTAACTCTCAGTTGAAATTGTGTAATGAAAACAACTGAGAAACATCTCACCTTTGTATAGTGAAAATTTATTCACCATTAATAATTTAAAAACATGAATACTACAGAATTAAAAGGAAATTGGGAACAACAAAAAGGCAAACTAAAACAAAAATTTGCCACCCTTACCGATAACGATTTCTTGTTTGCTGAAGGCAAAAAAGAAGAAATGTTTGGACGCCTCGAAACCAAACTTGGCAAAACAAAAGAAGAACTTCATCGAATTGTGTCGGGACTTTAACAAACAAATTTTCAATATGTATTATTGAATCAGTAATTCACAACAATTAAAAAACAAACAAAATGAAAAAGGGAAATTATATATTAGTTAATGCAATGATCTTTGTGGCTGCATGTCTCATTAGCAGTTGTTTATCAAACGATCAAAAAAAGGATGCAGCAAATGCTCAGGTGGAAGCAGCACAAGAAAATCTTGAGAAGGTACAAAATAATGCCGATTTGGTTGCCGAAAAAGTTGCCACCGCTGATGAATTAAAACTATTTAAACTTGAATCAGAATTAAAAATCAAGAAAAATGAAGTTAGTATTGCCGAATTGAATCTTCAAATGAATAAACCTGGTTCAAAACTTGATGATGTTTACGAAAGTAAAATTGACACATTAGAGCAAATAAATAAAAACCTGGAATCCAGAATTGATAAATATGAAAAATCACAAAGCGATTGGACTAAATTCAAAAAAGATTTTAATCGTGATTTGGATGAACTTGGTAATAGATTGAAAATTATTGCAAGTGAAAATACGAAGAAGTAAATGTTTAAATATCAGGCAGTCTGTTGAGGCTTCAAATTAAATAAGCCAACTCATTTCATAACGAAGAAAAATGAATTTTCCATGAAAAAGCTTAGCATATTAAATATATTTGTCGCACTTCTTATCACATTTTCAATTCCCTGTAATGCTCAAGAGGAGGAAAAACTCCAAATTGGTGTAAAAGGCGGATTAAATATTTCCAATCTATATTTAAACGATGAAGCTGCGTCCGACATGATTTTTGGTTATAATGCTGGCGTATTTGTCAAAAAACCTTTCACAGCAATTATTGCCATTCAGCCAGAATTATATGTTTCGTCAAAAGGTTCTTCCATTACCTACAACAATGTTTTTGTAGGTGGTACGGCAAAATTCAATTTGACATATTTAGAAATGCCTGTACTTTGTGTGGCAAAAGTTTCAAAGCATGTTAATTTCCAATTTGGACCTTATATTTCATATTTGTTAAATTCAGAAATTAAGAATGTGGTTAATAATCAATTGTTTGATTTTGAAAAAAACATAAATGTGAATGATTTTAATCGTATTGATGCAGGAATAATAGCAGGATTTGGAATTGAGGTACATACAGTTACAATGGGAGCACGATATATTTATGGATTAACTAAAGTGGGTAAAGAGCAAACCTTGTTAGGACTCAACTACAGAATACCAAATGCAAATAATGGAATTGTGAATTTTTATTTATCAGTTTCTTTAAATTAATTTCTGAGATATTTTAAACACTAAAACATATTAAAATGAGCAATTTACTTTTCGTAATCGCATTTACACTTCTTATCTTTTGGGCTATTGGCTTTTTTGCTTTCAGCTTAGGTGGAATGATACATATTCTACTCGTTATAGCTCTAATATCCATACTTTTAAGGATTATTAGAGGAAGATAGATAACAAGATTTATGAATTAATTTGGGCGTATTTTGAATGCCTTAAAATTGTTGATTCATTACTAATTACAAATCAACTTTGCAATATTTCTGTTTTACACAAATTAAAATTATAAAAGTGGCTAAATCCTTTTGTCATATATAATTTGTGTAAAGCAGAAATTTTTATTCGTATATCATTGCATTTCTCGATTATCTAATTGCAATATTTTATGAATTCAAATAAAATGATTAAATTTGCAGGCATTTTTTTGATATACAACATGATTCAACAAGCCTATTTTGATGAAATAAAACTACTACTCGATAGTAAAATTTTTGCGTACAATCGACTTGATTTTATCGACACCGACCCAGTTCAAATTCCACATCGTTACTCGCGAAAAGAAGATATTGAAATTGCTGGTTTTTTAACAGCTACTATAGCTTGGGGACAACGAAAAAGCATTATAAAAAATGCAAGTGCACTAATGGATTTAATGGATAATACTCCTTTCGAATTTCTATTAGACGCAAATGATGCCGATTGGCAAAGAGTTTCACAATTTGTACATCGCACTTTTAATGGCAATGATTGCTTATTTTTTCTCAAGTCATTAAAAAATATTTACCAGGAATTTAACGGTTTGGAAAATGTGTTTAACGCTGGTTTTCAAAAAGATAATACTATTTTTACTGCTTTAGAACATTTTCGTAAAGTTTTTCTTTCTATTCCACACGATAAGCATGTTAGCAAGCATGTTTCGGATGTTACAGCCAATTCGGCAGCCAAACGCTTGAATATGTTCCTGCGTTGGATGGTGCGTAACGATGGTAATGAAGTTGATTTTGGGTTGTGGAAAAAAATTCCCGCTTCTGCACTTATGTTGCCATTGGATGTGCACACAGGTGATGTGGCAAGGGCTTTGGGGATACTTTCACGAACTCAAAATGATTGGAAATCAGTAATTGAGATTACAAATGTTCTCAGAACTTTCGACGCCAACGACCCAATAAAATATGATTTTGCTTTATTTGGAATTGGAGTGTTTGAAGGAAAAAACAACATTCAACTACCGATCAATTTAAACAGATAATTTTAAACCTTTGATATTAATTTAAATACATACATAATATGATAAATAATACTTTTAATCAGACAATTACTGTTTCTGAAAATCAAACAGCAGCTGCATTAGGCTCTGGATTGTTACCTGTGTTTTCGACACCAGCCATGATTGCACTTATGGAAAACACTGCCATGAAAGCTATGGTAAATGTGCCTGAAGGTTGTTCTAGTGTTGGTACCGCTATAAATGTCAAACACCTTAAAGCAAGTGCTGTTGGTGAAATAATTCATTGCACAGCATTAATAACATCGATAGATGGACGTAAATACAGTTTTGAAATTGCAGTGAAAGATAATTCAAACAATTTGGTTGGCGAAGGAACTCACGAAAGAGTAATTGTAAATGTTGAAAAATTCATGAGCAAAATTTAATTGAAATAATTATGCTTAAATCGTTGGTTTGTACCCAATAAAATGCTTAAACTAAAAACGCTCGAGAATTTTCTCGAGCGTTTGAAATTTATTGAAAATTGAAGTTTGTTAAATAACTCCTTGAGCCATCATTGCCTTTGCAACTTTCATGAAACCAGCGATATTTGCGCCTTTTACATAATTTACAAAACCATCGGCTTCTGTACCATATTTAACGCATGATTCGTGAATATCACTCATGATTTTCTTTAATCTTTCATCAACTTCCACTTTTGTCCAGCTCAATCTCATTGAGTTTTGAGTCATCTCCAAACCAGAAACTGAAACACCACCTGCATTAGCTGCTTTTCCAGGACCGTAAAAAATCTTATTTTTCAAGAAAACTGCTATTGCTTCAGGGGTTGAAGGCATATTTGCACCTTCCGACACCGCAATACAACCATTGGCAATCAATGCTTCTGCATCTTCGCCGTTCAACTCATTTTGAGTGGCTGATGGTAAAGCAATTGTACATTTTTCAGTCCATGGACGTCCACCTTCCACATATTTGCAATTATATTTATCGGCATATTCTTTCAATCTACCCCGATAAATATTTTTCAATTCAAAAACGTAAGCCAGTTTTTCGCTATCAATTCCATCGGCATCGTAAATATAACCGTTGCTATCTGATAAAGTTACAACTTTTCCACCCAATTCAATTACTTTTTCAGCCGTATAAGTTGCCACATTTCCTGAACCAGAAATAGCAACTACTTGACCTTTTAAGTCGTTAATTCCTTTGCGTTTAAGCATGTTCATTAGAAAGTAAATGTTGCCGTAACCAGTAGCTTCTGGACGAATAAGTGAACCTCCAAATTCCAATCCTTTGCCAGTTAAAACACCTGTGACTTCATTTCTTAGTTTTTTATACATCCCAAACATGTAGCCAATTTCACGACCGCCAACTCCAATATCGCCAGCTGGTACGTCGGTGTCAGGTCCAATAATGTTGTTCAGCTCAAGCATAAAAGCTTGACAAAAACGCATAATTTCGCGGTCAGATTTTCCTTTTGAGCTAAAATCTGAACCACCTTTTCCACCACCCATTGGAAGTGTGGTAAGTGCATTTTTAAAAGTTTGTTCGAAAGCAAGAAATTTTAAAATACCTGGGTAAACAGACGCATGGAACCGAAGACCACCTTTGTAAGGCCCTATCGCATTGTTGTGCTGAACTCGGTAACCCATGTTGGTTTGTACATTTCCTTTGTCATCAATCCACGATACGCGAAATGATAGAATCCTGTCAGGAATACACAAACGTTCAATTAAATTTTGTTTTTCAAATTCAGGATGCGCATTATACACTTCTTCGATTGATTCCAATACTTCATGTACTGCTTGATGATACTCTGGTTCGTTTGGGAACCGCCTTTTTAAATTGTCTAATACTTGTTCAACTTTCATGATATGTATTTTTTAGTTGTAAATTGTTTCGAGTGCAAAGATAGTATAAAAATATCAATATGAAAGATAAAGATAGCTTAAAATTAATAAATGACAAATAAAATGGCTTTAAAAAATCAAAGTGATACAATTTGTGTTTGTCGATTTGCAATTTTGAAAGAATTAGTTATAGATTACTTACAAATAGAAAGCCAATATATCAAATAAAATTCTTTATGATAAAGTGAATTTCTTGCGTCATTTTTACGAGAGTGTTTAACTTAAATTTAGAATGAAAGTGAATTTGCTTGGAATTATTTATAACTATCTAAGTTGGTTTTGATATATAATAAATTGAAATGTAATAATCATAAACAATATGACGTAATATACTATGTATATATGTCATAAAGATATAAAAAAACAACTATCTATATTATAATGTATCGAAAAAGCTTGTTTTGAGAAACAATTTTATATATCTTTGCGCCCACAAAAACAAATTGGTCGATTTGCTGTTTGAAGTTAAACTCAAAAGGTAAATTGCCAATTAATACGATTTTCAAATTTAGCTAATCGTGTGTTTTTTAGTTTTATTGTTTCAAACAGGTCATCTCGTGAGAAATGGCCTGTTTATTAACAAAATACTGATAAAAATTATTTTTTTAGGTAAAATATGAATTTATACCTAATGTAATCGAAGCTAATTTTAAATTAAAATGTGTATCTTTGCGTGAATTTTAAATTCTTTCGAGATAACAATTATCGTAACTACTCAGCACCTCTAAGTTGATGATACAGAATATTTTAAGTGAATGCCATTAAAAATAAATAAAAATAGTCTGCAAATTTCTTTCATATTCCATTGAAAACCATTATCT
>CAIWCC010000171.1 GCA_903911085.1 uncultured Bacteroidales bacterium | reverse complement strand
TGAATTTATTCATCTGGCTACTAGAATAGCCAAACCCGTTATCTTACAATATCAAAATATTATAAACAATTATGTCAAAGATCGCTAATTCTTTCTTATTTATACTCAAAAGTCAAATGACTTTATCTTTAGGGGTTGGGGTTTTAGGTGTTCTTTATTTATAATCATAAGGATTTGCCTTAATGATAGGTTCCTCATCAAAATTTTCCAATGACGGAGGTGAAGGAATTTGCCATTCCAAAGTAGTACCTTTCCACGGATTTGCTGTAGCTTTTTCTCCTTTGCGAGCACCTTGCACTAAATTATAAACCATTAATATTAATCCCGTTACCAGAATAAAACCACCTATTGACGAAACAATTTGAGCTGGTTGAAATTGAGCTGGATAATCGAAGTAGCGGCGTGGCATCCCTTCAATTCCAATAATAAATTGCGGAAAATACAATAAATTAAATCCAACGAAAATTATTCCCCATGCGATATTGGCACGTTTAAAATCATACATTCTACCATACATTTTAGGCAACCAATAATGTATAGCTGCAAAAAATGAGAATCCCATACCACCAAATATAATGTAATGGAAATGAGCAACTACAAAAGCTGTATCGTGCACTTGTACGTTAGTAGCAACCGAACCAAGCAATAAACCAGTAGTACCTCCAATAATAAAAAGAAAAATAAATGAAAGCGCATAAAGAAATGGCGGTTTTACATCAATAGACCCTTTGTACATTGTTGAAATCCAGTTAAAAACCTTTATAGCACTTGGTACAGCAACAATAAAAGTAAGTAGCGAGAAAAACCAACGTGCGTTTTCGCTCATGCCCGATGTGTACATGTGGTGACCCCATACTAAAAATCCTACTCCCGCAATAGCCAAACTTGATATTGCAATTGCCTTATAACCATATATTTGTCGTTGACAAAATGTAGGAATTATTTCAGTAATTACTCCCATTGCTGGAAGAATCATTACATAAACCGCTGGATGAGAATAAATCCAGAACAAATGTTGAAACAACAATGGATCGCCACCCAATGCTGGATCGAAAAAACCAATTCCAAAAAGTCGTTCAGCAATCAACATTAAAAGTGTAATTCCAATAATAGGTGTTGCCAACAATTGAATCCAAGCAGTGGCATAAAGTGCCCACGGAAACAAAGGCATATTGAAAAATTTCATGCCTGGTGCACGCATTTGGTGAATGGTAACAATGAAATTTAAACCAGTTAAAATTGACGAAAATCCAAGTACAAAAGCCGCAGCAGTAGCCATTATTACGTTAGTTCCAGTAGCAGTACTATAAGGTGCATAAAAAGTCCAACCAGTATCAGGAGGCCCATCTTTCAACAATTGTGATGCAACTGCCATTATGCTTCCAACAATGAAAATCCACCACGAAAATCGATTCAATTTTGGGAAAGAAACATCTTTAGCACCAATTAATATAGGTAAAAAGAAATTACCAAATACTGCCGAAAGTCCAGGAATAACAACCATAAAAATCATTAGAATTCCATGAAGTGTAAAAACGCCATTATAGGTCTGAGGCTTCATTATTGTTTCGCCTGGTGCAATAAGTTCAAGCTTCATCATCAGCCCCAAGATAGCACCAATAAAGAAGAAAGCTATGATTGCATACATATAAAGCAATCCAATTCTTTTATGATCTGTGGCAAATATCCAAGAGAGTAGACCTTTGTATTTACCTTGATGTTCAAGATAACTTACATATTCAATTTTTTCTGTTCCGTTACTCATGTTTCTTAATTTTTATTCTTCTTTTTTGGTTTAATTAGAAATACTACAATAAATACAAGGATGAAAAATACAATTATTGACCCTGTAATTTTGGTTACATCTAATGCAAAACGTCTATTTTCAGGATCATAAGAATAGCAAATCATCATTATTTTCTGAATAGATGTTCTAGGCTGTTCTTTATTTGCTTCTATTATTGCCATTTTAAAATCGATAGGCAAAAAGCTGACGCCATACAAATAACGAGTAATCATGCCCGATGGACTCACTGCAATAATAGCCGACGGATGAACAAAATCCAAACCAACAGCTTTGGTTTTAAAGCCCGTAGCATCTGTAATTTTAAAAATTGTGGTGCTATCTGTTGTTAAAAAAATCCAACCATCGCCTTTTCCTTTCGAGTACTTGTCAGTGAATCTATCCTTTTTTATTTTGGCTTTTTCGGGCGTATCTCTAAAATTAAAACTAATGGTAATGACTTGATAATCTTTGCCTAAAATTAAATCTGATTTCTTAATAACAGTACCAACACCTTCTAAAAGCGGACTGCAAAGTCCTGGACAATCGAAATACACGAACGATAATATAGTTGGTTTGGTAATCAATTGTCGCAAAGTTACTTTCTCCGATTTTTCGTTCAGAAATTCTAAATCTAAAGGAATTGTAGCACCAAGATGCTCAATTACTCCAACTTCGGGCGATTGATCAACTTGCGCATTAAGATTACCAATTAAGAAAAATAATACTACAAAATAAATTCCTATTAGTTTATTCATGGCTTGTGTTTTTGATAAATTTTAGAACAGTATTATAATCACTTTCTTGTAATAATTTCTTTCTGGGTTTCCAAATAAACAGCAAGCATAATTGCTCCACCCATTAAACTTGTGTCCTTCAATAGTTCAACTAATGCTAATCCAACTGTTTCTGGATCCACACTAAATAAGCCTGGAATGTGAATAGTTGTAATAAAAAGAAACAGCATACCAGCAAGCCAAACACATGCAATTTTTACATATTTATTCAACATAATACTAATACTTGCAATAATCAGCAACATGCCAGTAATTAGAATAGTGTAAGCACCACCAGGAATAAACGACGACATCATTCCAAGAAAGATATCTTTCATCAGAAAATGATTTAAACCCATAATACCAAAAGGTAAAGCAAAAAGAATACGACCAATAATTGCAATTTTTTTCATGATTTCTAATTTTTTAATTGTTACCCGATTTTTTGATTCTAAATAAACCATAAAGTAAAAATAGTAAAAACACACCAAATATCAACACGCCGGAAGTGTAAGTTATTATTAACCAGATTGGTGCTTTAAGCAATACATTCCAAATCGCCCTTTTTTCTGTCAAACTAGGTTTATCGGTTGGAACGCCAATTTTTAATTTGCTTTGCGACAAAATCTCACCGTATTTGTCATCATTCACTTTCACTATTAATTCAACATTTCCAGATTTATCGCCGGGAAGATTTTTTGTAAAACGAAACAATGCAATTCCATCATTGTCGGTACGAAGTGTTTTGTCAATCTGCAACTTGCCAAAATAACGATTTGCAAACAATATTATTTCTGAATTCTTTAGTGCCACAACACCTGCTTTTTCGGAAGCTGTAACCTGCACTCTTACAATACTATTAATTGAATCGTAAGACAAATTTATTTTTACAAGATTACTTTTGGTTGGGTCGGTTTTGGATAAAACCTGAATATAACTATTGTTAAAACTACGAATGTAAGAAATAACTTTCCAACGATCGGTTTCCGACAAAACATTATTAAACGATGGCATTATCATTCTGCCAGTATTGAGAATGTAGAACAACTCGCCATCGGTAAGTTGTTGTGATTTAGTTGATGACAAATCTGGCGGAATAGGTTTTAGGGACTTTAAACTGTTGTTTTTACCAATATCACCATGGCACGATTGACAGTTCTTAGTGTAAACAGTTTCACCTTCTTTGGCAGTTGCTTTGTCGAACTTAATATAACTATTTTTTGCTTTTTTATCGGCAGGTACGTCCCAGCCTTGTGCAAAAGGTTGTAAGTAAAACGACGCAACTAATATTACGGTTAATACAAATCTGTAAGGAATGTTTTTTCTAAGCATATATTGTTAGATTAATCGTACTGTATTAATTATTTTTTTCTTCTAACTCTTTAATTGTCTCATGAATAGATATGATTGGAATCACTTTCGACAAGATAGTAATGATAAGCAATACCAAAATAAATGGAGCAATTGTTACAAGTGTTTCAATAAGTGTAGGCGAATAAACTTTAAAGTTCAGCGGTACATTTTGGATAGGTAAAAATGGATGTTCCATAGTAGGAATTACAATAATATACCTTTTAAACCACGCTCCAACCAAAACAAATGATGCAATTACTAACATAGGCAATGGCTTCCTCATTTTATTGAATACTAGCAATATAATTGGCAATATAAGCCCAAAAATTTGAACTGACCAAAACAATAAAGCATGAGTTCCTGTAAATAAAGCATTAAGATGAATGGCATCAAATTTTTTCATTTTATATCCAGGAACCATGTATTCATTCAAATTAAAATACAAATATATCAATGAAACTAACACCAGCAATTTTCCAATTTTATCAAAATGCGAAAGCGTTATATAATCTTCCAATTTATAGTTCTTGCGATAAAAATACATGGCAATAATTACAGCTGCTGTCCCCGAAACAAATGCGCCAGTAACAAAATAGGGTCCAAAAATGGTGGAATCCCAACCCACTCTGGAAGTGCTTGCAAACAGCCACGAAGTTACAGTGTGAATGGCTAAAGCAACTGGAATAATGAAAATGGCAATGGCACGAGTCAACTGTTTGATTATTTTCTCTTGTTCGTGCGAGCCAGACCAATTGAGAGATAGTGCTTTATATATGTTGCGAGCAAATGGAGGTAGTT
Organism: uncultured Bacteroidales bacterium; assembly: GCA_903911085.1. Taxonomy (GTDB): domain Bacteria; phylum Bacteroidota; class Bacteroidia; order Bacteroidales; family Paludibacteraceae; genus Paludibacter. Next base: position 22,254 of record CAIWCC010000171.1, on the reverse strand, counting down.
TGTCCAATTTGTCAGCACAGATTTTCAAATCGGGAATTAATGGAATGTAAAGGAATAAAGCGCTTATCAACACATAAATAGTAACCACAGTTACATCCCATAAAATAGGTGATTGAATACGACCATACATAAATACGTTTAAAAGCCTTTCGGGATGTCCCATATCGGAAACAATAACCAAACCTGCCACTGCAGCAAATGCGAGAGCAATAATTTCGGCAATTCTAGCCAATGGTGAAGCCCATTTTGCACCCGAAAGTCCCAAAACTGCACTTATTAACATTCCTATTAAGCTGGTGGCTACAAAAAATACAAAGTTGGAAATATACATTCCCCACGACACATAATCACCCAAGCCAGTAACTACCAAGCCATCTTTTAATTGCATTGCGTAGGCGCCTAAACACACTACTAACGAAACACCTAAAAATCCCATCCAAGCCATAAAACTTTTTGATAGTCTGATTGGTCGCAGCAAATCAGATGTGATTTTTTCAATTTTAGATTGTTCTAACATAAATAATCAATTAATATTTCGCAATTAATAATTCATAATTGAAATTTCCATAAAGCTGAATTGTTTTAAATACAATAAACGTCATTACAACCTACACTTTGAATTTGGTAAAGTATTGATAAACTACGTCTTGTCTTTGCTCTTTGCTCTAATGTCTTTTATTATAGAATAAACGAGATTTATAATCTACACTTTGAATTTGGTAAAGTATTGATAAACTACGTCTTGTCTTTATTCTTGGTTCTTTGCTATAATGTCTTTTATTATATAATAAACGAGATTTATAATCTACACTTTGAATTTAGTAAAGTATTGATAAACTACGTCTTGTCTTTACTCTTGGTTCTTTGTTCTAAAGTCTTATATTATAGCTCATACTTTAAGCGTTGCCGTGACTCAAATGCTCTTCAGCTTCTGGCCTGTCTTTATCTTGAAATGGAAATTCTTTGTTTTTGGGAGGTAAATAATATACTCTTGGTTGAGTACCAAGCTCTGGCATAAGTACATAGCCAGCATTATCTTCAAGTAATTTTTTAAATCTTACGGTTTCTTTAGTTGTACCGTTAGTAACGGCATCTTCGTTTTCGTCACCAAAATAATAAACACCATTCGGACAAGCCGAAACACAATAAGGCATTTTTCCAACACGCAATTGATCGGCACTGAACAAGCATTTGCTAATTGTACCTTTGCGTTGAGGAACATTTAGCTCTACATTGTAGGTCAAACCTTCATCTTCAATTGCATGTAAAGGTTCAGCCCAGTTGAAAACACGTGCGCTATAAGGGCAAGCTGCAATACAAAAACGACAACCAATACATCTTTCATTGTCAATAAGTACTATACCATCGCCACGTTTGAAGGTGGCATCTACTGGGCAAACAGCTACACAAGGTGGATTATCGCAATGCTGACAGGTTTTGGCCATGTAATATGGAGCAGTTTCTTTCGATTCCTGCATTTTGAGCACATTGATATGATGTTGTTCGGGGCGCAAATGATGCGCATGTTGGCATGCAGCCATACATTTACGAGCATTTCGGCATTTCGATAAATCTACTACCATCACCCAGCGGCGACCTACAATGCCTTCACGCCCTTGTTTTTGTAGGTAAGTAAGATTTTCATATTTTGTTTTTACAACCTTAGTTGTGTCACTTTTTTCAATTTCTAACAATTCATTTTCGGCTGTGAGTACGCGAATGCGCTGACTTTTAGTCTTTTTATTGTCATAATTAATGCCAGCCAATATTGCAGAACCTCCTAATATAGACCCGACTCCAATAATTCCTAAATCTTGTAAGAACTTTCTTCGAGAATTCTTCTTTAGTTTTTCATTTTCATCACTCATTCTGCTATTAATTTTTAATTAATAATTTGTATTGCTTTCAAATAAATATTCTTCGGCATTAAAAAATCTTTTCACATATAATTTTTTATTACTAAAAAATTTAAGTAGAATAATCTTTTTTCAGATTCCTTTTGAATAGTGATGCAAATATAGAATAAAGATTTTAAATACCAACATTTTTCTAAGATATTTATTCATAATAAGTACAAATATGTAACAATTGCAGACATTTTTGTATCATAAAAGTTGTAATTTGATTTCCACTAAAGTAAAAAAATAAAATTGTTTGTGAAGGTTACAGGATTTCAACGAGATAAGCATCACATGAATAATATTTATTAGGTTAGCAGTAATATCAACGCAAAAATATGAAATTTCAATACAGCAAAATTTGTATCGTTTTCATATTGAATAATATTTTCGTAAATTTGTACCGAAATACTTAATGTGGCAATTATGAAAATACAATTCAAGATTAATTACGTAACACTTTGGGGACAATCGGTGTATCTGATGTTACATTCGCCAAAGGAGAATTCTGAAATTGACACACAAGCCGTTATAATGCAGTGCGATAGCAATTCGGAATGGTCGGCCGAAATAGTGGTCGATTCTACCACAACATCTGTTTCATATCAATATGCATTATTAAATCCCGATAAATCTTTCGACTTCGAATACGGCAAAATTCGTACTTTTTCGATGCTGAGTACCGAAAAATCAGTTGTGATTCAAGATTTTTGGCGAGGTCCTTTCGGCGATTCGCCATTTATTACGGCTGCTTTTTCTGATTGTTTTTTCAAACGCAAGAATAAAAAGAGTATTTCGTCACCTCAGAATACCAGCTTAACCCTTCGGCTAAATTGTCCACAAATGGAGCCGAACAGACATATTGCTGTTATTGGCAATCAAAAAGCACTTGGTAATTGGGATGAAAATCTCAAAATCCGTTTGAGCGATACTAATTTCCCAATTTGGAGCGCAAACATTGATGCTACAGAATTTACTTTTCCAATAGAATATAAATACTTATTAGTTGATACTCTTACTGATAAGGTTTTGGCGTGGGGAGGTGGTCCTAACCGGAAAATTGAACACATCGACAAGGAAAATCTTAATATTATTACCGACGAACATTTTCTGCGCACTATTCCTTCGTGGAAGGCAGCAGGTGTTGCAATTCCAGTATTTTCATTGCGAAGCGAAGATGGTTTTGGAATTGGTGAGTTCAACGATTTGAAAAAAATGGTTGATTGGGCAGTTAAAACTGGTCAACGCCTGATACAAACTTTGCCTATAAACGACACGATTCTTTATCATACAAATTATGATTCGTACCCTTACAATGCGGTTTCGGTTTATGCTTTGCACCCTATTTATTTGCATTTGGAAAGCATGGGTAAATTGCGAGATAAAAAGTTGAAGGAATATTTTAAAACAGAAAAAAGCAAGTTGAATGCCAAAACATTTTCAGATTATGAAAATGTGATTCGCATAAAATGGGAATACTTTAAAGCAATTTTTGAACAAGAAAGTAAATCCATTTTTGCATCCGACGATTATAAAACTTTTTTTTATTTGAATAAGACTTGGTTAGTACCTTATGCAGCTTTTTCTTATTTACGCGACTTAAATGGCACTCCAGAATTTGGTAAATGGAAAGAATTTAGCGTTTATAATCAAGTACAAATTGAAGAATTTTCTAGTAGCAATACCGAATATTATTCAGATATAGCATTATATTATTTTCTGCAATATCACCTTCACAAACAGTTGGTTGAAGTTCATAATTATGCACGAACCAATGGTGTTGCCATCAAAGGCGACATTCCTATAGGTGTAAGTCCTCGTAGTGTAGACGCATGGATGGAACCCGAATTATTCAATGCCAATGGTCAAGCTGGTGCTCCTCCCGACGATTTTTCGGTTACGGGTCAAAATTGGGGTTTTCCAACATACAATTGGGAATTAATGGAGAAAGATGGTTATCAATGGTGGCGTAAACGATTCCAGAAATTGGCCGAGTATTTCGATGCATATCGTATTGATCATGTGCTTGGATTTTTTCGTATTTGGGAAATTCCGGTGGATGCAGTGTGGGGATTGACAGGCAGTTTTCATCCTGCTCTACCATTTAATATAGCTGAATTAGAATCTAAGGGGCTTTGGTGGGATGAGGCAAGATTTACAAAACCGTTCTTGAAAGAACATGTACTTTACGCCAATTTTGGAAAATATACTGATGAAGTAATACGAAAGTATTTTGAACCAGATGGTTGGCAGAACTACAAGTTTAAACCCGAATTTGACACTCAGAAAAAAATTGAAACACATTTTGCTACTTTGGGATATAACTTCCGAAAGGAAGAGATTTTGATTCGCGACGGTTTGTATGCAATGCATTGCGAAGTGCTATTTGTTCCAGATATGCGTCAGCCGAATCATTTTCATCCACGTATATCGATGCACAACACAGCTACTTTCAGAGATTTACCTGAAGAAACACGCAGGCTATTAGATAAAATTTATGTCGATTATTTTTACCACCGACATACAGAATTTTGGAAGCAACAGGCAATGAAGAAATTACCTGCACTTATTTCGTCTACCAATATGTTGGTTTGTGGCGAAGATTTGGGCATGGTGCCCGATTCGGTGCCCGATGTTATGAATGCTTTAGAAATTTTAAGTCTGGAAATTCAGCGAATGCCAAAAAAAATGAATACCGAATTTGCTATGCCTGCTGATGCACCATATCGTTCGGTATGTACCACTTCCACACACGATATGAATCCACTTCGCGCCTGGTGGGAAGAAGATCCAGTATTGACACAACGATTTTACAATCGAGCTTTGGGAATGCAAGGTTCGGCACCTGCTATTTGTGAACAATCTATAGCCGAAAAAATAATAGAACAACATTTACAGTCTAATGCCATGTGGATAATACTGCCGTGGCAAGATTGGATGTCAATGGAAAAAAAACTATGGCACGAGCATCCCAATGCAGAACGCATAAATGTACCTAGTAATCCTCGCAATTTTTGGTGTTACCGAATGCATATTACATTGGAACAACTGCTTTTGGAAGATGGCATAAATAACAAAATAAAAGAAATGATTCAAAATTCGGAAAGATAATTAACGGGTAACAAATTTATTAAACATCAAACCACTCAAACCATTCAAACATTAAACTTTTCAAACATCAAATAAAACATGTCCGACCAAAGGTATAATTTAAGAGGCGTTTCGGCCTCGAAAGAAGATGTGCACAATGCCATACAAAACATCGACAAAGGTTTATATCCAAAAGCCTTTTGTAAAATAATTCCCGATTTTTTGGGGAATGACCCAGAATACTGCAACATTATGCATGCCGATGGCGCAGGCACCAAATCGTCTATGGCATATGTTTACTGGCGCGAGACCGATGATTTATCGGTATGGAAAGGTATTGCACAAGATGCTTTAATTATGAATATCGATGATTTGCTTTGCGTTGGAGCTACCGATAATATTCTCTTGTCGTGCACAATTGGCCGAAATAAGAATCGCATTCCAGGTGAAGTTATTTCAGCCATTATCAATGGCACTAACGAAATTGTGGAAGAATTGCGCGAAATGGGCGTAAATATTTATCCTACAGGTGGCGAAACAGCCGATGTGGGCGATATTGTTCGTACTATAATTGTGGATAGTACTGTGACATGCCGCATGAAACGATCGGAAGTGATAGATAACGCCAACATTAAACCTGGCGATGTGATTGTTGGTCTATCGTCATCAGGGCAAGCCACTTACGAAAAAGAATACAACGGTGGTATGGGCAGCAATGGGCTAACTTCTGCACGTCATGATGTATTTTCCAACTATCTAGCATCAAAATATCCCGAAAGTTATAATGTAGAAATTCCACAAGATTTAGCTTATTCTGGCTCTTGCAAGTTGACAGATGCTATTGAAGGTTTGGATATCGATGCAGGGAAATTAGTACTCTCACCAACACGTACTTATGCGCCTGTTGTAAAAAAACTCTTAGCCGAACTTCGACCAAATATTCATGGAATGGTACATTGCTCGGGCGGTGCACAAACAAAGATTCTTCACTTTGTAGAGAATTTAAAAGTGGTAAAAAACAACTTATTTCCAGTGCCACCTCTTTTTCAATTGATACATAAAGAATCGGGAACTGATTGGAAAGAAATGTACAAAGTATTCAATATGGGACATCGCCTTGAAGTATATTTGCCAGCCGAATATGCCGAAAAAGTAATAGAAATTTCCAAATCATTCAATATTGATGCGCAAATAATAGGCTACTGTGAAGCATCCGACAAAAAAGAATTGCTCATTGAAAGTGAATTTGGACGATTTGAATATTAATTTGGCTCAAGACTTTTCCAAAATAATTTTTACTTTGGAAAAGTCTTAACTATAATAATGAACCGATATTAGTTGTAAATAGCTTAACAGCAATGGCTAATAGAATAATACCAAAAAATTTGCGAAATATATAAATTCCACCTTCTCCAACAATTTTCTCAATTTTGGAAGTAGATTTGAGAACAAAATACACAAAAATTAAATTCAGCAATAAAGCTGCAATTATATTTTGAGTGGCATATTCGGCTCGCAATGAGAGCAATGTTGTAAATGAACCTGGTCCAGCAATTAAAGGAAAAGCTATTGGAACGATGGACGAGCCACCTTCTGGACCACGATTATGCATTATTTCTACATCCAATATCATTTCCAAGGCGAAAATAAAAATTATTAGCGATCCTGCCACAGCAAACGACTGAATGTCAACATTAAAAAGCTTCAGAACAGCTTCACCCGAAAACAAAAATCCAACAAGAATAAATAATGCTACAGCACTTGCTTTAAAAGCATAAACGCTTTGTCCTTTGCGTTTTATATTGAGAATAATGGGAATAGACCCCAAAATATCAATAATAGCAAAGAGAACCATAAAGGCACTCGTTATTTGTATAATGCTGAAGTTCATAGTTGACTTTTAATACACAAAAAATTAAAATCGATAAAATAGCAATTTACAATTCATTCTAACGCAAAATATTCAATTCTAAATCTCAATTTTAAATATTAAAAGACATTTAGTACAATGAAATGCAAAGATATATTATTTATTAAGATAAAGTGATATTTTTACCAAGAAATATAAATGCATCATTTCTGTTTAATCAACAGGATTAATAAGAACTAAATATATTGAGTCATAAATATAAATACTTCCTCATATTTTTTAGTTATTTTTAAAGTTGCAAAGCACTCAAAATAAATTGAGAATTAAAATTTGAATTGTTTTACAATGTGTGATATTACCACAAAAACCTCAATTTGGAAATATAATTTATTTTAATATGTTTTAAAAAACAATAGTTGCCTACTTTAATGAATAGTTAATTTTGAAGCTTATTTCACAAACAAATAAGGTATTATAAAGTTATAGGTCATTATTCTGCTTAACGTATATACGCATATATATACATATAAATACACAACCCTAAATGCTCATATTCAGATAGATAACATAATGCATTAATGATAAAAACTTGAAATTCATTATTTTATCATTTAATGTCGTTAATTCATTACTCCATAAAGCTAATTTTATTTTGATGAAATGAGTAAAGCTTATTCATTAAAACAAAAAAAAGAAAGAACTAGGTATAAATACAATAAACAAAATTTGTTTTCTATTTTCATTTATTTTTTTTACTTTTGACGTAAAATAATCTTGTCATGAAAAAATACGCCACATTAAAAGACATAGCAACTGCTTTGAAAATATCAACAGCAACTGTTTCACGTGCATTGGCCGATCGCTGGGATGTAAACTCAGAGACAAAAAAAATTGTTTGTGACGAAGCAAGACGTCAAAATTATAAACCCAACCCGATAGCAAAACGGTTACAAAATAGACATTCAAAAACCATCGGTTTGGTGGTTCCAGAATTTAAAACTTCGTTTTTCCCTCTCATAATTTCAGGAATACAAAAGGTAGTAGATGAACTTGGATTTCAGCTCCTAATAACTCAATCGCAAGAAACCATGGAAATTGAGTTGCGAAATTTGAAGCTGTTGGAAAACAATATGGTAGAGGGAATTCTAATTTCAATTTCAAGCGAAGGCGAAAATTTCGATTATTACCAAGGATTGATAGATAGCGGAATACCAATTGTTTTTTTCAATCGTGTGAGTTCTTGTATTGTGGCTCATAAAGTGATTATTGATGATTACAAACTTGCATTTTTTGCTACCGAACACTTAATATATAGTGGATTCAAAAAAATATTTCATTTCTCTGGTCCCGATAAACTAACTGTTTCGAAAGAAAGAAGACGTGGATTTCTTGATGCAATGAAAAAGCATCATTTGGAAATAACTGAAAATACCGTAATGACAGCAGGAGTTTTTAGCGATAAAGGCTACGAGGCAATGAAATTACTTATACAAAAAAATGATGTACCAGACGCAATTTTTTGTTTTAATGATCCAACAGCACTTGGAGCCTTGAAAGCAATTAAGGAAGTAGGTCTCAGTTGCCCTGACGATGTTGCATTAGTTGGATTCTCGGAAACAGAGTTGGCACAACTTATTGACCCACCTCTTACTAGCGTAGAACAGCCATCATTCGAAATGGGCGAAACCGCGGCACGCTTACTTATAGAGCAAATTACTGAACCATCACCGCCAGCAGCAGAAACTGTATCATTGATAGCTAGGCTTAATATTAGAAAATCATCCATTAATATACACAAACAGTAGAAATAATTTTGAAATTAATTCTACTGTTTGTGTATTTTGATATGTAAAATCTAACTATTCAATATCACCATAAAAGGTTGTTATTGATTTTGGCGGTATAATGTATTCGTCATCCGACGATATTGTTTCGGTTTTTTCTAGGTTTTTTGCTCCAGATGTTTCATAAGCGTCAAATTTTGAGATTTTCACACCGTCAATTTTAAATTTTAGTGGAATTTCTTTTTTTGACATATTGATGGCTACTATAGTCATCTTTTTGTCATTAATATGCTTATATGACGAAACCATCAAACTTTCTGTTTGAGTAATTATAGTCGGATTGTTGCTTAAAGTAGCTTCGAGTCTAATAGCGCCTGGACGGACAAAGCGGGAGAAATTTCCAAAAGCCCAAGTGAGTTTAGTATCTTTAATGGTTTTCTTTGCATCATCTGCTACCAACAGTCCATCATTGTAGTTGTAGGTTGAAACAGCGAGCCACCAATGCCATGCAGCCACATTTCCCTTCACTATGTCTAAATGCATAAGTCTAGCCACATACAAACCCAGATTGATTGTAGTATCCCGAGGAACTGTAGCAATTCCTTCATTTCCTCCCATAATACAATACTCTGTTTGCCAGAAACGCAATTTGGGATATTTTTGCAAATGCGAATTGACACTATCCCGTTTATTAAGCATAAGCTTTAAAGGCCAATTCATAAAATATCCGTGCGCAGTAACAACTGGCGCAACAGATGGTAAATCACCTACAAAATTCACGCCTTTACCCCAGAACTCATCTATTTGATGACCGCATCCTGATTGTTTATTGTTATACAAATAATCAAAACTACCTGCTTCAGGAATTAAAATTTTAGTTTGAAGAAATTTACTTAGAATCGATTTGTCCAAATTTCTAACAATTTGGGCAAAAGAATTATTATCAAGATGCATTCCTTCTTGACCGCCCATCCAAACCCACTGAGGTTCAACCACTGGACTTATAAAATCAAATTTAATTCCTGCTTTATTTTGAAGACCTAAAATTACTTCAGTCATAAAATCGGCAAAGGCTGGATATTTTGTTTCATCTAAATTTGATTCATTTTTCACAGAGCAGTTTGCACGTTGATTTTTGGTCATAAATACAGGAGGAGAATTTACAAAAGCAACAAACTGATTAACACCATATTCTTTTGCTTTTCCTAAAAACCATACTTGACCAGCTTGTTTATTAAAATCGTACTTGCCATTTTCATCTAAAAAACACTCAACTCGTCGATATTTATCTGGAATATTGCTTTCTACACCTTGAGATGCACTTCCGGCACCAATATTAAAACGCCAAAGCGACAAACCTATGCCAACAGGATTTCCATTAGAGTCAAAATCTTTACTAAATAACACTTTAGACGCATAATTGCGCAAAGTATCATTCCAGAGTCCAACGTTTTGAATTGTCCAACAATCCGATGCTCCAAAATTCTCAATCACCTGTTTATTGTCAGATGCATTAATCGAAATAATTATTGTTGGTTCATTTGATTTTTTATGACATGAAAATGTTGTCAAACCAACAAATATCAAAAACATGTACAATAATACTCTCTTCATCTTAACAATAAATTACTAATGATTATTTACAAATAATAAGCGCAAAAACAGTTTAATTATTTCAATTCTGAATCTCCTTTAAAAATTCAATGACTCAGAATTCTATTTTAAGAACTAGTAATGCAAAAATACTCTTTTTTTATTAAACCAACTTATTATGATGTTACAAAACATTTTAGTATCGTTACATTTTTATCTATTTTAATTTGTAACTACTCAACTATTGATATTATCATACTCAAATTGAAGATTATATATAAAAAAAAAGAATCCTTTATATGGAACAAGTTGAATATGAATGGTGATGATAAATTATGTAATTGATGAATTTATTTTAATTCGTAGATGATTGTCGATACTGATTTGAAAGGTAAATTTAAACTTTTTGTTTTTGTAATATCTGTGTATTTTAAATTTGAATTTTTATCAGTCAGATAACTTTTAATATTAAAAATATTAGACTTAATTGATTTTGGCAATTCCAATTCTACATCGATTGGTTTTGTTGAATTATTTGTCAGTACCGTCACGATTTTTTTTCCGTTTGGTGAAATAAATGAAATTCCCATCAATCCACTTAAATTATCAGCACCAGAAATATTAATTCTTTTATATCCAGGCCTTACAAAAAGACTATAATTGCCTAACACCCACAAATTTTTCATTGCCAACACTTTTCCACCTCCTTCAATAGTTTTGGTCTGGTTATTTTTTGTTTGCAGACGAATCAAATTAAACCTGTTTTTGAACCCATTCATTTCCACATCCATTGACGTCCAAAACGACCAAGTAGAAGCATTTGCGTAAGCCAAATCGGCATAAATAATTTTTGCCATCTGTAGTGCAATATCTGTATAAGTTGCTTCCTCATACGATTTTGGAAAATCATCAATTGGTGGTACGCTCAATAAACTCCATTCAGTTTGATGCACTTTCACATTGTATTGTTTTGCTTTTAACCAAACGCTGTCTCGGATTTGTTTAAGTCTTTTATTGTCAGTATCAGTCCAATAGCTATGACCAGCAATAATTCGGTTCAAATTATTAATTTTCAACATTTCACTTTCACCTTTTGCATCAAAGAAATTAAAAATCTGATTTGAAGCTCTCCCAGCAGGTTTTGATAATTTTTCCCATGTACCTGCCTCGGAAATTAAAATTGATGAATTACATTTTTTTTCAATCAATTTACGGTCTAATTCAACAACAATTTTTTTTATTTCATAATTTTGCCATGGTGAACCTTCTTGATATGTTCCATCCCAATTCCATTGTGGCTCGTTAACAGGACTAATATAATCAAATTTTATGTTTTTTTTCTTATCAAAATAATTAGCAACATCTACTAAAAAACTAGCATAAGCTGCATATTTCTCAGTTTTAAGATTGGCATTGCCATCTTTTAAACCATGTCCATAACCGTTTCGAGTTAAAAATACAGGTGGCGTATTGGAGAAAGCCACAAATGATTTACAACCATACGATTTTGCTTTTTCTAAGAACCATTGTTGTCCAGCTTGTTTTGTCCAATTATATTGACCTTCACTATTAATAAAACATTCAGCTCGACGCGTTAAGTCTGATATATGACTGGAGTCGCCTTGTTCTACGGTACCACCGCCAATATTGAATCTCCAGATAGACAAACCAATTCCTTTGGGATTTCCATTTTTGTCGAAAGATGAACTAAAAAGCCATTTTGCAGCCTTCTCTTTTTCCTCTTGTTTCCAGAATTTACCCACATAATTCACAGTCCAACAATCAGAAGCACCAAAACCTTCGATAACTTGATAAGATTTTGATGGATCGATGGTCAAAGTTGTTTGCGACCTTACAATAGCAATTAAAGTAAACGAAACTATCAACAAACAAAAACGTAAATTCATTAGAAATAATATTTTTAAAAAATAAAAAAAAGGACTATCACTCTAAACATGATAGTCCTAAGAGAAACTAAACACACACAAAAAAATACACCTAAAAATATATATGGGCATAACGCCAAAAATCAATCGTATTGAAATTCATTGTTGCAAAAATAGTAATTAAAATGAATACTGAATTTCAGTAATGTAACACAAACATTGTCTAATGTTACTAAAACAATTGTTTGTATTTTATAATACCATCTTTGTTATTTTTTTGTACATAAATTTGATTCATGTACGCAGCTCAACATTAATAAAAAACCGCTCCAAACAATAATTTGAAGCGGCTTTAAAAACTATGATTTTAAATTCTACTTAACAAATAATTTGGTGTTTTGATTACCAACCTTTACAATATAAAATCCATTGGCAACAGGAATTGATACTTTATCAGAGTTCATCAATTGAGATTTTATCAACTGGCCATTAGTAGTAAAAATTGAAGCTGTTTGACCAATTGCATTTTCAAAAACTACTTTTCCAATAGAAGAATAGATCATTGGACAAACTTTCTTGGCATTTGAAACGGCAGTACTTATGTCAGAAACAAAGCTGTATTGCGCAGCAGCGGAACTATTATTGCCACCAAAATCTGCTGCGGCAGCTGATGCTACATTTATAGTTACAGAACCTTTAGCAGCTGGAGTGATATTGAAAGTAAACACTTCTGAGTTAACAGCCACAAAATCAGTAGCAAGAGCATTTTTAAGTACAATATCAGACACATCGAATAAATTTATAGGTTCATTAAAAGTAATCGTGCATGGAATACTGTTTAAACTAGTAGTTGCACCTTCAGTTACTGTAGAACTAATTACAACTGTGGGGGCTGTTGCATCGGCTACATAATTATATGCACCCAAAGTGTTTGTAGCAAGTACGCGATCGAAACCATTGATGTCTTTTGCTGGCAATGCTGCAGTAATATTTACTGTAAATGGAGTTGTTATTGCAGTATAAGAAGTTGGCAACGAGGCTAAACCATAATTGGAAGCCAGATAAAATGTCGATTTTGATGAAGAAAAGTTGGCTTTGCGAATTTCGGCAATTTTTGTTGCGTAGTCAGCATCGCCTGGAAAAGTAGCACCACTAAATGTTGTAGGGCGCGCAAAACCAAAATCGGCAGCAGCATCAAATATTACATTTGGATAAGATGTTGCATTAGCAGCCATATCTAAGTTTGCAACCGTTGAAATACATTTTTCGAGATAATAATTTGCAATAGCTGTATTGGCTCTAAAACCCATTGTTCCACCATAATTTATACAATTTGCAATAATCCCACTGTTTATTACTTCAACACTTCCACTTGTAGCGGATTTATTGTCATTGTTTGCAAATGTACAATTGATTATTTGTGCACCTCTGTATCCAGCAATTCCGTTTGTACGTACTGCACCACCAAAACCACTTGTTGTGCTAGTGCCACCTGGAGCAGAATTATTGTAAAAAAGGGAGTTTTCGATAATTACATATGCATTTGTAGCTGCAGCTGGTGCTTCGGCAAATATTGCACCACCATTACCATATCGAGTACCGGCAGATGCAGCTTTGTTATTTCTGAAAACAGAATTTTTTATCTGACCACCATTACGGTGTAAGTAAACAGCACCGCCAAAACCATCAAAACTTGAAGTTTGCCCTACCGACAAACATTGTTCAAATAAGCAGTTTTCAATTTTCGAATCCGCGTTTGTCATCAATGCAGCACCACCGCGCCCCTGAGCAGAAACATTTACAATAGCACAGTTTTTTAAAATGCCTGCAGTAGTAGTGGTAGCTGTCGATGGAACAGCATAAGTACCAATAAAAATAGGTCCACCTACATCAGTTCCACCTTTGGTATAACCAAAATCTTTAAGTGTCAAACCATCGGCTTCGGCATTCAATCTTAATGATAATAAACGAATTGCATTTCTTGTAGTTACAAAATTTCCTGTGATAACAGATTCGTTTTTCATCTCCCAAGGTTCCACAAGTCCATTACCATCTCGGTCGGTAAGTTCACGGTTGGCCAACACAATTGTTGCTTCATTTCCAATAAAACCACCATAAATTTTTTCGCCGTTATACAAATCCAAATAATAGCCTGCTGTAATTGATACAGAGGCAGAATAAATTCCTTTTGCAAGATAAAATGTTGTACCTGTGCCAACAACAGTTCCATTTCCAGTGATTGTGTATGCTCTAAGTTCCGAAATATCGGTAATAGTAAGCACTTGAGCTGGATCAGCAATAGCCTGAGTACTCCAAGAAGTAGCGTCGCCCGTAGCACGAACAAAATAAGTGTCAATTGCAAAAGACGCAGCCGACACAACTAAAAGTAAAAGTAAAGTAAATGTTCTCATGATTTGATTTTTTAAAATATAGTTAGAATAAATAAATTGAAAGTGCAAAAATACTCTCAATAAACCTATGAAATCTTTCACTATTGTTTCTTTTCCATTCAATAATGTTCCATGCACTATTTTTGGTTCATTTTTAATTAAATCGTACCATTTTGCATAGCAATAATTTGACAATTTGAGTTCGCGGCTGATTTATGTAACATTAATATAAGCATTAGTAACAAAAAAATAAAATCAGATAAATTAATTATTACATCTTTGTATATTATTTTTAAACCTCAAATAAATTGTTCTAATGCACAACTTTAATCACAATAGCTCAGTAATTAAATTTTTCCTATTTGTACTGATAATATTAGCTTCCAAAACCATTTCAGCTCAAACGATTCTAGTTGAAGCTGAGTCATTCCAAAACAAAGGTGGCTGGGAACTCGATCAGCAGTTTATGCTTGAAATGGGCTCGCCATATTTATTAGCTCACGGCCTCGGTACACCAGTGGCTGATGCATCCACCAATGTAAAACTTCCCTCTACAGGCAATTATCGAATTTGGGTAAGAACAAAAGATTGGGTGGCGCAATGGAATGCAAAAGGTGCACCTGGAAAGTTCCAGTTAAGCATTAATAATCAGAAGCTAGACACAATATTTGGTACAAAAAATGCTACTTGGAGCTGGCAAAATGGTGGAATTGTAAACATAACTAATAGTGATGTATTATTGAAATTATGCGATTTAACTGGTTTTGAAGGTCGTTGCGATGCAATTGTATTCACAAAAGATCCGAATTTTATTCCGCCTTATGAAGCCACAGCGTTAGCATCATGGAGAAAAACCATGTTAGGAAATGCTTTGCCAAAAGATGCTGGCAAATTCGATTTAGTAGTTGTAGGAGCAGGTATGTCGGGTATAACTGCAGCAATTGGTGCTGCACGTTTGGGTTTAAAAGTTGCACTAGTACAAGACCGTCCGGTAGTAGGTGGCAATAACAGTACTGAGGTGCGTGTAGGATTGGGTGGAAGTATCAACGTTGCGCCATACAAAAATTTGGGTAATATAGTTAATGAACTTACAGTTATTCCAAATCCAAACTACCCACCAGGTAATGGAAATGACAGTGTTTTCGACGATACAAAAAGAATGAATATTTTGAAGGCCGAGAAAAACATTACCTTATTTATGAATTATCGTGCAGATTCAGTAACAATTTCCGCTCAAACCATCAAATCCGTGTTAGCAGAGAATGTCAGTACAGCAGAACGCATTGAGCTTTTTGGTACTTATTTTTCGGATTGTACAGGCGATGGAACAATTGGTTATTTGGCAGGAGCTGACTACGAAATTGACGTTACAAAACACATGGGAAATTCAAATTTATGGAATTTGAAACAATATACTACACCGCAGCCATTCCCCACACTTACTTGGGCGCTCGATTTGAGCACAAAACCATTCCCTGGCAGACCAGGCATTGCAGGTTCATATAACACTAGCGGAATAAGTGCATTAGGCGGCTGGTATTGGGAATCGGGCTTTAGCCACAACCCTCTCACTGAAGTAGAATACATTCGCGATTATAATTTTAGGGCTATGTATGGCGCTTGGGATTGTGTGAAGAATGTGGATAAAATTTATCCCAACTATAAATTAAACTGGGCTGCTTATGTTACTGGAAAACGAGAATCACGCATGTTATTGGGTGATATTCAATTGAACAAAGACGTGTTAGTTAACAACGTATTGTATCCAGATGGATTTGTTGCTATTGGCTGGAATATGGATGTGCATGTTCCACGACCAGCTTTTCAAGCTTCATTTGAAGGTGAAGAATTTATTTCAATAGATATTCAAACAGCATTTAAACGTCCATTTTATATACCTTACCGCTGCCTATATTCACGCAACGTCAACAATTTGTTTATGGCAGGACGTAATATAAGTGTCACACAAGATGCGCTTGGAACAGTACGCGTAATGAAAACAACTGGAATGATGGGCGAAGTAGTAGGACTTGCAGCTGCCCTTTGCAAAAAACACAATGCAATGCCACGCAACTTATATGAAAGCTACCTCACTGAATTGAAATCATATATTACTGCAGGAATACCTGCTGCCGGCGATACTTTAGTAATAAAAGAACCAGTAGGACCTGACCCAAAAAATCCTCAAATTATTGTTGATAACACAGATGCTGCATGTACTTTCGATAGTCCATGGCCAACAAGTGTTTACGCTTCAGGATATATTGGCACTAATTATATGCAAGATGGAAGTACTGCTGCCGACACGGCAAAATGGGTAAAATGGACACCAACTATTCCTACAACAGGACTATATCGAGTTTATATGAATTGGACTGAAGGTGGTGGCAGACCGTCGCAAGCACCAGTAGAAATACTATGTGCTGACAGCACAGTTAACTTAACCATTAATCAGCAAACAAATGGTAGCATTTGGAATTTATTGGGTAAATATCGCTTTAAAGCGGGAACAGAAGGTTATGTGAAACTTTCGGCTAAAGCTCCAGGATCAACGATTGCAGATGCGGTATTGTTTGAAAACGTAAGTCCTCCAACTGCAATTAGCAGTATTTATTCCAATGAATCAAACATTAGCATCTATAATAACTCGTCAAATACAACGGCCATTCTCAATCTGGCTAAAAACTCACGAGTTTCTATTGGCATATATTCACTTTATGGTAGTGAAGTTCAATCAATTGTAAACGAGCAATATTTGACCGCAGATCGCTATTTCTATAAAATAAGAAACGAAAAACTAAATAAAGGCATTTACTTAATTCGATTATTGGTTGATGGTAAATTGGCAGAATGCAAAAAAATAGTTATTAATTAATTGTCAAACATTTTATATGTCATTTCAAATAAAAATAAAGTTCGGGATAATACTGCTTCTTTCAGCAGCATTTAGCATCAATATTTATGCGCAGGCTAAAGCAACACAACCAGTTCTAATTGATTATAACATTGGTGATTCGGTACAGCCAGTTCCATTAAACAATAAATTTATCGACCCCGATTATTATATTTGGTGTGGTTCGGTAATGAAAAATAAAGATGGTAAGTATTATATGCTTTACTCCCGCTGGCCCAAAAAAGACGGTTATTATTCGTGGTGTATAACTTGCGAAATAGCTGTAGCGGTTTCAGAAAAGCCAGAAGGGCCTTACAAACACCTAAAGGTAGCATTACCCGCTCGTGGGTTGAAGTATTGGGATGGAAGTGCCACTCACAATCCGTCACTCACATTCTACAAAGGCAAATACTACCTTTATTATATTGGAACTTGTTCAGCAACGGCAATTAATTTTCCTGCAAATAGCATGCACAGTCCCGAATGGTACAGTTATAGAAACACCCAACGAATAGGAGTAGCTGTAGCAAATAGCCTCGACGGTGATTGGAAACGATTTGATAAACCCGTGTTGGATGTCGATAAATCAAAAGATAACAATTTCGATTATCATGTAGTTACAAATCCAAGTGTAGCAGCCAACGATAACGGGAAGTTGCTAATGGTTTACAAACAAGTAGCCAAAGGAAGTGACTATAGAGGTGGAAAAGTACGATTTGGTGGTGCTTTTGCAACTTCTCCGCTCGGTCCATTTATCAAAGAACCGAAATCAATATTTGAAACAGGCAGCGAGACCAATGCTCACATGATAGCTGAAGATCCATATTTATGGTACAAAAATGGATATTATTATGCCATTGTACGCGATGTAATTGGTGAATTTACAGGAAATAGTGGTGGTTGGGCATTGTTATTGTCGCCAGATGGAAAAAATTGGAAAGCTGCTGCGCATCCTAAAGTTATTAGCAATCCATTTTTGTGGGAAGGTGGTGAAAAAAGCATTTCTCAACTTGAACGCCCTTGCTTATTGATGGAAAAAGGAAAACCAATTTACCTGTTTGGTGCTACTCGAGGTGATAAAAGTCAAACCTTTTCGTACAATGTGGCTGTTCCACTTTTCAAAAAATAATCGGTTGAAAACAAAAATTCAAAAGGCTGTTCCCAAACATTAGGACAGCCTTTTTTTGTGGACAGAATTAGAAATCAAATGTAGCGTTCTCCCCCTCGTTGCAAACTCCTCCTCCCCCTCGTTTCCAAACGAGGGGTTAATTGGTTATTTGTTTACAAAAAGCATTAAATCATATCTTTTTTTCCTTCGTTTGAATTTGTTTTTTAGTATAAATGTAGCGTTACAAACGCTTCACCATTAACCTCTCGTTGCAAACGAGAGGGAGTGTGAATATGGTTCCAATCAATCTTGACTATAAAACTTTATCTCAATTAGGAAATAATCTCCATTTCAAATCGGGTGGAATAGTAGTAGAATATAATATAGACTGAGTTGATGGTGCTTCCATGGTCATCTCGTTCCAGCCTTTTTTTAATGTGGCGTCCCATATAATTGATTCTGTTGAAGAAACATTATTTGTACCCTTAATAGTTAAGTCTCTATCGCTATAGCAGAACACTATTATTACATTGCCAATTCCTATATTGGCAGAATTGGTTGGATTGGTCATGTTGGTTTTAAAAATAAACCCTTTTTTTATTCCATTTTTATATCCTATTGTTAAGGCTGTTGAAACAATCGCACTAGTGTCACTTACTGTGAGATTGTTTAGTTTTCCAATTTTATTTCCCGTTGGAATAGACAATGTGATTGAAAATTTCCCATCTGTAGAAACTGCACATGTACCTACTAAATCATTGTTATTGGAAAAACACTTTAAGGAGTCAACTGCTCCTGTTGTATAGTCGGCAATTGTACCAGACATAGTGTTGTAAGTGTTTGTTGGTATATCTGGGTTGTTGCCACAACTAGATATTATTAAGCATAATGCAGATATTGTCAACTGCCATTTTAAATTTGTCTTCAAAATTCAGAGTTTTAATTGTTAGTATATTCCTTCCTTCGTCCCCCGTTCCCCGTAGCGTAATTCTGCGTAGTTTAAGTTCGGCATATGGCTCCAGCCTACGTCGCAGCTAGAAGGAAAGCTTTGCTTTCCAAATTATATTTGAATATGCAAGGCAGAGCCTTGCTACCCACCCGACGTAGGCTAGAGCCATACGCCGAACAACCAAGACCACCAAACTACGCTACGCTCAACTGAGACTACCGCCAAAACCAACAGAGAATGTTGCTTTTTTCCAGTCCCAATTTAGAGGATTTGCTTCATTGTGATTTGCATTATACCCGTCGTAGTAAGATTTCGCAGCTATTATTATTCCTGCTACAATCCATTGAACAAACTTTCCACTCGGGTCAGTAAACATCAATGGATTATTTCTACAATAGATATACCGATTGAAATCATTTGTCAAACCAGAGCCAACATAAGGGTCGGGAGCTAAAAACCTACCCAATATAGGGTCATACAATCGGGCATTCATATTAATCAACCTTCCACCATTATCACCAGTAAAAGGAATGAGATGCTCGTGTCCAGTAAATCCACGTCTAAACATTGGGAGAGGTTTTCTATCTACCGATAATGGAGTTTCCAGTTATAATTTAAATATATTACCAGAGATAATACCATAACCAAAAACAAGTATTGCTACTGTGATTATTACTGTTTTTAAATAAATATCACCATAGTTTCCCTTTTCAGTGGCGTAAACACCTATGATTTTGATATATCTTTTTCTCCAAAAAATTAAAAAGTAATTTATCAGCATGCAAGGAAAAACAAACATAAAAAAATATGATAAACCTCCATTGAGCCTTTCTGTTGGAAAAATATGAAACTCCGCCCAGTGTATTTTTATCAATCCAAAAAATTCAAATATAGAGAATATTTGCCATATACTCATAGCGTTAACAGTTGAAACATAAAGTATTAACATATATCTAATGTAACCATCAGTATTATCTGGATGTTGTTTGCGATACCTAATAATAATATCAGCCCAAATAGTATAAAAAAGTCTAACTATGATACTTTTACTCCTTACCATATTCTTACAGATTTACCGTTTTTTTGATATATAGGACTATAATAATTTATGGAACTTGATTGATAATAATCGTAACCAATTCTGCCAATACCATATACTAAAGTAGCAAACCCCACATATATATTTGCACTGCCGAACCACTTAAATGCAGCCCCCGCATCTAACAAACCCATACCAAAATCTGTAAAATTTATTGCTGTTGCGTTGGCGCTGTAAGCTAATCTCCCTGCTGTATATGCATTATAAAGAACAAAGGGCTTAGCTACGAGTTCGAAATTTTCATACCCTAATTTGGACATTTCCTCAGTTGCTGCACCCACGCCAAAAGTTGTACCTGCAACGTTCATAGCATTATCAAAATCATTTGATATACCTTGTTGTGTTTCATTTCCATACAATTTATCATATTCACTTTGTTTAAATGCCAAATTAGCTATATTTACCATAAAGTTATAAGCCGATTCAAAAGTTTTTTGTCCAAAATACTCACCTCTTGCACTTTGTTCAGCTTGAACTACAACTTGTTCTGGGTTATAGGAGCTTGATACATATCCATTATAATTACTTGTTGTTGTAAATGTACCATTTTTATAATTACCTCCGAAGCTGGAGTTACCATTTAAATTTACATTATAAGAGAAGCCTCCCCCAGAATTACCAGGTAAGCCAGCTCCAAATTTTACTTCAAAACCTTTAGGAAAAGTTTTGTTCATGAAATTTGAAAAATTATTCCATTGGTCTTTTATCCACGACCATGGAGACTCCCCACTCGGGTCAGTAAACATCATCGGGTTATTCCTACAATAAATATAACGATTAAAATCATTCGTCATCCCAGAACCTACATAAGGGTCGGGATAATTATAACTTAAATCAAAAAAACACATCTCAAGTCAAACGAAATATGCTGTAGAGTGCAGTAGAATCTTCATATTTTGCTTTTTTCTAAAAATCTATTGATAATGGAAATAAGACACAAATAAGGAAAGAATACGACAAACCCGAATATTGCTTTTAATGTCCAGCCTATCCCCATTATAGATTTCTCAATATTTATTACACGTTCTTTATTTTCAGGCAACACTTTCTCAAATAATTCGGTTTCATTCAATCCATTTATATTATAACCATAATATTCAAGTAAAAAACAATTAGACTGGTATGACCACCATGCGAAAAAATAAATTATTACACCTGCCAAGAGTAGTCCTATCAAGAAATAATAAATGCTATAATAATTAGTATTTAATTTTCCTAAAAGAAAAAGTAATAAAATGGGTATTACTAATAATAACCCCAAAATTAAAAAGTCTATTATTGCTATAAAAATTTCCATATATAAAAAATTCCTGATAATTAATTTTTAACTACTACTTATCCTTATGGTATATAATAAATAAGTTGACGTGATATATAATGATATGGTCTTCCTCCAAATCGTTCTAGATTTGGACCCATTCCATCTGGGATAAAATTACTAGAATTCCCGAAATTCTTTCCGTATCTTCCCCGTCCCCCCAGATATATTCTTTAAATGTACAATAATGCTAGTTCGTTGTTGGGATTTTTTTTCTAATCCCCCGTCCCCCCAGATATATTCTTTAAATGTACAATAATGCTACTTGGTTGTTGGGATTTATTTCTAATCCCAACTCTTGTATTCTTAGGATTTTTAATCCGTTCTTTTGCTCATACCACCATTACTTCCAGCAGTCCTTTTCCACCTGCATAAT
>CAIWCC010000170.1 GCA_903911085.1 uncultured Bacteroidales bacterium | reverse complement strand
TTTGAAAGACGAATTGCCAACGCCAGATTGGAAAAACGAAATATGGAAGGACGGCATTGCCAATATAGATGAACAGCTGAATGGCCTTAAAAAAACGCAGTATTCATTTCCTTTCAGTAAACATGCCGAAGCTATTAACACCATTCAACGTTGGTTTATAGAAGAAACACGCCTCGGTATTCCAGTCGATTTCTCCAACGAAGGCATACATGGCTTGAACCACGACCGTGCCACACCATTTCCTGCACCCATTGCTATCGGAAGTACCTGGAATAAAGCATTGGTTGGTCAGGCTGGTATAATTGCAGGCAGGGAAGCAAAAGCGCTGGGTTATACCAATGTATATGCACCCATTCTCGACCTTGCCCGTGACCCACGTTGGGGACGCGTATTGGAATGTTACGGCGAAGAACCTTACCACGTTACTGCGCTCGGACAACAAATGGTAGAAGGCATTCAATCACAAGGGGTTGCGGCAACACTCAAACATTACGCCGTTTACAGTGTGCCAAAGGGTGGACGAGATGGCGATGCTCGAACTGACCCACATGTAGCTCCACGCGAAATGCATCAACTGCATTTATACCCTTATCGGAAAATTGTGAGCGAATCGCACCCCATGGGTGTAATGAGCAGTTACAACGATTGGGATGGTGTACCAGTAAGTGCCAGCTATTATTTTCTGACAGAATTGCTTCGCAATCAATACGGTTTCAAGGGTTTTATTGTTTCGGATAGTGAAGCAGTAGAATTTGTTCAAACTAAACATCATGTGGCGGGTAATTACAAGGAAGCAGTTCGTCAGGTAGCCGAAGCAGGACTAAATGTGAGAACTCAATTTACACCACCACAAGATTATATTCTCCCGCTTCGTGAATTGGTAAACGAAGGTAAACTCAGTATGAAAATATTGGACAGAAATGTAGCTGATGTGTTGCAGGTTAAATTCCAGCTCGGATTGTTCGATGCTCCTTACGTAAAAGATACGAAAGCGGCTGACAAAATTGTAGCTTCGCCTGACACCAAGGATTTTGTATTGCAAATGGCTCGTGAGTCAATCGTTTTGTTGAAAAATGAAAATAATTTGTTACCTTTGAACTTAAAATCACTAAAAAATATATTGGTAACAGGCCCATTGGCAACCAATAAAGATGTGTATGTAAGTCGTTATGGACCTCAAAATCTTGAGATTACAAATGTGCTGGATGGAATACGAAACTATGCAGGCAAAATCGCCAAAGTGGATTATGTAAAAGGTTGTGATGTAATAGATGCTACATGGCCTGAAAGCGAAATAATACCTACGGAATTGACAAGTGCTGAACAACTACAGATTAAAGAAGCGGTAGAAAAAGCTAAATTATCTGATGTAATTATTGCAGTCGTCGGACAGGATGAACAGCGTTGCGGTGAAAGCCGTACACGCACAGGTTTGGGTCTTCCGGGTCGTCAGTTACAATTATTACAGGCATTAAAAGAAACAGAGAAACCAATTGTGCTGGTACTGATTAACGGACAACCATTGACCTTAAATTGGGAAAACAAGTTCCTTCCTGCTATTCTCGAAGCTTGGTTTCCAAATGCATTAGGCGGACAAGCCATTGCTGAAACTATTTTTGGGGATAATAATCCGGGAGGCAAACTTTCTGTCACTTTCCCAAAATCTGTGGGTCAGATAGAGTTGAATTTCCCTTTTAAACCAGGTTCACATGCCCGTCAGTCACTCAGTGGCCCCAATGGTTCAGGGAATACGGCTGTAGAAGGTGCACTTTATCCGTTTGGATACGGGCTAAGCTACACCACTTTTGAATACAAGAATATGAAAGTTAGTCCCGAAATACAACATTCACAGGGTGAAATATCTGTTTCTGTTGATATTACAAATACCGGTAGCAGAAAAGGCGATGAAGTAGTTCAGCTTTATGTAAAAGATTTAGTTAGCAGTGTAACCGTTTACGAATCGCAACTAAGAGGTTTCGAACGTATAACGTTGAATCCAAACGAAACAAAAACCGTGAATTTCAAGCTAAAACCTCAGGATTTGGAATTGTTAGACAAAGATATGAACTGGGTGGTTGAACCCGGAATTTTTGAAGTGTTGATTGGACAAAGCTCGGAAAATATTAAGGTGAAGGGTAAATTTGAAGTGCTTAAGTGATTAATTTCTAAGTATTACAAAATTGATAAAGATGCTTAAGATTTTTTAATAACTATAGTTGAAACAATTGTTTTATGAAAAAATATATTTTCTTGATTTTCATACTTTTATTTAGCACAACCACTAAAATATTGGCTATTAATTTAGCTCCGAATAGTTTATTTAGTGAAAATGCAGTTTTCCAACGAAATGTACAGATACCTATTTGGGGTATTGGTGAAAGTGGTGAGAAAATAGTGGTTGAGTTTAATGGGCAAAAAATTGAAACTGTTGCAACAAATGGAAAATGGTTGGTTGTTTTGAAGCCTATGAGTGAAAAAAGGATTCCTCAAAATCTAATTATATCGGGGAAGGATAGTACTATTACAATTAAAAATATTCTCATAGGTGAAGTGTGGATTTGCAGCGGACAAAGTAATATGGAACGTAAATTAGGTTGGAAACAAGGTGATAAAACCATTTTAAATGCAAATGAGGATATTATAGATGCTCAAAATTTTCCGCAAATCAGGCAATTCAATGTTCCCAAAAATCCATCAGGTACAAAAGTGGATGATGTGAAGAGTAAATGGGTAGAGTGTAATTCAAACAGTGTGAAGAATTTTACTGCTGTGGGTTTTTATTTTGCACGTTCCATTGCCATAAATCAGCATGTGCCGATTGGAATTATTCATTCGTCAGTAGGTGGTACTCAGGCGGAAAAGTGGACAGATAGAACTGTTTTCGAGAGTAACCCTGCGTTGAAAAGTTTGATTGAAAGTTATGATAAGTATGTCCGGAATTATCCTCTACAATTAGAAAAATATAATCTGACGAAAGATTCGTTACTAACCAAATGGCAAAATGATTCTGCTATGGCAGTTTCAAATCAAAATGTTATTCCAATTAAACCAACCGCTCCTGTAAATCCTTATTATTCGGGTACTTGTGGCGGATTATTTAATGGTATGATTGCTCCACTAATTCCTTATGCTATAAAAGGGGTTGTATGGTATCAGGGAGAATCAAATTCGAGCAGTGCCAAACGCTATCAAACACTTTTTCCAGCTATGATTGCAGATTGGCGCAGACAATGGGGTATTGGTGATTTCCCTTTTCTTTTTGTGCAAGTGGCACCTTATCGAACTGTATCTCCTGAAATTCGGGAGTCACAACTCCTTAGTTGGAAAAATACAACAAATACAGCAATGGTTGTAACAGTTGATTGTGGTGATTCTACTGACATACACCCAATTAATAAGCGCCCAGTGGGCGAACGATTGGCACTAGCTGCCAGAGCATTAGCTTACAAACAAAATATAGTCTACTCTGG
Source organism: uncultured Bacteroidales bacterium (assembly GCA_903911085.1). Taxonomy (GTDB): domain Bacteria; phylum Bacteroidota; class Bacteroidia; order Bacteroidales; family Paludibacteraceae; genus Paludibacter. The sequence goes on along the minus strand of CAIWCC010000170.1, from coordinate 7,721 downwards.
TCCTGTTTATAAATCGATGAAAATCAGTAGAAATAAAATCGAACTGAGGTTCGACTTTGCAGGAAGTGGCTTACTTTCCAAATGTGGTTCGTTAAAAGGGTTTGTTATTGCAGGTGAAGATAAAATGTTTATTCCTGCAAAAGCCATTATAAAAGGAAAAAAAATTATCGTATCTTCTCAAAAAATCAGCAAACCAGAAGCAGTGAGAATGGGCTGGGCAAACTCACCTGATACAAATTTATTCAACAAAGAAGAATTACCTGCTTCTCCTTTTAGAACAGACAATTGGGAAACAACCAATGATAAATAATAACTTATTCTAATTCATATCTATCACATGAAAACAACGTTAAAAACACTACTTTTTACAGTTATTCTTTTTGCTACAGCAAATCAACTTTTTGCACAAAAAGAAGAAAATGACAACACTATTGTTGGTAATAGAAATAAAGCCGAACGTCAGGAATGGCTTCGCGACCTTGGTTTTGGCTTGTTTTTACATTGGGGGGTTGACAGTCAGTTGGGAATCGTAATAAGTCATTCTATGGTGGGTGCTTCGGATGATTATATGAATCGATATATCAACGAGCTTCCCAAAACATTTGACCCCTATAAATACGATGCCTATCGTATGGCTCTTCAGGCAAAATTGGCAGGTGCAAAATATATTTGTCTGAAAGCGAAGCACCACTCTGGTTTTTGATTGTGGGACACAAAAACAACAGATTTTAAAATTACAAATACTCCTTTCAAAAAAGATTTGTTGAAAGAATTTGTTGAAGGTGCACGCAAGGCAGGTCTTGCAGTGGGTATTTATTATTCTCCTGAAGATTTTAAGTTTTTGTATGATAATAAAATAGTTGTAAAAAGAGGTGGTGTGAAACTTACGCCTCAACAAAGATCAGCTTATGTAGATTTAATCCGTAAGCAAACAAATGAGCTGTTTACGCAATATGGCAATGTTGATGTGTTTTTTATCGATGGTGCACCTAAAGAAGAGTGTATGGATGAAGCCTGGAAGCTTCAACCAAATGTTGTTATTACACGTGGTGCTATTCATTCGCCCGAGCAAACCGTTCCAGGAGCAATCATAGACCGATTATGGGAATCGAACCTAACTATGGGCACACAGTGGCAATATAAACCAACTAACGATGAAATGAAATCAGGAACCCGATTGATTGAAATTCTAGTGGAAACCAGAGCCAAAGGGGGTAATTTATTATTGAATGTAGGTCCAAAACCAGATGGCATAATTGCTGACCCCGAAGAACGGAGACTTACAGAACTTTCTGCATGGAATTTTATCAATCACGAAGCCATTGAAAATGTACGTCCGTGGATTGTGTGTAATGAAAATAATTTATGGTTCACCGCCTCAAAAGACAAAAAGACAGTTTATGCTGTGATTACTGGAATCCCTGATTGGGCAAAAGGTGCTCGCAAGGATTTTGTGTTAGGCTCAATTAAAGCAACTCCACAAACCAAAATTAGTGTGTTGGGGCAGAACGATAAAGTGGTTGAATATGCCAATAACATTGATGCAACCTCACGTTTTACACAAAAGGAAAATGGTCTGCAAATATCAGTAGTTCGTGCTCAACGAATTTACAATAACAACAAATGGCCAAATCCAATAACTGTGAAACTGGAAAATGTTGAGCCTGCATTTATACCTCCTGTTTTTGAAACTGTAGCTGCAAATATTGCAGGTGGAACTGTAACTTTAAAAGGAAAAATATTGAATATGGGTGATGCCAAAGAGCTGAAAGTTTGTTTCGAATGGCGACTTTATGGTGGATTTGTCGAAAATCTGTATGATACAAAATGGAACAGAACAGAGCAAATTAATCCTCAAAGTGCTGTAGGTGATTTTTCTCAGGATTTTCTTAAAGCAGAAAAAGGTAAAACCTATGAATTCAGAGCTGTGGTAATTCATCCAAGCGGTGTAATCATGACTGGAGAAAAAATGCAGTTTAGAAGCAAGTAATCCAGCTTCTATTTTGGCTGCATTTGATTTTCGAAAGATTTTTTATACTCCGATGGTACAACCCCAAATTTAGCTTTAAAGCATTTTCCAAAGTAGCTTACAGAGTTATAACCTAACTCTTCGGAAATTTCAGCGATAGTTTTGTTAGGGATATTTTGAATCATCCATGCTGCTTTTTTTAGCCTAATATTCTGAATAAAGTCGTTAGGTGTTTCGCCCGTAATGCTTTTCATTTTATAGAAAAACACCCTGCGGCCGATGGCCATTTCGGAGCATAGAAGAGTAACATCAAGCGATTCCATACTTATATGCTTTTCAACAATTGCTATTGCTTTTTCAATAAATTTTTGGTCTAACTCATTGGTGGCAATATTAAAGGCTTTTGTATCAATTTGTTTGCTGAATTTTTCCTGAAGAATTTTTCGGCCCAATAGTAAATTATTACAACGGGTTACTAATATTTTGACATTAAAAGGCTTGGTTATATAATCGTCGGCACCTCGTTTTAAACCATCAATGTTTTGTTCAGGACTGGTTTGTGCTGTAAGCAATACCACGGGTATGTGACAGGTTTCGAAATTGCTTTTTAGTTTCGTACACATTTCGTTCCCATTCATTTCGGGCATCATTACATCGCTTATTATTAAATCAGGATGTTTATCTAATGCCATTTTATAGCCAATTAATCCATTGTTCGCCTCCAGGATACTGTACATCGAATCAAAAAGTTGTACCAGCATTTGACGCAGACTTTCGTTATCTTCAACAATTAATACTGTCGGTTTTTCGGAAAAGTTATTTCGTTGAGTTTCACTTGCCTCGCTCAGAAACTCTTTATCAAAAACTGTAAGTATTTTATAGTCAGCGTTCGAATCTTCGTGTTTCTCAATTATTTCAGCCTGCGTATTATTTGTAAAGTGCGATTTTCCGGTTAAAAGTTCCACAGTAAAGACACTGCCATACGAAGCGTCACTCGTAACCGAAATTTTGCCTTTATGAAGCTCCACTATTCCTTTTGCCAGAGCCAGACCAATACCAGTGCCTTTGTTCTGTAAACTGCTATCATCTTCATTATCTGCCTGATAGAAGCGGTCGAATATTTTCTCGAGATTATCTTTCGAAATTCCAATTCCGGTATCCGAAACACCAATTTTTACATTAGTTGCGCTGGCTTCGATGATAACAGTAATTCTTCCTCCTTTGGGGGTAAATTTGAATGCGTTTGAAATGAGATTGTAAAATACTTTTTGTAGTTCAATATAATCGAAGAATAATGGTATTGTTACTTTATTTGTGTCGAAAGTAAGCTCAACATTATGAAATTTTGCAAATTCCTGAAACGACACAAAAATCTCCCGCATATATTCTACAATATCCTGCTCGCTTACTTTTAATTTTTTAAAGCCTTGTTCCTGCTTTCTGAAATCGAGTAATTCGGTGATTAGCTGATGCATTTTCACAGCATTATTGTGTATATTCACTATGCTTTTGTAAAAGTTGGGAGCAATTTTTGACGATTGCATTAGCATTTCCAACTGACCCATAATCAATGTAAGTGGTGTACGGAATTCATGCGAAATATTCGTAAAAAAACGCAATTTCGATTGATTTACTATTTCATTTTGTTCTTTTTCGCGCCGCTCGTATTCCAACGAAGTTCGCAAAATAAGACGTGATTGATAAAACCGAAATAGCCATCCCGAAATACCAACAATTATAATAAAATAAAGTAAGTAGGCATACCAACGGGCGTAAATGGGTCGCAAAACAGATATTTGCAGTGCTATTTCTTCCCCATTTTCAGCATTTTCATTCACCAAACTACGAACTTTTAAGGTGTACTCTCCCGAAGGTAAGTTCATGTAATTAATAGAATTTTCGGGGTCAATATCAATCCATTGTTTGTCAAATCCTTCCAACTTGTACTGAAAATTAGGTTGGTTAATTTTCACATAATTATCGGTAGCAAAAGCAAATGAGATTATACGCTGGTCGTGTGTGAATTCTAAATCGGTGGTATATGGTAATGCATTTTTCAAGATATTCGTTTCGTCGTCAGGTATTACTTTCCGATTATTTACCCACAAGTCGGTGAATCTGATTTTGAAAAGTTTTCCAAAGTTAGACAAAGACTCTTCTCTGAATATAGTCATTCCATCAATCCCTCCCATAATTAATTCACCTGTTGAGGAGGTAAAAATGCTTCCATAATTGAGTGATAATAGCGAAAAACCATTTTTGGAACTATAATTAAAACTCTTTTTCTTTTCCACGTCAATGCGCGAAAAGCCCTTGTTTGTGCCAACTAACAAATACCCGTATTTTGATTCGGACAGACAACTCACATTATCACTTTCGATGCCACAAGTTGCTGAATTATAGGTTATAAAGCTGTTTTTGCTTTCATCGAAAAGAACTATTCCGCCGCCATCTGTAGCTATCCAAAATCGTTTTTTACTATCTACAAAAAGTTTGGTTATTCTGTTTTTTGGTAGTTTATTTTGGGATTCATTGTCTTGTTTGTATTCTTTTTCAATTTTTTTGGTTGAAATATTGTATTTCAATAAACCGTTAGGTTTGGCTATCCAGAGGTAGTTATTTACAGTCAGAAAATCACGAGTCGTTTCGCTAAACGGGAGTTGAGTCATTTTTGAGTCCTTTAAACTGAAACTGTAAATACCATGCAATGTTCCCAATAAAAGAAAATTCTGATAAGGGGTTATAGCTTGAACTGTTTCCTGAAATTCGTTTGGAATACTGGCATTTCTACCTCCAATACCGAAATGTGTAAATTGTTTACTTTTAAGGTCAAATCGGTTTAAACCATTTCGATATGTGCCAATCCATAAAACATCAGCTGTTGCATCGTAGTAGATACTTTTAATGTTATTGGCTGAAATTCCACTATTATCTGTCGAAAAAAAACGATAGTTTTTATCTTTTTTATTATAATAAATTAATCCTTTTCCATCGCTACAAATCCAAAAATCGCCCCGAATATCCTCAATAATTTTACCAACTATGGGATACAAAAAATCGGACTGCGATTTTTTAAAATCGAAATACTGAAAAACCTCGGGGTCGGGATTAAAGTAATTAATACCACCATAATAAGTTCCAATCCAGATAGTTCCTTGCGTGTCTTTGGTTAAGCATCGAATGGATTGACTGCTCAAACTATGCCGTTTATCGGTTGATAGCCCAACATGCTCGATGCCATTGGTAGATAGGTTTAATTTGTCCAATCCGGCAAAAGTGCCAATCCACAGGTTGTTGTTGTTATCTTCGCACACACTTCGTACAATATTGCTCGAAATCCTTGATGTATCGATATTGCTGGCTGTGAAAGATTTGATTTGAAGTTGATTATCAATTTTGTAAAGTCCGCTTTCGCTGGTGCAAATCCATATATTTCGTTGGCTATCTTCGTAAATCAGGTTTACATTGACGCAAGTTGGCAGAAAATTGTATTGTTTTTGTGCTCCATCAATAATAAAAACCCCTTTTTCGAGTGTCCCTACAATTAATTTACCATCAAGTGTTTGGCACAAAGCAGTTATACTTAAATTCTTTGACGAGAGCGAAGCATATTTTGTTGTTTTTCCATTTCTATATAAATAAACGGTATTCGCCATTGCTATCCACAAACCATCTTTCCCTTGTTGAATAGCCGAAATATGTTTATTTTGAAGTTCATTAGATAAAGTTAAGGCCTGCAGTTCTTGCATTCGCATGTCATACTCCACAATTCGGTTATTAATAAGTGCATACACATGACCTTGCTTGTCGCCGCAGATGGTAGCTACAAATCCCGAAATTAAATCGGACTCTTGTTTCGAATACACCAAACTCTCAACAGTATTCCCATTATAGCGCATCAACCCATCGTTTGTACCAATCCAAATTCCACCATTTTCGTCCTGATACAATGCAAAAACAGTAATCTGTGTTAAGCCCTTTTCAAAGCCCAAATGTTCGAACGAAATCTCATTCGAGAACAAACTAATAAACAGACAATTAAGTGCGATTAAGAAAGTGAGTCGTTTCATAATGTAATGATGATAGCGATAACCAGGGCAAATTTAGTGTATTATTTTTAAAGTTTTGATAATAAGGAAATAAATAGATTCATTTCTGCACTATATTTCAAAATTTATGCACAATACTTTCAGTCCTCTTTTAAAATATTGTCTCATTTTTGCAAACTAATTTGAGTTAATAGACTAATCATCAAATTTTAAACTTTTTAAATTCAATCAATATGAAAAAATTACTTACTTTAGTATTTTGCATGCAGATGGCTTTTTCTGCAATAGCTGCACCTTGGGATGGAACAACTGCTGCTTCTTATGCTGGTGGAGCTGGAACTTTAGCCGATCCTTATCAAATTGCAACTGCTGAACAATTGGCGTACTTGGCTTCACAAGCAAATGCTGCAGGTCAGACAACAAATGGTAATACTTCTGGAAAGTATTACAAGCTCACTGCGGATATTGATTTAAACGGGCCAACAAAAACTTGGACACCAATTGGTTCAACATCAACTACTGCTTTTGCCGGGATATTTGATGGTGATAACCATATTATCAGCAATATTTATATCAATTCTACAGCAGTAAATCAGGGATTATTTGGCTATTTACAAGGAACTTCGGTATCCATTCTAAGTGCAATTGTAAAAAATGTAACTATTGGTTCGGGGTCAATCACAACAACTCAAAGTTACGCAGCCGGTATTGCTGCAAGATGTCAATATGCACAAATTTCCAACTGTAAAAATGCCATTCCAGTTATTGGATTATCCTATTCAGCAGGTATAGTGGGCAGAGCGGATGGTGTTTCAATAATTGAATATTGTGGAAACACTGGTGCTATTAAATCCACTCAAGCTTCTAATTCATACACTGCAGGAATAGCTGCTTCTTTTCAAGCATTGGCAACCAACGGTGCTTCGGATAAAAGTTATGTAAGGAATTGTTATAACAGAGGTGCTGTTAATGCTGTTTCTTATTCGGGAGGTATTATAGGAAATGGTCATGGTTATCTAACCATTGACAAATGTTTTAATACTGCAGCAATAACTCTCAGTGGAGGTGGTTCTGGTGGAATAATTGGTTATGGATATACCAATACAAATGGAGTGTTAGACATTAAGAATTGCTATAATACTGGATTAATAAAAGCCTCAGCAACTGTTGCAGCAACAAACTGTGCCGGTGGAATTCTTGGTTATGTAGGTAGCGCTAATACACGATTTTTTGGGACAATTCTTAACTGTTATAATACAGGAAGTATTACCGGAAATGTGAAAGAGCCAATTGCTGGTCAGCTTTACGGAGCTACAGGAGGCGGCACTGGTACAGTAACCAACAGCTATTTTTTGGCAAGCTCGGGAATAAATACCATTGCAAACGATGGTACTTCAGTAGCAGATGCAGCTACTTTGCAGGGTTATGCTTCTACGTTAAATAATAGCCAAGATCCAACCGTTTGGAGTGCAGATGTAAACCCAAATTTCAATGGAGGTTATCCGGTATTATCGTGGGTAACAAGTTATGCGAAACTTACAGCGCCAACTGTTCAAACTCCGACCAATATCACTTCCACCAGCTTTACTGCCAACTGGACAGCTGTGCCAAATGCAATTGGTTATTATATTAATGTATATAAAAATGATGCTACTGGAGCTTATGTTACTTCTCAGTATGCCGCTGGTCAGGCAACAACGAGT